>NZ_JAHKSJ010000029.1:0-46519 GCF_019024305.1 Cellulomonas algicola | reverse complement strand
CTGAGGGTCCGGCCTGTTGCCGATGTCCTGCGACATCACAGTGTGCGCGAGGGGGGATTTGAACCCCCACGCCCTTTCGGACACTGGCACCTGAAGCCAGCGCGTCTGCCGTTCCGCCACTCGCGCGCGCCGGAGAACATTAGCACGGCGCCGGGGTGGTTCCCGACCCGCCCCGATGACGTGCGAGGACGCCCGCGCGGGCGCCCCGGACACGCTCGGACGCACGCCGCGACCCACCACCGCACGGGACCTCCCCCGAGTCCTCCCACGACAACACCCGCCTCACCCGGCCGTGGCGGGCGCGGCACGGATACCATCAACGTCCAGGACGGCCACCGACCATCGGCGCCGCCACGGCACAGCACGGGTAAGGGAGGTGGGCGTGGGCTTCCTCGACAAGTTCGAGAACGGCGTGGAGCGCGTCGTGAACAACGCTTTCGCCAAGGCCTTCCGCAGCGAGCTGAAGCCGGTGGAGCTCGCGAGCGCGCTGCGGCGGGAGCTCGACGACCGTGCGGCGGTCGTGGGACGTGACCGGACGGTGGTGCCGAACGAGTTCACGATCGAGCTCGCGTCTGCCGACTACGACCACGTGGAGGAGTGGGGCGCGGAGGCGATGGCGGACGAGTTCGCCGCGACCGTCACCGAGCACGCCGCGAGCCAGCGCTACGCGTTCGTCGGGCCGGTGACGGTGTCGTTCGGCGAGGACGCGGACCTCGACACGGGTCGTTTCCGGGTGCACAGCGCGACGGTGCGCGGCGCGGTCGCGCCCGCTGCGGCGACGGCGCCGACGTCGCGCCACCCGCTGCTGATCGTGGACGACCAGCGCTACATCCTCACGGGCCCGGTGACGGTGATCGGCCGCGGCTCGGAGGCGGACATCATCGTCGACGACCCGGGCGTCTCGCGCCGCCACCTGGAGATCCGGGTGACGCCGGACGGCGTGATCGCCTCGGACATGGGCTCGACGAACGGCCTGTACGTGGAGGGGCACCACGTCCCGGCGGCGACGCTGGTCGACGGCAACACCCTCATGATCGGCCGCACCCGGATCCTGTTCTGGACGGGCGGCGAGCCGGACCTGGACGAGTGACGCCGGCGCATGAGTGAGCTGACGATCACCCTGCTGCGGCTGGGGTACCTCGCACTGCTGTGGGTCCTGGTGCTGTCGGCGATCAGCGTGCTGCGCCGCGACCTGTACGGCACGCGCATCACGGACCGTCGCCGGGCCAACCGTGCGGCGTCAGCCGCGCCGGCCCGTCCGCAGCCCGTCGACGCGGCCGCAGTCGCCCCGACCCCCGCGGCGGCCCCCGCCCCGGCCGCGTCCGCCCCCGTCCGCACCCCGCGTGCGGCGCGCAGCGGCTCCGGCCCGCGCAAGCTCGTCGTGACGGAGGGTCCGCTGCGCGGCACGATCGTCCCCCTCGGCACGGCGCCGGTGCTCATCGGCCGTGCGCCGTCCTGCACGCTGGTCCTCGACGACGACTACTCCTCCTCCCGGCACGCGCGCGTCTTCCCGCAGGACGGCCAGTGGTTCGTGGAGGACCTCGGCTCGACGAACGGGACGTTCCTGGCCGACCAGCGCGTCGACGGACCGATCCCCCTGCCGACCGGTACACCGGTCCGCGTGGGACAGAGCGTGCTCGAGCTGCAGAGGTAACCCGGTGACCGTCGCCCTCAGGTACGCGGCGCGCTCGGACGTCGGGCTCGTGCGCACGAACAACCAGGACTCCGCCTACGCGGGTCCGCACCTGCTCATGGTCGCGGACGGCATGGGCGGGCACGCGGGCGGCGACGTGGCGTCGTCGGTCGCGGTCGCGGCGTTCGCCCCGCTCGACGGGGAGTCGCACGGTCCGGACGACGCGCTGGACCAGCTCGAGGCGGCACTGGAGTCGGCGCGCGACGACCTGCTGGCGCGCGTCGACGCGGACCCGGACCTCGCGGGCATGGGCACGACGGTCATCGCGATCCTGCGCGCGGGCAACAAGCTCGCGATGGTGCACCTGGGTGACTCGCGGGGGTACCTGTTCCGGGACGGCGTGCTGACGCAGGTCACGACGGACCACACGTTCGTGCAGCACCTGGTGGACATCGGCCGGATCACGCCGGAGGAGGCCGAGCACCACCCGCAGCGGTCGGTCGTGATGCGCGTGCTGGGCGACTTCGACGCGGAGGTCACGCCCGACCTGTCGGTCCGGGAGGCGCGTCCGGGCGACCGCTGGCTGCTGTGCTCGGACGGCCTGTCGGGCTTCGTCAGCGCGGACACGATCGAGGAGACGCTGCGCACGATCGCGGACGTCGACGCGTGCGCGGACCGGCTGGTGCAGCTCGCGCTGCGCGCGGGCGGCGGCGACAACGTGACCGTGGTGCTGGCGGACGTCATCGAGCTCGACGACGTCGCCGACGGCGCGGGCCCGACGACGGCGGCGACGGTCGTGGGTGCGGCGGCGACGACGCGCAACGACCCGACGTCGGCGGTGGACGGCCCGGCGGCACGCGCGGCGTCGCTCGCGCAGTCGGCCGCCCGCCAGAAGAAGACGCAGGAACCCGCGGACGACGAGGACGACGACCCGGCCGACCTGCCCGCGGTCCCGGTCACCGTCGGCACGGTGGGTGACGAGGACGAGGACGACGACGTGCCTGCCGGGCGCCGCCGCGTGCGCCCCGGTCTCGTGTGGACCTTCGCGGGTCTCCTGACGGCCGCGGTGCTGGTGCTCGGCTACCTGTGGACGCAGACGCAGTACTACGTCGCGGACTCCGACGGCGAGGTCGTGATCCTCCGCGGCCTGCCGCAGACCCTCGGCCCGGTCGCGCTGTCGACGGTCGTCGAGCGGTCGGGCACGTCGATGGACGACCTCGGCTCCGCCTACCTGCGCGGACGCGTCGAGCAGACGATCCACGCGACGTCCCTGGAGGACGCGCGCGACCTGGTCCGGATGCTCGAGCAGGACGCCGAGGAGCAGGCCGACGAGCCGACCCGGACGCCCACGCCGACGGCGACCCCGCTCCTGCCGGCCCCGCAGCCGACCACGGCTCCTGCGGTCGACCCTGCTGCCGGGGTGACCAGCCCGTGAGGTGGACGTGATGGCGACCGTGCAGCCGCACCAGGTGCGGGCGGGGCGCGGCGTCGAGCTCGGCCTGCTCGTGCTGGCGCTCGCGATCGCCGTGGCCGGCTACGCCCTCGTGGGCCTCGGCATCGACGGCAGCGTGCCCGCGGACGTCATCGGGTACGCGGCGGGCCTGACGGGCCTCGCGGTGGCGCTGCACCTGGTGCTGCGGTGGCGCGCGCCGTACGCGGACCCGGTGATCCTGCCGGTCGCGGTCGCGCTCAACGGCGTCGGCCTGGCGATGATCTACCGGATCGACATCGCGTACGAGGCGCGCGACAAGGCCGCCGGGTTCGCCGAGCGGCAGCTCGGCTGGACCGCGATCTCCGTGGTGCTGGCCGCGCTCGTGCTCGTGCTGCTGCGGGACCACCGGACGCTGCGCCGCTACACGTACACGGCGATGATCGTCGCGCTCGGGCTCGTGGTGCTCCCGCTGGTGCCCGGCATCGGGCAGTCGATCAACGGCGCGCAGATCTGGGTGCGCGTCGGCGGCGTCGGCATGCAACCCGCGGAGTTCGCCAAGATCGCGCTGGCCGTGTTCTTCGCCGGGTACCTGGTGACGCACCGCGACACGCTCGCGCTGGCCGGGCCGAAGGTGCTGGGCCTGCAGCTCCCGCGCCCGCGCGACCTGGGCCCGATCCTCATCGTCTGGGGCGTCTCGCTCGCGGTCCTCGTCCTGGAGCGCGACCTCGGCACGTCGTTGCTGCTCTTCGGCCTGTTCGTCGCGATGCTCTACATCGCGACCGAGCGGCTGAGCTGGGTCGTCATCGGCCTCCTGCTGTTCGTGGGCGGCGCACTCGTCGCCGCAACCGCGTTCCCGCACGTCGGGGCGCGTTTCGACGCGTGGCTGCACCCGTTCGACCAGGAGATCTTCGACCGGTTCCCGGGCGGCTCCGGGCAGCTCGTGCGCGGCCTGTTCGGGCTCGCGAACGGCGGCCTGTTCGGCACGGGCTGGGGTTCGGGCCGGCCCGACCTGGTCCCGTACGCCGAGTCGGACTTCATCGTCGCGTCCCTCGGCGAGGAGCTCGGCCTCACGGGCCTGCTCGCGCTGCTGCTCTGCTACACGATCCTCACCGAGCGCGGCATGCGGACCGCGATCGGCGTGCGCGACGGGTTCGGCAAGCTGCTCGCGGGCGGCCTCGCGTTCGTCGTCGCCTTCCAGACGTTCGTCGTCGTCGGCGGCGTGACGCGCCTGATCCCGCTGACGGGCCTCACGACGCCGTTCCTCGCGTACGGAGGCTCGTCGCTGGTCGCGAACTGGGTCATCGTCGCGCTGCTGCTGCGCATCTCCGACGAGGCCCGCCGGCCCGCACCCGTCGTGCGCGCGGTCCTGACACCCGAGGTCGGCACGCCGGTCGCGTCCGCGGCGCGAGCGAACGGCGGCGGCGGCACCGCGGGCCCGACCGGCGGCGACCAGCCCACCGAGCGGATCGAGGGGCTGTCGTGAACACTCCCCTGCGCCGCCTCGCCACCGTGGTCCTCGTCATGTTCGTCGTGCTCATGGGCGGCACGACGTGGGTGCAGTACGTCCAGGCGGACTCGCTCAACAACGACCCGCGCAACGTCCGCACGCTGTACCGCGAGTTCGGCAACGCGCGCGGCCCGATCGTCGTCGCGGGCGAGGCCGTCGCGTCGTCCGCGCCCGTCGACGACGCGTTCGGCTACCAGCGCTCGTACACGGGCGGCGACCTCTGGTCCGCGGTCACCGGCTTCTACTCGGTGGTCAACGGCCGCACGGAGCTCGAGCTCGCGGCCAACGACGCGCTCACCGGCCGCGGTGACCAGCTGTTCTTCACGCGCGTGCGCGACGTGCTCACCGGCCGCCGGCCCGAGGGTGCGGCGGTCGAGACGACGCTGCTCCCGGCCGCGCAGCAGGCGGCACGCGACGGGCTCGGCGACCAGGAGGGCGCGGTCGTCGCGATCGAGCCGTCGACGGGCAAGATCCTCGCGCTCGTCTCGACGCCCGGCTTCGACCCGAACGCCCTGGCGACGCACGACACGAAGGCGGCCGGCGAGGCGTTCTCCGCGCTGTCGACCGCCGAGGGCAACCCGCTGCGCAGCAACGCGACCAAGGAGGTCTACCCGCCCGGGTCGACGTTCAAGCTGGTCACGGCCGCGGCAGCCCTCGAGAGCGGCTCGTACACGCCCCAGTCGCCGCTGCCCGCACCGGTCGAGCTCGACCTGCCGCAGACCACCGCGACGGTCGGCAACTTCGGCGGCGGCGGGTGCGGCGCCGACCCCATCACGCTCGCGGACGCGCTGCGCGTCTCGTGCAACACGTCGTTCGCGCAGCTCGGCCTCGACCTGGGCGACGACGCGATCCGCACGCAGGCCGAGCGGTTCGGCTTCAACGAAGGGTTCACCATCCCCACGGTCGTCGTGCCCTCCGTCTTCCCCGACGACCTGGACGCACCCGAGACGGCGGGCTCGGCGATCGGCCAGCGCGACGTCCGCGCGACGCCCATCCAGATGGCCATGGTGTCGGCCGCGATCGCCAACGAGGGCCGGCTCATGCAGCCGTACCTCGTCCAGACGGTGCGGTCGGCCGACCTGCACACCGTCGACGAGACGGAGCCGAAGCTGCTGTCGACCGCCGTGTCGCCCGGGACCGCCGCCGCGCTGCGCGACATGATGGTCGGTGTGGTCGCCGACGGGTCGGGCACCGCCGCGCAGATCCCGGGGGTGCAGGTCGCCGGGAAGACCGGCACGGCCCAGACCGGCGACGACCAGGCGCCGCACGCGTGGTTCACCGCGTTCGCGCCCGCCGACGCGCCCCGCGTGGCCGTCGCGGTGATCGTCGAGCACGGCGGCAGCGCCGGCAACGAGGCGACCGGCGGCCGCGTCGCCGCGCCCATCGCGAAGGCCGTGATCCAGGCGGTGCTGGGATCGTGAGGACGGCAGCAGGCGTGGCCCTCGACGGCCGGTACCGGCTCATCAAGCCGATCGCGACCGGCGGCATGGGCGAGGTGTGGGAGGCGCACGACGACGCCCTCGCGCGTCCCGTCGCGGTCAAGGTCCTCAAGGAGGAGTTCGCGGGCGACCCCGGCTTCCTCGAGCGGTTCCGCACGGAGGCGCGCAACTCGGCGTCGCTGCACCACCCGTCGATCGCGCAGCTGTTCGACTACGGCGAGCAGGACGGCTCCGCGTTCCTCGTGATGGAGCTGGTCGTCGGCGAGCCGCTGTCCGACCTGCTCGAGCGCGAGCCGGTGCTGACCCCGCGGCGGCTGCTGCCGATCCTCGCCCAGACGGCGCGCGCCCTGCACGCGGCCCACACGGCGGGCGTCGTGCACCGCGACGTCAAGCCGGGCAACATCCTGCTGGGCCGCGGCGGCCGCGTGAAGATCACCGACTTCGGCGTCTCGCTGGCGCAGAACCAGATCACGATGACCGCGACCGGCATGGTCATGGGCACCGCGCAGTACCTGTCCCCCGAGCAGGCCGTCGGCAAGGCCGCGACGCCGCTGTCCGACCTGTACTCGCTGGGAGTCGTCGCGTACGAGGCGCTCGTCGGCCACCGCCCGTTCACGGGCCCGACCGCGGTCGACATCGCGGTCGCGCACGTCAACAACGCGGTCCCGCCGCTGCCGTCGAGCGTCGACAAGCCCCTCGCCGCGCTCGTCATGCGTCTGCTGTCCAAGGACCCGGCCCAGCGCCCGCAGTCGGGCGAGGAGCTCGCCGGGCTGTTCGACAAGCTGGTACCGCGCACGCCGCCGAGCGGCATCCCGGTGCTGGTCTCGAAGATCTCGCGCCCGGCCGACACGTTCGCGACCGCGGTGACGACGGCGCGCCGCGCGTCCGACGAGGCCCCTCCGACGTACCCGCCCCGCCGCACGCGCCGCGACGAGCCGCGCGCCCGCGTCTCGAGCACCCCGCGGCATGTGAACGTCGCCGCGCTGCGCACGAGCGGGCCGCGCCTGGGCCGCTTCTCGCGGTTCCGGTGGCCGCTGCTCGCGCTCGTGCTCCTCCTGGTCGCGCTGCTCGGCGCGGCCCTCGCCAACGGCCTGACCAGGGCCGCACCCCTCGACGGACCGCCCGGGGCCGTCGTCGCGCACAGCACGTCCCCACGCGACGACGGCAGTCAGTACCCTCGTCGCGGCAGTCCCGATGGGATGATCTCGGTGGACGGGCGCGGTCACGACTCCGCGCGCCCGCTGACGACGGAAGTGAAGGACGCCTAGTGGTGGACGACGGATCCCGGATCCTCGGCGGACGGTACGAGGTCGGCGAGCTCATCGGGCGCGGTGGCATGGCCGAGGTGCACATCGGCCACGACACCCGTCTCGGCCGCACGGTCGCGATCAAGATCCTGCGCTCCGACCTCGCGCGCGACCCCTCCTTCCAGAACCGGTTCCGGCGCGAGGCGCAGGCCGCCGCGGCCCTGAACCACCCGGCGATCGTCGCGGTCTACGACACCGGCGAGGACGTCTACACGGAGCCGACCGGCGTCGTCGCGCACGTGCCGTTCATCGTCATGGAGTACGTCGAGGGTCACACGGTGCGCGGCATCCTGCGCGACGGGCACGCGGTGCCCATCGAGGAGGCCGTCGAGATCACCGCCGGCGTGCTGTCGGCGCTCGAGTACTCGCACCACGCGGGCATCGTGCACCGCGACATCAAGCCCGCGAACGTCATGCTCACGCCGACGGGCGCGGTCAAGGTCATGGACTTCGGCATCGCCCGCGCGGTGGCCGACTCCGCGGCGACCATGACGCAGACGCAGGCCGTCATCGGCACCGCCCAGTACCTCTCCCCCGAGCAGGCGCGCGGCGAGCAGGTCGACGCCCGCTCCGACCTGTACTCGACGGGCTGCCTGCTGTTCGAGCTGCTCACGGGCCGTCCGCCGTTCACCGGCGACTCCCCCGTCGCGGTCGCCTACCAGCACGTCCGCGAGACGGCGCCCACACCGTCGCAGTTCGCGTCCGACGTCCCCGAGGCCCTCGACCGGATCACCGCGAAGGCGCTCGCGAAGGAGCGCGACTCCCGCTACTCGACGGCCGCGGAGTTCCGCGCCGACCTCGAGGCCGTGCTGCGCGGCGGTGTGGTCAACGCGCCCGCGGTCGGCGTCATCGCCGCGGGAGCCGCCGTGGCCGCCGCCGACGCGACCCAGGTCATGGCACCGCCCGCCGTGGCCGCGACGCAGGCGATGGCACCGACGTCGCCGTGGGCGCAGACCGGTCTGCAGCCGACGACGCCCGCCGGCCTCCCCGAGGACGACGAGGACCAGCGCCGCAAGCCGTGGCTCATGTGGGTGCTCATCGGCATCGCCGTGCTCGCCGTCGCCGGGATCATCGCGCTCCTCGTCGCGAACTCGCGGGACAACGCTCCCGAGGAGCTCACCGTCCCGAACGTGGTCGGCATGACGCGCGACGAGGCGAAGGCGGCGATCGAGGACGCGGAGCTGCAGTTCACGCCCGCCGAGGAGCCGTCCGACACGGTGCCCGAGGGCGAGGCCATCAAGTCCGACCCCGCGGCCGACACCCCCGTCGAGAAGCTCGACAACGTGACCGTCACGTTCTCCACCGGCCCCGCGACCACCACCGTCCCGACGGGCCTGGCCGGCATGACGGAGCAGGAGGCCGTCGCCGCGATCGAGGCCGCCGGGCTCACGGTCGACCCGAACCGCACCTCGGAGGACGACCCGAAGCAGCCCAAGGGCCGTGTCACCCGCACCGTGCCCGCCGAGGGCGAGTCGGCGTCGTCCGGGAGCCCGGTGAAGCTGTTCGTCTCGTCCGGCAACGTGCAGGTGCCCGACCTGGCCGGCAAGACGCGTGCCGAGGCCGAGCAGCTGCTCAACGACGCGTCCCTCAACGCGAACTCGCGCGAGCGGGAGACGAACGAGTTCCCGCCCGACACCGTGATCTCGCAGGACAAGCCCGCGAACTCGCTCGTCCCGCAGGACACGACGATCAACATCGAGATCGCCATCGCGCCCGAGAACCCGGTGGTCCCGGACAACCTCCGCGGGATGACCTACGACCAGGCGGTCCAGGCGCTCGCGCAGGCCGGCCTGACCAACGTGCGGCGCGTCGACGAGCAGTCCGAGGAGCCGGTGAATACGGTCATCCGCGTCGAGCCCGACGGCGGGTCCGAGGTCGAGCCGGGCCAGCAGATCGACCTGCACGTCTCGAAGGGCCCAGGCGGCAACAGCAACGGGCAGCCGACCCAGACGCCCAAGCCGTAGCGCGCCTCACGCAGAAGGCCCCGCTCGTCTCCGGACGGGCGGGCCTTGCGCGTCGTGCGGTGCGGGCGGGTGCGGGTGCCGCAGCGGCAGCGCGTGCGGGCGCCGACGCATGTCCGCCGCGCGTCGTGGGCCGACGACCGGGCGTCAGAGGCGGACGAGCGGGTGCAGGCCCTCCGACCGCGCGACGGCCTCGTCGTCGCCGCAGACGGCCAGCCAGTTGGCGAGCAGCCGGTGCCCGCCCTCGGTGAGCACGGACTCGGGGTGGAACTGCACCCCGTGCAGCGGGAGCGTGCGGTGCTGCAGGCCCATGATGATGCCGTGCGTGGTCGCGGTGACCTCGAGGTCGTCGGACACGGTCCCGTCGACGACGGCCAGCGAGTGGTACCGGGTCGCGGTGAACGGCGTCGGCAGCCCGACGAGCACGCCGTCGCCGTGGTGCTCGACCTCGCTCGTCTTGCCGTGCATGAGCTCGGGCGCGTGCGTGACGGTCCCGCCGAACACCTCGCCGAGCGCCTGGTGGCCGAGGCAGACGCCGAGCATGGGCGTGCCGGTCTCGGCGCAGTCGCGGATCACCTGCATGCTCTGGCCGGCCTCGGCGGGCGTGCCCGGGCCGGGGGACACGAGGACACCGTCGAAGTCCTCGCGCTCGGACAGCGGCGGGACGGCGTCGTTGCGCACGACCACGGTCTCCGCACCGAGCTGGTTGAGGTAGCCGACGATCGTGTAGACGAACGAGTCGTAGTTGTCGATCACCAGGATCCGGGTCACGTCACTCCCCCACGGTGGTCTCGTTGAACGGCATGAACGGCGCGACCGCCGGGAACACCCACAGGAAGCACGCGGCGAGCACGAGGAACGCGGCGACCGCCAGGATCAGCGCCCGGACGACGGACGGACCCGGCAGGTGCCGCCAGAGCCACCCGTACATCATCGGCCTCCTGTCACGTGGTGTCGCCGAGCGCCCATCATGCGGCCGGCAGCAGCTCGGCGGGGGTCCCGTCCGTCACGGGCGCCCAGTAGTCGAACGTGCCGTGCACGATGAACCGTTCCCGCGCGGAGAACATCGGGTGGCACGTCGTGAGCGTGATGAACCGCTCGGTGGGCGTGGCACCCGGGTCGCCGGGGACGGGCGCGATGACGTCGACCTGCGACGGCATGACGATCTCCGTCGACGTGACGCGGTAGACGTACCAGGTGTCGGACGTGCGGACGACGATCGGGTCGCCCACCTGCAGCTCCGCGACGCGGTTGAACGGCTTCGCGTAGGTGGTGCGGTGGCCCGCGAGCGCGAAGTTGCCCACGCCGCCCGGCATCGCGGTGCCCTCGTAGTGCCCGACGCCGAGCACGTCGAGCACGGTGGCCCGGTCGGTGCCCTGGCTGACGGGACGCTCGGGCTCGCCCGCCCACCGCGGGACCTGGATCGTCGCGAAGGTGGTCGCGTGCGGGGGCTCGGCCAGGACGGGCGGCTCGTCGCGGCGCGGCTCGGCGACGAGCGGACCGGTCTCGGTGGCGCTGGGCTCGGGGGTCGGCGCGACCTCCCAGTCGAGGTCGCGGACGATCTCGGCCTGCGCGCGGTTGCCCTCGACGTCGGTCCACCACAGCTGCCAGGCGAGGAACGCGAAGAGCAGGACGCCGAGCGTGATGAGCACCTCGCCGACGACGCCGACGGCCGCGTAGGCGCGCTGCCGCGCAGGGCTCGCACCCCGCCGGGGACGGCTGCTGCGCCGCGTGCGGACCGGCTGGTCAGCGGGCCCGTCGGGCGTCGCGGTCGCCGTGGTCGCGGGGTCAGTCATCGTCGCCCCCCGGGCCTGTCGGCGTGGTCGTGCTGCGGGTCTGCGCGGTCGCGCGGGCCTCGTCCTTCGCGGCCTCCTCGGCGGCCTCGAGGCCGGGCAGGATCTCGACGCCGTCGGGGACGCGGGCGTACTCGAGCTCGGTCGCACCCGAGTAGGCGGGCATCTCCATCGCGTCGGACTGGCTCACGGACCAGCCGAGGCCGACGGCCTTGACGTCGCGGAGGTACAGCCCGACGGCGGGCGACGCGGCGAGGCCGTCGCGCAGGTCGGACGGGTCGCCGATGGCCTCGATGACGTACGGCGGCGAGTAGACGCGGCCGTGCAGCTTGAGCACGTTGCCGACGCACCAGAACGCGCTCGTGGAGATCACCCGCTGCCCCTGGAGCGTCATCGCCTCGGCGCCGCCCGCCCAGAGGGCGTTCATGACGTTCTGGATGTCCTGCTGGTGCACGAGCAGCACGTCCTGGTCGACGCCCTCGCGCGCGGGCGCGTCCTCGAGCTGCACCGTGATCCCGGGACCGGTGACGGGTGTGGCCCCGCCCTCGACGACGTAGCCCGCGCCGGGTTCCCCGGGCTGGGTGCTCGCGTCGGCGCTGCCGTCCTCGGCGAGCGTGTCCACCTCGGTCCGCAGGTCGTCGACCTCGGTCGACAACCGCGCGACGCGGTCGTTCTGCACGCTCGCGAGGCCGGCGAGGTCCTGCGGGTGCCGCTCCCCCTCGTTGGCCTGCGCGAACCGCGCGTTGGCCGCGAACAGCGCGCCCGACAGCGCCAGCACGACGGCGACCGAGAGCGTCCCGCGCGCGAGGAGACGCCGCGCACGGTGGGAGTGCTCGGTCACGGTCGTCCTCTCGAGAGGGTCGGGCGCGGGGCTGGTGCCCACTACGCTAGGTCACGTTGCGTGGCGCCCGTGACGGTGCGTGACGTCCACGCCACATCGTTGTCGCACGGTGACACCCCGTCGCCGTCCGTTCGCGTGACGCCCCGCGTCACGTACCGCCGCTGGACAGGAGCCCGGACGTGCCTGAGTCGAGGTCGCGCAAGAAGGCCGCGTACATCCCGCCGCCCGAGAAGTCGGCCGGCCCCAAGCCGAACCCGCCGTGGTTCGTCCCCGTGATGCTCGGGCTGATGCTCGTCGGCCTCGTGTGGATCGTGATCACGTACCTGACGGGCTCGGACTACCCGATCCCCGGCATCGGCCAGTGGAACCTGGCGGTGGGCTTCACGCTCATCATCGCGGGCTTCGGGATGACGACGCGCTGGCGCTGACGCGGCGCCGAGGACTGGACGGCGGGGTGGGTCGACGACGACCTGCCCCGCCGTCGTCGTTCCCCCGGACACCGAGGCGCGTCCTGGCGGGCGCACCTCGTCCGCTGGCAGGAATTCCCTGACCGAGCACGGCTCGACGACGGGCCCCGAGGCGATGTCAGACCCGTCTCGTAGCATCCTCACAGGCCGTCCTGACGAACGATCCAGGGCCGTCGGGGCCGTCCCCAAGGTTGCTCACAGCTGTGGAACTACAGCCGTGTAGTTATGCACAGGGTTGTGCACCACTGGGGACAGAGGCGGCGTTCGCCCAGGTCAACAGGCTGTGGACAGAGCGGCCGTCGTACACGGGTGACGCGCGCCACCTGGGGACGAGTCGGACGAGCCGACCAGGGTCAGACGAGCCCGACCGCCGCGTACGCGAGCCACGCGGCTCCCACCAGCACGGACGCGACGACCGGCGCCACGACCGCGACCTGCCGGCGGCGCGCCACCGGGGCGTAGGCGTAGGCGGCGCCGAGGGCCAGGCCCGTGAACAGGCCGCCCAGGTGCGCGGGCCACGAGATGCCCGACACCACGAAGCCGACGACGACGTTGAGCCCGATGACGACGAGGATGCCGCGCACGTCGCCGCCGAGCCGTCGCATCACGACGAGCACTGCGCCGAACAGGCCGAAGATCGCGCCCGACGCCCCGAGCACGCCGACGTGCCAGGCGTCGAGCGCGTCGGCGAGCAGCACGACGGCCACGGACCCGCCGAGCGCGCTCAGCAGGTAGAGGGTGACGAACCGGGCCCGACCGAGCGCCTGCTCGAGGTACGGGCCGATCATCCACAGCGCGAGCATGTTGACGGCGAGGTGCACGACGCCGCCGGGGGAGTGCAGGAACGCCGCGGAGAGGAACCGCCACGGCTCCGCCTCGAGCGTCGCGACCGGCAGCCCGAACGCGTCGGGCAGCACGGGGACGAACAGCCACCGGGCCGTCCACCCGGGGACGACCTGCTGGAGCACGAAGCTCACGACGCACAGGCCGATGATCGTGAACGTGACGACCGGGCGACCCTCGCGCCGCCGGCCACCGAGCGCGGTCCGCACCGGGCGCGCACCGCGCGACGCCTCGGCGACGCAGTCCACGCACTGCACGCCGACCGCGGCCGGGCGCTGGCAGTCCGGGCACACGGGCCGGCCGCACCGCTGGCAGCGTACGTACGACACCCGCTCGGGGTGTCGTGGGCAGACCGGCGGTGCGGCCGCGTCCGGCGTGGGGTTCTCGGAGATGGGGACCGCTCAGTCCTCGATCGACACCGACTGCAGGACGATGTCCTGGACGGGACGGTCGCCGGGCCGCGTCGGCGCGGTGGCGATCGCGTCGACCACGGCGCGGCTCTCGTCGTCGGCGACCTTGCCGAAGATCGTGTGCTTGCCGTTGAGCCACGTCGTCGGCGCGACGGAGATGAAGAACTGCGAGCCGTTGGTGCCGCCGACCTTGCCCGTCGTCGGGTCCATGCGCTTGCCGGCGTTCGCCATCGCGAGCAGGTAGGGCTCGGAGAACGCGAGCTCGGGGTGGATCTCGTCGTCGAACGTGTAGCCCGGGCCGCCGCGGCCGGTGCCGAGCGGGTCGCCGCCCTGGATCATGAAGCCGTCGATCACGCGGTGGAAGACGAGGTTCGAGTAGAGCGCGTCGGTGCGCTGCTCACCGGTCGCGGGGTCGGTCCACGGCTTGGAGCCGTTCGCCAGGCCGACGAAGTTCTCGACGGTGCGCGGCGCGTGGTTCGGGAACAGCTCGATCCGGATGTCACCGGCGGACGTGTGCAGGGTCGCGAACATGCCGACAGTCTCGCACGCAGGGCCCGCGGTGCGAGAGGCGGACGGGTGCTCGCTCGCCCCTCCGGACTGCATCCCAGCAGGTCCGGTGGCAGAGTGGGACTCCAGTGCCGCCGACCAGCGCGGATGGGTCATGCCCCACCCGCCCGCACAGCAGCCGGGAGTGACGATGGGCTTCAGCAAGAGCCGCACGACGATCGACGTCGACACGGAGCAGGTGAAGGAGCAGGCCGCCGAGCTGGCCGCCACGCTCGCCGACAAGGCGGCGCAGGCCAAGATCGCGGCCGCGATCGGCGCGAAGGGTGCCGCCTCGAAGGCGTCCGACGCCGCGGTGCACGCCAAGGAGTGGACGACGCCACGTGTCGAGGCGTTCGTCGAGTGGCTCCTGCCGCGCGTCGAGCACGCGTACAAGGAGAGCCTCATCGCCGCGGCGCCGAAGGTCGAGCAGGCCGCCGCGAAGGCGTCGCCCGCGATCGACACCGCGCACGACAAGCTCGTCGACGACCTGCTGCCCCGCCTGGTCGCCGCGATGAACGAGGCCGCCGTCAAGGCCGGCGCCGCGGTGGAGAAGGCCGCGGACGTCTCCTCCGACACGAGCAAGAAGGCCGCGAAGCGCGCCGCCAAGGCAGCGGCGGCGGCTGCCGCTGCCGCTGCGGCGGCCGAGAAGGAGCGCAAGCACACCGGCGCGAAGGTGTTCTGGGTCGTCGCGGGCGTCGCCGCGGTCGGCGCCGCTGCCGTCGCCTGGAGCCGGTCGCGGTCGCAGGTCGACCCGTGGGCCGAGCCGTGGGAGCCGTCCGACTCGCTCGGGTCGTCGTCGCACGACTTCAAGTCGCGCGCGCAGGAGGCCCGCCACGACCTGACGGACAAGGTCGGCGACGCCGCGGACGCCGTGGGGGAGGCCGCCGGGGCAGCCGTCGCCAAGGGCCGTGACGCGACCCGCAAGGCCGCCGAGAAGGTCGCCGAGGCGCGCGACGACCTCACGGAGAAGGTCACCGAGGCCAAGGACGGCGCGACGGAGGCCGCGAAGCGCGTGCGTCGCACCGCGCCGAAGACGGTCGACGCCGGGTCCGCCGAGCCGACGCCCGACCCCGTCGTGAACCCGACGACGGACGACCAGAAGGACACTCCCTCGGTCTGACCCGGGTCCCCGGCCATGAGCCGGGCTGCAGGTTCCCACGCCCTCCGCCGGCCTCGAGCCCGGGGGGCGTGGTGCTGTCCGGAGAGGGGCGTCGTGGCAGGTCGGCGGCACCGAATCGTTTAGGCCGTTGACCGGTGAAGCGCCCGGTTTGGACGATGCGCCCCAGGCGCGTCGTGCCGGAGCGACAGCGGTCAGCACGGGACGCCGTCCACCACTCCCGTGCCCGGAAGAGGACCCCATGCTCGGCCATGCCACGGCGCCCCGCGCGCCCCGATCCCGCGGTCGCACCGCGACGGCGGGAGCCTCCGCCCTCGCCGTCGCCGCCGGACTGCTCGTCGCCCCGCTCGCGACCTCCGCGAGCGCCGCCCCCGCGTACAACTACGCCGAGGCGCTCCAGAAGTCGATGTTCTTCTACCAGGCGCAGCGCTCCGGCGACCTGCCCGACAACTTCCCCGTCTCGTGGCGCGGCGACTCGGGCCTCACCGACGGCGCCGACGTGGGCAAGGACCTCACCGGCGGCTGGTACGACGCAGGCGACCACGTGAAGTTCGGGCTGCCGATGGCGTTCAGCGCGACGATGCTCGCATGGGGCGCGATCGACAGCCCCGGCGGGTACACGAAGTCCGGCCAGCTCGACGAGCTCAAGGACAACCTGCGCTTCGTCAACGACTACTTCGTCAAGGCGCACACCGCGCCCAACGAGCTGTACGTGCAGGTCGGCGACGGCGAGGCGGACCACAAGTGGTGGGGCCCGGCCGAGGTCATGACGATGGCGCGGCCGTCGCACAAGATCACCGCGTCCTGCCCCGGCTCCGACGTCGCCGCCGAGACCGCGGCATCGCTCGCCTCCGCGTCGATCCTGTTCAAGGGCGACGACCCGACGTACGCCGCGACGCTGATCTCGCACGCGAAGCAGCTCTACTCCTTCGCCGACCAGTACCGCGGCAGCTACTCCGACTGCGTCACCGCCGCCTCGGCGTACTACAAGTCGTGGTCCGGCTACCAGGACGAGCTCGTCTGGGGCGCGTACTGGCTCTACAAGGCGACGGGTGACGCGTCGTACCTGAGCAAGGCGGAGACGGAGTACGACAAGCTCGGCACCGAGAACCAGAGCACCACGAAGTCCTACAAGTGGACCGTGGCGTGGGACAACAAGCAGTTCGGCATGTACGCGCTGCTCGCGATGGAGACCGGCAAGCAGAAGTACGTCGACGACGCGAACCGCTGGCTCGACTACTGGACCGTCGGCGTCAACGGCCAGAAGGTGCCGTACTCGCCCGGCGGCATGGCCGTCCTCGACTCGTGGGGTGCGCTGCGGTACGCCGCCAACACGTCGTTCGTCGCGCTCGTCTACTCCGACTGGCTCACCGACGCGACGCGCAAGGCGCGATACCACGACTTCGGCGTGCGCCAGATCAACTACGCGCTCGGCGACAACCCGCGCAAGTCGTCGTACGTCGTCGGCTTCGGCACCAACCCGCCGACCATGCCGCACCACCGCACCGCGCACGGGTCGTGGCTCGACTCGATCACCACGCCCGCCGCGTCGCGGCACGTGCTGTACGGCGCACTCGTCGGCGGTCCCGGATCACCCAACGACGCGTACACCGACTCGCGGCAGGACTACGTCGCCAACGAGGTCGCGACGGACTACAACGCCGGGTTCACCAGCGCGCTCGCGCGGCTCGTCGACGAGTACGGCGGCACCGCGCTGGCGTCGTTCCCGACGCGGGAGACGCCCGACGGCGACGAGATCTTCGTCGAGGCGATGCTCAACCAGCCTCCCGGCACCACGTACACCGAGATCAAGGGCATGATCCGCAACCAGTCGGCGTTCCCGGCGCGGTCGCTCAAGAACGGCAAGATCCGGTACTGGTTCACCACCGACGGGTTCTCGGCGTCCGACGTCACGCTGTCGTCGAACTACAGCGAGTGCGGCGCGCAGTCCGGCCGCGGCGTCTCCGCCGGCGGCACGCTCGGCTACGTCGAGCTGTCCTGCGTCGGGCAGAACATCCACCCGGGCGGCCAGTCGCAGCACCGTCGGGAGATCCAGTTCCGGCTCACCGGCCCGACGGGCTGGAACGCGGCGAACGACCCGTCGTTCGCGAACCTCAACGCGACGGCGCTGGCCAAGACAGCGGCGATCACGCTCTACGACGGCTCGACGCTGATCTGGGGCAAGGAGCCGACCGGCACGACGACCGACACGACCGCTCCGACCGTCCCTGGCACCCCGGTCGCGTCGGGCATCACGACCGTCGGCGCGTCGCTGACCTGGGCGGCGTCCACCGACGCCGGCTCGGGCGTCGCCGGGTACGAGCTGTACCGGGTCCAGGGTTCGACGCAGACCCTCGTCGGCACCACCACCGCGGCGGCCTACATCCTGCGAGACCTCACGCCCGGCACGTCGTACTCGTACGTCGTCAAGGCGAAGGACGTCGCCGGCAACGTGTCGGCCGCGTCCGCCGCGGTCACGTTCACGACCGAGACGCAGGGCACGACCGAGCCGCCGACCACGCCGGGCACGCCCGTCGCGTCAGCGGTCACGTCGACCGGTGCGACCCTCACGTGGGCCGCGTCGACCGGCACCCCGGCCGTCGCCGGCTACGACGTCCTGCGGGTCCAGGGCACGACGACGACCGTCGTCGCGCAGACCACGGGCACGACGTACGCGCTCACGGGCCTGACCCCGAGCACGGCGTACACGTACGCCGTGCGGGCGAAGAACACGGCCGGCGACGTCTCCGCGGTGTCCGCCTCGGTGACGTTCACGACGACCGCACCGCCGGTCGACACGACCGCGCCGACCGTCCCGGGCACGCCGCTCGCGTCGAACATCGGCACGACCGGAGCCACCCTCACGTGGACCGCGTCGACCGACACGGGCGGCAGCGGGCTCGCCGGCTACGAGGTGCTGCGGGTCGACGGGACCACGCAGACGCTCGTCGCCTCGCCCACGGCCGCGTCGACCGTCCTCACCGGCCTGACTCCCGACACCGCGTCCACCTACGTGGTCCGGGCCAAGGACGGCGCGGGCAACCGGTCGGCGGTCTCGGCGGCCGTCACGTTCACGACGCTGCCCACGACGACGACCGCCTCGTGCAAGGTCGCGTACACGGCGAACTCGTGGAACACCGGCTTCACCGGCGCGGTGAAGATCACCAACACCGGCACGAAGCCCCTCACCTGGACCCTCGGGTTCGCCTTCCCCTCTGGCCAGCAGGTCACGCAGGGCTGGAGCGCCACGTGGTCGCAGACCGGGACGACGGTCACCGCGACGGGCGCATCGTGGAACGCCACGCTCCAGCCTGGTCAGAGCGTCGACATCGGGTTCAACGGCTCCCACAACGGGACCAACACGAACCCGACGTCGTTCACCGTGAACGGTGAGGTCTGCGGCTGACCCGCTGACCTCAGGGCGACCGCCACGGTCGACGGGCCCCGGCGCACCTCGCGTGCACCGGGGCCCGTTCGTCGTCCGGCGCGAGCCGACGGGCGGACGAGACGCGTCAGTCGAGGAAGAGCGCGCGCAGGCGGGTCGTGGTGAACGCGACGCCCAGGACGACCATGCCGACGAAGTACGCGACGTGCCCCCACATGGCGGGGGAGAGCTCCCCGGTCGTCAGGCCGCGGACCAGCTCGACGCCGTGCCACAGCGGCAGCGCCTTGATGAACCACTGCACGGCCTCGGGGTAGACCGTCAGCGGGTAGAACGTGGCCGAGAACAGGAACATCGGGAGCATCACGAAGTTGATCCAGTCCATCTGCTGGAAGGTCTTCATGTAGCTCGTGACGGCCATCCCGACCGACGCGAACCCGAACGCGACGAGCAGCAGCGCGGGCAGTGACAGGAACGCGGTCCAGGCCAGGTTCAGGCCCATGACCTGCATGACCGTGAGGAACCCGAGCGCGTAGACACCGCCCCGCAGGAGCGCGTAGGAGATCTCGCCGAGGGCGACGTCGAGCGGCCCGATCGACGTCGCGAGCATCGCGTCGTAGATCTTGCCGAAGTGCATCTTGAAGAAGACGTTCCACGTGGAGTCGTACACGGCGCCGTTCATCGCGGACACCGCGAGGAGGGCCGGAGCGACGAACGCGGCGTACGAGATCGTCTCGCCCGACGCCATCGTGACGTCGCCGACGAACGTGCCGAGCCCGTAGCCCATCGCGAGCAGGTAGAACACGGGCTCGAAGAAGCCCGACAGCACGATGACCCAGTTGCCGGACCGGGTGGCGCGCAGGCCGCGCTCGACGACGGCGCCCGCGTTGCCGGCGTAGAGCGCACGGACGCCGCCGCGGGACCGTCGGCGCGGCGCGGGACGCGTGGTCGCGGTGGTCGTCGTCATCCGCGCAGCCTCCGCGTGAAGATCCGGCCCGCGACGAGACCGCCGACCCCGGCCATGACCAGCAGGATCGCGAGGTGCACGCCGACGGGCCACGAGCCGGGCGCGGACCCGTAGCTGAGCGACCGGCCGATCTCGGACGCGTGCCACACCGGCGAGATCCACCCGATCCACTGGAACGCGATCGGCACTGAGTCGAGCGGGTAGAACGTGCCGGAGAACAGGAACATCGGCGTGAACACGAACCGCTGGATGAGCGCGAACTGGCCGCGGTCGTCCTCGATCGACGCCGAGTACGCCATCACGGGCAGGCCGAACGCGAGCCCGCCCAGGATGCCGACCAGCGGGATCAGCAGGCCCGACACGGGGTCACCGACCGCCCCGAACGCGACCATGAGCGCGTAGTACACGACCACCGTGAACAGCATCCGGCCGGCGCACGCCACGACCACGCCGGTCGCGAGCTGGGGCGGCGACACCGGCGACGCGTTGGGCGCGTAGTACAGCCGCCGCCACTTGAACCCCGACATCACGGCGTAGGTGAACTCGTCCATCGCGACGCCCACCGCGGCGGTGACCAGCAGCGCGGGCGCCACGAACGTCACGTAGTCGATCGGGCCGTCCGGGCCCTCGGCGACGGACACGTCGAGGAACGCGGCGAGGCCGAGCCCGATGCCGAGCAGGTAGAGCAGCGGCTGCCCGACTCCGCTCGCCACGATCGTCCAGCCGTACGCCTTCATGCTGCGCAGCTGCGCCTCGGCGACGTACCACCAGCCGAACCGGCGGGGCAGGGCGCCGGCGGCGAGCGCGCGCTGGGCGGCGGGCGTCGGCGTCGGGGTGCTCGTCGTCGTCATTCGATGAGGCTCCGCCCCGTGAGGCGGAGGAAGACGTCCTCCAGGCTGGACCGGCGGACCAGGCTCGTCGTCGGCTCGAGCCCCAGGGCGAGCACCTTCTCGACGACTGCCTCGCCGTCGTCGGCGTACAGCAGCACGCGGTCGGGCAGGACCTCGATGCGCTCGGTGACGCCGCCCATGCGCTCGGCGGCCTCGGCGTTGCGGCTCGACCCGAACCTCAGCTCGACGACCTCGCGCGTCGAGTACTCGCGGATCAGGTCGGCCGGGCTGCCCTCCGCCATGATCCGGCCGTGGTCGACGACGACCAGCCGGTCGCAGAGCTGCTCGGCCTCGTCCATGTAGTGCGTCGTGACGACGAGCGTCGTGCCGCGCTCCTTGAGCCGGAACAGCCGGTCCCAGAGCACGTGCCGTGCCTGGGGGTCGAGGCCGGTGGTCGGCTCGTCGAGCATGAGGATGCGTGGCTCGTTGATGAGCGCGCGGGCGATGGTCAGGCGCCGCTTCATGCCGCCGGACAGGTTGTCGGTCTTGACCTTCGCCTTCTCGGTGAGCTGCGCGAACTCGAGCAGCTCGTCGGCGCGCTCGGCGCACACGCGGCGGGGGAGGCCGAAGTAGCGGCCGTAGACCAGGAGGTTGTCGCGCACGGTGAGCTCGGTGTCGAGGTTGTCCTCCTGCGGGACGACGCCGAGCTGCGACCGGATCTCCGGCCCGTGCGTGTCGGGGTCGAGGTCGAGGACGTGCAGGTCGCCGCCGGACCGGGTCGACACCGCGCCGACCATGCGCATCGTCGTCGACTTGCCCGCGCCGTTCGGGCCGAGGAGCCCGAAGGACTCGCCCGACGCGACCTCGAAGTCGATGCCGGCGACGGCGGTGAGGTCGCCGAAGGTCTTGGTGAGGCCACGGGCGGCGATGACAGGTGTCACAGCGGACCAACCTAGACGTCCGGACCCACACCGGTCGACGGCAAACCTGACCGGTCGGTAACCGGATCCTGCGGGATCCGCCCGCTGGGTGTCGGCCCAGGCCCCGGCACCGTCGCGGGCCGGTGGTCCCGCAGGACGGCCGCAGCGGGGGAGTACGGTCCGCGCATGCTGCTCGCCGACCTGCAGGCCCGCGTCCGGATCGCGTTGACGAACACGCTCGTCGACCAGTGGACGCTGTTCGCGCCGTCGTCGGGCACCAGCCGGCCCAGCCCGCGCACGATCTCCTTCCACCTCGGCTGGGCGCTGCGCGGGACGATCGAGGGCACGTGGGACGTCGACGCGGAGTACGACCGTTCGGGCATGGTGCTCGAGTCGTCCGTGCGGCTCGACGAGGGCACCGCCCGCGCCCCGCACCTCATCGTCCACCGTCGCGGCCGCCTCGGCCCCGAGCACAACCTGCTGCTCGTCGAGCTCTCCGCCGACGCGGCCGACAGCCCCGGCGCGCTCGACCTGGGCACCGCGCAGGCGATCCAGCGGCGGTTCGGCTACCGGTACGGCGTCCTGCTCGACCTGCGGCTCGCCGAGCACGGCACCACGGCCCGGGTCGCGCCGCACTGGCAGTGGACGACGCTCGACGACGGCCCCGTCACCCCCCACGCCGAGCCGGTGTACGCCGACGACGTGCTCGCCGCGATCACCGACCGCGCACGCGGCGGTGACGCGTGGTGACCGGCGGAAACGGGTTGCCGTCGGGCCGGCCGGCGGACACCCTGACGGGCATGACGGCCCCCTTCGTCGACCTCTGGCCCCTCGCCGGCGTCCGCGTCACCAGCGGTGACCTCGAGCTCCGCTACCTCGACGACGACCTGCTCGCCGACCTCGCACGCCTTGCCGGTGACGGCGTCCACGGACCCGACCTCATGCCGTTCTCCGTGCCGTGGACCCGCGGGACCCCGGCCGAGGTCGCCCGGAACGTCCTCACCTACCAGTGGGGCAACCGCGCGTCGTTCGGCGTCGACGACTGGCGCGTCGAGCTCGGCGTCGTCCGCGACGGCGAGGTGCTCGGCATCCAGGGCGCCTACGCGAAGCGCTTCCCCCTGCTGCGGACCGCCGAGACCGGCTCGTGGCTCGGTCTGCGCCACCAGGGCGCGGGCGTCGGCACCCGGATGCGGCTGATGATCCTGCACCTGCTGTTCGACGGCCTCGGCGCCGAGCGCTGCACGACCGGCGCGTTCGCCGACAACGCGCGCTCGCTCGGCGTGACGCGTCGCCTCGGCTACGCCGAGAACGGCGACGACCCGATGGTGCGCGACGGCCAGGCGGCGCTGAACCGGCGCTTCGTCCTGACCCGTGCGCAGTGGGAGGCGCGACCCGAGTCGATGCGACCTCCCGTCACGCTCGTCGGCGTCGAGGCGCTGCGCGGGGAGCTGCTCCCCGCTCACGGCGGCTGACCGAGCCCTTTCGGGCAGCGACAGGTGCCCGATCGGCGGGCGGCACCCGCGTTGCGAGGGCAGCGAGCCCGTCGGCACGCTGGACGCATCCTCCGGGCGTCGACGCGCGGAGCGACCAGGGAGGCCGGTCATGACGCAGAGCCGCGCCCACCGCCCGTCGGGCGGCCCGCTCGACCACGACGTCACCGACATCTCCGTGCGCGGTTCGTCCGCGCGTGCCGTGGAGCCCGGTGGGCCGGGTGCCGCGGCGATCGCGGCGACGGTCGTCCCCACCGGACCCGCCCCCACGCGTCGTGCCGTCACCGCGTTGCAGCGCTCCGCGGGCAACCGCGCCGTCGCGGGCCTGCTCGACCGGTCGCGGCCGCCCGCCGGCCTCTCCGGGGTCCAGGACGTCGACCACCGGCGCGACGACCGCGACCGCTCCGACCAGCAGCCCGTCGACCACCGGCACGCCGACCTCCGCCGTGCCGGCGGGCGTCGCGACGACGGACGTCCCGACCGACGCGGTCCTGCTCGCGCGGCCCCGCCGCACCGGTTCAGCACCACCGACAGCACGGTCGCGAACGTCGCCTCCGTCTTCGGCGCGACCGCGCGCGGCGGGGCGGCGTCGATGATGGGGGCGGTGACGTTCGACTCGAGCGCGTTCGCCGCCGCCGTCGCCCGGCCCCTCGCCGTCACCAAGACGGGCACCGACGTCAACCTCTCCTCCGCGACCTACGCGGCGAGCGGCACCGTGCGGGCGTCCGGCCCGGCCGCGCGCGTCGGGCAGTACGAGATCGGCTTCCTCCAGACGGTGTACGAGTCCTCGCGGAACTTCTACTACGAGCCCGCCGGCCACACCCCCGGCCTGCTCGCGCGCATCGCCCCGACGTTCTTCGGCGAGCGCAAGAAGGTGTCCGACACGTGCAGCTCGCTCCCCGTGCGCGACGGCGACGCGGGCTTCCGCCCCTGGTACGGGCCCGAGACGGTGTTCCCCTTCAGCGCGACCGACCCCAGCACGAAGAACACCGCCATGCAGGACACCCCGGACAGCACCCAGCCGTGGACGGTCGGGTCCGGGACGGCCAGGCAGCAGCTCGTGAAGACCGACGGTCGCGACCGCTTCCGCAGCTGGCTCGCGGTCAAGGACACGGCGTCGACGAACGCGATCATGCTCAACTACGCCGACTGGCTCGTCGACTACGGCACGACCGTCACGTTCAACTCCGCCTCGCCCGCCGCGAGTGTCGTCACGCCGACCGCCACGTCGGGTGCGAGGGTGACCGGGACCGGCGACGGCACCGGCGGGCAGTGGCCGCTGCACGGCGACCCGGTCGCGAACGACGTCGCGACGGTCGTCGAGTCGAGCTGGTGAGGTCGCGCGACCGGGAGGTGGACGCATGAGCAGGCGGTCCGCGGGACCACGACGCACGCCGGCCGCTGGGTCATGGCTCGACGCCGTCGAGTCCGCCTCCGCGGCCTTCGTCGGGACGGCCCGGCTGGTCGACGAGCGACCCGTGCCCGCCGACGAGACACCGTTCCGCGGCGACGGCTTCGCGCTGGACGTCGAGGTCGTCCCCGACCACCCGGTGTTCGGCGCGGCCCCCGACGGCCCGCTCACCGTCGAGCTCCTCACCGCCCGCCCCCCCGACCGTCGCGAGCCGCCCGGCGCGCCGCGGTTCCCGCCCGACTCGCTGCGCGAGGTCCCGTACGCCGACCAGGCGCTCCCGGGCGCCGACGACCCGGTGCTCGTGGTCGCCACCGACCCGCCCGTGGTGCGCGGGCTGCTCCGCCCCGACGACGACCTGCCGGCCGCGGTCACCACGATCCGACGCTGGATCGACGAGCGCGCCGACGACGCCACCGTCCTCCGCGACGCGGCCACCACCACCTCGCCGGTCGCCGTGACAGCCGGGTTCGAGCTGCTCCTGCGCACGACCGCGGACGTCGCCGGCCTCACCGAGCGATTCCTGCGCCTGCCGAACCTCACCGGCGGTGCGGTCCGAGGGATCGTCGCGCTCCTGCACGCGCGCCCGCTCACCGACCCCGAGATCGTCGACGTCGCGACCCGCCTGCTCGGCGCCCTCGCCGGCACCCACGACCCCGAGGCGCTCGTCGCGTACCTCGGCTGGTTCGACGCGCACCGCGGCCGCTACGGCGACGACGTGGCCGTCCGCGTCCGGGTCCAGGTCGCGCGGGTCGTCGACCGGACGTTCGACGGCTCCGACGGCGACGCCTGGCACCAGGAGGTCGCCCGCTACGCCGAGCAGCTCGGCAGCAGCTGACCAGCGCGCGGCGTCTCCGCGCGAGAAGCACGACGTCCGCCGGCGAGACCGTGCGCGCGTCGACCCAGCGGCCGGGTCCTCCACCGTCCGCCGTCGGCCCTCTGCCGTCCGCCCGCGACTGTCGCCGCCTCGTGCCACGATCTCGGCATGACGACGAGGACGCGCCATCTCAGCGAGCACATCGACCGCCCGATGCCGGCGGTCTACGCGTTCGTCTCCGACCCGGAGAACCTGCCGCGGTGGGCGCCGGGTCTGGGCTCCGGCGTCGTGCACGAGGACGGTGAGTGGTACGTCGAGACCGGCGAGGGCCGTGCCCGCGTCCGGTTCGCTCCCCCGAACCCCTTCGGCGTGCTCGACCACGAGGTCCTGACCCCGTCGGGCGCCACCGTCCACGTCCCGCTCCGCGCCATCCCCGACGGCGACGACGCGTGCGACGTCGTCTTCACCCTCCGCCCGATGCCGGGCATGACCGACGCCGACCTCGACCGCGACGAGTCCCTGGTCCGCACCGACCTCACCCTGCTCAAGCAGCTCGTCGAACAGCGCACCGCCGGATGATCGCGCCCCCCGGGTGGGCCGGGTCACCCCGGTCCCGGGATGCACGAAGGGCCGCCGACATGTGTCGGCGGCCCTTCGTTCGCGTGTGGAGCCAAGGGGACTCGAACCCCTAACCCCCTGCTTGCAAAGCAGGTGCGCTACCAATTGCGCCATGGCCCCCGGGTGCCGCCCGGGGGCGGCGATCACGTGGGGGAGGCGGTCACTCGAAGGTGTCGGTGACCTCGGACCAGAGGTCCCGCTCGTCCTGGTCCTGCTGGTACTTCTGCCAGAGGACGTAACCGACGGCGGCGACCGCCACCACGAGCAGGAGCTTCTTCATCGGATCCCCCACGGGTCGGGAGTGGGCCTAACAGGACTTGAACCTGTGACCTCTTCCTTATCAGGGAAGCGCTCTAACCGTCTGAGCTATAGGCCCGTGTCGCTTCCGCACGTGCGAACACGTGCGCTGCGCGCCGGACGAGACTACCCCAGCCGAGGTGTCCCGCCCAAACCGGCCCCCGCGCGCGGTCGGCCGGCCGGTCTCGGTCACTCGTCGGTCATGGTGACGTGCACGCCGCCGACGAGCGCCGCCACGATGTTGTAGAGGAACGCGCCGATCGTCGACAGCGCGGTCAGCAGGAAGACGTCGATGACGGCGATGAGCGTCGCACCCGAGACCACGCGCCGGAACTCGACGTACTGGAGGATGTTGATCGAGCTCTCCTCGCCGGTGATCTGCTTCACGAGGTTGTTCGCCTCGGTGAAGACGTGCAGACCGTCCAGCGTCAGCCAGATCACGGCCGCGGCGACGACGATCATGATGCCGATCGCGACGGACAGCAGGAACGACAGCTTCATGACCGACCAGGGGTCGATCCGGGACACCGCGAGGCGCACGCGCCGCGGGCCGCCGACCGTCGGGATGCGGCCCGTCGCCGGGCGGACCTGCGAGGTCGCGCCGGTCGCGGGGGGACGGGTCGCCGTGCGGGCCGCTGTCGGTGACGTGGCGGGGGCCGGTGCCGGACTGCTCATGGTCGGGTCCTCGGTACGGGGTCGGGTGACCGAGGCGAACGCGGCGCTGGTCGCGCCGGCCGCCTTCTTGAACCACACGGTCGCGGTGTCGACCGCCACCATGAGGGGCGAGGGCTGCTCGCCCTCGTCGGACGCGGACGTGGAGGCGGCCGTCGACGTGGACGTGCGGGGAGGGACCCCTGCCGACGCACGGTACGGCGGCTCGTCGCGCTTCGGGGTCGACACGCCGTCGCTCTCGCTGCTCGGCTTCTCGTCCGCCGGTGCGGGCCGGACGGGCTTCGACGTCGACGTCGCGGAGTCCGCACGGCCGCTGCCGTTGCGTGCCGCCGTGGGCGACTTCGCGGACGACTTCGCACCCGACGACGTCCCCGGACGCGCCGTGGTCGGGGTCGTCGGCCGCAGGCGCGGCGGGATCGAGGGCGGAGTCGAGTCGGTCATGCGTCCTCCGAGGACTGGTCGGCGACGGCCTGCTCACCGGTCGCGTCGTCCGCGCCGGGGGCCCCCGAGGCGTCCGGTTCGTCGGATCCCTGGCCGTTCTCGCCGCCCACGGTACCGGCATCCTCACCGAGGTGTCGCTCAGTGTTGCGGGCGACGGCGATGATCCGGTCGCCTGCGTCAGGCTTCGCGAAGATGACGCCCTGCGTCGTGCGGCCGGTCGCGTTGACCTCGGTCGTCGCGGACCGGACGATCTTGCCGCGCTCCATGATGACGAGCACCTCGTCGTCGGTGTCGGTCACGAGCGCGCCGACCAGGTCGCCGTTCGCCTCGGGCAGGTTCGCGACCTTGATGCCGAGGCCGCCGCGGCCCTGCTGCCGGTAGTTCTCGACCGTGAGCGCGGTGCGCTTGGCGATGCCGCCCTCGGTCACCGTGAAGAGGAACGCGTCCTCGCGGACGACGTCCATGGCGAGCAGCTCGTCGTCGTCGCGGAACTTCATGCCGGTGACGCCGGACGTCGCACGCCCCATGGGCCGCAACGACTCGTCGGACGCCGTGAACCGCACCGACTGGCCCTTGCGGGACACGAGGATGAGGTCCTGGTCGGAGTTGACCAGGCGCGCGGCGACGAGCTCGTCGGGCCGGCCCTCCTCGTCCTCGCGCAGGTTGATCGCGATGACGCCGCCCGACCGGTTGGAGTCGTACTCCGTCAGACGCGTCTTCTTCACGAGGCCGCGCTGCGTCGCGAGCACCAGGTGCTCGGCCTGCTCGTAATTGCGCACGTCCAGGACCTGCGCGATCGTCTCGCCCGGCTGGAACGCCAGGAGGTTCGCGACGTGCTGACCCTTCGCGTCACGGCCGCCCTCGGGCAGCTCGTACGCCTTCGCGCGGTAGACGCGGCCGAGGTTCGTGAAGAACAGCAGCCAGTGGTGCGTCGTCGTGACGAAGAAGTGGTCGACGATGTCGTCCTCGCGCAGCTGCGCGCCGCGCACGCCCTTGCCGCCACGACGCTGCGCCCGGTAGTTGTCGCTCCGCGTGCGCTTGGCGTAACCGCCGCGGGTGATGGTGACGACCATCTCCTCCTCGGCGATGAGGTCCTCGACGGACACCTCGCCGTCGAACGGGAGGATCGTCGTGCGCCGCTCGTCGCCGAACTTGTCGACGATCGCCTGGAGCTCGGTGCTGACGATGTCGCGCTGGCGCTGCTCGGAGTCGAGGATCGCGTTGAACTCGACGATCTGCGCCTCGAGCTTCGCGTGCTCCTCCATGATCTCCTGACGCTGCAGCGCGGCGAGGCGGCGCAGCTGGAGGTTGAGGATCGCCTGCGCCTGCTGCTCGTCGATGTCGAGCAGCTCGATCAGGCCGGCGCGCGCCTGGTCCGCGTCGGGGGAGCGGCGGATGAGCGCGATGACCTCGTCGAGCGCGTCGAGCGCCTTGAGGTAGCCGCGGTAGAGGTGGATGGCCTCCTCGGCCTTGCGCAGCCGGTACCGGGTGCGTCGCTGGATGACCTCGAGCTGGTGCGTCGTCCAGTGCCGCACGAACGCGTCGATGCTGAGCGTGCGCGGCACGCCGTCGACGAGCGCGAGCATGTTCGCGCCGAACGTGTCCTGCAGCTGCGTGTGCTTGTAGAGGTTGTTGAGCACGACCTTCGCGACGGCGTCGCGCTTGAGCACGATCACCAGACGCTGGCCGGTGCGGCCCGACGTCTCGTCGCGGATGTCGGCGATCCCCGAGACCCGGTTCTCCTTGACGAGGTCCGCGATCTTCTTCGCGAGCGTGTCGGGGTTCACCTGGTACGGCAGCTCGGTGACGACCAGGCAGATGCGGCCCTGGATCTCCTCGACGTTCACGACCGCGCGCATGGTGATCGAGCCGCGGCCCGTCCGGTACGCCTCGTCGATGCCGCGGTGACCGAGGATCGTCGCGCCCGTCGGGAAGTCCGGGCCCTTGATCCGCAGCAGCAGCGCCGCGAGGAGCTCCTCCTTCGTCGCCTCGGGGTGCTCGAGGTACCACTGGACGCCGTCGGCGACCTCGCGCAGGTTGTGCGGCGGGATGTTCGTCGCCATGCCGACCGCGATGCCCGCCGAGCCGTTGACCAGCAGGTTCGGGAACCGGCTGGGCAGGACGAGCGGCTCCTGCGTGCGGCCGTCGTAGTTGTCGCCGAAGTCGACCGTGTCCTCGTCGATGTCCCGCACCATCTCCATCGAGAGGGGGGCCATCTTGCACTCGGTGTACCGCGGCGCGGCCGCCGGGTCGTCACCGGGGGAGCCGAAGTTCCCCTGGCCGGCGACCAGCGGGTACCGCAGCGACCAGTCCTGCACCAGACGGACCAGGGCGTCGTAGATCGCCGAGTCGCCGTGCGGGTGGTACTTGCCCATGACGTCGCCGACGACGCGGCTGCACTTCGAGAACTGGCGGTCCGGGCGGTAGCCGCCGTCGTACATGGCGTACAGCACGCGACGGTGCACCGGCTTCAGGCCGTCGCGCACGTCGGGCAGCGCACGGCCCACGATGACGGACATCGCGTAGTCGAGGTACGACCGCTGCATCTCGAGCTGCAGGTCGACCTGCTCGATGCGGCCGTGCTCGATCTGGTCCGGGGTCTCGGTCACGGGGTTCCTTCTGTCGTGCGGCGGGGGAGGACGTGGGGGCGGGCGCGCTGCCTCGTGGCGGCTGGCGCGGCCCGGCGCCGTCAGATGTCGAGGAAGCGCACGTCCTTCGCGTTCCGCTGGATGAACGAGCGGCGGGACTCGACGTCCTCGCCCATGAGGACCGAGAAGATCTCGTCCGCCGCGGCGGCCTCGTCGAGCGAGACCTGCAGCAGCGTGCGGTGCTCGGGCGACATCGTGGTCTCCCAGAGCTCCTGGTAGTCCATCTCGCCGAGACCCTTGTACCGCTGGATCGCGTTCTCCTTCGGCAGCCGCTTGCCCGCGGCCTGGCCGTCCTTGATGTACGCGTCCCGCTCGCGGTCCGAGTAGACGTAGTCGTGGTCCGCGTTCGACCACTTGATCCGGTACAGCGGCGGCTGCGCGAGGTACACGTGACCCTGCGTGATGAGCTCCGGCATGTAGCGGAACAGCAGGGTCAGCAGCAGCGTGCAGATGTGCTTGCCGTCGACGTCGGCGTCGGCCATCAGGACGATCTTGTGGTACCGCAGCTTGGCCAGGTCGAAGTCCTCGCCGATGCCCGTCCCGAACGCCGTGATGAGCGCCTGGACCTCCTGGTTGCCCAGGGCCCGGTCGAGGCGCGCGCGCTCGACGTTGAGGATCTTGCCGCGGATCGGGAGGATCGCCTGCGTCCGCGGGTTGCGACCGCGCACGGCCGAGCCGCCGGCGCTGTCGCCCTCGACGATGAAGACCTCGCACTCCTCCGGGCGGTTGCTCTGGCAGTCCTTCAGCTTGCCCGGCATGCCGCCCGACTCCAGCAGGCCCTTGCGACGCGTCGCCTCGCGCGCCTTGCGGGCCGCCATGCGCGCCGCGGCCGCCTGGATCGACTTGCGGATGACGTCGCGCGCCTCGTTCGGGTGGGAGTCCAGCCAGTCGCCCAGACGCTCGTTCACGACCTTCTGCACGAACGTCTTCGCCTCGGTGTTGCCGAGCTTCGTCTTCGTCTGCCCCTCGAACTGCGGCTCGCCGAGCTTCACGGAGATGACGGCCGTCAGGCCCTCGCGGATGTCGTCACCCGTGAGGTTCTCGTCCTTCTCCTTGATGATGTTCTTGTCGCGGGCGTACCGGTTGATCAGCGACGTCATCGCCGCCCGGAAGCCCTCCTCGTGCGTGCCGCCCTCGGTCGTCGAGATGGTGTTGGCGTACGTGTGCACCGACTCGCTGTACGCGCTCGTCCACTGCAGCGCGATGTCGACCGAGATGCGGCGCTCGGTGTCCTCCGACGTGATCTCGATGACGTCGGGGTGGACGAGCTCGACCTTCTTCGCCGCGTTGAGGTGCGCGACGTAGTCCACGAGGCCGCCGTCGTACTTGTACGTGACCGTGCGGTGCTGCGGGGCGTCGACCGGCTGGTCCTCCTCCTGCGCCGGCTCGGCGTCCGTGACCTCGTCCTCGGTGCCCGTGTGCTGCGGCCGCTCGTCGGTGAGCGTGATCTTCAGGCCCTTGTTGAGGAACGCCGTCTGCTGGAAGCGCGAGCGCAGCGTCTCGAAGTCGTAGTCGACCGTCTCGAAGATCGTCGAGTCGGCCCAGAAGGTCTGGCTCGTGCCCGTGTCCGTCGTCGCCTCGCCCTGGCGGATCGGACCCGTCGGCTTGCCGCCGTCCTCGAAGTCCATCTCCCACGCGTAGCCGTCGCGCTTCACGACGGACTCGACGCGGCTGCTCAGCGCGTTGACGACCGAGATGCCCACGCCGTGCAGACCGCCCGACACCGCGTACCCGCTGCCGCCGAACTTGCCGCCCGCGTGCAGGATCGTCATGACGACCTCGAGCGTCGGCTTGCCCTCGGTGGGGTGCAGCTCGACCGGGATGCCACGGCCGTTGTCGACGACGCGCACGCCGCCGTCGGCCAGGAGCGTCACGTCGATCGTGTCGCAGTACCCCGCGAGCGCCTCGTCGACCGAGTTGTCGACCACCTCGTAGACGAGGTGGTGCAGGCCGCGTGCACCGGTCGAGCCGATGTACATGCCGGGCCGCTTGCGGACAGCCTCGAGCCCCTCGAGGACCGTGATCGCGCTGGCGTCGTACCCGCCGGCGCCGTTGGGGCTGCTGGGCGGGGTCGTGCTCTCGTCGGCCACGGGCGGGTGTACTCCTCAAGCTCTCACACGCGACAGAGCGCCCCGCCAAGGACCTCGGAGGGCGGATCACCCCAGGAGACTGGAGTTCTCGGCTCTGGTACCGGCGCAAGCGCGCCAGAATTGACGTTCACAGTCTACCTGGACCCCGGCCTCTTACCCCTCGTGTCGACGTCGGCGGAGGAGGGAAGTTGTGGCAGGTTCCGTGACGACGCGCGTCGCGGAGCTCCGCAGCGGTCCTCGCCGGTCGCCGACGCGTCAGCCGTACGTGTCCCGCGGACCCCTCCCGGCCACGCGCCGCTTCCCCCGGCCGAACCCCGGACCCGACGGCCCGAGCACCGTGATCTCCGAGACCACGCCCTCGCCGAGCTCCTCCGCGAAGCGACGCAGCATCGTCGGCACCGCCCACGTCAGGTTCGTCGCCCAGCTCGTCGAGCTCGCCTGCACCGTCAGCACGCCCGCCTCGAGCGACACGTAGGAGCAGTGCTCCGCGACCTGCGGCCCGACGAGGTCCGCCCATCGGTGCTGCACCGTGCCCGACACGAGCCCGGAACCCCAGCCGAACTGCCCCACCAGCGCCCCCAGCGTGTCCGCCACGGCCTGCGGATCCCGCGCCCCCGGCCCCGCCGAGCCTGGGTTCACGTCGACGAGCGCCCGGCGGCGAGGAGCGTCGCCCGGGCGGATGCCCTTGGCCCGAGCCGCCTCCTTCGCCCGGTTCAGCGCGGCCGCCGCGACCTGACGCTCCGGGACGAGGTCGACCACCTGCCGCAGCGGGGCACCTTCCGTGGTGGCGCGCCGGACCGGGGGGAGCAGGGCGTCGTCGGCCTGGTCGTCGCCGCGGTCAGAGGACACGAGCCACCTCACCGCCCATGACGTCCACGCGGGCGCCCGCGAGCGGCTCCGGCACGTCCTCCGCGACGGCCGCCGTCACCAGGACCTGGCGTGCCGGGGCGACCAGCTCGGCCAGCCGCTCGCGGCGGCGCGCGTCCAGCTCCGCGAAGACGTCGTCGAGGATCAGGACCGGCTCGCCGTCGGGGCCCCAGTCCGCGCCACGCCCGAGCCAGTCCGTCGCCGGCTCCGCGACGGCCGTGCTCACCCGCGCAGCCTGCGGTGCCGGGTCACCGTCGCCCGCGGGAGCCGCACCTGCGACGGCGTCCTGCGGAGCTCCGGCCGTCGACGTCACGACTGCGGGCGTCGCGACGGCGGCGGGCGCTCGTGTCGCCGATACGCCGTCGGTCAGCAACGTGTACGACGCGAGCCGCAGCGCCAGCGCGTACGACCACGACTCCCCGTGGCTCGCGTACCCCTTCGCGGGAAGCCCGCCGAGCGTCAGGACGAGGTCGTCGCGGTGCGGCCCGACCAGGCACACCCCGCGCTCGACCTCCTTCGGCCGCAGGCGGCCCATCGCCTCGAGCAGCTGCGCCTCGACCAGGCTCGTGGTCGCCGGCACGTCCGAGGCGGCCGCCGGGGTCGCGTCCGGCGCGCCCGGCGCCGTCGAGCCGTCGCCCGACCGACCGCGGTTGTCGTCGGCGAGAGCCGCGTCCAGGCTCGCCCGGTACGTGACCACCGCCTCGCCCTGACCCGCGCTGACCTGCGCGTACGACGCCGCGACGTGCGGGGCGAGGGCCGCGACGAGCGCGCGCCGGGCCACCACGAGCTCCGCACCGGTCTGGGCGAGCTTCGCGTCCCACACGTCGAGCGTCCGCAGGTCCGCCGTACCGCGCCCGCCCCGCATCGCCGAGCCCGCCGTCTTGAGCAGCGCCGACCGCTGCCGCAGCACCCGCTCGTAGTCCTGCACCGTGCCCGCGAACCGGGGGACGAGCTGCACCAGCAGGTCGTCGAGGAAGCGTCGCCGCCCGTCCGGGTCGCCCTTCACCAGGGACAGGTCCTCCGGCGCGAACAGCACCGTGCGCAGGATCCCGAGGATGTCGCGTGCCCGGCCCGGGGAACCGCCGTTGACCCGGGCCCGGTTGGCCTTGCCCGGCGTGACCTCGACCTCGACCAGCGTCGCGCGCGGGTGCCCCGGCTCGAGCTCGCGCACGACACGGGTCCGCACGACCGCGCGGCTCGCACCCGAGCGGACGAGCGCCGCGTCCGACGGCACCCGGTGGCTGCCGAGCGTCGCGACGTACCCGATCGCCTCGACCAGGTTCGTCTTGCCCTGCCCGTTCGGCCCGACGAGCGCGGTGATGCCCGCGTCGAGGGGAAGCTCGACCTGCGCGTAGGAGCGGAAGTCGGTGAGCGACAGGTGGGCGACGTACATCGGGTCTCTTCGTCGTGGTGAGGCTGGTCGGGTCGGGATCGTCACCGCCGGGCGAGCGGTGGCACCCCGGCTGTCAGCGCCGTACGGGCTCCGGAGCCGGACGCCCTCACGCAGGCTCGTTCAGGCGGCGCCAGGGCGTCGTCCGCAGAGCCCGTAGTCAGGCGTGCGGCGGGACGGCCGCGTCGGGGACCGGCGTGGTGTCGCTGATCGGGCCCGTCGTGCCCGCCGGCTTCACCGCGTGCCCGCCGAACTGCTGGCGGAGCGCGGCGACGGCCTTCATCGCGGGCGACTCCTCCTGCCGGGACGCGAACCGCGCGAACAGCGCCGCGGAGATCACCGGGGCCGGCACGGCGAGGTCGATCGCCTCGTCGACCGTCCACCGGCCCTCGCCCGAGTCCTCGACCCAGTCGTCGATCTCGCCGAAGGACGGGTCGGCCTCGAGCGCCTCGACCAGCAGGTCGAGCAGCCAGGACCGCACGACCGTGCCGCGGCGCCACGCCTTGACTGTGCCGTGCACGTCCGTGACCAGGTCTTTCGCGGCCAGGAGCTCGTACCCCTCCGCGTACGCCTGCATGAGGCCGTACTCGATGCCGTTGTGCACCATCTTCGCGAAGTGGCCCGCGCCGATCGCCCCGGCGTGCACGAACCCCTCCTCGCGCGGGCCCTCGGGCCGCAGCGCGTCGAAGACCGGCAGCACGCGCGCGACCAGGTCCGCGTCGCCGCCGACCATGAGGCCGTAGCCGTTCTTAAGGCCCCACACACCGCCCGACACCCCGACGTCGAGGAAGCCGACGCCGTTCTCGGCGAGCAGGTCCGCGTGCGGCTGGTCGTCCTGGTAGTACGAGTTGCCGCCGTCGATGACCACGTCGCCGCTGGTCAGCAGGCCGCCGAGGTCACGGATGACCGCGTCGGTGATCGCGCCGGACGGCACCATGACCCAGACGACGCGCTCACCCGCGGGCAGCGCCTCGACGAGCGCCTCGAGCGAGGGCACGTCCGTCACGTCGGGGTTGCGGTCGTACCCCGTGACCTCGATGCCCGCGGCGCGGATGCGTTCCCGCATGTTCGCGCCCATCTTGCCCAGACCGACCAGACCGATGTGCATGACCCCTCGCCTCTCCCGGTGTCCCGGACCTCGCCGACCGGCGTCCACCGGTCACTCTGCCGCACCGTCCCACGGTCCGCTCCCGCGGCCGTCGGGTCGACGGCGACGCGTCAGCTCGCGAACCGGATCGGGACGAGCAGGTAGCGGTACTCCTGCTTGTCCTCGCCGTCGAGAGACTCCTGGCCCGTGAACTCGACCGGCTTGTTCGGGTGCGTGAACGACAGCCGCACGAAGGTCGTGTCGAGCGCGCCCAGGCCGTCGAGCAGGAACTGCGGGTTGAACGCGACCGTGATGTCGTCACCGACCAGCGTCGCCTCGAGCGCCTCGGACGCCTGCGCGTCGTCGCCCTGCCCCGCGTCGAGCACCACCTGGCCCTGCGAGAACGCCAGCCGGATCGGGGTGTTGCGCTCCGCGACGAGCGCGACACGCTTCGCGGCCTCGGCGAGCGCGTGCGTCGAGACGATCGCGTGGATCGGGGTCTCGTCGGGGAACAGGCGGCGGACGGCGGGGTAGTCGCCGTCGACGAGCAGGCTCGTCGTCTGGCGGCCGCCGGCCTCGAACCCGATGAGGTCCACGCCGGCGCCAGTCGACAGCGCGACCGTGACGGACCCCGCGCTGCCCAGCGACTTCGCGGCGTCGTTGAGGGTGCGTGCGCGCACCAGCGCGACGGTCGAGATGTCGGGCGACGACGGCTTCCACGTGAGCTCGCGGAGCGCGAGGCGGTAGCGGTCGGTCGCGAGCAGCGTGACCTTCTCGCCCTCGATCTCGACGCGCACGCCCGTGAGGAGCGGCAGCGTGTCGTCGCGGCTCGCGGCCACCGAGACCTGCGCGACCGCGTGCGTGAGCTCGTCGCCGTCGACCGTGCCCGCCGTGGCCGGCATGGACGGCAGGTTCGGGTAGTCCTCGACCGGCATCGTGAGGAGCGTGAAGCGGCTCGCGCCGCAGGTGACGACGACCTTGGTGCCGTCGAGGACGACGTCCACGGGCTTGTCGGGCAGCGCGCGCGAGATCTCGGCGAGCAGACGGCCCGAGACCAGGACCGTGCCCGGCTCGGAGACGTCGGCCGGGATCTGCGAGCGGGCCGAGACCTCGTAGTCGAAGCTCGACAGCTGGATCGTCCCGGTGGTGTCGGCCTCGATGCGGACACCCGCGAGCACGGGGACCGGCGGTCGGGTGGGCAGGCTGCGAGCCGTCCACGTGACCGCGTCGGCGAGGACGTCACGGTCGACCCGGAACCTCATGTGTCACCTCTTCGTCGTTCGAGTGCTGCCCGGGGCGTCGTCGCACGGTTCCGGCGTGGGGCGCTCGTGCGTCGACGCCGGTGGGCCGTCGTGAGCGCACTGGTCGCACGCACGACACGGCCTGTCCTGGCATCACGCGAACACTACGCGAGAGGTCCGACGCTCGGTACAGGTCCGCGGAGGGTGTGGACGACAGGTTCTCCGGGCCTGCCGTGGGCGCTGGGTGTCGATCGTGCCGATCGGCGTCCCGGCCGGCCGCCGTCAGCTCTCGGCGGTGTGTGGATCATCGGCAGAGAGAAGTCTCGTCGTCGTCATCGGTCGTGTGCATGGTGTGGATCGCGGCCGTCCGTGCAGGTCAGCCCGCCGAGACCGTGTGGACGTGCTGTGGGTGTCGCACCCGTGCTCCGGTGGACGTCGGTGGACGTGCCGGAGAAGGCCTTGCGGCATCCACGGACGAGGGCGGTGTCCTCCACAGCGTCGAGGCGTGTCGTCCACCGTCGTCCACAGGTGTGTGCACAGGTGTGAACATTCGTCCCATGCATGTTTCATCCGGAACGTGAGGGTTCCGGTCAAGGCGGTCGCATCGATTCGACGATGAGACTTGTCTCATCGCTCGCCGGACGGGCGACGCGTCGGGAGGAACGGCGACGGGACGAAGGTGCAGGTCAGGACATGGATCCGCGCGTCCGTCACAGCGACTGATCCGATCGGGTGAACAGCGTCACAAACATCCCCAGCCCCCTGTGGAAACTGTGGACAACCGTGAGGACGGATTCCCCACGAACCGGACAGGTGGGACGGATCAGCCCCGGCTCTGCTGCTTGATGCGGTTCGTCAGCTCGGTGACCTGGTTGTAGATCGACCGGCGCTCGGCCATGAGCTCGCGGATCTTGCGGTTCGCGTGCATGACCGTCGTGTGGTCACGGCCTCCGAACGCCTGGCCGATCTTCGGCAGCGACAGGTCCGTGAGCTCGCGGCACAGGTACATCGCGATCTGCCGGGCCGTCACGAGCACGCGCGAGCGGCTCGAGCCGCACAGGTCGTCGATCGACAGCCCGAAGTACGCGGCCGTCTGGCCGATCACCTGCGTCGCGGTGATCTCGGCGGTCTGCTCGTCGGTGATGAGGTCCTTGAGGACGATCTCCGCGAGCGACAGGTCGACCTGCTGGCGGTTGAGGTTCGCGAACGCGGTCACGCGGATCAGCGCACCCTCGAGCTCACGGATGTTCGTCGAGATCTTGCTCGCGATGTACTCGAGGACGTCCGGCGGCGCCTGCAGCCGCTCGCTGCCGGCCTTCTTCCTCAGGATCGCGATGCGCGTCTCGAGGTCCGGCGGCTGGACGTCGGTGATGAGGCCCCACTCGAACCGCGACCGCATGCGGTCCTCGAAGCCGTTCAGCTGCTTGGGCGGCAGGTCGGACGTGATCACGACCTGCTTGTTCGCGTTGTGCAGGGTGTTGAACGTGTGGAAGAACTCCTCCATCGTCTGTTCCTTGCCCTGCAGGAACTGGATGTCGTCGATGAGGAGCACGTCGACCTCGCGGTAGCGGCGCTGGAACGCGCCCGCCTTGCCCTCGGAGATCGAGTTGATGAAGTCGTTCGTGAACTCCTCCGAGTTCACGTACCGCACCCGGACGCTGGGGTACAGGTTGTACGCGTAGTGCCCGATCGCATGCAGCAGGTGCGTCTTGCCGAGGCCCGAGTCGCCGTAGATGAACAGCGGGTTGTACGCCTTGGCCGGCGCCTCGGCGACGGCGACCGCGGCCGCGTGGGCGAAGCGGTTCGACGAACCGATGACGAACGTCTCGAACTGGTACTTGGGGTTGAGCCGCGCCGGCTCCGACGCCTGCTTGCGGCCCGACGGCAGCGGACGGTCGTCGATCGCGACCCGACCAGGCCCGGGACCGTCGTCGTCCTGGCCCCCGTGCACCACGGACAGGTCCGGGCGGTCGCTGCGGTCGGAGACCTCGTCCGACCCGTCCTCGCGGCGCGGCGACCCGTCGTTCCGGTCGAGCGGAGCCGGGGGAGCGGGAGGGACGACACGCAGCGACGGCGTGGTGTCGCTCGCCAACTCCGGGTCGACCGTGATCGCGAAGCGGGCCTCGCGGTCGAGGGCGTCCGAGAGGGCGTCCGTGACCTCCGAGCGCACGCGCGTCTCGAGGTAGTCCTTCGTCAGGTCGTTGCCCACCGCCAGCAGCAACGTGCCGTCGAGCAGCCCGAGCGGACGTGCGAGCCGGACGAAGGCGATCTGCCGCGGCGTGATGTCAGGGCTCGCCTCGAGGGTCGCGACGACGTGGCCCCAGACCCGGGCGAGCTCTTCGTCCTGTGACAACGTCCTACCTCAGCTGATCGATCGTGGAGTGGTCGAGTCTCGCACGGCCCCCGTTGTCCACATACTTGTCCACACCTGTGCGCGGTCGCCTCGCACCCGTCCTGACGGCACGACGCCGGGCCGTGGTGCGCCGACAGCGGCTCGTCGAGATCGACCTCTCCACACGGGATGGTCCACGACGTCCACAGGCACGGCGACGACGAACGATGCTAGCCCCCGACGACGCGCCGGGGGAGGCGTCCTGCCGGGTGACCTCACCAGGTGTCCGGGTAGGCTCCCGGCAGGCAGACGTGGCGCTCCCGCCCATTTGACCGGCCGCGACGACGCGGCGTACCGTTGTCCAGCCTTCCTGATGGCTCCTGCTGGCGCGCCCTGACGCCACACGCCGCGTGCGTGTCCTTGGAGCAGTCGAGCTCGGCAGACAGACCCAGGTCACGCGCCCACGCGCGGGGCCCAACCCGGATGTAGTGGAGACTCTCGTGAGCAAGCGCACGTTCCAGCCGAACAACCGGCGCCGCGCCAAGACGCATGGCTTCCGTCTGCGCATGCGCACCCGCGCGGGTCGCGCGATCCTCGCGGCCCGTCGCCGCAAGGGTCGCTCCGAGCTCTCGGCCTGACGCCAGCGCCGGTGCTGCCCGCAGCGCACCGGATGCGCCGTGCTGCCGACTTCGAGCAGGCGGTGCGGCGTGGTGCGCGCAGCGGCCGGGACACCCTCGTGGTGCACCTGACGACCAAGACCGACCCGGGACCCGACGGTCCCGTGGTCGGTCTTGTCGTGTCCAAGGCCGTGGGCACGGCGGTCCGCCGCAACCTCGTCAAGCGACGGCTGCGGGAGCTCGTGCGGGCCCGCCTCGACTCGCTCCCCGCGGACGCGGGACTCGTCGTCCGGGCGCTCCCTCCCGCGGCGACGGCCGAGTACGTGCGACTGGGCGCAGACCTCGACTCCGCGCTCGCATCCGCGACGCGGCGCCTCACGTCGCGCACGTCCCAGGCGTAGCCGCCCCATGACCTGGCGATCCGTGGTGCGTGGTGCCGTGCGTCTGCCGGCGCAGCTCGTGCTGCTCCTCCTGCGGGGGTACCAGCGGTTCATCTCGCCGATGACCCCGCCTACCTGCCGCTTCTACCCGTCGTGCTCGCAGTACGCCGTCATCGCCGTCACGCGGCACGGGTTGCTCCACGGTTCGTGGCTCGCCGTCCGCCGGCTGCTGCGGTGCCACCCGTGGAACCCCGGGGGCGTCGACGACGTTCCACCGGCGCGTCCCCCGCACCACCACCACCGTCTTCACCGTCACCCTGACGTGGCTCCGTCCACGCACTGATCCCCTCCGAGGAGCCCCCGGATGTCGTGGTTCGACGGACTGCTCAGTCCGATCATGACCGTCGTGGCCTGGATCATGGTCCAGTTCCACGCCCTGTTCACGACCCTCGGGCTCGACCCCGAGAGCGGCGCTGCATGGGGCCTGTCGATCGTCGGTCTCGTGATCGTGATCCGGATCCTGCTGATCCCGCTGTTCTTCAAGCAGATCAAGGCGTCGCGCGGCATGCAGCTGCTCGCGCCTGAGATGCAGGCGATCCAGAAGAAGTACAAGGGGAAGACCGACCCCGCGTCCCGTGAGGCCATGAGCCGCGAGACGATGGAGCTCTACCGCAAGCACGGCACGAACCCGTTCGCGTCCTGCCTGCCGATCCTGCTCCAGTCGCCGATCTTCTTCGCCCTGTTCCGGGTACTCATCGAGCTGCCGCGCATCGCCGCCGGCACCTACGACCCCATCGGCCCCATGACGCCCGCGCTCGCCGCTCAGGCCGAGGCCGCCACCATCTTCGGCGCCCCGCTGTCCGGCACGTTCATGACCGCCGGCGACAACTGGCACATCCGCGTCGTGACCGTCGTCCTCATCATCGCGATGTCCGCGACCACGTTCCTCACGCAGCGCCAGCTGACCATGAAGAACATGCCGCCCGCGGCGCTGCAGGGCCCGATGGCGCAGCAGCAGAAGGTGCTGCTCTACGTCCTGCCGCTGATCTTCGCGTTCTCGGGCGTCAACTTCCCCATCGGTGTCCTCATCTACTGGACCACCACGAACCTGTGGTCGATGGGCCAGCAGTTCTACACGATCCGCCGCATGCCGGCGCCGGGCTCCGAGGCCGAGCGCCTGATGAAGGAGCGCAAGGCGCGCCGAGCCGCCGCCCGCGGGGTCACGCTCGAGGAGCCGACCACCTCGACCGCCGTCATCGAGGAGAAGCCGCGGGGCCAGCGTCAGCAGCCCAAGCGGAAGGACCGGGCCAAGGGCGTCGCGGGTGCCCCGGGCTCGACGGCAGGTGCGGGCACGGGCAGCGAGGACGCCGCTACGTCGCCGTCGTCGAGCCCTGTCACCGGCAGCGGGACGACCACGCCCTCGGCCGGTGGGAGCTCGAAGGGCTCGGCACCCAAGAGTGGCCAGACGAAGGGCGGTGCGCCCAAGGCGGGCCCGGCCAAGTCCGGCGGTGCGAAGCCCGGCGCGGGCAAGACCGGCCCTGCCAAGTCGGGCGGCACCAAGGCCGGCGGCAGCGGTGCTTCTCGCACGCAGTCCCCTCGCGAGGCGCACGGCGGTGCGGGCGGCGACGGTGCCGGCCCCGACAGCCCGACGCGGTCGTAGAACCCGTCCACCTACCCCAGCCGACAATCCTGTCGACGATCGGAGAGACCTCATGAGCCCGAGCTCGCCCGACGAAGCGGTCGAGTCCACCAGCACCAAGCGCCTCGAGGAAGAGGGCGAGATCGCCGCGGACTACCTCGAGGAGCTCCTCGACATCGCCGACCTCGACGGCGACATCGACATCGACATCGACCACGGTCGTGCCGCTGTCGAGATCGTCTCCGAGGATCCGGAGGACCGTTCGCTGCGCCGTCTCGCCGGCCGCGACGGCGAGGTGCTCGACGCGCTGCAGGAGCTGACGCGCCTCGCCGTGCAGACGAAGACGGGGGAGCGCAGCCGCCTCATGCTCGACGTCGCCGGGTTCCGGGCGGCTCGTCGGACGGAGCTCGTCGGCGTCGCGGAGGACGCGATCGCGCGGGTCAAGACATCGGGCGCACCCGTTGCCCTCACGGCCATGAACCCGTTCGAGCGGAAGGTCGTCCACGACGCCGTGGCCGCAGCGGGACTCTCGAGCGACTCCGAGGGCGTCGAGCCCGACCGGCACGTGGTGATCCGCCCGGCCTGATCCGGGGAGATCGTCGGGAGGGCGGGGTGACTACGGTCGCCCCGCCCTCGTCGCTTTCCCGGGCCAGTTCGGCGCGCAGGCCTGCTTCGTCGAGCGGTCATGTGCGCGGCCGAGCTTCGGGTCGTGGGCGGGGACTCAGAAGTGAACGCGATGACGTCACGCCCGCGTCGCGGCCCGCGACGCGGGAGCGCCTGTTTCACGTGAAACGCTCGCCCAGCTATTGCCGTCACCGGCGTTGCCGTTCCTCTGGGCGCCCCGGCGGCGCGCGGAGAGCCAGCAGGTCTCGCCCCGCGGCGTTCGGTGTTTCACGTGAAACGAGTAGGGCCGCCGCGTCTGGTCCTCGTGGCGTCGGCGTGGACGTTGTCGTGCTTGCCTCGGCCTTGCGTGATCAACGGGGCACGACCACACATGGAACTCTGCGTGGCGTCATCCCCGGTGCTGCGGGAGCGCTCAACGAGGTAGCTGGGTGCGTGCGGGGCGCGGTGTTCCCGGTGGCTCCGCGCCGACATCGCCGCTCTGGCGGACAGGTAGCGACGACTTTCCCGGGAGCGACCTCCCTGGGCCGAACCTCGTCAGACGCCGGCAGGCCAAGAAGCTCACTCCTCTCGGGCTTGCTTCTCGCATTCACGGTCGAGCAGGGCGGGGAGTCGGGACAACCCGCACCAGAGCCCAGTGTTAGCCGAAGGATGTGGGCGGCGCGGCGCGCCATCGCTGGTGGTGGGCAAGCCGCGTCCGAGGCGGTTAGGCGCGAGCAACGGCCAGATTGCCGTCCTGGCGGTCGCAAACCGCCCAAGAAGCACCGCTTGAGCAGCGTCTGAAGGCCATCGAGGCGCCAACATCAGTCTCAGCGGTTCCCTTAGGGAGAATCGCATCAAGCCTGCAGGCTTGTGGATTCCATCGCGTCAGCGATCGGCGATGGCGCCGATCTTGGCGCCGGCGGGGTTTCGCCACTGCCGCGGTGCCGGGTCCGGGTCCGCCCACGAGGTCCGGGTCCGTCCACGAACGAGCGCACGGTCTCGCGCCGGCGAGGCGTTTCACGTGAAACGGCCGGAGTCCGAGACCGTCGTTCAGCGAGCGGCTGCCGATAAGGCGGTCCGCCTTCCGGTTCAGGGGGCACGCGCAGGCGTTCCGTTCCGTTGGTCATGCGACCTATGCGGCGAGCGGGCCACCAACGGGCGGAGCCGTCTGACAGGGCTTCCGACGCCGCGCGGCACGGCGACGCTCGGGTACGGCGAGACTGCTGACACGACTAGGTGTACCGATCGAGGGACTGGCCATCGCTCGAGGCGAGTCTCCGGAGTGCAGGAGATATGCGTACGCGAAGGCTGGGTTGATCGGCGTGCACCCGGATCGTGCGGCCGGCTCAACCAACACGACGACCTGCCCGCACCCGTGTCGGACCCACGAGGTGGGCGCCGCTCAGGCGGTGCATCGCGCGTGAACGCCTCGAGGTCCTTCGGCGTCCCGGTCGACCAACGAACCGGAGAGCCGCCGTCACGTGGTGAGTCCCGGAGGCGCGGACGTCGTTGGCGCGTTGGTGTCGCCGGAATCCATGCTCCGTCCATCGAGTGCGCCACGCGATCCACGGCGAAGGCGGGTCGTCGAGACTGGCTCGGTGAGTGAGCGACGCATCCTTGCTGGGGCGAGGTGCGCGACCGGCCCGCCGGAACCGGTCGCGCGTGAAGTCGCCCCGCGCGTCTGGGTACGACGTGGTGGCGGTCCGAAGCAACGGCCCACGCAGCGGGACCAAGAGCTCGGACGCCGTGCGAGACGCCGGTCGCTTGAGTAGCTGACCAGCGACGTTGACGCGGCCCGACAGGTTGTCAGGCGCACGACGTGCGCATCGCGAAGGCGGCGACGTGGGCCATGACGGGCAACCGAGGCGTGAGTTGGCCGGTGCCATGTGGGACAAGAGCGTGCTGGACGGGAGCGTATCCGGCTGGGCGCGATCGTTGAGATGAGTCGGGTTGGCGGGGCGCGCCGCCCAGGGTTCAAGGGAGGCCTCGGGCACGCACGAGCACTCAGCGCAGACCGTGCCAGGTGCTGTCGATGACGATCGCTTAGGCGAGTCGCGTTCACCGTGAGATCTCCACGGCGTGGCTGGTGGCCGCCTGACGGTCTCTGCTTGCCGATTCTGGTGCGATGGGCGCTAGTCCGTCCGACCATGGCGCATCGGGGCCCTGTGGTCGGCCGCGGCTCGCGACAAGTGTGGCGGGCCGCGGCTCGCGGCAAGTGTGGCCGGCCGCGGCTCGCGACAATCCGTCGGATCAGGACGCCGCTCGCTGGGCGAAGGGCTGGGGCCGTGGCGCCCTGGTGACCCAGGTGGATGCTGCGAGCGTCGACTCTTCAGTCAAAGTCACCGCGCGATCCGTTTCACGTGAAACCACGCTGCCCCCGTCCCGTCAAGCGAGCAGAAGGGCGGCCGTCCTGGCGAACGGACATCCCGTTCGGGCCGAGGCAATTCCTGCGGCGTCGGACGCGGCCGGAAGTACGAGCGATGACGAGTCCACGGGGCGGCGATGGGCGCACTCGAGCGGTGCGGTTCGACCCGAGCTCGGCACCTTCGAGCGTGTCACGCACACCAGCGCACACATGCGACTTACCTCGCCTGGTGTCGACGATTCAGGCGCGGCGCACACGTCGAGGCATGTGCGGGAGTCTGCGTTGGCGGCCGACAGCGGACAGGTGGACAGGCGTCGAGGACGTGGGGTGCCCGTCCTGCCCAGGGCGAGGCGGACGCGGTCCGTTTGGCCGGACGAGCGCGGTACCGCCCGTCGCGACTGCCACCGGGCGTCAGATCGACCACGCGCCCAGCACGTGCGAGGTAGCACGACTGTCTGAGACATGTCTGGCGGCTCGGGTACGCGACGGCCCGAGGGGGTGCGATGAAGAACTCCTCGGCCGTGTTGCTGCCGACAACGTCTTAGGCAGGTCGGCGGCGAGCGCTGGTAGCGGCGGAGCGCGCGCGGGACATTGATGTTTCACGTGAAACGCCGGGCGTTCTAGGACGTCCGCCGCCAAGGCGTAACTCTCACCGCCGGCATGAAGCGCCCTGGCGTTCGGCCGCGAGCGTTCTCGAAAGGGGAGCGACTCTCGGGCACGTACTGGTCGTCGCTGTCCTTGAGGCCGACGTACCAATCTCAGGCCTGACGTGAGCTGCAGGGTCCCGACACCGTGTCGTCGGCACCGCTGCCGCCGATGCGGCCTTGATTCGGCGCGACCGAGGGGTGCGGCGCCCGAGCTGGTGTCTTGCACGTGACTCGCTTGGTGCCGCGGTCTGCCGTCTGCCGTGAGCGCCGCGCCTTGCGAGTCGCAGTACGCGACCGCCGAGAGCGGCCGCGCACGCGCGAGCTGCGACCCCGAGCGGCGGCCACCGCGTGTTCCCGGGGGCTCATCACGAGCGTGACGCACGACGCGGGGCGCAGGACCGAGGGGGAGGCGGGGCAGCGAGAGGTGGGGCTGACGGTGGGCGCGGCGAAGGCTGGCCGGGGAGCTCGGCATTGCTGCGCAGGACCGGTTGTCAGTGGGGCGTGGGACCGGGCGGGGGTAGCGAGAGTCGGGGCTGACGGTGGGCGCGGCGAAGGCTGGCCGGGGAGCTCGGCATTGCTGCGCAGGACCGGTTGTCAGTGGGGCGTGGGACCGGGCGGGGGTAGCGAGAGTCGGGGCTGACGGTGGGCGCGGCGAAGGCTGGCCGGGGAGCTCGGCATTGCTGCGCAGGACCGGTTGTCAGTGGGGCGTGGGACCGGGCGGGGGTAGCGAGAGTCGGGGCTGACGGTGGGCGCGGCGAAGGCTGGCCAGGGCGCTCGGCTGCGTTGCGTAGGGCCGATGGCCATCGGCGCCGGGTGGCGCGGGGTCAGTGGGGCGTGGATCAGCGGGGCGTGGGAGTGGCGAGGGCCAGCGGGAGGTGGGTCGCTCGGCGGGGGGCGGGGACTGAGGCCGGACGCGCGGCAGCGATGCTCACGACTGGTAGCCGTGGGCACGGGACCGGGTCGGGGTCAGTGGGCAGCGGGACCGGGCGATGGTCAGCGAAAGGCGGCCGGGCGGTGAGCGGGGGGCCCGGGGCGGGCGCTCGGCACAGGTGTGTCTTACCGGTAGCCAGGGAAGTGGGGCCGGTCGGAGGTCAGCGGGTCGTGAGACCGGGGGTGGTCAGCGGGGGGTGGGACCGGGGTGGTCAGCGGGAGGTGGGTCGATCAGTGGGGCAAGGGTTGAGGCCGAGCGCTCGGAAGCGGTGTGGAGGACCGGTAGCCAGTGGGCACGGAACCGCGCGCGGGTCTGCGGGAGATGGGTCGGGGTCTGGGCGGCAGCGTCTGGAACCGGGCGGTCGGCAGTGGGCGGCGTCGGGCGGCGCGCAAGACAGGCGGCGAGAGGAAGGAGAAGGAGCGTCGACAAGGATCAGTGGGAAGCAGCACAGGCGTCGACGGGGAGCATTGCAGGAGCAGGAGCGGCGGGGCGAGCAACGGCGGGAGCGTCGCCGGCGACCAATGGACAGGACCCAGAGCAGGAG
>NZ_JAHKSJ010000028.1:0-80238 GCF_019024305.1 Cellulomonas algicola | reverse complement strand
GCAGGAGCAGGAGCGGCGGGGCGAGCAACGGCGGGAGCGTCGCCGGCGACCAATGGACAGGACCCAGAGCAGGAGCGGGCGGCGGGTAGGGGGCGCGGAGGAGGGGCACGCAGTTGACGGGCGGCGGGTAGGGGGCGCGGAGGAGGGGCACGCAGTTGACGGGCGGCGGGGCGAGTAGGGGGATCGGAGCTTGCGGGCGCAGGTTGCGAGGCAGGGGACATCAGGCGAGGGGAGTGCGGCGATCTAGTCGGAGCCAGGAGCACGAACAGGGATGTCGAGAACGGAGGACCAGAGCGCGCCGAACGGGGGCGCCACGGGATCGCACGGCCGCGTGAACTGACCGCTGTGCGTCAATGGCCGTGCGTCAATGGCCGTGCGTCGAAGGCCGTGCGTCGAAGGCCGTGCGTCGAAGGCCGTGCGTCGATGGCCGTGCGTCGACGGTCGTGCGGTGATCGCCGCGTGCCGCCGCTGTGCACGACACGTGGCGCTGACATCGCGCGCGGCACGCTCTCACCGCGGAGCAACGGTCGGGTCCGTGCCCAAGCCCGGCGTACCGAGCATCGATCGTGGGCGCGGCGACAGGCGTCGGTGGTTCCGAGGCACGAGAAACCGCAGCCGGGCGTTGAGGCCGTGGGCGACGCGAGCGGCGAGATGCGCAGCGGTTCCGGATGCCGCACCGGTCGACGTGGGTGATGCACCGCGCAGGCGCGCGTGCCACGGGGCGGGCAGCTGGAGGCGCGGAGAGGTGCCGACGGACGCGGATGGGTGCATCGGGCGAGGTCATCGATCGCCCTCCCCGGTGCCGATGTGACGGCCGCACGGGGCGTTCGAGACGAGATCGCCGGGCGGCATCGGCGTGTCGGCGGGATGTCGTGGATGGGTCCGCGACCCGCCTGTGGATCGTCAGGGGAGGTGCAGGACCGCACGGTACGGTGGGTCGTCGCCGCGGCCCACCAGCGGCACGAGTGGACGCTCACCGGCCTGAGCTGCAAGCCGATCGGTGCGCGGGATGAAGTGTTGTTTCACGTGAAACGGGGGACGTAGTGACGGGTGAGGCCCCCGAGGTGGCAGGAGCTGACGATCCCCTGACGGGCGACCCCGCCGTGGCCGAGTTCTTCGGGGACGCGTGGCCGGCGGTCGCGCGATTCCACTCGATGCTCGTCGACGAGGGCGTGCTCCGCGGCTTGGTCGGACCCCGCGAGGTCACACGGCTGTGGTCCCGCCACCTGCTCAACTCCGCAGCGGTCGTGCCGTTTCTACCGGAGCGAGGGCGAATCATCGATCTCGGGAGCGGTGCCGGACTGCCGGGGATCGTGGTGGCCGCGATGCGACCCGAGTGTGAGGTCGTGCTCCTGGAGCCGATGGAGCGTCGTACCGACTGGCTGACCGAGGTCGCCACGCAGCTCACGCTCGACAACGTCACCGTCGAGCGGAACCGAGCACAGGACGTCCACGGCCGACTCGTCGGTGACGCGGTCACGGCACGCGCGGTCGCCGCCCTCGACAAGCTCTACCGCATGGCACTCCCTCTCCTACGCCCAGGCGGCGTCCTCGTGGCGCTCAAGGGCGACAAGGCGGAGCAGGAAGTGCAGGACGCCAAGCACGTCGGGAAGAAGTGGGGTGCTGGCGTTGCCGAGGTGGCCTTGGCGTCGACGATCGCGGGAGTCGAACCCACTCGAGTCGTCCGAGTCGTACGGGAGGTGGCAGGTGTTCGGTAGGAAGAAGCGCAAGGCGGAGCCGGTGTCGGCGGAGCCGAACCTGATGCCAGCGCCGACACCATTCAGCGCCGCGTCGGGCGGAGGAGAACCTGAGGTGCCCGTGTGGACGCCAGACGGATCCGCGACGGACCCGCACGCCTCGGCGACAGAGAGCGGCCCGACGGCCGGCGGCGACGCCTACTCGCCTGCGACCGACGGACTCGCCTGGGGGAGCGGTGAGACCGCTCCGGGCGCATCGAACGCTCCGGTTGACACGAGGGCCGAGCCGTCCGTGGTCGCCGACTCTGGGTTCGCTGACGTTTCACGTGGAACAACGGTGTCGACTTCGATGCACAACGGGTTGTCGGAACCCGCGCCGGGCAAGGACTCGACATCGGCACGCGACGACGAGCGCGGCGTCGCTCCGTCGACGCCCGGGCACGACGCACAGCAGCCCGACGCGACGTGGGGATCGCCGTCTCCGGACTGGCACGCGACTGCGGTCAGCGACCAGGCGCTCGGCCCCTCTGGAACGACCACCGAGCATGCGTCAGACGGTTCGCGGGGCTCGACTCCGTTCGGTACCGAGGAGTCCCAGAACCGCCACCTCGTTTCACGTGAAACAGGAGCGCGCACCGACGAGGGCAGCGTCCGGATCTTTCACGAGCCGACCGCATCGGCGCCGAACGACTTCCACGAGGTTGCCGAAGGTTCGACGGAAAGCACCCCCTCGACGGTCACGGGGGTCGACGGTGATGGGGGAGAATCTGTCGACAACCCTGCTGCACCCGGTGCAGCCGGCACCGCGGAGCAGTCGTCCGCTGGTCGTGAGCCCGCCACGGAGTCCGTGACGGCTGGACCGGAGAGCGACGCGCGGGCGGACGGGGTTGCGGAGACCAGCACCTCGAGCGGTCTCGAAGACCGCGCCGTGGCGCCCGATGAGGACGACGAACTGCACGTGAACCCTGAGCACTCGCCGCTGTCTGCCAGCGGCGACCCCGGCCCTCTCCACGTCGACAGCGACGAGCACCGCCGCGCCGCGCTCGTGAACAGCCTCCCGCAGGCGGATCACGAGACGCCGCTGATGGCCGAGCTGCAGCTGGACGCACGCCGCCGCATCGAGCTCCGTGGCCGCCGGTTCCCGCGCCCATCCGCGACGCGGGTGATCACCGTCGCGAACCAGAAGGGCGGCGTCGGCAAGACGACCACCACGGTCAACCTGGCGGCGGCGCTGGCCCAAGCCGGTCTGAACGTGCTGGTGCTCGACAACGACCCTCAGGGCAACGCGTCCACGGCGCTCGGCATCGACCACCGTGCCGGCACCCCGTCGATCTACGAGGTGCTGGTCGACGGCGCCCCGATCGAAGAGGCGGTGCAGGAGAGCCCCGACGTCCCCCACCTGTGGTGCCTGCCCGCGACGATCGACTTGTCGGGTGCGGAGATCGAGCTGGTCTCGATGGTCGCCCGGGAGACACGCCTGCGGAACGCCCTGGACCGGTACCTGGAGTGGCGCGCGGCGCAAGGGCTCGAACCGATCGACTACGTCTTCGTCGACTGCCCGCCGAGCCTGGGGCTGCTGACGGTCAACGCGTTCGTGGTCGCACGCGAGGTGCTCATCCCGATCCAGTGCGAGTACTACGCGCTCGAAGGGCTCAGCCAGCTCCTCAAGTCGATCCAGCTGATCCAGGCCCACCTCAACCCCGATCTGCACGTCTCGACGATCCTGCTCACCATGTACGACGCACGGACCAACCTCGCGCAGCAGGTCGCCGAGGAGGTGCGGACGCACTTCCCGGACCGCACGCTGCGGACCACGGTTCCGCGGTCGGTCAGGATCTCGGAGGCGCCCAGCTACGGCCAGACGGTGATGACGTACGACGCGGGCTCCTCGGGCGCGCTGGCGTACCTGGAGGCAGCGCGCGAGATCGCCGAGCGTGGTGCTGCCACGACCGACGGATCGACGGACGGCGCCGACGGTGTCGCGTCAGCCAGCGTGGCCGCCGAGTCAGTCACGCACGGACACGCCGAGCACACGGTCTCGGCCCCCGGTGACCAGCACACCTCGGTCGACCCGCACACTGCCGCGCCGACCGCCGTCGCCGCGACCCACGAGCAGCACCACGGCGAGCCTGTCATGGCCGCACATCAGGAGGACCAGTGAGCGAGAAGCGACGCGGGCTCGGCCGGGGTCTCGGGGCACTCATCCCGACAGGACTCGACGGCCAGCGGCCGTCGGGCGAGCGTCCGGTCGACGTGTTCTTCCCCGACGCCAAGCGCGACAACGCTGCGGCGACGACCGCCGCCGAAGGCACGACTGCTCCGTCGACGGAGGAGCCCGGCACGGCGGGGGCTGCGTCCGCACGCGTTCCGGACGGCGCCACCGACGGGGCGACGACCGCCGGGGTGACGACCAACGGCGCGACGGCCGCTGCGGCCCTGGTGCAGGAGGTCACCCCGCGCGAGGTCGCGGCGCGCGACGGTGTCGGCAGTGCGGTCAGCGTCGACGGGGCATCACGGTCCGCGGCTGGGTCGACCGATGGCGCGTTGGGCTCGGACGGCAAGGCCGGCTCGAACGGCACCACGCCCGCGGCGGTCGACCCGGACCTCGACGGCCTCGTGCCGGTCCCGGGCGCCCGCTTCGCCGAGCTTCCGGTCGGCGCGATCCGTCCCAACCCGCGCCAGCCGCGCACCGTGTTCGACGAGGAGGCGCTGGAGGAGCTGGTCGGCTCGATCCGCGAGATCGGCGTGCTCCAGCCGGTCGTCGTCCGCGCGGTCGAGGACGGCTACGAGCTGATCATGGGCGAGCGCCGCTGGCGCGCGACGCAGGCAGCAGGCCTCGACACGATCCCGGCGATCGTGCGGGACACCGAGGACTCCGACCTGCTGCGCGACGCGCTGCTGGAGAACCTGCACCGCGCCCAGCTGAACCCCCTCGAGGAGGCGGCGGCGTACCAGCAGCTGCTGGACGACTTCGGCTGCACGCACGAGGAGCTCGCGACTCGGATCCACCGGTCGCGGCCGCAGATCTCGAACACCCTCCGTCTGCTCAGGCTCCCGCCGCTGGTCCAGCGCCGGGTCGCCGCGGGCGTGCTCTCGGCCGGCCACGCCCGCGCTCTGCTCGGCCTGAGCGACGGCGCGGCGATCGAGCGACTCGCGCAGCGCATCGTCGCCGAAGGACTCTCGGTGCGTGCGGTCGAGGAGATCGTGTCGCTCGGCGTCGACGGTGCGACCCCGACGCGTCGGGCGGCGCCGCGAGCGGGGGACCGCAACGCGGCGCTCGACGACCTCGCGGCGCGACTGTCAGACCGTTTCGACACGCGCGTCAAGGTGGCACTCGGGAAGACGCGCGGTCGGCTCACGGTCGAGTTCGCCTCGGTGCAGGACCTCAACCGCATCCTCGAGAGCCTGGCGCCCGAGGACCCGGGTCTGCTGAAGAACTGACCCGTCAGGCCGTCGGAACGGGGACGAAAGGGGCGCGGACCTGCGGGTTCGCCCCCCTTCGCTTCACTCGAGGGAAGCCAGTACCAGCGATCGGTACAAGTCCCCGAGATTGTGCCCAGCGCCTTCGGCTGCCTGTGGCAAGAGTGAGGTCTCGGTCATCCCGGGGGCTACGTTGACCTCGAGGAACCACGGCTGCCCCTCGCCGTCGACGATGAGGTCCGTGCGCGACAGGCGCGTGAGCCCGAGCGACCGGTGTGCGGTCACGGCGGCCTCGCGCACGGCGGTAGCGACGGCGTCGTCGAGCCGCGCAGGGGTGAAGTACTCGACCCGCCCGGGGTTGTACCGCGCGTCGTAGTCGTACGCCCCGTCGGTCACGATCTCCACGGGAGGGAGAGCAACCGGACCATCGCCCGTGTCGACGACGCTGACCGCGACCTCCGTCCCGACGACCGCCCGCTCGATGAGCGCGGTGTCGCTGTAGGAGAAGCAGTCGACCATGGCGCGGGGCAGGTCGTCGGCGGAGGTCACGAGGTTCACGCCGAGCGCCGACCCGCCACGCGACGGCTTCACGACGAGCGGCAGCCCCAGCCGCGCGACGACGGTGTCGAGGACGCGGCCGGCACCGAGCTCGCGGAAGAGCGACTGCGGGAGCGTGACGAACTCGGGTGTCGCGAGGCCGGCCCCGGCGACGATGGTCTTCGCGATCGGCTTGCTCCAGGCGACACGGCTGGCGCGCGGGCCGGTACCGAGGAGCCGCAGGCCGAGGAGCTGCACCACGTCTCGCACGGAGCCGTCCTCACCGGACGCACCGTGGAGGAGTGGCCACACCAGGTCGGGGCGGAGATCGCCGAGCGCGGGCACGAGGTCGGAGTCGACGTCGTGGATCGACACCTCGACGCCGACGGACCGGAGCGCCTCGGCGACGCGCCGCCCGGAGCGCAGCGACACGTCGCGCTCGTGCGAGAGGCCGCCTGCGAGAACGGCGACGCGCGGCGAAGACGGGATGGTCACGGCGTGGTTCCTCCGAAGGCGTGGAGCGGTACGGGTCGAGGACGAGGGCGGGAGACGCGACCCCGGCGCGCCCGGGGACGCGCGCGATCACCACGGGATCTCGTGCACGCGCCTCGTCGCGACCGATGCGTCACGGGTCCAGCCGCCGTCGGGCCTAGCACAGTGACGACGGCCGTCGAGTGGACAGGGGAGTCCGCGAAGGCCGAACCGGCGGCCGGTACGACGACTCGTCGGGTGAACGCTGCCCGTGCGACGGGGGTGTCGACCAGCCTGGCAGGTGACGTGTGGACACCCGAGACCCCGGACACCGAACCGACGACCGCGACGATCACACGCTGGAGAGATGCTCGACGTGCGATACCTGGGTCGACCGTCACGGCGGACGTCGGGCGAGTGATCGGCGGGGCAGCCACGGCGGTGGTACGGACGCGCGAGGTCAGGCGACGTCTGGACCGGGGGACTGCACGCTGTCGGACGCGCCACCGGCGTTGGTGCCGAACAGCTCGACGAGCTCACGCTCCCCGGCGACGACGCCCGCGAGCCGCCGCACGCCCTCGCGGATGCGCTCAGGCGTCGGGTAGCAGAACGACAGTCGCATGTGGTCGGCGCCGGAGCCGTCGAAGTAGAACGCGGTGCCCGGCACGTACGCGACGCGCGCGGTGACGGCGCGGGGCAGCATGTCCTTGGCGTCGAGGCCCTGTGGCAGCCTGACCCAGGTGTAGAAGCCCCCGTCGGGGACGTTCCACGACGCCTCGGGCAGGTGCTCCGCGAGCGCCGACACCATGGCGTCGCGTCGCTCGCGGTACTGCTCGCGGTACACCTTGATCTGGCCGCGCCAGTCCGCGGTCGACAGGTAGGTCGAGATCGCGAGCTGCGACGCGTTCGACGGGCAGAGGATCGCGGACTCGGAGGCCAGGACGAGCTTCTCGCGGACGGCGTGCGGGGCGACGACCCAGCCGACGCGGTAACCGGGCGCGAAGGTCTTGGAGAAGGACCCGAGGTAGACGACACCGTCGGCGTCGAGCGACCGGATCGCGGCGCGCGGCTCGCTGTCGAAGCCGAGCAGCCCGTACGGGTTGTCCTCGACGACGAGGACGCCGTACCGCTGCGCGATCGCGAGGACGCGCGGGCGGCGCTCTGCCGACAAGGAGACGCCGGCGGGGTTGTGGAAGTTCGGCACCGTGTACAGGAGCTTCACGGTGCGACCTGCGGCGGCGAGCGACGCGAGGGTCGACTCGAGCGCGTCGGGGTCGAGGCCGTCGGCGTCGATCGGGACGTGCACGACGTCGGCCTGATAGGCGCGGAAGACACCGAGCGCGCCGACGTACGAGGGGGCCTCGGCGACGACGACGTCGCCCGGGTCGACGAAGATCCTGGTCACGAGGTCGAGAGCCTGCTGCGACCCGGTGGTCACGACGACGTCGTCGGGGTGGGCGTCGATGCCTTCGAGCCGCATGACGTCGAGGATCTGCTCGCGGAGCGTCTCGTCGCCCTGGCCGGAGCCGTACTGGAGCGCCTGGAGGCCGCGGGTCGCGACCACGCGGGCGGCGAGCTCGGCGAGGTCGTCGAGGGGGAGCCCTTCGAGGAACGGCATGCCGCCCGCGAGCGAGACGACCTCGGGCCGGTTCGCGACGGCGAAGAGGGCGCGGATCTCGGAGGCGCGCATGCCGTGGGTGCGCTCGGCGTACGCGGAGAGCCAGGGGTCGAGGCGCGTGCCGGTTCCCGCCGCGGCGGAGGACGTGGGGTGGCCGCCCGACGTCTCGCGCGGGGGCCCAGGCTGCGTGGTCATCCTGGCAGTGTCGCACGTCACGACGACGCGCCCGCGCAGCATGCGTGCGGCGAGACGTGCGGGTCCGGTGCGGGTCGCGGGCCGGACGGTGGTGGGAGCTGCTGCTGTTCGCCGCCCGGGCCTCGACGAGGTGGGCGACGTGCCGTGCGACGAGACGGCGACCGCTGTGCGACGAGACGGGCGACGCGCTGTGCGAGGAGACCGACGACGGGCTGCGTGAGGAGGCGCGCGACGGGTGCGCGACCGCTGACGCGTGCGACGCCGGACGGCATGCGGACGGGCCGCCGTCCCGGTGAGGGAGCGGCGGCCCGTGGGTCGCGCGGCGGACGTCAGGCCGCGGTGAGGACGTCCTCGATCTCGCCGGCGTAGAACGCCTTGGGGCGGGCGCCGATGACGGACTTCACGAGCTCGCCGCCGACGTACACGTTGAGCGTGGGGATCGACACGATCCCGTAGTTACCGGTGACCTGCGGGTTCTCGTCGGCGTTGACCTTGACGATCTTGACGCGACCGTCGTACTGCGCAGCGAGCTCGTCGAGGACGGGCGCGACCATGCGGCACGGACCGCACCAGGGCGCCCAGAAGTCGACGATGACCGGGATGGGGGAGTCGAGGACCTCGGACTGGAACGTGTCGTCGGTGACGGCGGTGAGGGTGCTCATCAGACCTCCTGGACGAGGACGGGCGCGACGGTCGTGGGCACCGGGTCGACGACGTCGTGCGCGGTGTCGCCGAGCGCGGCGAGGTAGTGCTGGGCGTCGAGCGCGGCGGCGCATCCGGACCCGGCTGCGGTGATCGCCTGGCGGTAGGTGTGGTCGACGACGTCGCCCGCGGCGAAGACGCCGGGCAGGTTGGTCCGGGTGGACCGTCCGACGACGGAGACGTAGCCGTTGTCGTCGAGCTCGACCTGGCCGACGAGCAGGTCGGTGCGCGGCACGTGCCCGATCGCGACGAACACGCCGGTGGCGGAGTGCTCGCGCGTCTCGCCGGTGACGGTGTCACGCAGGGTCACGCCGGTGACCTTGTCCTCGCCGTGGATCGCGACGACCTCGGAGTTCCACGCGAACTCGATCTTGGGGTCGGACGCGGCACGGTCGGCCATGATCTTGGACGCGCGGAGCTGGTCGCGGCGGTGCACGAGCGTGACGCGCTTGCCGAACCGCGTGAGGAAGGTGGCCTCCTCGACGGCGGAGTCACCACCGCCGACGACGATGATCTCCTGGTCGCGGAAGAAGAAGCCGTCGCAGGTGGCGCACCAGGACACGCCACGGCCGGACAGCCGCTTCTCGTCGTCGAGGCCGAGCTCGCGATACGCGGACCCGGTGGAGAGGATGACGGCGCGCGCGGCGTAGGTCTCGCCGCCGGAGACGGTGACGGTCTTGACGTCACCCTCGAGGGAGAGTGCGACGGCGTCGTCCCACAGCACCTCGGCGCCGAACTTCTCGGCCTGCTTCTGCAGCGCGTCCATGAGCTCGGGGCCCTGGATGCCGTCCGGGAAGCCGGGGAAGTTCTCGACCTCGGTGGTGTTCATGAGCGCGCCACCGGCGGTGACGGAGCCGGCGACGACGAGGGGCGCGAGACCCGCGCGGGCCGCGTAGATCGCGGCCGTGTAGCCGGCGGGGCCCGATCCGACGATGACGAGGTCGCGCACGGTGCTGGGCTGGTCGCTCACGTGAGTCCTTGGGGTACGGCGGGCCGGCGGGGTTGCCGGCTGCGGGCTGTTCGCTCAACCGATCGTAGGCCGGATCTGTTCCAGGTCCGACCGCCGAGGCGCGTGGCGGCGAGCATCCCCTCGCGCGGCCGTGCGGTCCCTGCGTTCGGGGTCAGCCGAGCGACATCTCGTTGAGCTCGAGGCGGAAGCCACCGTCGGCAGCGGTCGGGAGCTGCGTGATCCACACGACGACGGTCGACGCCTCGACGGGGTCGAACTCGAAGACCGTGTCGGGTCCCACCGGCCCGGACGCGAGGACGGTGCCGCCGCCGGGGTCGGCCGCGGTGGTGTTCCGGATCTCGACGTTCCCACCGGTGCCGTTGACGTGCAGCGTCACCTTCGACAGCGTCGAGGGGCCCTGGAGGTTGACGATGTAGCCGACGGCGTTCTTGAAGCCGGCGAAGTCGTCGCGCTTGTACGTCTGGGTGTACCAGAACGTCGACGGGTCGCCGTCGTAGGCGCGGGTGACGGCTTCCTCGTGCTCGCCGTCGGAGTCGGACGGGTCGAACGACGTGGTCGAGGCGATCACCGGGGCGGCAGCGGCAGGCGCCTCACCCGCGGGCGTCTCGCCGGGCTGCTCGGCGGGCTGCTCCGGCGCCGCGGACTCGGCGGGCTGCTCCTGCGTCTGGTCGTCGGGCTGCGCCCCGGTGTCCCCGGGGTCGAGCGACGAGAAGAGCGCCCGGAAGGCCAGCACGACGCCGATGACGACGGCGACGGCGACGACCGCGAGCACGAGCTTGGTGGGGTCGAAGCGGCGGCGCTCGGGGGCGTCGGGCTCGCCCCAGCCGAGCTCGTCGAACGACTCCAGGCCGTCGTCGGGGGGGAGCACCGGCGGCAGCCCGGACGAGCCGTCGGCGCGGTACGCGGACGTGGGTCGACGCACGGGTGCGGCGCCGTACGCGCCGGCCGGGCCGGCCGGGTCGCCGGGGGGCGGCGGGACGTGCGCGACGGGAGCACGCGGCACCGACGCGGCCGCGGGCGACACGGGCGCGCCGTGGGACGCGAACGCGCCGGGTGCTGCGGTGGGCGGCGCGACGACCGTCGGGGGACCTTCCGCGGGGAGGACGCTCGTCGTCCCGACGGCGTCCGCGCCGGACGCGGCACCGGCGCCGGCGCCGGCACCGAACACGGCCGTGGGTGCACCGCCGACGAGCCCGGGCGCGACCGGCACGGTGGGGTCGACGTCCTCGGCCGGACCGCCGGCGACGCCCGCACCAGGGCCGGCTGCGGAGAACGCGCTGGACCGCGACGGTGCCGCGGGCGGCGGGGTGCCAGGTCGGTTGGCGCCCGGCGGCGGCGAGTCGAACGCGCTCCGGACGGACTGACGCTGCACGCGGACGGGTTCGGTGTCCCGCGAGACGATGTCGGCGAGGGTCGGCTCGGTCGCGGCCGCGACGGCGCCGCCGAGGACCGCGGTCGCCTCGGGGACGGCTGCGACGGCGCGGATCTCCCCCCACGGCTCGAGCTCGCGCACGAGCTCGCCAGGGCTGTGGGGGCCGTCGTCGTGCGGGCCGAGCGTCACGGCGCACAGGGTGTCGAGGTCGGCGGGGATGCCGGCGACCAGGTCGGACGGCGGGACGGGCCGCGCGCCGAGGAGCGGGGCCTCGGGCAGGGGGTCGCCGGCGCCGGGACGGTCGCCCGCGGGCCAGAGGCCCGTGAGGGCGGCGTACAGCAGCCGGACGAGCCCGACGGTGTCGGAGCGCGTGGTGGCGCGCGCGTCGCCGCCGGCCGTGCCGAGGAGCGCGGCGTCGAGCGCGAGCCCGCCGAGGAGCACGCGGCCGTCGGAGTTGACGTGCAGGACGGAGGGGCGCAGTGCGAGGTGGTGCACGCCGCGGCGGCGGGCGACCTCGAGCGCAGAGGCGGCCTCGCCGATGACGGCCCGCGCCTGGTCGGGCGTGAGGGGCGCCCGCGCGACGAGCTGGGCGAGCGACGGGCCGGTGATCTGCTCGGAGACGACGTAGCCGACGCCCTCGTGCGTGCCGACGTCGAGCACGCGGACCAGGCGGGCGTCGGTGACGAGCGCGGCGCGGCGGGCGGCGTCGAGGGCGGGCGCGACGGCACCGGCCTCGAGGACCCGGACGCGCACGGGGCGGTCGAGGATCTGGTCCGTGGCCTGCCACGCGGTGGCGCCGTCGAGGTCGGAGGGTGCGGGCGCGACGATGCGGTAGCGGCCTGCCAGCACGGTGCCTCGTCCGACCTCGCTCACCAGCACCTCCTCCGGGTTCGTCACGTCAGTCCACCTCCGCCGACCCTACGGGGCGGGCGACGCGGTGGTCACCTGCATGGTAGACGGCGGCCCTGGACAGGACGGCAGACGGGCATGGTATCCGGACGGACCAGGACAGGTGGGGACGGGTCGGGCGACGTGGAGCGGCCTGGGGACGGCGGTCGAGCGACGCGGGCTGTGGACGGCTCGCTCGCGCACCGACGGATCGCGACCCCGCGCGACGCGGGCTGTGGACGGCTCGCTCGCGCACCGACGGATCGCGGCCCGCGCGAACGGACCGTTCGGCGTCGACCCGCGGGTCCGTCAGCCCCGTCCGGGCCGGAGCCGCGCGAGGACGGGCCGCAGCAGCCCGTCGAGCTCCTCGACCCGCAGGACGCGCAGCGCGCCGACGTAGGCGACACCGCCCAGCCCACCGGCGACGACGCACACGACGACGGACCCGAGCAGGCCGTCGGGGAGCCCGAGGGACAGGACGCGCGTCGCGAGCCACGCGACGAGCGCCGCGGGGAGGACGGCGACGAGCGCACGCACGTGCACGCGCACGATGCGCCCGCCGTCGACGCGCCCGAGCCGGCGCCGCAGGTGCCAGATCGCCGCGACGGCACCGACGACGTAGGACACGCTCATCGCGAGGCCCGCGCACGCGGTCCACCACGACGGCGGCGCGACCACCATGCCGAGCAGCGTGCCGACGATGACGACCACGGCCATCGCGACCTGGATGGGCACCATGCTGCGCGCGTCCTCGTACGCGTAGTAGACGCGCTGCGCCATGGACCAGGCACCGAACGCGGGCAGGCCGACGACCATCGCCTGGACGACGCGGGTGGTGGCCTCGACGGCGTCGGCGGGCGCGGTGGCCGCGATGATGTCCGTGACGGGCCGCGCGAGGACGAGCAGCAGCCCGGCGGCGGCGACGGTGAACAGCCCGACGACGCGGACGCCGTAGGAGAAGGTCGACCGCACGCCGTCGACGTCCTCGTCGTGGGCCTGCCCGGACAGCCGCGTGAACAGGGCGGTCGCGAGCGACACGGTGACGAGCGAGTGCGGCAGCATGAAGATGCTGAACGCGACGTCGTACGCGTTGTTCGACGCGACGGTCGCGGCCTCGCCCTCGCTGGGGGCGCGGGAGACGACGCGCGACACGACGAGGTTGCCGAGCAGGCCGATGCCGAGCCCGACGAGCGTCCACGTCGCGACCTGCCCGGCCCGGCCGAGGCCCGAGCCGCGCAGGCCCCACCGGAACCGGTAGCGGACACCCGCGCGACGCAGCGAGGGCACGAGCACGACCGCCTGGGTGACGACACCGAGCGTGGAGATGCCCGCGAGCAGCGCGACCTGACCGGAGGTCCACGACGACGCGACCGCGACACCGCTCGTCTCGGGGCTGCCGAACACGACGATGAACGCGACGAAGCCGCCGATCGCGACGAGGTTGTTCACGACGGGCGCCCACATGTAGGGGCCGAACGAGCCGCGCGCGTTGAGCACCTGCCCGAGCAGCGCGTACACGCCGTAGAAGAACAGCTGCGGGATGCACCAGTAGGCGAACGTCGTCGCGAGCGCCATCTGGTCGGGCGCCGCGTCGGCGTAGAGGTGGACGAGGAGCGGCGCGGCGAACGTGAGGACGACGGTCGCGACGGCGAGGACGACGAACCCGAGGGTCAGGAGGCGGTCGACGTACTCCTGCCCGGCGTCGCGCTTGTAGGCGCGCACGACCTGCGGCACGAGCACGGCGTTGAGGACGCCGCCGGCGAGCAGCATGAACAGGATGTTGGGCAGCTTGTTCGCGACGGAGAACGCGTCGGCGGCCTCGCCCGTGACGCCGATCGCGGCGATCAGCACCATCATCCGCAGCAACCCGGTGGCCCGGGACACGGCGGTGCCCGACGCCATGAGCGCCGCGCCGCGTCCGATGCTGCCGGGGCCGGTCATGAGGGGTCCTCTCGTCGGGGTGGTCCGGGCGGTGTCCCGACGGGCGGCGGGCCCTGGCCGGCCCTGTCGCCGTCGTCGGGCGCCCTGCCGTGGTCCGTCGCACCGTCGTCGTCCGTCGCACCGCCGGTGTCCGCGACACCGCCGAGCACCCCGAGCGCGGTCGGCGCGTCCGACTCGGCCTCGAGACGGGCACCGCGGCGCGCGCTCTGACCACGGCGGACCGTGCGCACGATCCCGAGGACGAGCCCGACGAGCAGCAGGACGCCGACGACGACCGTGCCGACGTCCTCGATGGTCGGCTGCACGCGTGCGCTGAACTCGACGGGTGCGGACACGGGGGCGCCGTCGACCGTCTCGAGGTGCGCGAGCACCCGGACCTCGCAGTTGGCGTGCGCGACGAACCGGACGACGACGCTGCGCTCGTCCCGCGCGTCGACCTCGACCGGCTCGACGGGTTGCGCCTCGAGGCACGGCTTGCCGGGCGCGACGACGAGCTGCACGGTCACGGGCACGGCGAGCGCGTTGCGGACGGTCATCCGCGCGTCGGTCGACGAACCGAAGATGTTCGCGGTCGGCGGCTGGACGATCGTGAGGCCGCTGGTGCGCGCGTCGAGGTCGGCGACCACGGCGGCGACGAGCGCGTCGCGGCCGGTGCGGTCGGCACGCCACGCGACGGACAGCGGGGCCAGCACCTCCTGGTCGACGCCGGTCAGCAGCGCCTCGGGCTCGGACGTGACCTCGGCGAACGCGAGGGTGCGCTCGCGGGCCGCGGCCAGCACCTGCACCTGCGCGGGCGGCATCTCCGCGGCGTCGGACGCCGAGTCGGACGCCGTCGTCCGCGTCTGGGCCATGCCGTCGAGCAGCGAGGACGCGGGCCGCATCCGGACCCACGGCGCGTCCTCGAGGGCGCGCAGGAGCGTCGTCGTGTAGGCGACGTCGGGGATCCACTCGCGATCGGGAGCCAGGAGCACGTCGGGCGGGTCGGACTCCTGCCGGGTCGCGACCGCGAGCTCGGCGAGGGTGCGCTGCACGGCCGTCGCGGGCGACGCGTCGGGCTCGACGCTGCGCGGGTCGGTGAGGAGGTGGGTGAGGACGGCGTCGGGCGCGAGCGCGGCGACCGTCGTGCCGGCGGCACGGACCTGGGTGCGGGCCGCGGTGGCGTCGTCGTCGTCGTCGGGGTCGCGGGTGGGCAGGACGAACGCGGCGGCGCCCGCGTTCGTGGCGAGACCGATCGTCGCCTCGTCCGGGGTCCGGGTGCCGGTGCCCCACAGGACGACGGGGACGTCGCCGGTGCCGCTCTGCTCGGCCCAGCTGCGTGCGGCGGCTCCGGCCGCGGCGGCGAGGTCGGGGCGGGCGCCGTGCGCGACGGCGGCGACGTCGGGGTCGGACCAGGGCAGGGACAGCACGTCGCGCTCCGCGAGCACCTGCGTCACCTGGTGCGACCACTGCCGGGCGCGCGGTCCGGCGAGGGCCGACTGCGCGAGGAGCGCGGGGTCGACGACGGCGCTGACCGCGGGGGCCTCGTCGAGGAGCCGGGCGAGCTGGGCGAGGCGCTCGCCGGTCGCGGTGGCGTCCTCGAGCCGCGCGACGGATGACGCGTCGGGCGGGCTGACGGCGGCCGCGGGGCTGCTCGACGGACTGGGAGCGGCGTCGGCGTCGCCCGTGCCGTCGGTCTCCGGGCCGGTGGCACCGTCGGTCGCGGCGCCGTCCGGCGGCTGCTCGGCCCCCGCGTCGGTGCCGGGCAGCGTGGGGGCGAGGGGCGGCCCGACGACGGGGACGGCGACGGACACGTCGGTCGCGGGGACGTCGTCGGACGGGAGCCACAGCAGGAAGGTGCGTTGCTGCCCGACGACGCGGCTGCCGGCCCGGGCGTCGACCACGAGCCCGCGCGGTCCCCACACGTCGGCGCCGTCGGCGAGCCGGATGTCCGCGGCGGGCACGGTGAGGTCGACCTGCACGCTCGCCCCGGGCTCGAGCGGGCCCTCGATGCCGGCGACGGCGTCGGTGCTGCGGGACGACAGCCCGCCGGACACCCACGCCTCGAGGTCCGCGCGGGTGTGCGGACGGACACGGCTGATGCGCAGGACGGCGGACGGCGAGGTGACGGCCTCGGCGCCGTCGTTGCGGATGGTCGCGGTGACCGTCAGGTCGTCGCCGGGCCGCAGTACCGCGGGAGTCACGCGCGTGACCTGCACGGATACCGGCCAGGTGGCGGTCGGGCTGGGGGAGGGGGTGCTGGTCGCCCCCGCGGGGGGCACGGCCACGAGCATCCCGAGGCACAGCACGGCGAGCGTGACGGCGAGCAGGACGACGGCCGCGCGGTGGACCTGGCCGCGGCGCAGGGCCGCGCTCATGCCTCGCCGACGAGCACGACGAGCGCCGCCTCGGCGAGACGCCGTTCGTTCGGGTACGCGAGCCGGTCGTGCAGGTCGGTCACGGCGACCCATGCCGCGTCCTCGGCCTCGCCGTCCGGGTCGCCCTCGACGGTGAGGGTCCCGCCGACGGCGCCGAGCAGGAAGTGGTGGACGACCTTGTGCACGCGGCGGTCGTCGCCGGAGAACCAGTAGTCGATGACGCCGAGCCGCCGCAGCACCTGCCCGGTGATGCCCGTCTCCTCGGCGATCTCGCGGACCGCGGCCTGCTCGGGCGTCTCGGTGCCCTCGAGGTGGCCCTTCGGCAGGCACCACTCGAGGCGGCCGGCGCGGTTGCGGCGTGCGATGACCGCGGCCTGGTAGACCCCGTCGCGCTGCTGGACGACGATCCCCCCCGCGGACGTCTCGTCGACGACGGGCAAGGGGGTCGGGGCGGGCCGCACGACGGCGTGCCGAGGGTCGATCCGCAGCGCGTGCCCACCGGGCGGCGCGGGCACACCCCCGGGCACGGAGGGCTGCGCCGGGCTCGACATGCGGCCACTGTAACGACTCGCCGGGAGCGTCCGGTTCCGCACCGGCCCGCCCGGGTGCGCGCCGCACGACCACGACCGCGTCTGGCAGGCTTGGACGAGTGCCCTCCCTGGACCCGACCGGCGCCGCGACCGGCGTGAGCACCACCGACCCCTCCGCGGCCCTCGCGGCGCTGCGCCGCCGTGCGCTCGGCGTGCTCGCCGGGCTGTCGGGCGACGCGATCGAGCTCGGTGAGCTGTTCCGGGCGGCGGGCCACGAGCTCGCGCTCGTCGGCGGGCCGGTCCGTGACGCGTTCCTCGGCCGGCTGAGCGCGGACCTCGACTTCACGACGTCGGCGACGCCCGACGAGACCGAGGCGATCCTCGCGCGGTGGGGCGACGCGCACTGGGACATCGGCCGCGAGTTCGGCACGATCGGCGCGCGCCGCATGCCGGGCGGCCGCCGGGGCAGCACGCGCGACGTGCTGGTCGAGGTCACGACGTACCGCACCGACGCGTACGACCCGTCGTCGCGCAAGCCCGAGGTCGTGTTCGGCGACTCCCTCGAGGGCGACCTGTCGCGCCGCGACTTCACCGTCAACGCGATGGCGGTGCGCCTGCCGGACCTCACGTTCGTCGACCCGTTCGACGGTCTCGCGGACCTCGCGCGCGGCGTGCTGCGCACCCCGGTGGACCCGCGGCAGTCGTTCGACGACGACCCGCTGCGCATGATGCGCGCGGCGCGCTTCGCGGCGCAGCTCGGCTTCGAGGTCGACCCGGCGGCGCGCACGGCGGCCACCGACATGGCGGAGCGCATCGCGATCGTGTCGGCCGAGCGGGTCCGCGACGAGCTGTCGAAGCTGCTGGTGTCGGCGCAGCCGCGCGTGGGCCTGGAGGTGCTGGTCGAGACGGGCCTCGCGGACCACGTGCTGCCCGAGCTGCCCGCGCTGCGGCTGGAGATCGACGAGCACCACCGGCACAAGGACGTCTACGAGCACTCCCTCACGGTCCTCGACAAGGCGATCGCGCTCGAGACGGGCCCGGACGGCGCCGTCCCCGGGCCTGACCTGGTGCTGCGTCTCGCGGCGCTGCTGCACGACATCGGCAAGCCGCGCACGCGCCGCTTCGAGCAGGGCGGTGGCGTGAGCTTCCACCACCACGAGGTGGTCGGCGCGAAGATGGTCGCGAAGCGGCTCAAGGAGCTGCGGTTCGACAAGGCGACCGTGCAGGCCGTCGCGCGGCTCACCGAGCTGCACCTGCGTTTCCACGGGTACGGCGAGGGCGGGTGGACCGACTCCGCGGTCCGCCGGTACGTGACCGACGCCGGCCCGCTGCTCGAGCGCCTGCACCGGCTGACCCGGTCCGACTGCACGACGCGCAACCAGCGCAAGGCGGCACGCCTCTCGGCGGCCTACGACGACCTGGAGCAGCGCATCGCGACGCTGCGCGAGCAGGAGGAGCTCGCGTCGATCCGCCCCGACCTGGACGGCACGCAGATCATGGAGATCCTCGGCATCGGCCCGGGCCGCGACGTCGGCGCCGCGTACCAGCACCTGCTGGAGCTGCGCATGGACCGCGGTCCGCTGGGCGAGGACGCGGCGCGCGCGGAGCTGCTCGCGTGGTGGGAGGCCCGCACCGCGGGCTGACGTCGTCGGCGTCGCGTCAGGCGCGGCGCACGACGAGGAGGCACACGTCGTCCTCCTGCTGCGCGCCGACGAGCGCGCCGACCAGCGCGTCGCGGACCCCGGCCGCATCCGTCCCGTCGGGGACGGCGGCAAGGGTCGCCTCGAGCGCGGCGAGCCCGTCGGCCAGCGCGCGGTCACGCCGCTCGACCAGGCCGTCGGTGTAGAGCACGAGCGTGGCGCCCGCGGGCACCTCGACGGTCGCGTCGGGCACCGTGGGCAGGCCCGGCAGCCCGACGGGCGTGCGCAGCGAGCCGTCGAGCCGCTGCACGCGCCCGCCCGGCAGCCGGAGCATGGGCGGCGGGTGCCCGGCGCGCGCGTAGTCGAGCCGCACGCCGCCCACGCCGTCGGGCGTCCAGCGTGCGTACACGCACGTCGCGATGTCCGCGAGGTCGAGCCCGCGCACGACGCCGTCGATCCGGTCCAGGACGGCTCCCGGCGCCGAGCCCTCCCACGCGTACGACCGGAGCAGCGACCGCAGCTGGCCCATGGCGGCGGCGGCGCGCAGGTCGTGCCCGACGACGTCGCCGACGGCGAGCCCGACGGTCCCGCCCGCGAGGGGCAGCACGTCGAACCAGTCGCCGCCGACCTCCGCGAGACGGCTCGACGGCAGGTACGACGCGGCCACGTCGAGCCCGGGCACGTGCGGGATCTCCGGCAGGAGGCTGTGCTGGAGCGTGAGCGCCGCGCTGCGCTGCGCCAGGAACAGTCGCACGTTCTCGAGCGCGAGCCCCGCGCGGCGACCGAGGTGGGCGGCGGTGACGACGGTGTCGGGCGTGAAGCCGTCGGTCTTCTCGTGCACCAGGCACAGCACGCCGAGCACGCGCTCGCGGGCGCGCAGCGGCACGACCATCGCGCTGCCGAGCCCGAGGCGCTGCAGGAGCGCGAGCTGTGCGGGGGTCGTCCGGCCGGGGAGCGAGCCGACGTCGACCGGGAACGGCTCCGCGACGTAGCCGGGCGGGCTCGCGAGGGCGCCGAGCGTGCGGGGCGAGCGCTGGAGCCAGCTCACGTCCTGCGCGCCCAGGCGGTCGGCGAGCGCGACGTCCGCCGCGCTGCCCGCGACGACGTGCACGTGCTCGAACCGGCCGCGCTCGTCGGTGACCGCGACGAAGCCCCACGTCGCGAGGGGCGGGATCGCGACGTCGGCCAGCGCGTCGACCGCGTCGTTGTAGTCGAGGTGCAGCGCGAGCTCGTCGCTCACGCGCGCGAGCAGGTCGAGGCGGGCTGCGGACCGGTCGTCGCCGAGGCCGGCCTGCTCGGCCTCGACGCGCGCGGTGACGTCGGTCTGCACGGCGACGCGCCGCACCACGGCACCCGTGCTGTCGTGCACGGGCATGATGACGAGCTGGTTCCAGAACGGCGTGCCGTCGCGCCGGTAGTTGAGCAGCAGCGCGCCCGCGGTCCGGCCCTCGTCGATCGCGGTGCGGAGCTCGCCGAGCGCGGCGGGGTCGGTGCCCGTGCCCTGCAGGAACCGGCAGTTGCGCCCGAGCACCTCGGACGCGGGGTGCCCGGTCAGCTGCTCGAACGCGGGGTTCACCCAGATCAGCGGGTCGTCGGGCTGCGTCGGGTCGCTGATGCACGCCGCGACCTCGCCGTCGACGAGCGCGAGGCGCAGGGCCTCCTCCGGGGTCAGGTCGATCACGAGCCCGTCACCTCCCGGGACGTCGGGGCGGCGGCCGGACGGTCGGGACCCGGTGCGGGGTCGTCCGTCCGACCGGTGCGGCCGACGACACGCGTCGTCGCGGCGCCGTAGAGCAGAGCGCCCGCAACGTACCCGACGGCGAGGACGACGAACAGACCGCGCGACCACCCGGTGTCCGGCAGCGTCACCGCGCCGAGCGCGGCGGCGCCGACGAACGCGGCGTTGTAGAGGACGTCGTAGAGCGCGAACGCGCGTCCGCGGAACGCGTCGTCGGTGTCCCGCTGCACGATCGTGTCGACCGCGATCTTCGCGCCCTGCGCGGCGAGGCCCAGCGCGGCTGCGCCCACGAGCACGGCGGGCCGCGCGACGGTCACCGCGAGCAGGCCCTGGCTCAGCGCCGCGAGGCCGAGGCACAGCACGATCCACGTGTGCGGGCCGGTGCGCGGCGACAGCACGGGCGTGAGGACGACGGCGAGCGCGAAGCCGACCGCGGACGCCCCGAGCACGGTGGCGAACGTCGCGAGGCCCGCGCCTGCATCGGCCGGGTCGGACAGCAGGTTGCGCGAGATGAGGATGCTCGCGATGAACGTGACGCCGTACAGGAACCGGTGCGTCGCCATGATGCCCAGCGCGTAGGCGGGCGTCCGGCGCTCGACGAGGTGCCGCGCACCCGCGACGAGCCCGCGCGCGAGCGTGCCGAGCGCGTGGCGCAGCTCCGTGGCGTCGGCCCGCTCGACCGGGCCGAGCTGGTCGCGGCCCAGCCGCGTCGCGAGCGCGGCGGCCGTCCCCATGACCACGGCGGCGAGCGCGAGCGCCGCGGCGTCCTTGCCCCGTCCCGCGGGCAGGACGAGCCCGAGGAGCAGGCCGACGCCGCCGCCGACGCCCGCGGCCGCCGCGCCCAGCGTGGGCGTCAGCGAGTTCGCGGTGAGCAGCAGGGGACCGTCGACGACGCGCGGCAGCGACGCGGACAGCGCCGAGAGCAGGAAGCGGTTGATCGACAGGTTCACCAGCGCGAGGACGTACACCGCCGGGGAGACGCCGTCGGTCGCCATGAGCACCGCGATCGTCACCGTGAGGACGACGCGCACGACGTTGCCGTAGAGCAGCACCTGCCGGCGGCGCCACCGGTCGAGCAGCACGCCCGCCCACGGACCGACGATCGTGAACGGCAGCAGGAGCACGGCGAAGGCCGCCGCGACGCCCGTCGCCGTGCTCGCGTTCTCGGGGGAGAAGAAGAACAGCGTCGCCAGACCGACCTGGAACATGCCGTCGGCGGTCTGGCTGACGAGGCGCACGGCGAACAGCCTGCGGAAGCCCTCGAGCGGCCACAGCGCCCGGAGGTCGGCGATCACCTGCACGCCGCCATCCTCGCACCCGCTCCGGACAACCGGCCCGGAGCGGGTCGCTCGTGCGTGCGCCGTCGCCCGCCAGGAGCACCGCACGACCCCGTCGACGTGCGTGCACCGAGGTGACATCCACCACACGCGCCACCGGAACGCATGAACTTCAGGCCGCGGAAGATGAACGCTCGGTGAACTGGGACCATTTCCGGCCCGAGCACCCCTCGCGACCCTGCACGCTCTACACCGTGGACGGGACCCTCATCCTCGCGCTCGTCGTCGCGGCAGCCCTCGCGTTCGACTTCACCAACGGCTTCCACGACACCGGCAACGCGATGGCGGCGTCCATCGCGACCGGGGCGCTCAAGCCCCGCGTCGCCGTGCTGCTGTCGGCCGCGCTCAACATGGTCGGCGCGTTCCTCTCGCTCGCGGTCGCCGCGACCATCGCCAAGGGCATCGTCGACCAGGGCGTCGTGACGCTCCCGCTGGTCGTCGGCGCGCTCGCGGGCGCGATCGTGTGGAACGTCGTCACCTGGTACCTCGGGCTGCCGTCGTCGTCGTCGCACGCGCTCGTCGGTGCGCTCGTCGGCGCCACGCTCGCCGCGGTCGGCACGGGCGGCGTCGTGTGGTCGGGCCTCGTCCAGAAGGTCGTCGTCCCCGCGCTCCTCGCGCCGGTCATCGCCGGCACCGTCGCCGCCCTGTCGACCGCGCTCGTCTACCGCATCACGCGCCGCGTCCCCGTCGACGCGCGCGACAAGCAGCTCCGCTGGGGTCAGATGGCGTCGGCGTCGATGGTGTCGCTCGCGCACGGCACCAACGACGCGCAGAAGAGCATGGGCATCATCCTGCTCGCGCTCGTCGCCGGGGGAGCGGTGCCCGCCGGGTCCGACGTGCCGACGTGGGTCGTCGTGTCGTGCGCGCTCGCGATGGCCGCCGGCACCGCGCTCGGCGGGTGGCGCGTCATCCGCACGCTCGGCAAGGGCCTCACCGACATCCAGGTGCCGCAGGGCATGGCGTCCGACACGTCGTCCGCGTCCGTCATCCTCGTGTCCAGCGCCTTCGGGTTCCCGCTGTCGACGACGCAGGTCGCGACCGGCTCGATCCTGGGGTCGGGCGTCGGGCGCCGCGAGAAGGTCCGCTGGGCCGTCGCCGGCCGCATGGGCGTCGCCTGGCTCGTCACGCTGCCCGCGGCCGCCGCGTTCGGCGCGCTGGCCGTCGGCCTCGAGCACGTCGTCGGCGGCGACGCCGGCATCCCCGTCGTCCTCGGCGTCGTCGCGGCCGTCTGCGCGGTCATCTGGTGGCTGTCGCGCCGCGCGGCTGTCGACGCGCACAACGTCACCGCCGACTGGGACGGCGGCACGCCGGCACCCGCGACCGCCGGTGCGCGTGACGCCGCGGGTGCCGTCGCCGCGTCCGGCGCGACCGCGACCGCCCGGTCCGCGAGCGACGACGTCGTCCCACCCGCCCCGACGCCCGTCGCCGTCTGAGCGCCCAGGAGCACCCCGTGATCGTCACCGTCCTCACCGTCCTCGGCCTCAGCCTCGTCTTCGGCGTCGGCATCCCGGCCCTCGTCTCCGTCGCGGCCCGCGTCGCTGCGCCCGCCGTCATCGGCCCCGACGGCGCAGCCGTCCCCGTCGGCGGCAACCGCACCGCGCGCCTCGGCGTCGCCGTCGCGGTACTCGTCCTCGTCGCCGCCGTCGTCGCGTTCGCCGTCTGGCTCGTCGCGACCGGCGGCACGAAGTAGCGCCACGGCGCGACCCGGCGGCCGCGTCGCGCGCGGACCGACGCTGCGGCGTCTCATCCCAACCGCCCAGCGTGCCGATCCGTTCTAGTGCACGCAGGTGCCCGGGACGATCGAGGAGGCGCGCGTGGCGCGGTGGGAACCGCTGCTCGACGAGCTGGTCCGTGAACGACGACGCGCGCTCCTCGCGCGGGCCGTGATGCTGACCGGAAGCCAGGCCGACGCCGAAGACCTCCTGCAGGACGCGCTCGTGGCGACGTTCGGCAGCCGCGCGCGGTTTAGCAGCGTCGCCGCGGCCGAGCAGTACGTGCGCCGCGCGATCGTGACGCGCTCGATCGATGCCGCCCGGTCCCGCGCGAGCGAGCGTCGGGCTGTGGACCGGCTCGGCGGGATGGCGTCCGCGACCGTCGAGCTGCCGCTCGTGGGCCTCGAGCGCGACCTCGTCGCCGCCCTGCAGAGTCTCACCGCACGGGAGCGGGCGTGCGTCGTGCTGCGCCACGTCGAGGACCTGTCCGTGGCCGAGACCGCCGCGACGCTCGGGCTCAGCGCCGGCGCCGTCAAGCGCTACACCGCGGACGGGATCGCCCGGCTCAACGCCGTGCTCGGCACCACCGGGCCGCAGGCCGACGACCGCGAGCCGGTGGCCGTGGTCGGCGCCCCGAAGGGAGAGGCGCGTGCGTGACCTCGGAGAGCTCCTCAGCAGCGCGGAGGGACACCTGGCCCGCGCGACCGGCACGGCGGCCACGGCAGGCGACGGGGTGCCGCCGCGCACGCGGTCGCTGATCCGACGGCGACGCGCCACGCGCCACACGTTCCAGTCCGTCGCGGGCGTCCTCGTCGTCGGGGCGGTCGCCTCGGGCGCCTGGCTCGGCCTGCGCGGCCCGGACGCACCGCCGCCCGCAACCGTGCCGTCGGCCACCCCGTCGTCCTCACCGTCGTCCTCGCGCTCGTCGACGCCTTCTGGCACCCCGACCCAGGACGTCGCCCCCGTCGTCCTCGACGAGCTCCCCGGACTCCCTCCGACGCAGCCCCTGCCCGCCGGACTCCTCGAACGGACCACGCCCGGCTGGGTCCTCACCGTCTACCGGTCCCAGCCGTACCCGGGGTTCGACGAGGAGCCCGTCGTCGTGCGCCACACCGTCGTCCTGGTGTCACCGGCAGGCGAGCGGTACCGGGTCGTCGACCTGCCGCCCACGTCGTCCGTCCAGGTCGTCGACTGGGTCGCGGGCCAGACCACCGCGCTGGTCCACGTCGTGGCCTCGGACGGCGAGCCGAGCGGAGCCGCGCGCGGACGGGCCGTGCTCGACCTGCGCACCGGCACGGTCACCCCGGCCGGGGCGGGCGTCGGCGCGGCGGACGACACCTACCTCGGACGCAGCGCCGACGGTGCGGAGATCTGGACGAGCTCCGCGGGGCTCGCGAACGACGTCCACCGGGTCGACGACGGCAGCGCCCGACGCATCGGGGTCGTCGGCCAGTGGCCCTCCCTCGACCCGACGGGCCGGTGGCTCGTCGCGACGGCCCCGGGCACCGGGTCGAGCGCCGGGTCGTTCACCCTGCTCGACCTCGGCGGCGACGGTGGCGGCGCACGGGAGACCGGCCTGGCGGGTCTCGGGTGCGACGTCGTCGGGTGGCTCGACGCCGCGGACGTCCTGCTCGTGTGCTCGGACTCCACGACCGACGAGCTCCCGACGTCCGAGTCCGCGCATCCCGCCCTGTGGCGCTGGGACGTCGTGGCCGGCGGCACGCCGGAGCACCTGACCGACCTGCGCACCGGTGACCCGTACCCGTGGCCGGGTGGCTCCTGGGTCCGGCCGGGCGCCCTCGCGCTCGGGGCCGGTGAGGTCGGGACCGACGGCTGCGGCGTCGGCGCCTACACGTGGGACGGCTCGTTCACGCTGATCCAGGCGCCGACCGACCGGCTCGAGAACACGTTCCTCACGCGGTCCCAGGGCGGCGACACGTACGTCGAGTCGAGCCCCGGCTGCTCGGGAGACGCCGCACCCGCCGAGGTGACCCTTCACCGGGCGGACGGGACGTCGAGCGTGCTCGCACCGGTCCCCCCGACGACGACCGACGTGACGCAGTGGGCATCGGGCGTGGTGACGTGGGCGGTCGCGCGGTGAGGCCGTGCGGGTGAACGCGCGCACCGGCCCCTAACCCCGGTCGACGTCCCGTCGTTCTCCTGGTGTGAGCGTGACGGACCGGCCCGGTCGTCCGGGAGACCGCGACGGACGACGCCACCGTCGTGCGGCGGCTCACCGCACCGCGCACCGGGGAGACGTGGCACGCCCCCGAGCCGGCGCCCGACGCCCCCGCGTTCCTCACCGTCCCGCAGGACACCGAGTCGCTCGTGCCCGTGCGCGTCGGCGCACGCGGGGACGCGACCGTCTACGCCGTCTTCCAGAACGGCTTCTTCTGGGACAGCCGGGTCGTCGGCCTGTTCGAGGTCGACGCTGCCGGTGTGCGCTGCATCGCGTGCCCCAGCCCGCGCGCCGACGACCCGTGCGTCGAGCCCCCGAGCTCCGAGTGGCGCGCCCTCGCCCCGGGCGTCGTGGTCGACCGCGACACCTTCTACGACACGCTCGGCGTGCCGTCCGCCGTGGACCTCGGCGGCGGCTATGTCGTCCGCACCACCGCGACGACCTCCGACCTCCGCTCGCAGGGCTCGGAGAACGAGCCCGGCCGCCTGCTGCTCGGCAACGCCTGGCTGCTGCGCGACTCGTCGGGGCAGCCCGCCGCCCGCACCTCGACGAGCGCCGTGGCACGGTTCGGTCCGGCCGGGCTGGTCGAGGTGCGCTCGAAGGCGCACGTGGCCGGCCTCGTGCCGATGTTCCACGCGTGGCAGACGCCGCTGGGCACCACGATCCGGCTCCTGGGCGGCGACGTGCCGGGCGGCGACTTCAACGCGATCGCCTGGACTTCAACGCGATCGCCGGGGACGACGGCGTCGACCGCGACCTCGGCGACGAGCAGACGTGGAACGGCGTGGCGCAGGTCGCGTCCCCCGGCGGGCAGTCGTGCATACCGTCGATGCTGTCCGTGGACACCGCGTTCGACCCGGCGGCCTGGCGTGCGGCGGGTCGCACCGCGGAGGGGCTGCGCGTGCTCGTGCCTGTCGCCGGGGGGAACGAGCGGTCCCGGGCGGTCCGGGCGTGGCACGAGGCGGAGTCGTGGATGTGGGACGGCGTCACCGATGAGGACGTCACGGGGGCCGTGGTCTACGCGGAGACGGGTCGGGACCGACCAGGCGTTCCTCGCCGCGAACGCGCTGTTCGCGGTCGAGCACCAGGACGGGGAGCGGCCGCTCGGCATGATCCCCAGCGCGGCCTCCCGGGTGTTCGCCGATCGCTCGCGTGGAAGGTGCGTCGCGCCAGATGCGACAGACCTTCCACACGCGGTCTGGCGTGGGGGGTCATGGCGTCAGGGTGCAGTCGCGGGCGCAGCGGCGGGGTCGGCCCTGCCAGCCGCGGGCCGTGAGGGCGGCCGCGACCTGAGCCGCCGTTCGGCACGGATGCGCGACGACGTGACGCCAGCGGTACCGCAGCGTCAGCTCCGAGCGCTCCACGGCGACGGCGTTGTCGCGCCACACGTCGTCGTCGGTGCGCCCGTGCGGGTGCGCGAGCTGACCGTCGAGCTCGACGCGCACCCCGAGCCCCACGTGCACCCGGTCCGCCCGGATCCATCGGCGGCCCACCCGCTGCCGCTGCTGCGCCGCCGCGGGCGGCAGGCCGTGCGCCCGCTCGACGTCCCGGAGGTAGCGGTGCTCGAGCGGTGACTCGACGCCCTGGTCGACCAGCCCGTCCGTGCCGAGCATCCCGACGAGCAGCCCACGGTGCCGCAGCGCCCGACGGTCCTCCGCGTGCAGCAGCACGACGCCCGGCCGCACACCGGCGCGGACCACCTCGCACACCAGACCCACCACGTCGTCGGCGGTCGGGAGCGCGTCGACGAGGTCGAGCACCGTGACCTCCGCACCGACGGCCCGCAACCGGCCCGACGCGAACGGCATGCTCCGCCGTCGGTGCACGACCAGACCCGGCTGTGCCGTCACCCGCCGGCCGGCCGGGACGCTCACGTGGACCGTGCGACCCGGCTCCGGCAGGATCCCGTGCGCGAAAGCGGCCGACCGGTGCGACAGCGCCGCACCGGCCCCCGCGTAGACCAGGGCCGCACGAGCCTGCTGCCGCCACGTGAGAGGCCCGGGATGGACGACGAGGACCCCGGGGAACGCGCGGGTCCACTCGCCGGAGGCGACCCGGCGGCTCATCACCGAGCGACTCACCCCCCAGCGGGCCAGGTCCGCGGCCGTCGCGACCAGGTCGTCCCGCGCGAGAGTCGCGCGCGCGGCCGCGGCGGCGTCGCGAGGGAGCCGGACGGGTGCTCCCGATCGAGCCGGCGCCGGGCGCGCCGGCCGGCCGGGGCGTGGAGGGGTTCGCGGGGCGCCGGTGACCATGCCGTCAGCATGGCGAGACGCCCGCGACGACGTCGGCCCCCCTGTGGACGAAGCCCCCTGCCCGTCCCGATGTACGTCCCAGCCGCCGACGCCGCGCACCCGTGGTGTGGAAGCTTCGTCGCTCCTGGCGCAACACCCCTTCCCACCGAACGGATCGCGCCGGCTCCGATGCTGTGCGGTGGGTGGTGTGGAAGGTTCGTTGCGTCTGGCGCGACGTACGTTCCACGCCAGATGGATCGTGGGCGTAGCGCGAGGGGCCGGACGCTGATGCGTCCGGCCCCTCAACCTTCGTTGCGCTCCAGGTCAGCGCTCGACCTCGCCGCGGATGAAGGACTCCAGCTGGGCGCGGCCCTGCGTGTCCTCCATCTGCACGGGCGGCGACTTCATGAAGTACGTCGACGCGGACAGGATCGGACCGCCGACGCCGCGGTCCTTGGCGATCTTCGCGGCGCGCAGGGCGTCGATGATGATGCCGGCCGAGTTCGGGGAGTCCCAGACCTCGAGCTTGTACTCGAGGTTCAGGGGCACCTCGCCGAACGCGCGACCCTCGAGGCGGACGTAGGCCCACTTGCGGTCGTCGAGCCACGCGACGTAGTCCGACGGGCCGATGTGGACGTTGCGGTCCTCCTTCTTGCCACCGAGCGGGCCGGTGAGGTTGGAGGTGACGGCCTGCGTCTTCGAGACCTTCTTGGACTCCAGGCGCTCGCGCTCGAGCATGTTCTTGAAGTCCATGTTGCCGCCGACGTTCAGCTGGTACGTGCGGTCCAGCACGACGCCGCGGTCCTCGAAGAGCTTCGCGAGGACGCGGTGCGTGATGGTCGCGCCGACCTGCGACTTGATGTCGTCGCCGACGATCGGGACACCGGCGGCCTCGAACTTCGCGGCCCACTCGGGGTCGGACGCGATGAAGACGGGGAGGGCGTTGACGAACGCGACGCCCGCGTCGATCGCGGCCTGCGCGTAGAACTTCGCGGCGGCCTCCGACCCGACGGGCAGGTAGCAGATGAGGACGTCGACGCGGGCCTCGCGCAGGGCGGCGACGATGTCGACCGGCTCCGCGTCCGACTCCTCGATCGTCTGGGAGTAGTACTTGCCCAGGCCGTCGAGCGTGTGACCGCGCTGGACGGTCACGCCGGTCGGCGGGACGTCGGCGATCTTGATGGTGTTGTTCTCGGAGGCGACGATCGCCTCGGACAGGTCGAAGCCGACCTTCTTCGCGTCGACGTCGAAGGCCGCGACGAACTCGATGTCACGCACGTGGTAGTCACCGAACTGCACGTGCATGAGACCCGGCACGGTGCCGTTCGGGTCGGCGTCGGCGTAGTAGTGCACGCCCTGGACCAGCGACGCGGCGCAGTTGCCGACGCCGACGATGGCGACGCGGATGGAGGTCATCCTCGCTCCTTCTCGGTGGTGTTCGCCGTGTCGACGGAGTCGGACGGCACAGCGGTGGTGTCGGCTCCGGCCGGGCGGCCGGTGCCTGCGGTACGCGCGCGACGGTGGCCGCGCTCGTTGTCGATGAGCCCGTCGAGCCAGCGGACCTCTCGCTCGACCTGTTCGAGGCCGTGCCGCTGGAGCTCGAGCGTGTACTCGTCCATGCGCTCGCGGGTGCGGGCGAAGGACTGGCGGATCGTCTCGAGTCGTTCGGTCAGGCGGGTGCGCCTGCCCTCGAGGATCCGGAGCCTGGTCTCGGCGTCGGTCTGCCCGAAGAAGGCGAACCGGACGTCGAAGTTCTCGTCCTCCCAGGCGGACGGCCCGGACGACGCGAGCACCTGCTGGAGGTGCTCCTTGCCGTCGGCCGTGAGCTGGTAGACGATCCGCGCGCGCTTGCTGCCGACGCCGTGAGCGGCGCCGGGGGCCGACTCGGTGCCGACGATCCAGCCGCGGTCGACGAGGGACTTGAGGCAGGGGTACAGCGACCCGTAGGACAGCGCGCGGAACGACCCGAGCACGAGGTTGAGCCGCTTGCGCAGCTCGTACCCGTGCATGGGGGACTCGTGGAGGAGCCCGAGGATGGCGGGCTCGAGCACGTCGGAACGACCACGCACGGCGCTACCTCCTCGGGGCTTGGTACGGTCCGGGGCGCGGGGAGCGCACCGGGGCGAACAGGACGACGTCCGGACCGCTTCGTCGGGGCGGGTGTCCGTCGATGTATCAACTCGATACATCCGGAGAGTATGTCGACGCGATGCCTCCGGACAAGTCGTGCGCGCCACGGCGCCGCTCGAGGCGCGTCGGGACGCCTTCGGTGGCGCGTCAGGACGCGGCGTCACCTGCGACGTCGTGACCCAGGCCACACAGGAAGAGCCCGACGCGGGGGAGCGCGGGGCACCCCGTGCCGATCGTGTGAAGGGTCCGCCGGGAGGGCACTCCCCTCCCTGGGCGGACACAGCGCGTGCCCCCATACTGGGCTCCGCGGTAGACGTGCGTCCGGATCCGGCCGACCCCCTGGCCTTCCGGGACGACGTCCCGCGGACCAGTCGTCGTCAGGAAGGCACCGCCTTGGCAGGCACGAACCGGCGCGCCGCGCCCGCACGGTCGCGGCGCGGTACGCGCACCCGTCCGGCGTCCAGCGCCACCACCGCCTCCACGGGCGCCGCAGGCGTCGCACCGCGCAAGCGGAAGTTCTTCGACTACCCGCGCTCGGGCTACACCGGCCTGCACCGCTGGCTGCCGTCGTGGCGCTTCGTGCTCGGGTCGTTCGTGACCCTCGTCTTCCTCATGCTCGGCGGCGCGGTCGCGGCGTACAACAGCGTGACGATCCCGGACCCCAACGCCGACACCGCGGCCCAGACCACGACCGTCTACTTCGCCCCCGAGAGCGCCGACCAGCCGCACGGCGAGGTCATGGGCACGTTCGCGGTGCAGAAGCGCACGATCGTCGGGCTCGCGACCCTTCCCGAGTACGTCGGCAAGGCGGTCATCGCCGCGGAGGACAAGACGTTCGAGACGAACTCCGGCGTCGACCCCGTCGGCATGGCGCGCGCGTTCCTCAACAACGTGCGCGGCGGCAAAACGCAGGGTGGCTCGACGCTGACGCAGCAGTACGTCGAGCGCTACTACTTCTCGACGACGACCGACTACGTCGGCAAGGCCCGTGAGGCCCTGCTCGCGTTCAAGCTCGCGCGGACCGAGGACAAGAGCAAGATCCTCGAGCGCTACCTCAACACGATCTACTTCGGCCGTGACTCGTACGGCATCGAGGCGGCCGCGCAGTCGTACTTCGGCAAGAGCGCGAAGGACCTGAGCGTCTCCGAGGCGGCCGTGCTCGCCGGGATCATCCCGTCGCCGAACAACTGGGACCCGGCGGTCAGCCCCGAGAAGGCCGAGGCCCGCTGGAACTACGTGCTCGACAACATGGTCGAGATCGGTGCGCTGCCCGCGGCCGAGCGCGCGACGCTCGTGTTCCCGTCGGCCACGCTGATCCCCGAGCAGCCGTCGCAGTCGAAGATGGGCCCCAACGGCCTGCTCCTGCAGATGGTGAAGAAGGAGCTCGGCGGTGCGCCGTTGAAGATGTCCGAGGACGACATCAACCGCGCCGGCATGAGCGTCGTGACGACGATCCGCAAGCCGCTGCAGGACATGGCGGTCGCGACGGCCGACGGCTTCCGGGCGGGCACGCTCGAGGGCCAGGACGGCGCGGTGCCGGGCGAGCGGACGAAGTACTCGATCACGTCGATCGACCCGCAGACCGGCGGGATCGTCGCGCTGTACGGCGGCCCGAACAACGAGACCGACCAGCGCAACCACGCGACGTTCGAGAACGTCCAGGGCGGCTCGACGTTCAAGCCGTTCGCCCTCGTCGCCGGGCTCGAGAACGGCATCCCGCTGAAGAAGACGTACAACGGCCGTTCGGGGCAGAAGTTCCCCGAGTGGGACGGCGGCAACACCCCGGTCCGCAACTTCGACGGCGACAACTTCGGCAACATCGACCTGGTGAAGGCGACGGAGGCGTCGGTCAACACCGTCTACGCACAGCTCAACATCGAGGTCGGGCCCGACAAGACGGCGGACGTGGCCGCCCGGGCGGGTGTGCCCGGGGTCAGCCCGCAGAACGTCTCGAACGTGCTCGGCACCGACGCGATCCACCCGATCGACCTGGCGCACGCGTACGCGACGTTCGCGAACCAGGGCGTGAAGTTCCCCGTCCACGTGGTCGCGGTCGTCACGAACCCGGACGGCAGCACCGCGTACACGTCGCCGAGCGAGGGTGAGCGTGTCTTCCAGGCCGACGTCATGGCGGACACGAGCTTCGCGATGCAGCAGGTCGTGCAGAGCGGCTCGGGCAAGACGTGGATCAAGCCGCTCGGGCGCCCGATCGCCGGCAAGACCGGGACGACGAACGACAACAAGGCGGCGTGGTTCGCCGGCTTCACGCCGAACGTGGCGACGGTCGTGTCGATGTCGCAGAAGGCACCGGACGGCACGTCGGACGAGTCGATCTCGCCGATCGGCAGCATCAAGTACGTGACCGGCTCCACCTGGCCGGCGTTCATCTGGCAGTCCTACATGAAGCAGGCGTTCACGCTGCCGCAGTACGCCGAGGTCCTGCAGTTCCCGCCGCGCGCGAACGTCGGCGGCAAGGCCACCGCGACGCCGATCCCGACGGAGACGGCCACGGAGGCGCCCGCGACCGAGGCCCCGCCGGAGCCGACCGTCGTCGACGTGCCGAACGTCGAGGGCAAGCTCGAGGCGGACGCCACGGCGACGCTCGACGCGCTCGGCCTGGTCGTCGTCGTGCAGAAGGAGTCGTCCGACACCGTGACGACGGGCCGGGTCATCCGGGCCGACCCGCGCGGCGGGCAGGCTCCGGCCGGCAGCACCGTGACCATCGTCGTCTCGACGGGTCCGAAGCCGCAGGCGACCCAGCCGCCGCCGACCCAGCAGCCCACGCCGCAGCCCACGCAGCCCGCCAACGCGGGCGGCAACAACGGCGGCGGTGGAGGCAACGGCGGCTGACGCCGCCGACCGCACGTCCGGGCCTGCCGGCCCGTCGTCGACCCGCGATTTCGGCGGTCGGCGGCGGGCCGGTAGGCTTAGCCCTTGCTGTGCCTGTGCCCGGCGGCCGCCGATCGGCCCGTCGAGCACGCGCAGCGACGCACAGAACCCTCCTGTCACGGAACGACCGTGACCGCCGAGACCAGAGGAGGTGGGTATGAGCCTGCGTCAGTACGAGATCATGATCATCCTCGACCCCGAGATCGAGGAGCGCACCGTCGCCCCGTCGCTCGACAAGTACCTGTCGGTCGTCAAGACCGACGGTGGCACCGTCGACAAGGTGGACATCTGGGGCCGTCGTCGCCTCGCGTACGACATCAAGAAGAAGTCCGAGGGCATCTACGCCGTCGTCGACTTCACCGCGGAGCCCGCGACCGCCAAGGAGCTCGACCGTCAGCTCGGCCTCAACGAGGTCGTCCTGCGGACGAAGGTGCTGCGCGCCGACGCGTGAGTGTCGGTCGCCGCGCGTACCGTGCGGAACCGACGTGCGGTCCCCAGGACCGTTTCCGACTGATCGAACGAGCGAGGAGCTGGCATGGCTGGTGAGACCACCATCACGGTGATCGGGAACCTCACGGGGGACCCCGAGCTCCGCTTCACCCCGTCGGGTGCGGCGGTGGCGAACTTCACCGTCGCGTCGACGCCGCGCACGTTCGACCGCCAGAGCAACGAGTGGAAGGACGGCGACACGCTGTTCCTCCGCTGCTCGATCTGGCGGGAGGCGGCCGAGTCGGTCGCCGAGTCGCTCACCAAGGGCACCCGCGTCATCGTCACCGGCCGGCTCGTGCAGCGCTCCTACGAGACCCGTGAGGGCGAGAAGCGCACCGTGTACGAGCTGCAGGTCGACGAGGTCGGCCCCTCGCTCCGCTACGCCACGGCCAAGGTCACCCGGACCCAGCGTTCGGGTGGCGGCGGCTTCAGCGGTGGCGGCGGCGGTGGCGGCGGCTACTCCGGTGGCGGCGGTGGTTTCGGCGGCGGTGGCGGCGGCGGCCAGCAGGACGACCCGTGGGCGACGCCCGCGGGTGGTTCCGGTGGCGGCGGCTACTCCGACGAGCCCCCGTTCTGACCGGCGGGTCCCCAACCCCCAGACATCCCATCCCCGGGTCCGGCAAAGCCCGGGGCTCCGAACGAAGGAGCACCACGATGGCCAAGGCCGTTGTTCGCAAGCCCAAGAAGAAGCAGAACCCCCTCAAGGCCGCCAAGATCGAGACGGTCGACTACAAGGACACCGCCCTGCTGCGGAAGTTCATCTCCGACCGCGGGAAGATCCGCGCGCGTCGCGTGACGGGCGTGTCCGTGCAGGAGCAGCGCGCGATCGCGCGTGCCGTCAAGAACGCCCGCGAGATGGCCCTGCTGCCGTACTCGTCGTCGGCCCGCTGAGAAAGGAGACCTGACATGGCGAAGATCATCCTGACCCACGAGGTCACCGGTCTCGGTGCCCCCGGCGACGTCGTCGAGGTGAAGGACGGGTACGCCCGCAACTACCTCATCCCGCGCAACCTGGCCACGCCGTGGACCAAGGGTGCCGAGAAGGACGTCACCGCGATCCGCAAGGCCCGCAAGGCCCGTGAGATCGCGACGCTCGACGACGCGAAGGCCGTCCGCGACTCGCTCGAGTCGAAGGCCGTCGTCATCACCGCCAAGGCGGGCGACTCGGGTCGCCTGTTCGGTGCCGTCACGACCGCCGAGATCGCGGACGCGGTCAAGGCGTCGGGCGCCCCGGCGATCGACAAGCGCAAGGTCGAGATCGGCCAGCCGATCAAGGCGACCGGTGAGTACAAGGTGTCCGTCCGCCTGCACGCGGACGTCGCCGCCAAGGTGACCGTCAAGGTCGTCGCCGGCTGACACCCGCTCCCGCACGACGAAGCCCCCGGACCGACGGTCCGGGGGCTTCGTCGCGCGTGCCTCAGTAGTGCATCACGTCGTGCTGGGGGAAGTACGGGTCGCCGGCGCAGTAGGCCACAGGGCCGAAGTAGCCCCGGAAGAAGTTGATGTGGTCACGCGTCTCGTTGCCGTACAGGCCGTCGACCTGGATGCCGAGCTGCGCCTGCACGTTCTTCAGGGCGGCCATCGTCTTGTCGCCGTAGTAGCCGTCGGCGCTGATGTTCTGGCCGTAGCAGATGACGAGCGACCGCTGCAGCAGCAGGACACCCGGGCTGTACCCCATGTTCTTGTACATCCGGCAGTCGGTCATGTGCCCGCCCTCGGGGATGTAGGGGTTGTTCCTCGAGGGCACGCGGTGGTTGTCGAACCCCGCGAGGCCGAACGTCGAGTTGCACGGGTCGTTGGACGTGGCGGAGCTGGGAGCCGCGGGGCCGACGGCGGCGACCACGGCGAGGGCCGCGACGACGAGCAGGGAGCGCGCGCGAGACAGCTTCGGCATGCGGGAGAACTCCTTCAGGGTCGGGAGTCGGCGGGCGGCGCGTGCCGGGTCGCCGGACGTCAGTTCTGGCCGTCGTTGATGTCGTTGTTCGGGTAGTACGGCTGCTTGGCGCAGTTCGCGACCGGTCCGAAGTAGCCCATGAAGAACCGCAGGCTGTCGCGCGACTGGTTGCCGTACATGCCGTCGGCCGAGATGCCGAGGCTCGCCTGCACGGTGCGCAGCCCGGCGGCGGTCGCCGGGCCGAACGAGCTGTCGATCGCGACCGACGTCTGGCCGTAGCAGATGCGCAGCGACTGCTGGAGCGCCTTGACGCCCTGTCCCGTGATGCCGGCGCCCGCCTTCATGTAGCAGTCCGTGTAGTGACCGCCGATCGGCACGTACGGGCCGCCGTTGGCCGGCACCTTGACCTCCGTGCTCGACAGCGTCCCCCAGGCGGTGGTGCAGATCCGACCGCTGGTCGCGGTGGCGGAGCCCGCCGGCACGACGATCGCGGCGACGACGAGCGCGAGGGCTGCGGCGAGGGTGCTGAGGCGGGTGGTGTGCGGCATGCGGAGCATCTCCGATCTGTGGCTCCGGCGGGCTCCGTCGGCCACGTGGCATGCCACAAACTATGACAAGCGCACCTCGTCCGGGGCCGGTTTGGCACACCGGATCTGCGCCACGAGCGACAGTGTGGTGGTCCGCATGCGGTTGGAGGTGCCCCTGAACTGCGCCGACGGTCCGTCCGGGCGCCCCGGCGCGCGTCGGGCTGAGGTCACCGCGCAAGTCATGGCACGTCCCACCCAAGGGGTGTGGACATGTCACTCGTGGGACTCCGGTCAGCGGTGAGCGAGCGTCGAGCGGGTGGGCGGGTGCGCAGGTGCGGGCACCGGCGCGGGTGGGTCTTCGGTGTCGGCGAGCGTCGTACGAGCGTGGGCAGGGGAGGGCGACGGGGAGCGCGGCGGTCGTCCGCACGAGCGTCTGCCCTGCGCGGATCCGCCCACGGCAGACGTGGGGCCGACGCGGGCGGTCGCGGTGGCAGCGTCGAGCGCATCGTCCCGCCGCCCGAGAGGACCTCACCGTGACCGACACCGTCCCGACCACCGCCCGCACGGCGGCCCCGCCGACCCGCCCGTTCGACGACGACCTCGCGACCCGCCTGCTGCACCAGCGCATCGTCGTGCTGGGGCAGGAGGTCGACGACGCCGTCGCGAACCGCGTGTGCGCGCAGCTGCTCCTGCTGTCCGCGGAGGACCCGCGCCGCGACATCGCGCTCTACGTCAACTCGCCCGGTGGCTCGGTCAGCGCGGCGCTCGCGATGTACGACACCATGCGGCTCATCCCGAACGACGTCGCGACCCTCGCGATGGGGCTCGCCGCGTCGGCGGCGCAGTTCCTGCTGAGCGCCGGGACGCCCGGCAAGCGGTTCGCGCTGCGGCACGCGCGCGTGCTCATGCACCAGCCGTCGGGCGGTATCGGCGGCACGGCCGTCGACATCGCGATCCAGGCGCAGAACATGGCGCACGTGAAGCGCACCATGCAGGGCCTCATCGCCGAGCACACCGGCCAGACCGTCGAGACGATCGAGCGCGACTCCGACCGGGACCGGTGGTTCACCGCGGCCGAGGCGCTCGAGTACGGGTTCGTCGACAAGGTCGTCGAGCACCTCGACGACGTGCGGCCCGACGGTGCGCTGCGGAAGGCGGGGCTCTGATGGCCGGCCAGTACACGATCCCGTACGTCGTCGAGCAGCGGCCGACGGGGGAGCGCACGTCCGACGTGTTCTCGCGGCTGCTGTCCGACCGGATCGTCTTCCTCGGCACCGAGATCGACGACGGCGTCGCGAACGTCGTCATCGCACAGCTGCTGCACCTGCAGTCGGACAGCGCCGAGCTGCCCATCCACGTCTACGTGAACTCGCCGGGCGGGTCCCTCACGGCGCTGCTGGCGGTGTACGACACCATGCAGTACGTCCGGCCGCCCGTCGCGACGTTCTGCCTCGGGCAGGCCGCGTCCGCGGCTGCCGTGCTGCTCGCCGCCGGGACGCCCGGGCAGCGGCACGTCCTCGAGCACGCGCGCGTGCTGCTGCACCAGCCGTCCGGGGGAGCCGAGGGGACCGCCGCCGACCTGGAGATCCAGGCCGCCGAGATCCAGCGGCAACGCGCGCAGGTCGAGCAGATCCTGTCCCGGCACACGGGTCAGCCCGTCGAGCGGCTGCGCCGGGACACCGACCGCGACCTCATCCTCACCGCCGAGCAGGCCGTCGCGTACGGGCTCGCGGACCGGGTCGTCACGACCCTCAAGGAGGTGCCTGCTGCACTGCCCGCGGCGTGACCGCGCGTGCGGTCGGGACCGTCAGGGGACCCGGCCGCACGCCCGGCTGCCGTCGCGGGCACGCAGGCGAGCGCGATCTGGCGCGGTCGGCGCACGACACCCACCCTCGGCGCACGGCCCGGTGTGCGGCGGGTGATCGGAGGCGACGGAGCCGGGTGGTGCCGGGCCCGTCGCGGGCTCAGGCCGCCAGGAGGACGGCGTCGGTCGTCGTGGTGCCGCGTCCCGGGCCTGAGGTGCGGGCGTGCAGGTCCACGACGACGGGCCGCGTCGCGTCCGCGGGCTCCGGGTAGCGCGAGGATCGCCGGGGGTCGGCCAGGTCGACGACGACGCGGCCCTCCGCGCGCGCGAGCTCCGCGTGCGCCGCGCCGACGAGGTCGACGAGCCGCATCCCCAGGGCTCGGCACACCGCGACCAGCACCTCGGACGACGCCTCCTTGCGACCCCGCTCGATCTCCGACAGGTAGGCGACCGAGACGCGGGCGTCGACGGCCACGTCGCGCAGCGTGCGGCCCTGGTCCTCGCGGCGCTCGCGGAGGATCGCGCCGACGAGCCGCCGGAGCAGGGGCTCGACGCGGTGCTCGACGACGTGGCCGGTCGGCCCGGCGCCGCTCCCGGCCGGGTGCGCGACCCGGTGCGGTCGGGCCGTCAGCTCGTGCGTCATGGGGGCTCCCGTCGTCGTCGCGTCTGTCCGCCACGCTAGACCCGGGTCGCCGGCGCGCGGGTGGGTGTCGTGTCTGCCCTCAGCGGACAGGCGCGAGCGGGTCCGAGGGGAGGTCCGTGGAGACCGTCGGATCAAGGACTCAGACGGCGACCGTCGCCCGCCGGCCGAGCGCCGCGAGGGCGCGCGTCTGCCGGTCCGCGTCGGGCGCCACCTCGAGGGCCGGCCCGCAGACGCCGCTCGCGTAGATCATGTCGCCCATCGCCGCGACCACGCCCTCGATGACGTCGAGGTCGGCGTCGTCGAACGCGTAGGCGCGGCCGTCAGCGGCGGTGACGTCCCAGCGGTGGGCGATCATGTCGAACCCGTAGAACATGTCGACCGTGGCGCCGACGGTCGTCGTCGACCCGAGGCTGTCGTACTCGCGGTCGACGAAGCCCGGTCGGGCGAGGACGTCGCGCACCTCGGCCGTGTGCGTGCGCCACGCGGCGGCCGGGTCGGCCAGGTCGGGGCGCGTTCCGAGGTCGGCGCCGTGCGTCGTGAGGAAGTCGCGCTGGGTGTCGACCAGGTGGGCGACGACGTCGCGTCCCGTCCACCCCGCGCAGGCGGAGGGGGTGTCCCAGGACGACGGGGCGATCGCGTCGAGGGTCGCCTGCATGCCGTCGGCGTGGCGGGCGTAGGTCTGCAGGGTGGCGTTGTCGGTCATGACTGCGACGCTAGGCGGCGAGGGGAGGGGTGGCTTGATGAAACCCGACAGCGGGACGGGCGGTGCAGCGGGGCCCGCGGCTCGTGCGGTCGGGGGCGCGGCCGTCGACGAGGTCGAGCGCGCGCACCTCGTCGACCCGGCGGACCGGTCGTTCCGCATCGGACGGTGGGCGCCCGAGCCCGACCTCGCGGACCTGGTGCGGCGGTACTGGGTGCCGACGTGGCACGTGCCCGGCGGCGGGTCGGCCGTGCAGCAGGTGCTGCAGTACCCCGTCTGCCTGATCGTGGTCGCGGACGAGTACGCGCGGTTCTACGGGGTGGCGCCCGGGCTCTCGACGACGACGCTGACCGGCAGCGGCTGGGCGGTCGGCGTGCTGCTCCAGCCATCGGCGGGCGCGCTGCTGACGGGCGGGACGGTCGCGGCGTGGAGGGGCCGGCACGGTGACCTCGGGCCGGCGTTGGCGACGACGACCGCTCCGGCCGACGCGGAGGCGCTGGTCGCGCGCGTGCGCGCGGAGATGACGCCCGACCCGGCGGACGAGTCGCGGCAGGGCGCGGCCACGGACCTGGTCGGGGACTTCCTCCGGCGGTGGCTGCCCGTGGACGACGAGGGTCGGCAGGTCAACGCGATCGTCGACGCCGTCGAGCACGACCCCGAGCTGCTGCGCGTCGCCCAGCTGTGCGACCGGTTCGGCATGACGGAGCGGTCGTTGCAGCGTCTGACGCGGCGGCGGCTGGGGCTCTCGCCGAAGTGGCTGGTGCAGCGGCGTCGGCTGCACGAGGCGGCGGGCCTGCTGCGCGCGGGCGGCACGACGGTCGCCGACGTCGCCGCGCGGCTCGGGTACGCCGACGAGCCGCACCTGTCGCGCGACTTCCGCCGCGTCACGGGCATGACGCCGGGCGCGTTCGCCTCCCGGTACGCGGCGGAGTCGGCAGGCGCCTGACGCGCGGCGCGTCTTGGGGCTAGGCGCCGGTCACCATCCACGCGGTGCCGCGGGCGCGCCAGCCGGTGGTCAGGGCCCTGGCCAGCATGAAGACGCCCGCGAACGCCGCCCAGAGCCAGGCGAGACCGGCGACGCCGTCGGGCGCCCACCCGCGCACGGCCAGCGCGACCGGCACGTAGGCGACGAGCGTGAGGACGCCCGCCCAGGCGAGGAACCGCCCGTCGCCCGCGCCGATGAGGACGCCGTCGAGCACGAAGACCCACCCGGCCATCGGCATCGTGACGGCCGCGACGACGAGGGCCACGACGGCGGCGCGCTGCACGTCGGGGTCCGTCGTGAACGCCCGGACGTACAGCCACGACGCGCCGCCCAGGACGAGCCCGAGGACCGCCCCCGCGCCGACGCCCCACTGGAGCGTGCGGCGCAGGAGCGCGCGGGTGCGAGGGACGTCGGCGGCGCCGAGCGCGTGCCCGACGAGGGCCTGCGCGGCGATCGCGAGGGCGTCGAGGGCGAACGCGGCGAGCCCCCAGACGGCGTTGACGACCTGGTGGGCGGCGAGGGTGGTCGCTCCGAGCGCGGTCGCGACCCAGACGGTCAGCAGGATCGCGGCGCGCAGCGTGAGCGTCCGGACCAGCAGCGGCGCTCCGGCGCGGGCGTTCGCCCACAGGCCGGCCGCGTGCGGGGTCAGCCGGGTGCCGGCGGCGCGGGCACCGCGGACGACGACGCCCCCGAGGACGGCGCCCATGGCGAGCTGCGTGAGCGCGGTGCCGAACCCGGAGCCCGCGATGCCGAGGTGCGCGCCGTAGACGAGGACCACGTTGAGGACCGCGTTCACGACGGCGCCGGCCGTGGCGACGACCAGCGGTGTGCGCGTGTCCTGGAGGCCGCGGAGCGCGCCCGTCGAGGCGAGGACCAGGAGCATCCCGGGCAGACCGGGAGCCGACGAGCGCAGGTAGACGACGGCCTGGTGCGCGGTCTCACCGGTCGCACCGAGCGCGCCGATCAGCCAGGGGGCCGCGAGCCACGTGAGGGCGCCGAGCGCGATGCCCAGGCCGAGCGCGAGCCACATGCCGTCGACGCCGACCTGCAGCGCACCGCCGCGGTCGCCCGCACCGAGCCGTCGCGCGACGGCCGCCGTGGTGGCATACGCGAGGAAGACGCACAGGCCGACCACCGTGACGAGCACGGTCGACGCCAGTGCGAGACCGGCGAGGGACGCCGTCCCCAGGTGGCCGACGACCGCGGAGTCGACGAGGACGAAGAGCGGCTCCGCGACGAGCGCACCGAGCGCCGGGACGGCGAGGGACAGAATCTGCCGATCGACGGCGGACGTGTGATGTCCGTCAGATGAAATCTCGTCCAACCTTTCTCGCATCCACATGCCGTGCACAGCGTCAGGGCCGGTCAGGGGTTCGTGAGGACTCTTTCATCCACCGTATCCACAGGACTGTCCACGGACTGTGCACAAGCGGGTCCGCCGCCGTCCACAGGAGACCCCACAGGGTTGTCCACAGGCCCGTTTGGAACCCCGCTCGGACCGTCCTAACCTCACGGGCGAGGCAGGACCGGACGCGAGTGCGGTGCGAGCGTGCGGGGTTGTCGGTGGCCCCTGCTAGAACAGATGTTCGACGGTAACGGACGACGGGGATGGGCGGCCAGTGACGATCGAGGAGCTCGAGTACGGGGCGCCCCCGGACTCCGGTCGCGGCAACGGCGGCTTCGACCGCACCCCGCCGCAGGACCTCGACGCCGAGCGTTCCGTGCTCGGCGGCATGATGATCTCCAAGGACGCCATCGCCGACGTCATCGAGCAGATCAAGGGCACGGACTTCTACCGCCCCGCGCACGAGGCGATCTACGACGCGATCCTCGACCTCTACGGCCGCGGCGAGCCCGCCGACGCCATCACGGTCTCCGACGAGCTCACCAAGCGCGGCGACATCGGCCGCATCGGCGGCGCGCCCTACCTGCACACGCTCATCGCGTCCGTCCCCACCGCCGCGAACGCCGGCTACTACGCGCGGATCGTGCGCGAGCGCGCCATCCTCCGCAAGCTCGTCGAGGCCGGCACGCGCATCGTCCAGCTCGGCTACGGCACCGACGGTGGCGACGTCGACGAGATCGTCAACAACGCGCAGGCCGAGGTCTACGCCGTCACCGAGCGGCGCGCGTCGGAGGACTACCTGCCGCTGGGCGAGATCATCGGCGGCACGGTCGACGAGATCGAGGCCGCGGGTCATCGCGGCGAGGGCATGATCGGCGTCCCGACGGGCTTCTCCGACCTGGACCGCCTGACGAACGGCCTGCACCCCGGCCAGATGATCGTCGTGGCCGCCCGCCCGGCCATCGGCAAGGCGCTGGCCCTCGACACGCCGCTCCCCACCCCGACCGGCTGGACGACGATGGGCGACGTCGCCGTCGGCGACTGGCTGATCGCCGCCGACGGCACGCCGACGCAGGTCGTCGCCGCGACGCCCGCCATGACGGGTCGCCCCTGCTACCGGGTGACGTTCGACGACGGCACGGAGATCGTCGCCGACGCCCAGCACGAGTGGGAGACGCGGAGCGACGGCACAACGGGAATCCAGACCACCGAGGCGATCCACCGCGCCCTCGACAGCGAGGTCGCAGCGGTGGTGCGGGTCGAGCTCGCACGGCCGCTCGTGCGGCCGGAGGTCGACCTCGACGCCGACCCGTACGTGGTCGGTGTCGCTGCGGCCGTCGGCTCTGGGGAGGTCGACGACGAGGTCGCGATGAGGGTCGCCGTGCGCGGCGGTCGCGGATCGGCTGCTCTCGCGGACCGCATTCCGGCGCCGTACCTGCGGGCGGCGGAGCACCAGCGTCGTGACCTGCTCGCCGGTGTGCTGGACGCGGTCGGAGCCGTCGAGCCCGACGGGGCGATCCGCGTCACCGGTCCCGAGGCGCTGCTCCGTGACGTCGCCGAGCTCGTCCACTCGCTCGGCTACCAGGTCGACGCCGGACGCGACGGTCTTCGGTTCACGGCTGACGACGACGTCTTCCTGCACGCGGACAAGCACCTCGCCCACAAGAGGGCGCGGCAGGTCGCCCGCCGGAGCCGTCGCGTCGTGTCCGTCGAGCCGATCGAGTCGGTGCCCGTGCGGTGCGTGCAGATCGACCACGAGTCGCACCTGTACCTCGCGAGCCGGTCGATGATCCCGACGCACAACTCGACGCTCGGCATCGACATCGTGCGGTCGGCGTCGATCAAGCACGGGATGACGTCCGTCGTGTTCTCGCTCGAGATGAGCCGCAACGAGATCACGATGCGTCTGCTGTCCGCCGAGGCCCGCGTGCACCTGCAGAAGATGCGCACGGGTCAGATGGGCGAGGACGACTGGGCGAAGGTCGCCGCGACCATGGGCAAGATCTCCGAGGCGCCGCTGTTCATCGACGACTCGCCCAACATGTCGCTCATGGAGATCCGTGCGAAGTCGCGGCGGCTCAAGCAGCGGCACGACCTCAAGCTCGTCATCATCGACTACCTCCAGCTGATGACCTCGGGCAAGCGCGTCGAGTCGCGTCAGCAGGAGGTCTCGGAGTTCTCGCGAGCGCTCAAGCTGCTGGCGAAGGAGCTCGAGGTCCCCGTCATCGCCATCTCGCAGCTGAACCGTGGTCCCGAGCAGCGCACGGACAAGAAGCCGCAGATGAGCGACCTCCGCGAGTCCGGCTGTCTGACGGAGGACACGCGGATCCTGCGCGCGGACACCGGTGCGGAGACGACGCTCGGCGAGCTGTACGCGCTCGGTGCGAAGGACGTGCCGGTGTGGGCGCTCGACGAGCGGCTGCAGTACGTCCGTCGTCACATGACGCACGTCTTCCCGACCGGCGTGAAGCCCGTCTACCGGCTGCGGCTCGCCTCCGGCAAGGAGGTCACCGCGACCGCGAACCATCCGTTCCTCACGTACGAGGGCTGGACGCCGCTCGGCGAGCTCGAGGTCGGATCGCGGCTCGGGGTCCCGCGGCACGTGCCCGGCCCGGAGCAGCGGGCGGCGTGGGACGATCGCACGGTCGTGATGCTCGCGCACCTGCTCGGCGACGGCTCCTTCGTCAAGCGGCAGCCGGTGCGGTACGCGTCCATCGACGAGGCGAACCTGTCGGCGGTGTCCGACGCCGCGACGGCGTTCGGGATCACGCCGATCCGCGACGACTACGCGGCGGCCCGCGTCACGACCCTGCGTCTGCCCGCGCCGTACCGGCTGGCGCGCGGCAAGCGGAACCCGATCGCCGAGTGGCTCGACGGCTTCGGCCTCTTCGGAGCGCGCAGCCACGAGAAGTTCGTGCCGAACGCGGTCTTCCACCTGCCGAAGGAGCAGATCGCGCTCTTCCTGCGGCACATCTGGGCGACCGACGGTTCAGTGACGGTCAACGCGAACGGTCAGGGCGGGCGCATCTACTACGCCTCCACGTCGCGTCGGCTCGTGGACGACCTGTCGCGGCTGCTGCTGCGCTTCGGCATCTCGACGCGCGTCCGCAGGGCGACGCCGAAGGCCGGCGACCGGGACGGGTACACGCTCGACATCTCCGGCGTCGACGACCAGCGACGGTTCCTCCAGGAGATCGGCGTGCACGGCGCTCGCGGCCTCCAGGCGGAACGGTTGCTCGAGATCGTCCGCGCGAAGAGCGGTAACCCGAACGTCGACACCGTGCCGCGCCAGGTGTGGGACGACGTGCGGCAGCTGCTCGTGGAGAACGGCATGACGCACCGCGAGTTCGCTGCCGCCCTGGGCACGCAGTTCTGCGGGTCGACGATGTGCAAGCACGCGCCGTCGCGGCAGCGACTCGGCCGGATCGCCGAGGTTCTCGGGAGCGAGGACCTGGAGATCATGGCCGTCAACGACCTGCTGTGGGACGAGGTCGTCGCCATCGAGCCGATGGGAGAGCAGCCGGTCTTCGACGCGACCGTCCTCGGCACCCACAACTTCGTCGCCAACGGCATCGCCGTCCACAACAGCATCGAGCAGGATGCCGACATGGTGATCCTGCTGCACCGCGAGGACGCCTACGAGAAGGAGTCGCCGCGCGCGGGCGAGGCCGACCTGATCGTCGCCAAGCACCGAAACGGCCCGACCGACACCATCACGGTCGCCTTCCAGGGGCACTACTCGCGGTTCGTCGACATGCAGGCCTGAGCATCGGCTGCCGGCGCCCACCGAGTTCGGGAACGAGGTGCCGTTTGGGGAATCGGTGGGACGGACCGTGCGGGATGAGCGGCGGTTCTGGGACGAAAGAAGCCCGCCAGGGGCGTCACGTGAACGGTCGAGTCGTCTTCCTACGGGAATCGCGCCGCCCAAGGTCCATCGTCGGCGCCACTACGCGTTCTTGCGGAACGTGCGACGAAGGGCTCGCGGCACTTCACTTCGCGCGCACGTCGTCCACGGCAGCGCGACCCTGTGTCCGGAGCTGGCTCGACGGACCTGCACTTCGTGTCGACCGCCGGCGCTGATGGGGACGGCACACACTGTCAGGTGGGACGTCCCACGGACTCCTTCAAAGCACGCGGTGTGCCCCGGGTGCGGGGGCAACTGGCTCCAGACGCGCCTCGGAGGCGTGAGGCGTCCGTGGGCGCTGTCGAGTTCTGCAGGCGTCGAGTAGCGATCGCCGGGGTCGCGCGCCATCGCTGTGATGATGACGTCGCGGACGCCCTGCGGCACGTGCCGACTGCTCGCCGACACGACCACGACGCAGAAGATGGCGATCGCGGATGCGCTTCGGGCGTGCGCCGCCACGCCAGGGATCGAGAAGCCAGTCCTGGCGGCCGTTCAGGCGTAGCTCAAGTCCTTCGGTGGTGCGCCGTCGGCCGTATCTGATGTTTGTGACGCCGGCGTCGTACGCCCCCAACGAGCCGGTCGGTGGGGGCGTCATCGTCGGCGGCGCTGCGGCGCTGTTCGCGAACGCGAACGGCAAGCACACGCGCGTCGACAGCGAGAGCCGGAAGCGTCCCGCGTCAGTCACGCCGGCCGGAACGAGGTGGCCAGCCCACCAGATCCGAGCGTGAGTCGCCGAAGCGAGGTCCGAGTTGACGGCGCTGCACGCGACCCCGTCGGGCCTTGAATAGTCACAGTAAGACGCCCGTCCGTTTAGCGCGTATCGCCTGATCCGCTCCAGTATGTTCGCGGTTGCGTCATCTGTACCCAGCTGCAGTTCAGGAGCCATCGTTCACTCGACAACTAGGTCACACCGGCACTCGCTGGCTCTACCGCCGAGCGCCGACTGCTCACGGCGCAGGTGCGGACGCCCACCTATCACCCTGATGAGCCCGTCAGTGGTGTGCCCCTGTTCGTCCCGACCGAAAGCAGGTCCCATGCGTCGCAGAACAACCAGCGGAATCGCCGTCGCCGCCATCGCCGCAGCCATCGCGCTGATCGCCCCGACCCCGGCGATGGCTGCCAACGCCAGCGGCACCGGCTACACGTGCACTCCGTCCTCGACCGGCTACTACGCGCACGTGCGAAGCACATCCAAGGGCTGGGTCGTGCACGAGACTCACGGCACATATACCCAGCGCGTCGTGGGCTACAAGTCGGCGTACACCTACGCGGACACCGGTCACCGCGTGTCGTCGATCTCCAACTGGTCTGTGACGGCCACCGACTACGCCGGAGTTGCCGGAGCCATCAAGGCGGGCTCGGCCTCCTCTGGCTGCGGGCCGTACTGACAGACCGCAGATTCCTCGCTCACGCCCCCAGCGCAAACGCCTGGGGGCGTGAGGCGCTTCAGGGCACCCGCAAGATCCGCACGGGATCGCGCGAGGCTGCCGTCAGCGCGGGCGGGGCTGACCCCACGAGCGTGACCAGCACAGCTAGGGCGCAGAGGCCCATCACAAACTGCCACGGAGCCAACGGCAGGCCGCTGAGGAGCGACCACCCGAGCGCCGTACCAGCCCCCACCAGGGCACCTATCGCCCCCGCCAGCGCGGATTGCACCAGCACCAGCGTGACGATCGCCGAACGAGAGGCACCCAACGCGCGCCGACGGCCGAAGTCCCTGCGCCTGGCCGCGACCGCACCGAGCATCGTGACGCTCACGAGAACAAGCCCGCAGCCGAGCACCGCAGCCATCAACTGCCGTGACGCTGACCCCAGCCGCCCGGCCACCACGTCCCGAAGCGCAATCGCCCCGTCCGACGTCTCGACCTCCACGCCGCCGGGAGGCAGCAGGGCGGTCACCGCGGTGGCGACTTCCCGAGCGTTCGTCGCGTCGTCGACCAGCACGTACACGTATCGCACGGGCAGTTCCTCGTCGGCGGCTGGGATCCGCAGCACCAGCTCGTCCACGAACGACAGCGGTCCGATGGCGTCTACCTGCCCGACGACCCCGACAGACGTCTGGCCGTCGGAGACTCGCCCCACCACGTCCGAAAGTCGCAGGACGTCGCTGGCCCCCACGCCCGCGAGCGCTTCTCCCGGTTGGACGGCTGGGCGACCGGACGTCACCGGCACGTCGGCGGGTAGCGACCCGAAGAGGGCTCGAACCGCGACGCCAGCGCCGGCCTGCTCGAAGTCGCTGTTGCGCGCGTCCGTCGCGGGGCCCAGGCCAAACGCCCACGTCACTCCAGCCAGGCGTTCAACGTCGCCGACGACTGAGGGCGCGATACCCGCGTTGCCCGTCGTGTCGGTCACGGTGACCAGCCGAGTGCCGACAGACTCGATCGACGCGACGACCTCTTGCTCAGTCGCCGCCGACCGGCCGGTGGTCAGCAGGACCACCAGGCACACGATTGCGACAACACCAGCCGCTGTCGCTGTCGCGACCGGCTGCGAGCGGGCCGACAGCAGACCGTCGCGCAGCAGGGCGACAGGTCGTGGGCGGCCCGGCCAGCCGGCCGCACTCATAGGTGCACCTGCTCGTCCGCCGTGGCCGCGAGCCTCAGGTCGTGCGTCGCGATGATGACCGTCGCGCCAGCCATCGCGCGTTCGCGCAGCGTGTCCCACACCACCGCGGCGGACGTCTCGTCGAGATTCCCAGTCGGCTCGTCACCGAAGATCACCTGCGGGTCCGTCACCAGTGCCCGGCACAGCGCGACGCGTTGGGCTTGGCCTCCCGAGATCTCGCCCGGTCGATGATTGACGCGGTGAGCCACACCGAGGCGTTCGAGTAGCTCGACGGCACGTCGATGGGCGACCTTCATCGGAACGCCGGCGAACAGCGCTGACTCGCACACGTTGTCGAGCACCGTGCGCGAAGGATCGAGCATCGCGTCTTGGAAGACGAATCCGGTGCGCTGGGCGCGCCACTGCGCACGCCCACCATCGGTCAGGGTGCTCGTCGGTGAACCGTCCCACAGCACCTGACCGCGAGTAGGTGTCAAGAGGGTCGCGAGCACGTAGAGAAGCGTGGATTTTCCCGAGCCCGACGAGCCCGTCAGCGCCGTCAACGCTCCCGCCCTGAAGTCGATGTCAACCGCTTCGAAGACAGGTGCGGCGTTCCGGCGGTAGCCGAAGGTCAGGTCGTGCGCGCGCAGCGTGGCGCTCCCGGTCACGGTGAACTCCTGCGGTCCGCCGGCTCAGAAGCTGCCTGACCGCCCCGCTGGTCGTCGCTCGTGCGCTTCCCGAACAGCTCGACGACATCACCCACGTCGACGCCGTCGACCACAGCGCGCGCCCCGTCGCTGGCAAGAACACGCACCCGCACACGCTCGCCATCGCGGATGACGAACGTGGAGCCGTCGGACCCGGTACCCATGGTGGAGATGGGCACCATCGGACCGGTGACCTCCGGTGCAATCTGCGCGGTGCCCGCGAAGCGTTGTTCCTTGAGGGAGAAAGGCACTGTGTCGCACTGCGTGCCGCACAGCGGCCCTCCGCCGACGGCGGTCAGCACCAGCCGCACAATGCCCCCGTCTTCGGTGGGTTCCACCGAACTCACGACACCCTCGAGCGCCGTGCCGTCGACGTCCACGGTGACGGCGGTGCCGACTTCGGGGACGTCCGACCGTTGCTCGAGGTTGCCGCTCACGGTGAACGTCGGACTGGAGTCCACCGCGCTCACCAGCGGATCGCCGATACCAACTGTCGCGCCGACCGTGATTGTCTCGTCCAACGCGACACGCACCGGCAAGTCGGGCAGGAACAGCACGGTGCCACGAGCGACGGTGCCGGACTGCTCCACCCCCAATGACTTCTGCCATGCCCTGACCGCAGAGGCCGTCCGCTCATCGAACTTCCCGTTCACGGCGACCGGACGAAGATGCCCCTTGGCGGAGAGCATCTGCTGGAGCTGCCGCACGTCCTCTCCCGAGATCCCGACGGTCAGGTCGCGGAACGCAGGCACGGCTCCCTTCGCGACCACGACCGGTTGCAGGTTCACCGTGACCAGCGTGTCGCCGCTGTCCACGACCTGCCCCGGCTGGGTGGCCAGAGTGGTCACGACGCCGTCGAACGCTGCCGACCCCACCGGCCGTGCCGTCCAGGTCGCGACGACTGTCAGATCTGCGGTCTTGCCGATGGTGCCCTCAGCGACCGTGAACGTCTGCGTCGCGACCGCTGAGGCTTGCGGTTGCGGCGGGGTGAACGTGGCTCGGCTCGCCCACCATGCGACTGCTGCAGTGACCGCGATGGTCAGGCACCAGCCGACCGCGACGACAGTGGTTCTGCGCACGTGACACGCTCTCTGTCAGGACCAGTTCTGCGGGCAGGTGCGTTCGAGCTCGACGAGCCCGTCCGCGCTCAACGACCCGGACTCGAGCGCACCCTGCACGGCGGGATCGGTGTACGGCACCCACAGGTCGTCCGGCGGCGGGTCGGCCAGGCGCGACTCGACGTACGTGTCGACCGTCGGCGGGTCGGCCATGTCGAAGCCTTCGTTGCGCAGGCACATCATCGTGTCGACGTCACGGGTGTACGCCTCGCGCAGCTCGTCCTCGGTCAGAGCGCCCAGGCGCCGACCGGCTTCTTCCTGGCACGCCATCGAGTCCTCACTGAATCGATTGGCCTCGTCTTCGGAGGTGAACGGTTCGGCGGCGCCGCCGTACTCGTCGAGGGTGACGGTCCATCCCTTGGCGTCCATGCATGTCTGCATCTTCGCGGCGACCTCTTCACGCTCGCGGGCCTGCTCGGCGAACCACGCCGGGGGCTTCCACTCCGTCTCGACGGGCGCCTCGTCGGCGCTGCATCCCGCGGCCGTGAGCGCGAGGATTGAGACGACGGCGGCGCGGACGGCGGCTCGCGCCATGCATGCGGCGGCCGGGCGTTCAGCCATGGCATTGCTCCCAGTGGATCGGGAGAGTCAGGTTGGGCATGGCGGGCTCCAAGGTCAGAGGTCACAACGGCTGTGACCGGCCCGAGGGTAGCGAACCACAGATGGCGCCCGGGTCGGTTCACCGACTGAACTTCCCATCGGCACTGACCTCGGACGACGTGCGATCGGCCACTAGTCCGGATGGACGCGGACCGGTGGGTCGGGCCGGTGTCGGAGCATGGCCTGCTGTGAAGCTGTCCGACATGGCGGTGCTCCCCAGCCGACGAGCGTTGGCCGCTGTGACTGGGGAGCACCATCATCAGGCCGCGTGCCTACAGCGAGCAGTAGGACGTGTTGCCGTTCACCTTGGCGAGGACCGACTGGCCCTCCACCACCCAGTCGTCAGCGAAGATTCGGTAGTCGCGGCCCGACGAAGCATTCGTGTTCGTCGAGAAAGTCGTGTAGTAGCGGGTGTACCCCTTGACGTACACCTTGGTGTCCTGCGGGTTGAATACCCAGTACATGTGCGTTGTCTTGCCGTTCGAGGGCGCGCGGATCACCCACTTGATGCCAGTCGAGCTGTTGCAGAGCCACGGCTTCTCGCCGCCGCCCAGTGGCTCGGAGTCGTTCGCGTTCGCGGCGGAAACGCCGCCGGCCAGGAGCAGTGCTGCCGCGACCACGACCATCGCGGTTCTACGCAGAGCATTCGTCATGCAGATCCGTCCTCCTAGACAGGGCAGCAGTCAACCCAAGCCGATGGATTGTCTGGGCGGCTATGACAGCGCGCACGGAGAACGTAGCGGACAGTGTCCCTGCGGCGTGGCCGCTTTTGCCGCCACATTCCGCAAGGCAACGAGGCGCCAGCGTGTCACTGCGCCCTGCGGACGATGGACGGCGGTGCGTGGCTGGTCATTGACTCGTATGGCCAGCCCGAGAGCCGAATCCGCTGAGACCGGTCCGCGCCGGTTGAGAGGACTCCGGCCTCAGACTCAGCCGCTAGCCGGTTCACCGGCTTCCTGCCCACCCCGCGGTTCGCTGCAGCCCGGGGATGTCGCGGCTGATCGACCAAGACAACCGCAGCGCGCTATGAGAAGACACGTCCGTCCGTGGCGCGCGCCGGACGAGCTCGGCGGCGCGTCCACGTGGCGCCCTGGATTCTTCCGCGAAACGCCGGACAGCCACATCAGCGCGCTAGTAGCCTCCCCGCATCACAGCAATAGCGGGGCTGACACGCCTCCCTGGAGCCGTGACTCACCCGTCCACGGCCCAACGGAGGTCTCCGTGAACCTGCGCATGCGCGCGCTGCTCGTCGCCCCCGCCCTCGCTGTCGTGCTGACCGCCGGAGCGACGGCTGCCCACGCCGAAGACCCGCCGCTGCCGCAGGTCGACGCGGGCGAGCCGACGACATGGCAGGAGCGCATCGACGCCGCCGCCGCGTCCGGCGCTCTCGACGTTCCCAGCGCGCCGCGCGCGTTCACGCCCGACGCGACCCAGAAGAAGGCGATTGCCGACGCCCTGCGGGCGTACGTCGCGACCCCCGGCATCGAGAAGCCCGATCTGGCGGCCGTGCAGGCCCAGCTCAAGACGCTCGCCGGGAACCCGATCGGGGGTGGCGGGAACGCAGTCCAGGTGAACGCGTCCCCGACGTACAAGAACTTGTACATCCCGCACCAGGCGCAGCAGAAGGGCTATTACTGCGGCCCGGCGAGCGCGGCGATGATGCTCGGCTACCTCAACCGCCCCACGAGCCGGTACGACGGAGTCGCGCTCAGCCAGGCGAATCTCGCCACGGCCACCTACCTGCGCACCGAGGCGAACGGGGCGACAACCTGGGCGAGCGGCGCGATGGCCACCGGGATGAACCGGTGGATCGGCGGGACCTGGTACGCGCAGATCACGCGTCCGTCGTCCGCGACCACCGTCGGTGCGTTCCTCTCCACCATCGGGACGCTCGGGCAGCCGCTGGCCATGAACACCGTCGAGTTCGAGGGCGGTGCCCACTACAACGGGCACCCGAACCGCACCATCGGTCACTGGATCGTGGGGTACGGCTACGGCAGCAGCGGTGCGACGTCCTGGTACAACGACCCGGCGACGAGCTACTACCCGAACGCGTCGGCCACGTTCCAGGCGGACACCGCGTCGTTCTCGAACACGTACCTGCAGAGCAACGGGATCATGTACTAGTGACCAGACGTCCGCTCATGGCGGCCGGCGCACTGGTCTTCGCGCTGGCCGCCACGGCGTGCACGGGCGGTACACCGACCGCTGATCCGACGCCGACACGCCGCCCCAGTCCGACGTCATCCCCGACGGCGTCGGCGCAGCCGAGCAGCCCCGTGGGGCTGGCCTGGGACGGCGGAGACCCTGTCGTCGGCAACGTCGTCGACCCTGACTCTGCAATCACCGTCGACCCCGCCTCGCTCGCGATCGTCAACCGCACCCCGAGCGCGCTCGTCGGTCAGGAGTCGTTGTCCACGCTCGCGCTCCGACCCGACGGAAGCCTGGTCGTGGCACGCGTGCCTGGTAGCGGCCTCGACGACGAAGGGCGTCTGGCCCACGGGAGGACCGTCGGGCTGTGGCAGCACGACGAGTTCACGTCGTTCGGCGACGTGGCCGGACTTGTTCCCGGTGATCCGGCCCGACAGGCGTACGCGGCCGACGCGGAGGGCGACGTGGTGGTCTGGGCCGAGACTTCCTCGGTCGATCTCTACCAGTCGCCGTGGCGGATGTTCGTCTGGGATGGCGCGAGACCGCGCCTGTTGGCGCGCTCCGAGCAAGTTCACCCGCCGGGGTTGCCGATCGTCGACGGCGACTCCGAGCCCGTCATCAGCAACGGCCGCGCGTACTGGGCGACCAGCTATCCGCTCGTCCCCAACCCAGCGGAGGGGAGCACTGACTGGGGCATGGAGGTCGTGTCGACACCGCTGACGGGAGAGAACCAGCCCTTGCGCATCGAGGCGTCCGGGGTCAGCCGGCCGCTGCCGTTCGGTTCCGGAGTGCTCGTCTCTGCGTTCCAGACGGTGCCGACCGAGCACGTTCACGACGGCCTGGCAGTCATGGACGGCGCGGGGACCGGAGGATCGGCGTCGCTCGTGCGGGCGTCCCGGACGGGCACGGAGATCATCGAGTCGGACACCGACGGTTCCCGTGTTGCGCTAGTCGTCGCGCACGCCCGTGGCAACGCTGTCGTCACGCTCGACACCGAGGCCCGAAGCGCCACGATCTTCCCGGGAGTGCGATCACGCACTGCATCTGTCGCCCAGTGCGGGCCGCGCACGGTCTGGTCGTTCGCAGACGGCTCGGGCATCGACAAGCAACCGGTCTGGCTCTACGACAGCGACACGCAGGCACTTACCAAGATCGACGTCACGGGTAACTACGGAGCGGTGTACTGCGCGGGCGATCTGATTGCCTGGAAGTCCCTGTCAGACCCGGCTAACGCTCTCGCGACCACCACCGTGGTCGATGCACCCTAGAGCGCGTCTGGAGGAGAGACGAAGTAGCCCGCAGGACACGCGCGCTTTGGGCATTGGCCTCACGTCGGTGACCGCAGGCGGTCAGGTGAAGCGCACCGGCTCGCACATCGAGCCCGCGACCGTATCGTGAGGCAAGCCCTCGACGGCGGGCAGAGCCGACCGGCACCTCGAGGCGTCAGCGCACGTCGTAGCCGGCGCTCCAAGTCGGCGCCGCCGCGGGCGCCCATCGTGGTCGTTGGTACCCACGACCTGTGGTCGGCCACTTCGGGGAGAGGCACGAGCGACTTGTGTGACGTCGCCCGCGAGGTGCGGGTTCCCGCATAACGGCACGCAACGCGCGGTGGACTGAGCAAGAGGTGCGATGACTGCTGTCACGGGAGTGACGCAGGTCACACCTGATTCGGGTGATCGGGCGGCGACGTGCCCCCTAGCGTCTTGCTGCCCGAACGCCCGACCCAGGAGCCTCCACGATGCCCGCGCGCCGCACAGTCGCCACCGCCGTAGCCCTCGCAGTCGGCGTCGGCGTCGCCCTCATCCCGACCGCGGCGCACGCCTTCCCGAAGGAAGAGGGCACGATCTCGTGCGAGATTTTCCAGTACGCGAAGGGGCGCGTGAGGGGCACCGAGGGCATCTCGATCACGGTGCCGGGACTGGCGTCCCCCGCGTTCTGGCAGTGGGGCACCGACACCTGGCAGACCAAGTACGCGACGGGCGCTGCCGGCGGCTCGGGAGCGTACAAGCTCACCGCCCAGAACCGGTATGACTGGGCAATCAGTACCGCATACTGCGGTTAGCCGAGACCTTCGACCGATAAGGCAACGGATCACGATGCGACACCACACCTCCATCGCTGCTCGGCTGGTAGTGGCAGCGGCGGCCGTCCTCGCACTTGCGTCGTGCAGCGCGGGCACAGACGACCCCAGCGACGACGCCACGTCCGCCGCACCGTTCGTCGCGCCCGGCTGGATGGCCGAGCAGGCCCAGGCGAACGAGGACCTCGTCGCTCACCAGCAGGCATGCCTGACCGAACGCGGAATCTCGTTCACCGTCGACAAGACCGGCATGTACACGTTCGCCGGCGACGACCCCGCCACGGCAAACCAGGCGCTGACCGAATGCACGAAGGAGTTCCTCGGCGACCTCTACGGGGCAGCGCCGACCCCAGACCAGCTCCGGGAGATGTACACCCGCGCGCTCGACGTGCGGCTGTGCCTGATCAACGAGGGCTTCGACATCGACGAGCCGATCTCGGAGGAGGCGTACGTCGACAGTGGCGGCCGGTGGTCTGCTTACGAAGGTGTCGGCAGCGCCTCGCAGGAGCGCCTCGCCGAGCTCTACAAGACGTGCCCTGAGCCAGACCTGACCACGCTGTGACCTGGGCCCTGATGTCGAAGACGGAATACGGGTGACGCGTCGATCTTGGGTAGCCGCCGGCTGGGTCGCCACTGCGCTGATGGCGGCCGCGGCTGGGGTGTGGGCGGGCCGCGCGACGCTCACGCCTCCCGACGTGGACGACACCGCTGACGCGCCGACGCTGTACACCGTCACCGAGCAGACTGTGGGCCGGGCGATGTCGTTTCCGGCGTCCGCGTCGTGGGCGCAGACACCGCTGGCGACGAGCCCCGCCTCTGGGACTGTGACTGCGATCCGTCTGCCCGCTGACGGCGTCGTCAACGTCGGCGCCGCGCTCTTTACCGTCGACTTGCGCCCCGTCGTGGTTGCACAAGGCAGTACGCCCTCCTTTCGGGACCTGAGCGAAGGCGCCACTGGCGACGACGTCCATCAGCTGCGGCAGATGCTCACGACCTTGGGGTACCTCAAAGGGCTCGACTCCTCGAAGTTCGACGCCGCCACCACTGCTGCGGTGAAGAAGTGGCAGAAGGCAAACGGCGTCGAACAGGACGGAGTCGTCCGGGCCGGCGACGTGGCCTACGCACCGTCGCTGCCCGTGCGCGTCCGCCTCGCGGACGAGATCGCTGTCGGTACGCGGCTTGACACCGGCACCACGATCGCGTCCGCACTCGCTGCCACCCCGGACTTCGCCATCATCCTCGACTCCAGTCAGGCCCCGCTCGTACCCACGACCGGAGCCGTCGAGGTGGACGACACCACCGGCGGGACGTGGCTGGCGAAGATCAGTTCCGCGACGACCAACGCCGACGGGCAGCTGGTCCTGTCGTTGACGAGCCCCGACGGCGGCCCCGTCTGCGCCGAAGCGTGCGGCAGCGTGCCCGTCGGCAGCGAGGCGGCGATCTACCCCGCGCGCATCGTGATCGTGCCTGACGCGACCGGCCCGAGCGTCCCCATGTCCGCCGTCGGCACGAAGCCCGACGGGTCCGCGTACGTGGTCCTGGCTGACGGGACGGATACCCCCGTCGAGGTCGTCGCATCCGGTGACGGGCGCGCGGTCGTCAGTGGCGTTGACGTCGGAGATCAGGTGCGCCTGTTCGGGGCCGGCGCCGGCGACCAGCCCCCAGAACCCGCCGAGTTCGAGGGCGACGGGCCGTGACGGCGAGCGCCGAGGTCCCGACGCCACATCCGCCGCATGGACGCTGGCCCGGGTCGCCTCGTGTGCTCGAGCTTGCACGCGACGGCGTGAAGTCCGCCGTCGGGCAGCCGACCGCTACCGCGACTGCGACGTTGGTGATTGCAGTGGTCTGCGTGGTAGTCCTGCTCACCACCGGACAGGCCGCCGCCGCCGAGCGTGCCGTCGTCGCGCACATCGACAGCGTCGGCACTCGGATGATCGTGACGTTCGACCCATCCGGCGAAGCGCGCATTCGAGGCGACAGTGTTGCCAGCGTCAATAACCTCAGTAGTGTCGCGTGGGCCTTCGGACTCAGCGAGGCGGTCGACGTACAGAACGCCAACCTTGCCGGCACAGAACGGGTCGGGCTGCGTTCCGTTCTCGGCGACCTGCCCGATGACGTTCACCTGGTCACCGGCCGCACACCACGCGCCGGTGAAGCCGTCCTCGGAGTGCAGGCGGCCGAGAGACTCGGGCTGCGCGAGGGGTCAGGCGGGGTCACCGGCGCTGCACGGACCTGGCCGATCGTCGGAGTCGTCTCCGCGACGGGCCCTCTGGACCGGCTCAACACCATGGCACTTGCTGTGCCGACGGAAGGAGTCGAGGCCCGCTACGTGTACACCCTGGCAGACGACGTAAGAGACGTCCCTGCGCTCGCCGATCAACTTCCGTCGGTCGTCTCTGCGGCCCGCGCCAGCGACCTGCAGGTCGATGAACCTGCGGGTGCGCTCGCGTTGCGCGACGTCGTCGCAGGCGAGCTCGGCCGATCGTCACGCCAGCTCATGATGCTCGTGCTCGGGGTGGGCCTCGCGCTGGTGAGCGTCACCATTCTGGGCTCCGTAGCGCAGCGCCGCCGGGACTTCGGTCGGCGGCGTGCTCTCGGAGCATCGCGATCGGCGATCGTGACCCTGGTCATGATTCAGACGGGCGTCGCGGGGTCGGCGGGCGCAGTCCTGGGAACCGTCGTCGGCGTTGCCGTCCTGTCAGTGCGGGACACCCCGCCGCCGTGGTCGTTCAGCGTCGGAGTAGCCGCCCTCGCGATCCTCGTCGCTCTCGCCGGCGCGGTACCGCCAGCACTGGCGGCGGCATGGAGGGACCCGGTGCGGATCCTGCGAGTGCCGTGACACGACTTGGGCGCGAGCCCGGCTTCGGCGGAGAGGGGAACGAGCGCGGTCCAGCGGTGCTGGTGGTCCCCGCTGTGCTCCGCTGTCTCCCGGTCAGGGCAGTGGAGGGCGCGACTTCCCTCCCCGCGCGACAGTGATCCACGTCACATTCGACCGTCTTTGAACGGCCCTCGGCACTCGGCGCGCGTCGCTACAGTCACATTCGGCATTACTCCCAAACCCCCTCAAACCAGGAGAGAATGTGCAACTCGCGCGCAACCTTCGCAGGTCCGCAGCGGGCGTCGCCCTCGCGCTCGTGGCCACGTGCGCCGTCGCGACCGCCTCGCATGCCGAGCCCGGCGAGAGCGGCTCGGTCAGCTGCCCCAGCACCATGACGCCCCGCGTCCGGACGTACACCATCCAGAACTCCTACGGCTGGGCGCCCGTGAGCAAGCACTTCAACTTCAACTGGGGCACCCAGACATACCGCTATCAGTACGCGAACGGGACGCGGGGCGGGTCCGGCAGCTGGGCTGCGTTCTCGTCGGTCTGGATCGACACCGCGTACACGAGCGCTTACTGCGTGTCCGGCTCCGACCCGGTCTGACCTCCAGGCTGCTCGAGCAGCAACTTCGCTCTCCGACGCGGCTGCGACTCAAACGTTCCAGGGAGTCGCAGCCGGGCGAAGCGCTCCGGGCCGGTCTCGTCGGTGGGGCAAGCCGACCGGTTCGACCGGAACAAGCTCGTCGTCTCGGGAGCGGCTGCGCTATCGACCTCACGCCGTCCCGCTCGTCGAAGCGGTCGGCCACCGCGTCACCGCGGTTTCGCGGGCGCGTCCTGTGCCTGCTCCGCTGCATCTGTTGCTGAGCCAGCCAGGTGGATCGTCGCAGAAGCGGTTCCACTGGCCGCTACAACGATCTCGCGAACGAGTTCCACGACCTGAGGCGCAGTGTCTAGGTCGAGTTTTGAGACGAGTACGGGGATCAGCTGATTGGCGACACGCGTCTTCAGATTTCCCCAGCGGAGGCGGTCGAGGACGACCTTGAAGTCGTGGGCGCCCGATCGTGCGTACGCGAGATGTTCCGCAATCTCGGCTCGCAGGTCATCGGCGGGCGCTGCGTACCTAGGGGCGACCGCGGTTAGCGCCTCGACGAGCTCGTCATCGGTGAAGTTAGCGAACTCGTAGGTCGCCCCTTGCCACGTGCGCACCTTGAGGAGTTCATCGAGCTCGCCGTCCGTGATACTGCCGCCGTGCTGCTCGACTTCCTCCCGAAGGTGTTGGCGCAGCGTCTTCTCGGTCCCTTCTCGCTTCTCTTCAGCCCAAGGGCCTTCAGGATCCATCACCACGAACATCGTCGTCGGGTTACGTTCCAGGACCTGGCGGTCGGGAAGGACGTCGCGCACCTGAGGCGCCACGAATCTCGCGATTTCGTGGGGGTGGTCGCCGGAGGTCTGCTGGTTGACGACTCGCACCCGCCGGCTCCAGCCGAGCTCTTCCAACAACGTGGTGACGTGCAGCTCCTCAGTGGCCCCCTCGACGACGACGATCGCCGACGGGTGGGGGGAGATCGCCATTCGCTGGAGGGCGTGGTCGAGGTGAGGAGCTGCCGGGCCCGTCGCGCTGATTCGATCCATCAGTGGCATCCACCAACTCCCCGTCACCTCGGGTAGGGGAGCTACGTGCCCCGCCTCCGCCAGCTCTTCGTGTGCGCGGAGCAGGACCTCCGCGGCGATCCTCTGCCAGACGGCCTCTAGCGCCGCCTTCTTCAACTGGAACCAGCCGCGGTGGTTGGAATGGCGCGCCACCTGCCACCATCCGCCAAGGGGGTCATGTGCATGCGCAACGCTGAGCATCCACTCTGCCTCGCGTCGGAGGGTCTCCGGCTGGGCGTGTACCGCGCCCAGTCGTGTCTTCGCATCTAGATCGCGCGCCGCTCGTCGGAGAGAGACGAAGTCTGATCCCCTCGGTGCGGTCAGCTTGCCGATGATCGCGGGGAAGAACCGGTTAGTGAGCGCGGCCAACGCGATGTGGGTCGAGCGCTCCCGCGCAGCGGCGCTTCTCGCCGCCGCCTCCAGATCGAGGCCCATCTCGATGTTGCGTCGCGTCGGCAACGCCGTTCGAAGAGCGAGCAGTTGCCAGTGGGAGTACAGCGGTTCGTCGCTACCTGGTGTGCCGTTGTCAGTTGCCCAGGTGTCGCCAAGGCGTCCTTCGCGCGCCAGTTCGGCCTCATAAGTCTCATCGCCGTCTGCTGTCGTGAGTGGATGGCCGGGTGTGCCTCGAAGCCGCAAGAGGGGGACGAGCAGCCTGTGCTCGTCGAGCCAGCTCAGGTCGCCGGCAGTCAGCCGATGGCCCCAGGCCTCTGCCTGCTCACGGAACTGCCTGCTCGACAACAGACCGACCTGGGTGAACGTGTACGGGAGGCTCAGGAGCGGCACAGCGCTGATCGGAGCTTCCTCGTCCTCCGATATCGACACCTTTGCAGCGTAGATGCACGTCCTCGTTCGTTTGAGCCCGGCAGTGTGCGCTCGCAGCGCGGTCGTGGGTTACTCGCAGCGACTCGGCCGGTCGTCTCCTCAGACCGAGGCCACCGCGCTGTCCAGGGCACGTGCAGGCGTGTCGAGATTCTGGACGAGCGCGATGCACGCCGGGTCGCGGCGTTGCTGCATCGCAGAGCCGACCGTGTGCCACTTCGGCATGCGGGCGGTGCTGAGGTCGGTTTCAGTCGGCGCTGACGTGCACTCGACCGGCGGACGCGAAGCCGCCGGCCGTATCGGTACCGTCGCGGCGGTGCCGCACGATCCAGCCCTGCTCGCCGCGTTCAACGCCGACGCGGACACTCGCATGGTCTGGGCGACGGAGCGGGCAGACCGGTCGCGGGTCGTCTACCTCGAAGACGGCACCGCACGGGAGATGCGCGCCCGGACCAAGTCCGAACTCGCCTGCATCGTGCCTGAGTGCGATCTGCGACTGACAACCCATGCACGCAGCACGAAGCGTGACGGGTTCGCTCATCTTGGGCGAGTAGACGATGCGTTGCACTCGGCTGAGTCGCTCATGCACCAGCAGGCGAAGGCCGTCATCGTCTCGTGGTTGCGGAGCAAGTACCCAGGCGTGATGGTCGACCCTGAGGTTCTGCTCGTGAACGGCGAACGGCGTCCCGACGTCTACGCCGAGAACCCCCAAACTGGAAACCGGCTGGCCTTCGAAGTGCAGTACAGTGCCCTGACGGTCAGGGAGTGGGAGCGCCGGCACGAGTGGTATGCCGACCACGGCATCGTCGATGTCTGGGTGTTCGGGCACGTGGGTAGCCAACGGGGTCGCGCGAGAAGTCCCGAGTTCGACGTCGCGACGAACGCTCTGCAGCAGCACTTGCTCGCGCAACGCGAGCTGTTGTGGTGGATCGAACCGATCTCCGGGATCATCGCGACGCCGTACGAGTTCGTGTTTGACGACCTTCTGGCGCGGGACTACAAAGCGCCCCCGCGAGTCGGGGCTCGTGACCTGCTCTTCGACCTGAGCGTCCTGGCCGACGCCTGGCTGACGGCGCGTGGATTTCGGACTCGGGCCCTGCTTGAGATCGACGAGCTGGCATCCCGGCGGGCGGTCGATCGCGCTCACGCGTGGCGTGAGAGCGAGAAGGAAGCGGCTATCCGCCGCGAGCAGGACCGCGTCGAGCGCCTGGCCGCGGCCGCCGCCCAGGCAGAGGCCGTGCGCGTGGCGCAGGAGCGGGCAGCGGCCGCCGAGTCGGCGCGGGCGGCAGCGGAGGCAGCCGAGCGGCGCAGAGCCGAACTCGAGGAGCAGCTCTGGCGTGCTGCGCTGCAGCGGGTTGTCGCTTCCGCCGAGTCGATCAGCGCGGCTTTCGCCGCCTCAGACGTCGTCGGACAGGTGGGCGCTGTGCTCGGCACCAGGCCGCACTGGCTCTACGTGAACTACTCCGACCAGGTCCCAGAGACAGCCCTTGGCATCGCACACCACCATTGGCAAGCGGCGGCATTTCTCCACGTCCTGCGGTTGAGCCTGCACGACCGCGAGGGACGGGCGCGTCGGCCAGTCACGACGGCTGACTTCGAAGAAGGCGTCTTGCTCACGGGGCTTCAAGTCGAGCGGCGACTCCTCGAGCGTCTGGTCGTCGACTGGTGCGGGCACTTGTGGGAACAGCGCCAACTCAGCGACCGAGACGCCCAAGGTCGCGCGCGGCTCCTGACGCGAATCAGCCCGGAGCGACGCGCGCTCCTTGGACCGCTCGCGGCAGCTGCCGCGCCTACGGACAGTGCCGCGATCAAGCGATGACAAACAGGCCAATAAGAGACGATGGCCCTAGCGATCGGGTGGCGACGTGTCACCCACGTCGTCCCGTGGTCCAGGTCCAGTCACTCGCCGGTGCCGTGGGCATCTCCGGGGCCGTATGCGGCCAGTGCTTCCTTGACGATGGACGTCACTGAGCGCCGTTCGCTCTCGGCGCGTGACTCTACAAACGCCCGCGTCCTCGGCGTGAGGCCAGCTAGGAGCGCGTCGCATTCGACACCTGTGGGCGGCGCCGTGTGGTCGTCGCCACCGCCAAGCCTCGCGGGCACTAGCTTCTCCTTCGCGACGGTCAGTAGGGTCCGCCAACCGTAGCCAAGGCGCGGGCGAAGCCGTCGGAGCGCTGCCGAAGGAGTTTGCTTGAAGAGGCCGCCCAAAGCTTGGGGTGACCCCGGTTCCGGGCATCTACGATCCCGGATGTGAGTCCCATCCAGGCCGGGATACGTGCGACGGTCCACCAAGACCCGCCCAAGAACTTGCAAGTCGATGTCATGACCGGCCGCGCGCCGCACAGGCATGGCTAAACACCCGGTCTCGGGCGCGGGACTGGACGGCTCGGACGTCGCGCACGCGTTTCCCGAAGCGTGGAGGCACCTACGCGCCGCCGGGGATGCACGAGCGAGTCTGGTCGCGGCCTGGAACGGCTCAGAGGACGGTCACTTCGAACTGGACGTCGTTACCGAGCATTCCGGTGCGGGCGTGATCGTGGCGTTGCCGCGCTGGCCCCACGCCCGGCGGCGAGGCCTCACAGACGCGTTCTCTGAGAGCGTTCGCGAGTTGTGGGCGTCACTGGATGCCTTGGTGGTCGAGTCCGTGGCCGCATTGAGCGTGCAGCATCGGGTCCGCGACCCGAAGCGACCCCGGTTCTTTCCCGTCACCGCCAGCGTGGAAGGGTTCGAGGATCTCCTCGGCGAGGGATGTGTCGACGGGCTCCTGCGTACGCAGGTCGCCATGGTGCGTGATTGTCAGCCGTTCCATGAGTTGGAAGGCGACGAGCGAGTCGACCCGCTGCGCCAAGGCCTGGCCCTTCTCCTCGCGTGGGACAACGCGCTCGATGCGGGTGTGCTCGTCGACGGATGGGCGTCGCCGGGCGCGCCGCAAGTGCAGTCCGACCCTTCGGGTGACATCTCCGTGGAGGCGGCGCCCGCCGGGTTCGTCCACGACAGGCGCGTCCTCGCAAACTTCCAGATTGCCGGCTACACGGATGCCCACAAGCTGCAGGCCGAGGCGGACACATACATCGATCTGGGCTATCCGGCCAGTCCCGTCCTGGCGGCACCGGACCCGACTCTCCCGGCACAGCTGACGCTCGCGTTCGAGACCGTGGTTCGGTTCGCTGCGCAGTTCACCTGGCTGCTTGGGCTCGTCCCGGGGCGGCGACGGGTTCTGCTCGAACACGGTCGCGACGCAACCGACTGGGCATCGCTCGCGGACGAGTCCGACGACTGGGCGGCTCCGGCCGCGCCGCCGCTCGGCCTGTCCAGCGTGGACGACGCAGGCGACGCACGACATCTTCTAGTGGTCACAGACGAGGGCATCTTCCAGAGGAAGATCCCCCACGCGACGCCGTTGCGTGAGCACCACCGTCGCGGAACCGCCGCTGAGATCGCCACACAAGACGCTGCGGCGACGTGGGGCATGCCGGACTTCGTACTGTCGCCCCTCGTGGAGAAGAAGGGGGCCGCGCTCCGAGAGGTCAGCGACGGATTGCTCGTCGTCGGCTCGCGGGGGGCCATCGTTCAGGTCAAGGCACGAGAGGGCGAGGTTGGGACTCCGGCGCGAGAGGAGTCGTGGGTTCGCAAGAAGGCCGCCGAGGGCGTTAGGCAGGTCGGCGGCACGGCCCGTCGGCTCAAGGCGGACGCGCTCACGATGGTCAACGGCCGGGGTCGACCCGTCCTGATCGACGGGGCTCACATCAGCTGGGTCGGGGTGGTCGTCATCGAACATCCGGAGCCTCCAGACCTTGACCTGGACGCGGTCGCGTCCGTGACGCCCTACGTGGTGCTCACGCGGGGCGATTGGGAGTTCCTCTTCGATCAGCTGCGGTCGACTCACGCGGTCGTCGGCTACCTTCACCGCGCCGCCGCCGTCCCCGGCCGGATCGGTGATGAGCCGGCGCGCTACTACCGCCTCGCCGCAGCCGATGCCGATGCCTCGCCTGGACCTGTCGACCCGTTGATCAGCGCGGGCGGCGTCGCCGCATCCGTACCGCTCCTGCCGACGGAGCCGGTGACCGCCGGCGACGCCAAGGCGAGCGCCGTGTACCGCTTCATCCTCGAGGACATCGCCACGTCCCCGTTCGACGAGGCGCGTGAGGACCAGCGTCTGACAGCGCTCGCAACACTGGATTCACTGCCCGTTGGCTACCGCACCGCGTTAGGTCGGCTACTGCTCGACAACCTCGAACTCATGCGCGTGCCAGACCCCGGCAACACGCGCTGGAGGCTGCGGACGTATCGAGCGGGTGCGGAGCTCAACCAGATGACCTTCGCTGTCTGCTCGACGCACTCCCGGACAACGCAGACCGCTTTCTCGTGGCGGGTCATGCTCCTCCATCACGAACTGTGTGAACTCCTCAATCGCACCGACCTTTCGACAACGGGTGTCATGCTCACGCCTCGCTCCGACCGAGCCGGAGAGTGGGACACGACGCTCATCTGGGCGGAGGGCGACCTGGAACTCACCGCGGAGGACATCGCGGACTACCGCCGTTTGTGGTCCGGCAACCACCGCGTCGACACGACGGACTAGCAAGGACCCGCAGCGCAGCGGCCCTCGACTGTTCGGTGGGCGTTGGTAGTCCCCGATATTCGCGCTCAGCGCGACGTGCCATCGGGCAGGCTGTCCGATATGGCGAACGATGTGATGCGTCCCCGAGCATTGAGCGGACTCGCTCAGCTGTCGGAGGCTGAAGCCTTCCCGATCCTCGCGGAGGGGCTAGAGCTACTTGGGCAACACGTGGACGCCTTGGCTCGATCGATGAGCGTGTTGTCGACAGGGGACACGGCGCGTGGACACCAAGTGATTGACCTTCTTGCGTCCGAAGAAGCGGCCAAGGCCCTCATCTTGCTCGACCTCGCCCGGTGTGGGTGGCGAGACAATGTGGCTAAAGCGCGGTTGCTCAAGGCTTTCTATAATCACACGATTCGGTTGGTGTACGCGCAAGTCCATCAAGGATCACCGGCCGACTTCGCTGAGATCGCCGACTACGTGAAGGACCTCTGCGCCAGTCACTACCTCGATGGGCCAAATGACTTCGACTGGATCTTTCGGAACTCGCTAGATGCGCTGCGAGAAGACACGCTCTATGTCGACAGGGTCGCGTGGGGTGACGGTGAGCCAGACACCTGGAGCAGCCCGCTCCAGCGGGTGAACTCATCCTGTGATCCTCGCCCGGTCGTCGAGCTTGTCCGGGCGTTGAGCCGACTCGGCTTCTTGAGTCTGAGCGGGCTGCGGCTATGCCAGGAGGCATGGGCTGGCCAGGACTTGGTGTGGGTGCGTCGCCGCAGTTCCGCGGCTCCCGAGCCGACTCGATGGACGATATGCAGAGGCCGGAACCAAGCAGTTCTGAACAAGTTGGCCGATGCGGGCATGGTCTCTCCCGCGGCGACAGAGGACGACGTTCGACTTGCGCTCGATCAGTGGACGTTCCCGCTAGGACACCTCGATCTCACCGTCCGCCGGGTCTCACTCGATGACCTGCGTGCCGCTCAGTCGCGGGCGTTGTCTCGGATGGAGGGCTGAGTGGCCCGCGAGACAAGGAGCAGTCGAAGCTTCTCAGGTCGCTGCTAGCCCGGCGATTGAGCTCGCCTGCCTTGGACTTGCACACCTCGCTGCCGGACATCCTCGGGCTCAGGCAGGTGTTCCGGTTCAAGCAGAGCGCGGATGAGGACGGCGATCACAGCGGTTGCCGGGTTCGACAGTTCGTAGAAGCCGGTCTTGTCCCGCTGATCGCGGAAGCTTGCGAGGGCCGGAAGAGTTGCCGTCTCGACGCTCTGCTCATCCGGCATCTCCCTGAGCGGGGCTGCGCCGCCGAGAGTCGTCTCGAACTCCCGGACGAGGCGCCCCAAGTACTCTTCGACCTGTTGGAAGCCGCGCTCGAGGGACACGAAGTGCCGATTGTCGGACAGCCCGTTCCAGGCGCGGATCGCGGCCTCGATTCGTTCGTCCGTGAGTAGTGGAGAAGTGCGCCTGAGCCGCTCGAACTCGAGTTGCAGGTCGCTGATGCGCTCGCCGAACTCCGCGTACCGCCTAACCGGAATCCCCCGGCCTCCAGCCGTGCGGATCATCCGCCGTTCCTTCTTTACGGCGTTGTACGCGGCAAGGGTCTCGTCGAGCACTCCACGAAGGATCGCGTCTCTGCGTTCGAGTTCGGCGCGCTTCTCGCTCACCTGCCGGCGCCAGACTTCCCTCTGACGCTCCGCCTCCCGGTCTCGTTTCTCGGCCGCCAAGCGGTCGGCCTCGCGCTCCTCCAGGCGCACCTGCTCATCAGCCTGGCGCTGCTCAAGGCGGTCGCGTTCGAGCTTCTCCTGGACCTGCCGGTCCCCATCGCGCTGCACGCTGATCTCAGTGAGAAGGGTCTGCTGCTGAACAAAGAAGGCGTGTCCGATGAACCCGCCAACGATGCTTGCTGCCAAGACGGTTACCGCTGCCTTGCCGACCTCGTACCCGAGAGTGTCAGGGTCGGGACTGGCCAATCCGACGATGAGCGCTATGCCGGCGGACACGGCGGCGACGCACACAAGACCAACGAGCGCGTCGCGCTTGGCCTTGCGCAGGCGCGTGAGGGCAGGGTCGTCCCGCACCTGCCGCGGTGCGTTCGGCGTGCTGATGTCGTGGGGACGAGTCGGCTCATCTGCGAAGCGTTGAGTGCTCTGAGGTGGCCTCCAGAAGGATGCGGGTGCGAAGTAGTCGGTCCAGCGCTCGCCGTCCCAGTAGCGCAGTCGCGACTGGTCGCCCGCGGATTCGTGGTACCAGCCAGCGGGTGGGGTCGTCACTGTCGCACCGCCGGGATGGGACTCACTCCGATCGTGGACTCGTTCGTCACGGTTCACTTCTCCGATGCGTGAGCGGGCGCACATGGCCGTCAGGAAGAAGCGTCCCACCAGATCGGCTCCGGGCAGAAGGCTGCGTGGACGGGCGCGTAGGAGATACCACCCGGGTAAATCGCCGCCTACCCCGTGCCGCCGCGCAACAGACGTGGAAACCGCCGCCTTGGTGCCGATCCTCGGGACTTCTAGACGGAATGACGGTTGCAGGAGCGGGCGGAGCGAGTCGGCACGACGAAGGGATTCAACGAGCCTGCAATCGACGTCCGCGCCAGTCGGTACGGCCGGACGCGTTAGCGGCTGCGATCGGCGCCCAGCCGATCGACCCGCGATCCGGCGACCACGCGCCCTGGTCGGCCGGCGCAAGCCGCACTACCCCGCCGGTCAGATTCTCGACGCCGCGCATCTCGAGGTCCCGACGGGCACCGCCGATCACGCGGGCTGATCACCCGTCTTAGTGCGGGCGTCCCGCTCCTGCTGCAGGCGGAGCAATGCATGCTGAATGCGGTTCTCGGGCGTAGCGGGCATCCGGAAGCTGCCGCCGCTGAATGCGACGGCGGCGTCAAGGGCCCGGGCGCGCCAACGCCGAGAACGTCGCTCGGGCAAGAGCGCGAGCCGCGTGGCGTAGATCGGGATGTCGGACCTGCGCGCGACACTCCACGCCATGTCAACAGGCCGCCCACCAGTCTTCGACGAGCTCCTCCGAACGGACTCGACGCCCGCACGGCACGGAGAATCGTCGTACGAGTTCCTCAACCGAGTCGCCGGCGACTTCTGGTCGCACGAGCGAGACCTGGTGCAGGCGTGGGCTGACCGCGTCGGCGACCCGCACTACGCCGACCTGCGCGCGCGGCTCCGCAGTCGAGATAACCACGAGTTCAACAGCGCCTTCCTCGAGCTCTACCTGCACGAAGCGTTCCGCGCCGGTGGGTACACCGTCATCGTCCACCCCGCGGTTGCTGACAGTCCTCGCAGGCCCGACTTCTGGGCGGAGCGCGATGGCCGCGGCATGTACGTGGAGGCGATCGCACCCGGCGCCACACCGCGCGCGAAGGCTGCCGCGAACCGGCGACGCGTCCTATTCGACACCGTGAACAGCGTCCGAGACCCCAACTTCTTCTTGTGGCTCGACGAACTGAGCGATGGCGAAGCACCACCGAGCGGGGCCGCCCTCCGACGCGATCTGCGGGCGTGGTTGCGCACGCTTGCCCCAGACGACTACGCGGACCTCGACCAGGCCCCCACGTTTCGATGGGTCCAGGACGGCTGGTCTGCGACCTTCAAGGCCATTCCCAAGGCGGAACACGCTCGTGGTCCCGCCGGGGCTGACGAGAGAGCCATCGGCGTCTTCGCGCACCAGCCCGTGCAGATCGTCGACGACGCCCCGGCCATACGCGCCGCTCTCGTCGAGAAGGCGGGCGCGTACGGCAACCTCGAGGCGCCGTACGTCATCGCCGTCGGGCTCTACATCTTCGATCACGACCACTGGCACAGCACAGCCGCACTGTACGGAGCCGAAGCCTTGCAGATCGGCGTCACCGATGACGGCGAACGAACGTCGCGCCTCGTCAGGAACTCAGACGGCTTCTTCGGAGCACCGCCAGACTGGGCCAACGCCGACGTCTCAGGCGTCATCCTGGTCAATCAACTGCAGCCGCACAGCGTGCTCAGCGCTGACGTCATCCTGTGGAGACATCCCGCCCCGCTTCACCCTCTGCCGGACGACCTGCAGCTTCCGGTGCACCAAGTGAGGTTCGTTGCGGGCCGCCTAGTTGGCGACGAACCGAAGTGTGCGGCGGCCGCCCACTTCGGCCTGCCCGACCCGTGGCCGCCGGGAGAGCCCTGGCCCAACACGCCAACCCGTAAGGGGTGAGTCGTAGAGGAAGAGTGCCAGGACGCTCGGGGACGCCTACCGCCGTTGCGTTGGCGTGGGCCGGCTGCGCTTCGGGGCAGGGCAGCGGGAGGCGAGGACCCGTGGTTCGTGCATGGCAGGCCCGCGCCCTGTCGCTCACAGACCGGAGTTCCCCGTGAGCAAGGCGCGATCCACTTTCGCCGAAAGGGTCGATCGTCGCTCACGCTTGCAGTCCTCTCGTAGGCAGTGACGCCCTCGGTCGCGTCCCGCTCCCTGGCACACGGCGCATGCAGAATCGGCGTGTGAGCGGCTACTACAAGCGTCGGCGTCGGAACTTTGCGTACTGGCCGAGTGATCCGAGGCCAGGTTGGCGGGAATCGCAGCAGGGCGCGCTGGGGGCTCTGATTGCGCACTGGTCGATCCGGCCGCTCGAGCCGGCGTTGCTCTCGCTGCCTACTGGTGCCGGTAAGTCCGCCATCGCGACCGCCGTCCCTCACTTATCCGGCGCCTCCCGAGTGCTGGTGGTCGTGCCAAGCCGTCACCTGCGCGATCAAATGGTGGAGACCTTCTCCCGTCAGGGCGTTCTTCGAGAGATTGGAGCAGTAAGCGGTCCTGACAACCCCGATGTGCGTGCCGTCACCGGCCTCGTCAAAGACTGGGCAGCGCTTACCTCCGCAGATGTCGTCGTCGGGCTCCCAGCCTCGCTCAGCCCGCTGCTGTACGACACGCAGCCGCCGTCAGACCTGTTCGATCTCGTCATCATGGACGAGGCACACCACGCACCGGCCCGGTCTTGGCACGCCATCCTCGAGCACTACGCCCAGGCGCGGCGAGTACTTCTGACGGCTACTCCATGGCGCCGCGACGGCCAACGCGTACCGGGTGAGCAGGTCTTCCACTATCCGCTGGCGAAGGCGATCGCGGACGGCGACTACCGGCCAGTTCGCGCGACCCTGGTGGGTGACGGCTCCGCCACCAGCATCGACCACCAGGACGCGTCGATCTGCGAGAAGGTAATGGCAGTACTGGATGACCCGAGCCACGCATCGAGCACGTTGCTTGTTCGGGCATCGACGCAGGAACGAGCCCACGTGCTCGCGCAGCTGTACACCGAGGCCGGTCGCCCGACGGTCGTCTTGACGAATCTCATGAAGGAGAAGGATCAAGCGGCCGTCGTGGCGGGGCTCCACGATGGATCGGTGAAGTCAGTCGCCGTCGTTTCCATGCTCGGCGAAGGCTTCGACCTGCCAAGCTTCCGCGTCGTCGGATACCACGACAAGCACCGCTCCATCGTGGCCACCACCCAACTGATCGGTCGCCTCGTGAGGCACAGCGCTTCGTATCCACAACAGCCGGTCTTGGTGACCGCACGTGGTTCGGATGCCTCCGCCGGCCTGGCAGATGCGGTGACGTCGTTGTACGCGGAGGACGCCGACTGGGCGCAACTGCTTCCGGACCTGCTCGACGAGCAAGCCGAGAAGGCGCGCGCCGAGCGGACTTATCTCGACGCGCTGGCGCCTTCGCCTGCGGAGCTCTCGGTGGCCGACTTGCGTATACCAGTGCGCGCCGTGGTCTATGAGACCCACGTACCGGCGTGGAGTCCTGACTTCACGAAGGCCGTAGGTGAGCTGGAACCGGGAAGCGTCGTGGCGGGCAGCACGGAGATCTTCTATGCGGCACTGACGACGACCCGAACCACGCTGGTCATGGTCACTCGCAGAGTGGAGTCGCCGCGGTGGCACGCCCATCCCGGCCTCGACTCGCACCGGTTCGAACTACATGTGATCACGTGGGTTCCGCCGGAGGGCGGCGCAGGTCCGGGGCTCCTGTTCATCAACTCGACAGACCACCTTGTGCGACAACTACTCGAGAAGCGCTTGGGCACGGCGGCAGCATCGCTGCGCCCAGCTAGTCCCGAGAGCCTCCATGGAGCGTTCGACGCCCTGACACGCCTGTCCGTATCGAACGTCGGCGTCCGCAACACGAACGTCGTGGCTCGGCAGGGCTCGGCGAGCTACAAGACCTTCACCGGTAGTGGCGTCGACCGAGGTCTGCGAGAAGTCGACACCGCATCGGGTGCTATCGGCCACGCGATGGCGCGGGTGTCCGGTGGGGCTGGCTCGTACACCGCTGGCATCGCCATCGAGAAGGCGAAGATGTGGGAGTCGCGATATCTCTCGCTCATCCAGTACGAAGACGCGATCGCCCGCTTCGCCAGCAGGTATCGCTCGTCCGATGTGGCCTACCTGCCGCTGCTGCCTGCGGTGAGCCGAGGGCGGGCTGTGAGGGCCTTCCCCGACGAGCCGGGCGCCGCCGAATGGCACCCGGACCTGATGGGCGGCGACCGAACGTACGCCGGCGAGCCGGTGGAGTACATGGACCTGCGGATGGTCTGGGAGGAGTCCACATCCGAGAAGGTGGTCCTCGAGTTGCGCCAGCGCCAGGACGACGTCCCTCCGCTCTGGCGCGGCGAGCAAGCGCTCGACGGTCAGGTGGTGGACACGGATGGGAGCCTGAGCGTCCGTCGCGGAGCCGCCTACGAGGACTTGGCGGATCTCCTCTCAGAGTTCCCGCCGACACTCCGTTTCGCGTGCGGCACCACTGTGGTTGGAGCCGTTGAATACGAGCGCCCCAGCGTGCGTGCGGATCTCGCCCACCTGATCAAGCAGGAGTCCATCGACTGGTCAGGCGTCAACATCAAGACGGAGACGGATCGGTCGGCCAGTGAGGCCCGAAAGGGGATCTCGGTACAAGCGCGCATCCAGTCGCACCTCCGAGCGGACTCGCCGCGGCTGCCGCACCGGTGGGTTCTGCACAACGACGGTCAAGGCGAGTTCGCTGACCTCCTGGTGCTCGAGACCGACGTCACGTCGCAGGTGTATCTCGAGTTGTGGCATTTGAAGCCGTCCATGAGCCGGCGGCTCGGCACCCGTGTGAAGGACATCGAACTCGTCGGCGCCCAGGCAGCCAAGAGCCGGCGATGGTTCATCGATCCCGGTTTCTACGCCGAGCTCGGGGCGCGACTTCGGGGGAAAGCCCCCGTGGTGACCGTAATCTCGGGGAACGTGGTGATGCTGCACCAGCTTCTTGCCAACCCCCCCAAGGGCCGGTCAAGGCCAGGGCCGTTGGTGGCTGCCGCGCCACCTGTGCGCGGGGAGATTGTCATCGTCCAGCCCGGACTGTCGTGGGGGCTGCTCAAGTCTCGACTCGACCGTGACCCTCGTTCCTTGCAGCAGACGACCTCCCAAGATCGGCTCTCCGCCCAGCAGACGAGAGACTTGCTCAGCGTCGTCGGTGACGCCGTGGGCAATCTTGCCGACGTCCGCGTCGTCGCCTCCAGGTAGCAGACGGCCGGCGAAAGGCGGGCGGCCGTCGGGTAGGGCCTACAAAGACTGTCCGCACCGTGGCATCGAGAGACTGGTCCTCGTGATCATGTGCCCGCACGCCTGCCACAAGCTGGGGCACAACGAGTCTTCGGAGGCTCTTGCATGACTGGAAGCCGATACACGCGTAAAGATGAGCCCGGCCACGAGTTCCGCGGGGAGTTGATGCTGCAGACGGCCGCTGGCCGGTACTTCCGACCCGGCGTGCCCATCGGGGAAATCCTTCACCGCCGGACCCTCTATACCAACGCCTGGCTCGTGGACACCGCCTCCATCGAACTGCCCGTCGGGACGCTCATCGTCGGCACCGAACGCGACGACATCTCCACCGTGACCGTAGAAGCGATCGACCGACTAGAACGAACCCGGCCTGATGGAAGCAACGAGTTCATGATCGCCACCGGTGGTGACGAGTTGATCGACGACATCGCTTACGTCCTTACGTTCGTGCTGAACGTGACCCGCAGCCGCGATATCGACCTCGTTCGCAAACTCGTGCCAGCGAAAGATTCCGGCGGGCGCGACAGGACCGGTGCAGCGCTCTTTCCCCAACTGTTTGACCCCGGTCAGGTGGTCCACATTGAAGCGATCTCCGATGCCGAGGAGTTCATGTCGGCCCTGCTCGAACTGAGCAGGCAGAACTTCGCTCGCGTCATGCGGGTCGTCCGGGCTTCGGTAGATGCCACCCGACGCGCCATCGACGACCCAACGGGCGCCTACACAGACTTCGTGGCAGCACTGGAGTCGCTCGCAGACGACGACTCGACTACACCGACGTCCTGGGATCGCTACGACGGTCGCAAGCGCAAGATCATCGACGCCGCCCTCGACAGCCTGGAGAGCGCCCAGCGAGACGAAGTCCGAGCAGCCATCCTTCACGCCGATCGCGCAGGCCTCAAGCGCCGCTTCGTCTCCTCAACCCTCGCGCGTGTAGCGCGCGGGTACTACCGGGAAGAAGCACTTGGTGCTCACCTCCCGCCCCAGTCGGCGGATCTTGAACGCATGCTGGGGATCGCCTACGACATCCGCTCGCGTCGGAGCCACGTCCTCCAAGACCTCGGACGCGAAACTTGGGTGTTCAGCCACGGTGCCGAGGTGGCATACGAGCCCCGCTTTGACCGCATCTTCACGCTTGCCGGCCTATGGAGACTGCTGCGTCACGTCGTTCGTCAGTACGTCGCCGATGCCGAGAAGGTGGCGCCAGAGCCGTGGGACTACCGACTGTCGCTCCCCGGGATCGTCACCGCGAGGCTCGCACCCCAGTACTGGGTCGGAAGTGACTTCGATGCGAGCCACGCGCTTGGACGACTTAACGGAGTTGCCGACGCGCTGATTGCGTGGCTCGAGAATAAGCGGTCTAGTGACAGCGGGTTCAACTTGGCCGAGATGGCAGCAAAGATCGAGCGTCTCGTACCTACGATGCCCCACTCCGACGAGCGGACGGCGCTCGTCGCAATCCACAGGCTTTCGCACGAATGGACCGACCCCAGTGCGCACCGGCCCGAAGCCCGAGCCTTCGTCGAGGCCTACGAACCGTGCCTTCGCGAGCCCACACCTATCAGTTTCACGGTCCGCGTGCTGTCGAACTTCGTCCCGCGGGAGTGGACCTTGCAGGAGTGGTTCGAGTTGGCTACGGAACGCCGGGCAGTCCGTGTCCGAGGCAAGGGAGCTCCGTTGCCCGCCAAGATCGATGCACTCCTCCAGCTCCAGGCGGCGGAGGAGCTAGAGGCAGCAGGCAGCCACGACGACGCGCTGATCTTCGCCTCTAACGCTGTCGAGGAGTGCCCGGGGAACGACCTGCTTCTGCGGTGGGAGGCGAGTCTGGCCGCCGGGGATCACGACATGTCGTTCCACGTGCATCAGTTCCTGTTCGGCCGCGATGCCGCGGACGAGGCCGGCGAGGAAGAACGCGAGCGCGAGCGACCGAGCCGCGACAGCATCCTGGGGAGCGCCGAGGCGGCTGAGTAACTCCGGCCCGCCGGTGCTGAGGCATGTAGTTGTTGAACCTGATGAGCGAAGCTGGACGCTGCCCGACGCCTGAACCGGCCTGACCATCAAGGGTTTCTGACATGCGTGGAGACAGCCTGATCCGCCGAGCTGTGGCGCTCCGCACCGTTAAACGGCACGTCACCTTGAGCTCGGCCCAGCCGGAACGGCTCTGCACGACCGTCGAGCGGAAAGCGATGCCGGTCACGCTAGAGGCCAGCCCGTCGATTCTCAGGTGGTACGCCCTCGAGCAGATTCATCGGAAGGATCAGCGCGTCCGACTTCTTGTCGAGCGCCGCGAGTAGGGCTCCGTCGTCGGTGAGATGAGCGAGAATCCAGCGCACGAGCATGCAGGCGACCGCCACGGCGTAGCTGAGCTGGTACGGATACGGGTATTCCTGCTCGTACTTGGGGTGCATTTGGTCGTCGCCACCGCCGAGGAATGACGTGACGGCTGAATGCGTGACATGCACTTGCTGAGACAGCACGTGGTACGTCGTCTCGAGAAACTTGCCTATGTCGAGGTCCCGCAACATGTTCATGAACGGTGGCAGCCGCTTGCCCTCGGCCGCCGGCTCGAGCCGCTCGACTGCTGCCTGAAGCTCGCTGTGGTTGAGCCAATCGGCGAGCGTTGCGTAGTAGTCTCGCTGGCCCTGAACGGCGGACCGGTGGTAGCGGGCTACGCCGCCCTTCACGATGTATACCCACTGGGCGGTGACGGCGTGCTCCAGAGCGACCCGCGCCAGCGGGACGGCCTCGCTCATGCACTCGAGCTCGCATAGCTTGAGGTAGCCGTCTGCGAAGCGTGCGGTCCGTCCCACAAGACCGAAGAGCAGCAGGAACTCACTCTGGCGGGCCTCCAGCACTGTGAACTCTTCACGGCCGCAGACGTCGGTGATGCACTCCTGAATCCAGATGCGCAGCTCGGACTCCGTGGGTCTGCCTGTTGTCGTCCGTGTGCTGGCCTCACCTGCCGCGGGCATGATCCGGAGTCTGGCACGAGGCGGCCCGCCGGGCGGGCACTCGATCACATGGGTCTGCCGCACGGGTAGGTGACAGTCCCGCACACCGGGATCGTCCGATCGAACCTCCCGCCGATCGAGGCAATCGGGTTGGCCACGGTAGGCAGCGCCTGCATCACCGCCTGCGGTCGCCCTCCTCCGGTCGTCGGGTACGCGTACGCCGGCGCGGCGAACGATCTCACGATCAGCGGTGCGGCACCTGCTGAAGGGCTGGCAGCGAAGGAGGTGGACCGCGCTGGTTGCGCGAGCAGTGATTGCAGGACCCGCTCGGTGTCTGTCTCGGCGCCCTTGAGCGTCAACCGCACGACGGAGCGACTCTCGCCCGGGCATGGGCATGTCCCAACGCGTTCAGCCTTCGCATCATGCGCGTGGGGGATGCTTACCCAGTCCTCGGGATCGGACGGCGCGAATGCGATGAACCCTTCGGACTCCGCACTCTTCACGACGCCGACAAGGCTCACAGTGCCGGCGCTCGCGGACAGCGAGCGGCCTGCCCCCCTGACATCGCTGCCGTCGCCATCGACGGGCCAGCGCGCAACCGCCGCTCACGAAACTACTCCGGCCCGTCGGCCGCCGGAAGGTGACCAAAGGTAGCCGCCGATCGCGTGGCATGTTCCCGGAGCGCCAAGCTACGGCACGCTCGAGCGCTACCGTCGACGCCATGTACTTGACGGCGAACGGCGGCGGGACCGACAACCCGATGATCTGGGTCCACGTCGGCCCGCGCGGCGCGCACCCGATGGGCTTCCACGTCACCCAGCAGGTCTGGGACTACGTCGTCGAGCACCCCGTCATGGACCTCGTCTACAACCGCAAGGCGATGCAGGCACGCTTCGACGCGATCAAGACGATGCTCGAAGCACCGCCGGTGACCGAAGCCATCAGCGCCGCCACCAAGGCCGCGACCGAGGCCGTCAAGTCCTCCCGAGCCCGGATGGTCCCGACCCCGCTCGGCTGGGCGCTGGCCGGTGGAGCGGTTCTCACGGCTGGGGCGCTCGCGGTCCGTCAGGTGCGTCGCCGTCCGAGCTCGATCCCGCGATCTGTCTTCTCCTCCCCGGTGACGGCGGACCGTCCCGACGGCAACGCAGCCGCTTCCGAGGGCAGCGCGCGACCGTAGCTGCACCGGCCGTGCACGGTGCGGCCATGATGATCTGCACCCGCGGCTGCACCGAGTCCACCTCGACACAGGCGGTATGTCCCTCGTGGCCGGAGACAGTGGCGTTCGGGCATGTTCACGAGCACCCGGCTGAGCTCGTCTGGGTGTGCCGCCACGGGGAGGTGCTCGGCACCGGCCTCGAACCGTGACGGGCCGCCGTCGGGACGGCTCTACCCGCCGGTGACCTACCGGCCGGCGAGCCAGTCCTTGATGAGCCACCGGCCACACCGACGACCGCGACCCCGAGCAGGGCAACTGCGGCGATCCCGGGGGATCGGCCGCGGGTTGCTGTCGGGATGGCGACTGGGGCGCTCGCGGACTGGGGTATGCCCTGATCTTCCCGCACCCGCTGGTGGTATATCCCCCGCCGGATGCGGTGACGGCCAGCCGTCGTTCCGTCAGCCCTTCACTTCCACGGGGTGTTGGCGATGACGGCCGCGATCAGCACGGCGAGCGCGACGGCACCGAGCACGCCACGCACCTTGGTCGCCCACGTGGGCCACACCCGAAGTGCTCGCGCTGAGGAGTTGGTCTTCGCCATGCCGACCCAGACTGCGAGGGCGAACCCGATCCCGAAGATCGCAGTGAGCGGCAGCAGGGTCAGCAGGAAACCGGCGGGCGGGAGCTGCTGCGGAGGGATGTCCTTGTGGTCGTCGACGTAGCCCTGCGCGATGACCGGGCCGGCGATGAGCACGGCGGCGAGGGTGCCGGTGACGCCCGGGTGTCGCAGCGGATGTCCGCGACGCTGCAGGAGCGCGTTGATGCCGGTGAGAGTGTCGTGGACTTGGCGGGTGTAGCGGTCGGAGGCCCAGGTGCGTCCCTCTTCGGTCATGGTGATGTTGGCGCGTCCGCCATCGGGGGTGATGAAGCCGAACTCGACGCGCTGGGCGCCGCGTATGTCGGCGGGGGTGGTCTTCTCGTCGAGGTTGTGCAGGGTGACGGGGCCGTCTGCGTTGGTGGCGCGTAGCTGGCGCTGGCTCCCGGGTGGGAGCTGGTCGGTGAGCGCGCTGATGAGGGACCAAGGGCTGCGCAGGTAGACACTCGTGAGCACCCCTTCGTGGAGCGGGGCGCTCGCGGCTTGGTCCATGTCGGCATGCTGCCGCATTTGCCTGGTTTGGTCGTAGACCTCGGCGGGGTGAAGCGCCGGTATGTCCCTGTCGGACCCGAGCCGGCCGGCCGCGTGCGCGAGTCCGGGCCGGCGCGCGTCGAGCAGCGGCCGGATGGCCCGGTGGTAGTTCTCGGCCGCGAGGCCTGCTCTGGCCAGCGGCGCAGATCCCCGCGGACCCGCCGATGCCGCCAGACCGGAGCGCCGGTGGCGCAGAGGTTCCAAGCCGACCGAGCCGGTACCGTGGCTGTGACGGGAGTGACTCGTGTGACGAGATTCCCAAGACGTTGGACGCGCTGCGCTCAGAAGCCCGTCCCGCTGGAGGTGTTCTTCTCAATCTCGGCGAGCCCCAGCATCGGCGATCGTCGAGATGCTGCCGACTCTGAAAAAAATGCGAGCACCACACGCGAGAGACGGCTCCCGACAAACCGCTTGGTAGAGCCGGTGAACCAGCCGAGGAGGCAGGATGCGCGCGGGTCAGAAGGTCCACTGGAACACCTCGCAGGGCCGCACGACGGGGACGACGGTCGAGCGTCGGACATCCGACTTCACGTTCGACGGGCAGCAGTTCCGGGCCTCCGACGACGAGCCGTTCTGGATCGTCGAGTCCGAGAAGTCCGGCGCTCGCGCGGCGCACAAGGAATCAAGCCTCACGCCTGCGTGAGAGGTTGGTCTCCATCCCCTGGCGACACTCCCTGGAGTCCAGGAGAACGCTTCCCCTGCCCGGGACGGTGGGTCACCCACACCTCGACGTCGTCGCCGGCGCCCTCGTGCTGCTCGTCCTCCCACGGCTCCTGTCGTGGCTGGCATGTCGGTGTGCGGACCTAGTGTGCGGAGCATGACGCGGTACGTCGACGAGGATCTGCGCGGTGCGGAGTTCCGGGAGTGCGATCTGACCGGGGCACGCCTGGTCGGCGTCGTCATGCAGGACGCCGTGATCGACGGGCTCGTCACCAACCTCGTGGTGAACGGTGTCGACGTCACCGAATACGTCGAGGCGGAGCTCGACCGGCGTCATCCGGTCCGGGTGCTCATCCGCTCCGAGGACCCGGCCGATCTGCGCGAGGCAGCGCGTCAGCTCCGTGCCGGCTGGGCCGCCACGATCGAGCGAATCCGTCGCACGCCCGGCATCGAGCGCCGCAGCGTGAACGACGAGTGGTCGGCGGTGCAGACGCTGCGCCACCTGGTCTTCGTCCACGACTCGTGGTTCCGCCGCTGCTGCCTGGGCTCGACGGAGCAGTTCACGCCGATGGGCATCGGGCCGACCGTCGAGCCCTACCGTGGGGCGCACGGGCTCGACCTCTCGCTCGATCCGTCGCTCGACGAGATCGTGAGCGTGCGTGACGCCCAGGCCGCCGAGCTCGAGGCCTGGCTCGACGAGGTCACCGCTGTGCAGCTCGCAGCGCGAGCGCCGGTGCCCGACGACGACGTCTGGCCGCCGTACGCCCGGGGCCGCTCGGTGCGGCAGTGCCTCGGAACGGTGCTCGACGAGACCTTCGAGCACCACCGCTTCTGCGTCCGCGACCTCGACCTCATCGAGGCACAGGACGCCGAGTAGGGCGGGCTACGGACTCAGCATCGCGGATGCGGGCATCGCTGACCTTCGGCGCGGTGCCGATCTGGTGGGCCTGCGTGCATGCCGTTGTCGAGACGCACGACAGCGCGCAGAGCGAGGGACGGGAGAGGGTGGGCTCGATCGGATCGAGCCCACCCTCGTCGGCTCCCACGGTCGTGGGTGCGACGTTCCGTGCCCGTCAGTGACTCCGGGCGGGACCCCGCACGCCGGCTGTCACCGCTGGAGGGTCAGGAGGCCCGGGCGGTAGGGGAGGTTGTTGTAGTCGGGGTTCTGGTTGGGGTCACGACCCTGGTAGAGCAGCTGCAGGTTGCACGGGTCGATCGTCTTGGTCTGGTCGGGGTTGGACCGGACCAGGTCACCGTGGCTGATGTCGTTGGTCCACGTCGCGCCGCTGTTGGCCTTGCCCGCGAACGGGTTGCTCTCGGTGGCCGCCTGCGGTGTCCACGTGCCCGACAGGCTGGACGACGTGAACGAGCGGAAGTACCGCCCGCGCGAGCCCATCGCCTCGACGAGCATCAGGTACTGGTTCTGACCGGCGACCTTGTAGACCTCCACGCCCTCGAACAGGTTGGCCTGGGTGTCGCTCATGATCGTCGTGTAGTTCGAGCCGAAGCTGCCCGGGAAGTTCCCGATCGGCATGCTCGCCCGGTAGATGTTCCCGTTGTCGCCGGCGAAGAACAGGTACATGTTCTGCCCGTCGGCGATGAGCGTCTGGTCGATCGGACCGGTCCCGGAGTTGGAGATGCTCCCCGTGAACAGCGGCTGCGGCGACGACCACGAGTTCACGTTCGTCGGATCGGTCGAGGTCCGGTAGATGAACGGCCACTGACCCCACTGGTACGCGAGCACCCAGATGTTCTTGGGCGCGAAGTAGAACAGCGTGGGAGCGACCGTGCCCGACGGGAGCGCGTTCTGGCTCGCGGAGGCCATGTCCGACCAGTTCGTGAACGGGCTGAACGCCATCGAGCCGTAGCTGCCGTTCTCGACCTTCGTCGCGTAGACGAGGTGCTTGCCGTTGTGGACGACGTTCGTGAAGTCCTTGAGCGACGTCCAGCCGGACCGCGGCTGGGCGAGGGGACCGGAGGAGGTCCACCGGTAGGTCGACGGCAGCGAGCACGTCGGGGTGCTGGTCGGGGTCGGGGTCGGCGTCGGGCTGGTGGTCGGCGTGGGGCTGGTGGTCGGCGTGGGGCTGGTGGTCGGCGTGGGGGTCGGCGTCGGGGTGGGTGCGACGCCCCCGTCGCACACGGTCCCGTTCAGGCTGAAGCTCGTCGGCGACGGGTTGCTGCCGCTGTACGCGCCGTTGAACCCGAACTCGACCGTGCCGCCTGCGGGGATCTGCGGGTTGTAGCCGACGTTCTTGGCCGTGACCTGGTTGCCGCTCTGCGTGGCGGTCGTGCTCCACGCCTGAGTGATCGTCTGGTTGCCGGGGAACGCCCACGTGAGGGTCCAGCCGTTGACCGCCGAGCCGAGGTTGGTGATCTTGACGCTGGCGGTGAAGCCGGTGGCCCACGAGTTCGCGGTGTAGCTGACCGAGCAGCCGGTGCCGGGGTTCGACGTCGGGGTGGGTGTCGGCGTCTGCGTCGGTGTCTGCGTGGGCGTCGGCGTCTGCGTCTGCGTCGGCGTCGGGCTCGGCGTGGCCGAGTTCAGCGTGTCGAGGACCGCGGTGTAGGCGGCCTTCTTGGTGCCGGACCCGTCGAAGAGCAGCGGTGTGCCGCCCGAGCGCCAGGAGTCGGTGTCGCGCACGCCCCAGACGGTGATGCCGGTGCAGCGCGAGACGTTGAGGCAGGCCTGCACGACCCGCTGGTAGTTCTGCGCCTGCGAGGAGCCCGAACCTTCGATGTCGAGCTCGGTGATCTGCACGTCGACACCCAGGTTGGCGAAGTTCTGCAGCGTGGTCTGGTAGTTGCTCGGCACCGGGCTCTGGGAGTTGAAGTGCGACTGGAACCC
>NZ_JAHKSJ010000027.1:0-116253 GCF_019024305.1 Cellulomonas algicola | reverse complement strand
ACGCGGGGACGCCGGACGCGGCGTCGCCGGACGGGTCGCCTCGACCGCGGGAGCGGCCGGTGCAGCAGCCGCGGCCGGAGCCGGCGCCGCAGCAGCCGCGACGGGCGCAGCAGCGGCCGGAGCCGGTGCGGGAGCGGCCGGAGCGGGCGCGGACGCCGCAGGTGCGGCCGGTGCCTCGGTGCGCACCGGAGCGGCGGCGGGCGACTCGGACTCGGTCTCCACCTCCGCGGCACGCGCGGCAGCCTGCGCAGCACGACGCTGCTCCAGCTTCTGGTCGGCCTTCTTCTTGGTCGGGCCGAGGACCATGATCATGTTGCGCCCGTCCTGCTTCGGCGAGCTCTCGACGAAGCCGAGCTCGGCGACGTCCTCGGCGAGGCGCTGCAGCAGGCGGATGCCCATCTCCGGACGCGACTGCTCGCGACCGCGGAACATGATCATGACCTTGACCTTGTCCCCCGCCTTGAGGAACCGCTCGACGTGGCCCTTCTTGGTGCCGTAGTCGTGCGGGTCGATCTTCAGGCGGAAGCGGATCTCCTTGAGGACCGTGTTGGTCTGGTTGCGCCGGGCCTCGCGGGCCTTCATGTCTGCTTCGTACTTGAACTTGCCGTAGTCCATGATCTTGCAGACGGGCGGGCGGGCGTCCGGGGCGACCTCGACGAGGTCGAGGTCGGCGTCCTGGGCCAGGCGCAGTGCGTCTTCCACGCGGACGATGCCGACCTGCTCGCCGTTGGGGCCGACCAGGCGGACCTCGGCGACGCGGATCCGATCGTTGATGCGGGGCTCGCTGATGTGTGCTCCTCAGGTTCGTCGTGGCGGACCGCCAGGAACGAGGAAGGCCCCCGTCCTGAGCACAGGAGGAGGCCTCGTACAGCTCCGCCCCGCGCACGACCGTGCGGTCGCCGCGAGTCGCGCCGAACGGCATGGCCGTCGACGTGCGGACTGGTGACCCGGTCCCTGTCGCCGGTCGAGCCGGTCGGTCGAGACCCAGGTGGGAGGTGCTCCACTTGTGCCCCTGGACCGTCGGTCGCCGTCCCGTGAGGGCCGAGTCGCGCGCGGTCGCAGGTCAGTCGTGGACAAGGTTACCAGACGACCGCGCACCCCTCGTCCGAGGGGCACCCGACGCCGGGTCCACGTCAGATGGAACGGTTCCAAGACTTGAATCATTCCAGTCTCGATGGTTGGGTGGAGGATGTGGACGACACCGCACTCCTGCGCGACCACGGCCTGCGCGTCACCAGCCCGCGCCTGGCCGTGCTCGACGCGCTCCGCCGCACCCCGCACGCCGACGCGGACACCGTGCTCCGCCTCGTGCGCTCCGGAGTGCCGTCGGTGTCGGTGCAAGCCGTCTACGACGTGCTCGGCGCGCTCACCTCCGCGGGCCTGCTGCGGCGCATCGAGCCGGCGGGCCACCCCGCGCGCTACGAGCGGCGCGTCGGCGACAACCACCACCACGTCGTCTGCCGGGGCTGCGGCGCCGTCGACGACGTCGACTGCGTCACCGGGCACGCGCCCTGCCTCATCCCCTCCTCCACGTCCGGCTTCGCGGTCGAGACGGCGGAGGTCACGTTCTGGGGCCTGTGCCCCACCTGCGCGGTGGCCGCGGCCGCCGCCGCCGACTGACCGGCCGCCCGGCGACCGCCGAGCACGCCGGCCCTGACGGGCGCCCGGTACCCGGGTCGCGCGTCGCACCACCCACCCTGGAGAGGACACCCATGTCTCACGTGCCCCCGACGACGACGAACAGCGGCGCCCCCGTCGCCTCCGACGCGCACTCGCTCGCCGTCGGCGCCGACGGTCCGATCGTCCTGCACGACCACTACCTCGTCGAGAAGCTCGCGCAGTTCAACCGCGAGCGCGTACCCGAGCGCGTGGTCCACGCCAAGGGCGGCGGCGCGTTCGGCACGTTCACGACGACGGGCGACGTGTCCGCCTACACGCGTGCCGCGCTGTTCCAGCCGGGGGTGCAGACCAAGATGCTCGCGCGCTTCTCGTCGGTCGCGGGCGAGAACGGCTCGCCCGACACGTGGCGCGACCCCCGCGGGTTCGCGCTGAAGTTCTACACGTCCGAGGGCAACTACGACCTCGTCGGCAACAACACCCCGGTCTTCTTCATCCGCGACGGGATCAAGTTCCCCGACTTCATCCGCTCGCAGAAGCGCCTGCCCGGCTCGCACCTGCGCGACAACGACATGCAGTGGGACTTCTGGACGCTGTCGCCGGAGTCGGCGCACCAGGTCACGTGGCTCATGGGCGACCGCGGTCTGCCGTCGTCGTGGCGCCACATGGACGGCTTCGGCTCGCACACCTACCAGTGGGTCAACGCCGCGGGCGAGCGGTTCTGGGTCAAGTACCACTTCACGACCCAGCAGGGCATCGACAACCTCACGGCCGACGAGGCCGCGCAGCTCGCCGGGTCCGACGCCGACCACCACATCCGCGACCTGTTCGGCCACATCGAGGCCGGCGACTTCCCGCGCTGGACCCTGTCGGTCCAGGTCATGCCGTACCAGGACGCGACGACGTACCGCTTCAACCCGTTCGACCTCACGAAGGTGTGGCCGCACGCGGACTACCCGCTGGTCGAGGTCGGCGTCATGGAGCTCAACCGCAACCCCGAGAACTACTTCGCGCAGATCGAGCAGGCGACGTTCGCCCCGTCGAACTTCGTCCCCGGCATCGGCGCCAGCCCCGACAAGATGCTGCTCGCGCGGATCTTCTCCTACGCCGACGCGCACCGGTACCGCGTGGGCACCAACCACGCGCAGCTCCCGGTCAACGCGCCGCACTCCGACGTGCACTCGTACTCGAAGGACGGGGCCGCGCGCATCGCCTTCGCCGCCCCCGACGTCCCGGTCTACGCCCCGAACTCGGCGGGCGGTCCCGCGGCCGACCCGGCGCGCGCCGGCGAGTCCGGCGGGTGGGAGTCCGACGGCGCGATGGTCCGCGCCGCCGCGACGCTGCACGCCGAGGACGACGACTTCGGCCAGGCGGGCACGCTCTACCGCGAGGTCTTCGACGACGCGGCGCGCGCCCGGTTCCTCGAGACGATCACGGGGCACGTGGGCGGCGTGCGCCGCGACGACATCCGCGAGCGGGCCATCCAGTACTGGACGCAGGTCGACGCCGGCCTCGGCGCGCAGCTCCGCGCCGCGCTGACCGGCGCTGCCCCCGTCGAGACCGGCGAGCCCGCGACGGCGAGCGTCCCGGTCGCCTGACCGCACGACCCCGCACGACGAGGCCCCGTCCCGCCGACCCCGGCAGTGCGGGGCCTCGTCGCGTCCGCCGCGCCCGCATGACGGGCGGGCGCGCCGGCCTCGCGGCGTCGTGCCGGGCGTCCGGGCGCCCGACAGGAGAGGCTCGACGGCCGGCGCCAGCGGTCTGCGACGGTCGGAGGCGGGTATGAGCGGTGAGAGGATCGAGCCCATGACCGACTCCCCCACGTCCGACGCCCCCGACACCGCCGAGACGACCGACGGCTCGGTGACCGGTGCGACGCGCGACATCGCGGACGTCGCCGCCGTCGAGGTCATCACGACCGCCGCGGTGCACCTCATGAGCGCCGCCGCCGTCAAGTGCGGGCTCGCGGAGGACGGCCCGGACGGCGCGGGTGCCGCGTACCTGGACCTCGACGAGGCGCGCAAGCTCATCACCGCGCTCGCCGCGCTCGTCACGGCGTCCGCCCCCGACATCGGCAACCAGCACGCGCGGTCGCTGCGCGACGGGCTCCGCACCCTCCAGCTCGCGTTCCGCGAGGCGTCCGTCATCCCCGACGCCCCTGGCGAGGGGCCCGGCGAGAAGTTCACGGGCTCGGTCGTCTGAACGGCGTGAGCGGCTCCCGACGCTGGGGTCGCTGTCACCCGGAGGCGCCGACCGGGCCGACGGGCGTCGTCTGACGCGCCGGGGGTGTCGCCGGCGCAACCCCGGCGTGGGACGTTCCGGGACGCCGCCGGCGCGAGGGGCGTCAGACGCCCGCGGGGTCCTTCGAGGGGCCTCAGACGCCCGCGGGGTCCTTCACGACGACACCCTCGGTCACGACGACACCCTCGGTGGCGAGCGGCTCGCGCGGCGTGACCACGGTCGGCTCGTCGGCGGCGGCCGACGCCCGTGCGTGCGGCGTCCCGTCGGCGTCGGCAGGCACGGGAGCGGCGTCGTCGCGCGGCGCCGCACCGTCGACCGACCCGCCGCGCCGCGCGGACGTGACCCGCAGGACCACGAGACCACCGACCGCGACGGCACCGCCGACGGCCGCCGCGGTGAGGAAGCCGTGACCCGGCGTGCCGTGGTCGATCACCCACCCGCACAGCGGCGCGCCGAGCGCGTTGCCGACGGTCGACATCGTCCCGCTCCAGCCCATGACCTCGCCGCGCCGGTGCTCGGGCACGAGCCGCACGAGCGTCGCGTTGATCGACGACAGCGCGGGCGCGCACGGCAGGCCCGCGAGCACGACCGCGAGCGCGAGCCAGACCGGGACGGGCGCGAACGCCGCCGGCACGGTCGCGAGCGCCAGGATCGCGACGAGCGCGAGCGGCGACGGCGAGCGCCGCCGGGCGCCGTGGACCAGGCCGCCGACGACCGAGCCGCCCGCCCACAGCGCGATCATCCAGCCGACGTCGGACGCGCGGCCCTCGTCGTTGAGCGCGGCCACGAGCGACACGTCGGTGCCGATCAGCACGAACGACGCCGCGAGCGCCGCGAGCAGCACCACGACGAGGTCGGGTCCGAGCACGCGGGCCCGCGCGCGCTCGACGACCGCTGCGGTGTCGAGCGGGGTGGCCGAGCGCGTCGGCGGGTTCGCCCAGAACAGCAGGACGCCCGCGAGCACCGTCGTGCTGCCGACGACGGTGAGGGCGACGGACGTGGACACCTGGGTCGCGAGCTCCACGCCGAGCACGGGCGCGAGCATGAAGGTCACCTCGACGGCGACCGAGTCGAGCGCGAACGCCGACCGCTGCTGGGCGAGCGGCACCATGACCGACAGCGACTGGCGCGTCACCGAGAACACGGGCACGAGGAACAGCCCGGCGACCACGGCCGCGCCCACGAGCGCCTCGTAGGAGAGGTGCGGCGCGACGACCCAGACGGCCGACTCGACCACGATGGACGGCGCGATCGCGCGGCGCAGGCCGAGCCGGTCGACCAGCCGCCCGCGCCACGGCGCACCGACGGCCATGCCCACCGTCATCGCGCCCGCGACGAGACCCGCCTGGGCGTAGCCGCGGTCGAGCGCCGTCACGACGTGCAGCGTGAGGACCACGCCGGTCATGGCGTGCGGGATGCGGGCGACGAACGACACGGCGAACAGCCGCCCCACCCCCGGGAGGCGCAGCAGCGCGCCGTAGGGGAAGCGGGACATGGCGACCATTGTCGCCCGGGGCGCACGCTCCTCCGACCGAATTCCCGGGCCCGCGGGCCTGGTGTGACGCGGCTCGCGTCCGACGAGGGCCGGCATCGGGACGGACCGGGCGAACCCCCGGACCGGCACCCGTCCTCACCCGCCACGGTCGATCCCCGGACGGTCGCGCGCTCGTATCCTGGGGCGATGCCGACCGACAACGCCCCCGCCGGCTGGCCCGAGACCCCGCGACCGGGGACACCCGCAGCGGGCTCGCCCGCGAGCGCTCCGGTCACGCCCGCCACGTACGCCCCGACGGCTCCCCTGCCGTCCGTGCCCGGCGCCGTTCCGCCCCCGGCGAGCCCTCACCCCGCACCCGCGACGGTTGCCACCCCGGGCGCGCCCGGGGTGCCGGCCGCCACCGCGGCGCCCGGGCCGGCGCCCTGGGTGCCGGCGAGCCCGCCCGTCGTCCCGCCCGCCGGTGCGGTCGACGGTGCCAGCGGGCCGAGGGCGCCGCGTCGCCGAGGCACGACCGTCCTCGCGATCGCGCTCGTCGCCGTGGTCGTCGCGGCCGCGCTCCTGACCGTCTACCTGATCCGCACCACGAGCGCGTGGCAGCGGTCGTCGGCGCAGTGGGAGGACCTCGCGCGCACGCACGGCACGGCGCTGGCCCAGACGCAGACGGACCTCGAGGCCGCGCAGGCCGAGCTCACGGACACGCAGACGCAGCTCGCCGCCGCGCAGCAGCGCATCACCGAGCTCGCCGACGAGAAGGCCCGGCTCGGCGACACGAGCGCCTCGCAGCAGCAGCTCGCCGACTACCAGGCGCGCGTGTCCCAGGCCGCGGGTCAGGTCGCGACCGCGCTCGCGAACTGCATCGACGGCCAGCAGCGTCTCATCGGCTACCTCCGCGAGTCCGACCAGTACGACCCGTCCGACCTGCAGCGCTTCGCGACCGACGTGGACCGCGTGTGCGGCGCCGCGACCGACGCGAACGCCTCCCTCCAGCGCGAGCTCGACCGGTGACGCGACCCCGCCTACGGGCGTTCTCCGGGCTCGCGCTCCTGGCGTCCCTGACCGGCTGCGCCGTCCTGCCCGCGATGCCCGCGCCCGTGCCGTCGAGCGTCATCCCGAGCCGAGCCCCGGCTCCGGCGCCCACGTCGTCCGGCAACCTCTCCCCCGACGGCTTCGACTCGGCACAGCGCATGGCGGTCCGGATCCGGAACATCGGGTGCGGCTCCGTCTCGACGGGTTCGGGCTTCGCGATCGATGCGAACACGCTCGTCACGAACCGGCACGTCGTCGCCGACTCGTCCGCGCTGCAGCTCAGCACCTACGACGGGCGCGACGTCGGCGCGACCGCGGCGAGCACCGCGGGCCTTGCGGACCTCGCGATCGTCCGGACGGCCGAGCCGCTGCCTGCCGCACCCGAGCTCGCGGACGCCGACCCCGCGCCCGGGGACGCCGTGACCGTCGTCGGCTACCCGCTCGGGCAGCGGCTCACGATCACGACCGGCGCCGTGCTCGGCGCGACGACCGACCCGCTCAACGTCAACCTCGGCGAGGTCCTCGTGACCGACGCCCCCGTCGAGCCGGGGAGCTCGGGCTCCGCCGTGCTCGACACCGACGGGCGCGTCGTCGGGGTCGTGTACGCGAAGGACGCCGAGGGGCACAGCTTCGTGGTGCCCGTGAGCACCCTGCGCGCCATGCTGGACGACGAGTCCGCCTTCACGGACGCACCCACCTGCACCTGAACCGCTCGACCTGCTCCTGACCGACCGAGAACGCACGGAGGAACGCATGTCCGACGCACCTCGTTTCGACCCGACGCAGCTCGCCGGCGCCGCCAACGACAACCTCACGGTCCGCCGCGTGTTCGGCGACGCGTACGAGCGGGACGGCCGGCTCGTCATCCCCGTCGCACGCGTCTCGGGGGCGGTCGGTCTCGGGTCCGGCGACGGCGAGGGCGACCTGCCGTCGGCGCCGTCGTTCGGCCGGCGCACGGGCGACCCCGAGCCGCACCACGGGCACGGCGGCGGGCACGGCGGGGGCGGCGGCTACGCCGCGCACGTGAAGGCGGTCGGCGTGTTCGTCGTCGACGAGTCCGGGGTGCAGTGGCGGCCCACGCTCGACCTCAACCGGGTGATCCTCGGCGGGCAGCTGGTCGCCGCGACCGCGGTCACGGTGTGCGCGTTCGCCTGGGCGCTGCGCCGCCGGCACTGACGCCGCGCGCCCGGGTCAGCGGGCGGCGCGCACGCGCAGCTCGAGCGAGTCGACGCGCGACGTCACGGTCTCGTCGGCCGCCAGCGCGGCGTTCACCTGCGCCAGCGCTGCGTCGAGACGCGCCCGGTCCAGCCCGGGGACGAGGCCCAGGACGACGGCCACCTCCGCGCGTGTCCCCGGCTCCGTGCTCGACTCGACGACGTCGCGCACGGTCGCGAGCGCGTGCCGGACCGCCTCGGCGACGTCGCGGTCGATCGTCCCGCCGACCACGGCGGGCCGCCACGCCTGCCCCTGGGCCAGCGCCCACACGGCCGTCCGCGGCAGCAGCACGGTGACCGGCCCGCCGGCGTCCACGACGAGGACCTCCCAGCCCTCGTCGACCGCGGACAGCGCCGCGCGCGCCGCGTCGGTGGGCACGGGCCGCGCGTCAGCCCGCCACGCCGTCATCGCCGCGACGCTCGTGAACACCGGCAGCGCCGTGCGACCGTCGGGCGTCCGCAGCGCGACGATCCCCGCGGAGGCCTCCTTGTCGACCGTGTGCGCGTGCCCGTCGTGCACGACGACGTCGGCCGCCTCGAGCTCGGCGAGCACGGGCACCAGCACACGCGTGCCCGCGAGCGCGTCGACCACGCCCGCGACCGTCCCGTCGCCCCGGCCGTAGGCGGACAGCGCCGCCGCGACGCGCGGGTCGGCGGACCCGTCGTCCCCGGCGAACGGTGACGACGGCGGCAGCGCGCGGCCGGTGCTCACGACCGGGTCAGGGCCGGCCGGCGACGTCGAGCGCCTGCGGCAGCGTGAACGCCCCCGCGTAGAGCGCCTTGCCGACGATCGCGCCCTCGACGCCCACGGGCACGAGCTCGCGCAGCACGCGCAGGTCCTCGAGGCTCGACACGCCGCCGGACGCGACGACCGGGGCGTCGGTGCGCGCGCACACCTCGCGGAGCAGGTCGACGTTGGGGCCGCGCAGCGTGCCGTCCTTCGTCACGTCGGTGACGACGTAGCGGGAGCAGCCGGCCGCGTCGAGGCGCTCGAGCACCTCCCACAGGTCGCCGCCCTCCTGCGTCCAGCCGCGGGCCGCGAGCGTCGTGCCGCGCACGTCGAGGCCCACCGCGATCTGGTCGCCGTGCTCGGCGATGACGCGCGCCGTCCACTCCGGGTCCTCGAGCGCGGCCGTGCCGAGGTTGACGCGCGTCGCGCCGGTCCCGAGCGCGCGGGCAAGCGACGCGTCGTCGCGGATCCCGCCCGACAGCTCGATCTTCACGCCCTTGCCCGCCAGGTGCTGCGTGACGTCCGCGAGCAGACCCGCGTTGGAGCCGCGCCCGAACGCCGCGTCGAGGTCGACGAGGTGGATCCACTCGGCGCCCCCCGCGTGCCAGTCGAGCGCCGCGGCGAGCGGGTCGCCGTAGCCGGTCTCGGAGCCGGCCTCCCCCTGGACGAGGCGGACGGCCTGGCCGTCGGCGACGTCGACGGCGGGCAGCAGCTCGAGGCGGTCGGTCATGGGTGTCCTCCGGGAGGTGGTGCGGTGGTGAGGGGAGCGCCGGGGTCAGCGCAGCGAGTCGACCCAGTGGGTCAGCAGCTGCGCGCCCGCGTCGCCGGACTTCTCGGGGTGGAACTGCGTCGCGGCGAGGGGGCCGTTCTCGACCGCCGCGACGAACCGGTCGCCGTGCGTGGCCCACGTGACGAGCGGCGCGCTGAACGGTGTCGCGCTCTGCTCCTCGTCGGTCAGCGGGAACGACCGGGCCGCGTAGGAGTGCACGAAGTAGAAGCGCTCGTCCTCGAGGCCGCGGAACAGCGTGCTGCCTGCCGGCGGTTCGATCGTGGCCCAGCCCATGTGCGGCACGACGTCGGCCTCGAGCCGGTCGACCACGCCGGGCCACTCGCCGAGCCCGTCCGTGCGGTCACCGTGCTCGACACCCTCGGCGAACATCACCTGCATGCCGACGCAGATCCCGAGCACGGGACGGCCGCCGGCCAGGCGACGGTCGACCACCTGGTCGCCGCCGACCGCGCGCAGCCCGCCCATGACGGCCGCGAAGGCGCCGACGCCGGGCACGACCAGGCCGTCGGCCTCCGTTGCGGCGTGCTTGTCCGCCGTCAGCTCGACCTGGGCGCCGACGCGCTCGAGCGCGCGCACCGCGGAGCGGACGTTGCCGAAGCCGTAGTCGAGGACGACGACGCGGGGGGTGGACACCGCGTCAGGCTACCCGCCGGCCGTCGACGACGCGGGCCGCGGCCGTGCGACGAGACGCACCTCTCACCGGCTCTTGCGACCCGCCGCGAGCGCGCGCATCGCCTGCCAGCGGGACATGCCGACGCTCGACACGACGCCCGGGACCTCGGCGACCTTCGCGTCGCCGAGCAGCAGGTCCTCGAGCACCGACGGCGCGTCCGACAGCACGAGACCCGGCGGCAGGTCCGCGACCCGGGCCCCGCCCGTCCAGCGTCCCGCGGAGATCTGACCCTCGCGGCGCTCGAGCAGGATCACGGGCAGCGTCCGCAGCAGCCGCGAGATCGCCTCCGCGCCGGCTGCGCCGCTCGCGGGGTCGCACAGCACCGCGATCGCGCCGACCGACGACGGCACGACGTCCACGTCGACCTTGGCGAGCGCGCACGCCGCGGCGAGCGGCGCGGGTGCGGCGACCTGCGTCACGACGAGCGCGAGCGACGGGACCTCCGTGCCACCCGCGGCCAGCGACGACAGGTCGTCCGGCACGACGACGGGCGCGGCGTCCGCGTCGTCGCGGGCGGCCGCGTCGTCAGCCGCGTCCCTGTCGTCGGCCGCGTCCGCGGCGCTCGCGCCGTCCCCCGTGGGCGTGCCGGCCGTCGCCGACCGCTCGTCGCCGTCGCTGCCGAGGAGCGCCGACGCGTCGTCGGGCACGGTCCGGTCCGCGGTGTCGTCGAGCAGCGACGAGGCGTCGTCCGGGACCGACGAGCCGGCAGGCCCGTCGAGCAGCGACGACAGGTCGTCCGGGACGACGACGTCGTCCGGCTCGTCGGGCGTGCGGCCGCCGGCGGGCTGGTCGCTCACAGCGCACCCTTCGTCGACGGGATGCCGTCCACGCGCGGGTCGAGCGCGACCGCGAACCGCAGCGCCCGCGCGAGGGCCTTGAACTGCGCCTCGACGATGTGGTGGGGGTCGCGGCCCGCGAGCACGCGGACGTGGATGCTGAAGGCGGCGTGGTGCGCGATCGACTCGAGCACGTGCCGCGTCAGGGAGCCGGTGAAGTGCCCGCCGATGAGGTGGTACTCCTGCCCCTCGGGCTCCCCGGAGTGCACGAGGTACGGGCGGCCGGACACGTCGACGACGGCCTGCGCGAGCGCCTCGTCGAGCGGCACCGTCGCGTCGCCGTACCGCGAGATGCCGCGCTTGTCGCCGAGCGCCTGACGCAGCGCCTCGCCGAGGGTGATCGCGACGTCCTCGACCGTGTGGTGCGCGTCGATGTGCGTGTCGCCCGTCGCGCGGACGGTGAGGTCGATGAGCGAGTGCTTGCCGAGCGCCGTGAGCATGTGGTCGTAGAACGGCACCGTCGTCGAGATCTCGGTGCGGCCCGTGCCGTCCAGGTCGAGCTCGACGACGACGCTCGACTCGCTCGTCGTGCGCTCGACGCGTGCGGTCCGCGGGGCCGCGGTCGTGCCAGTGCTCACCGGTCCTCCTCGTTGCCGGTCGCGGCCAGTCCCACGACCTGCGTCAGGGCGTCCTTGAACGCCGCCGTCTCCTGCGGGGTGCCGACCGACACCCGCAACCAGCCCTGCGGCCCGACCTCGCGGATGAGGACGCCGCGGTCGAGCAGACCCTGCCAGACGGCCCGACGGTCGTCGAACGTGCCGAACAGGACGAAGTTGGCGTCGGAGTCCGCGACGCGCAGCCCGCGCTCGCGCAGCCAGCCGACGAGGGCGTCGCGCTCGTCGCGCAGCGACCCGACCTGCGCCATGAGCTCCGGCGCGTGCCGCAGCGCGGCCCGTGCGACCGCCTGTGTGACGGCCGACAGGTGGTAGGGCAGGCGCACGACGCGCAACGCGTCGACGAACGCGGTCGAGGCCGTCAGGTAGCCGACGCGTGCACCGGCCAGGCCGAACGCCTTCGACATCGTGCGGCTCACGGCGAGGTGCGGGTGACCGTCGAGCAGCTCGAGCGCGGACGGCGTGCCGCGGCGCCGGAACTCGCCGTACGCCTCGTCGACGACGACGACGCACCCGCCCGGCACGCGCGCCGCCGCGTCGAGGACCGCGAGCACCGTGTCCGCCGGCAGCGCGGTGCCCGTCGGGTTGTTCGGGCTGGCGAGCAGGACCACCGACGGCGCGTGCTGCGCGATCGCCGCGCGCGCCGCGTCGGGGTCGAGGCTGAAGTCCTCCTCGCGACGCCCCTCGATCCAGGCCGTCGAGGTGTCGCGCGCGTACTCCGGGTACATCGAGTAGGTCGGCGAGAACGACAGCGCCGTGCGGCCCGGACCACCGAAGGCCTGCAGGACGTGCAGCATGATCTCGTTCGACCCGTTGGCCGCCCACACCTGCTCGGGTGCGACCCGCACGCCCGACTCGACCGCGAGGTAGTCCGCGAGGTCCTGGCGGAGGGCGGCGAAGTCGCGGTCCGGGTACCGGTTGAGCGTGCGCGTCGCGTCGGCCACCGCGCGCGCGACGTCCTCGACGACGGCGTCCGACGGCGCGTACGGGTTCTCGTTGACGTTGAGCAGCACGGGCACGTCGAGCTGGGGCGCGCCGTACGGCTCCAGCCCGGCGAGCTCGGGGCGCAGCGGCAGCGCGGGACGGGCGAGGTCGGCGGTCACCCTGCCGATTCTAGGGAGCGCCCGCCGCCCGCCGTCCCCGACGTCCGCAGGGTGGGGACGGCGCTGCGCGACGGCCCGGTCAGAAGCGCGCGCGGACCGCCTCGCCGTGCGCCGGCAGCCCCTCGGCGTCGGCGAGCGCCACGATCCGGTCGGCGACCACCGCGAGCGCGTCGGCGTCGTACTCCACCACCTGCACCGCGCGCAGGAAGGAGTGCACGCCGAGCCCGCTCGCGAAGTGCGCGCAGCCGCCCGTCGGCAGCACGTGGTTCGAGCCCGCCATGTAGTCGCCGAGCGACACCGGCGAGTACGGGCCGACGAAGATCGCACCCGCGCTCGTCACCCGGTCCGCGAGCGCCGCAGCGCCGACGGCCTGGATCTCGAGGTGCTCGGCACCGTACGCGTTGACGACGTCGAGCCCTGCGTCCAGGTCGTCGACCAGGACGATCGCCGACTGCGTGCCGTTGAGCGCGGTCGTCACACGCTCGCGGTGCCGCGTCGCGTCGACGCGGTCGACGAGCTTCGCCTCGACCGAGCCCGCGAGCTCGACCGACGTCGTGACCAGCACCGCCGCGGCCAGGGGGTCGTGCTCCGCCTGCGAGACGAGGTCCGCGGCGACGTGGTTCGCGTCGGCCGTCCCGTCGGCGAGGATCGCGATCTCCGTCGGGCCCGCCTCCGCGTCGATGCCGACGACGCCGCGCACCAGCCGCTTGGCTGCGGCGACGTAGACGTTGCCCGGTCCGGTGATGACGTCGACCGGCTCGCACAGCGTGTCGCCGTCCTCCGCCTGCGAGCCCGCGGCGCCGTACGCGAACATCGCGACCGCCTGCGCGCCGCCGACGGCGTACACCTCGTCGACCCCGAGCAGCGCGCACGTGGCGAGCACCACCGGGTCGGGCAGCCCGCCCTCGTCCTGCTGCGGCGGCGACGCGACCGCGAGCGAGCCGACCCCGGCCTCCTGCGCCGCGACGACGTTCATCACGACCGACGACGGGTACACCGCGAGCCCGCCCGGCACGTACAGGCCCACGCGCCGCACCGGGAGCCAGCGCTGGCGGACCGTCGCACCCGGCGCGACCTGGACCGTGAAGTCGTCGGGACGCTGCGCGCCGTGCACCTGACGGACGCGGCGGATCGTCTCCTCGAGCGCGGCCCGCACCTGCGGGTCGAGCCGGTCGACCGCCGCCGTGATCGTCGCGGCGGGGACGCGCACGTGCTGCGGGCGGACGCCGTCGAACCGCTCGGCGAGGTCGCGCAGCTCGGCCGCGCCCCGCTCGCGCACGGCCGCGATGATCGGCGCGACCGCCTCGGCGGCGTGCTCGACGTCGACCTCCGCGCGAGGCAGCTCCTGCAGGAGCTCACGACGGGACAGCACGCGACCGCGCAGGTCGATTCGGGTGATCACGGCGACGATTCTACGAGCGGACGCCTCCCCTTTCCCGTGCGCCCACGCACCGGTCGCATGCGTCGGCGGGGCAGACTGCTGCCATGACTCAGGTGCCCATCGCCGACGACTCGATCCGCCTCGGCCAGTTCCTCAAGCTCGCCGACCTCGCCGAGACGGGCGCGCAGGCGCGCGAGCTCCTCGACGACGGTGCGGTGACCGTGAACGGCGAGCCCGAGTCCCGTCGCGGCCGTCAGCTCGTCCGCGGCGACCGCGTCGACGTGGACCTGCCGACGGGCGTGGTCAGCGCGACGGTCGGCTGACGGTCAGCCGGCCGCGCCCTCCCGGTAGAGCGACTGGCGCTCGCCGAACAGCTCGTCCCACGACCGGACGTCGCGCCCCGCCAGGAGGTCGTCCAGGCGGTCGAGGCACGTGTGCCACCCGCCGCCGTACCCCCGGGCCGCACGATCCTCGAGGTCGTGGTGCTCGAGCACCAGCACGGTCGCACCGGCGTCGCCGGTGAGCGTCGCCGAGAGGCGGGTGACGGGCTCGCCCGGGAACGACCACGTGACGTCGAGCCGGTGGGGGCGGTCGCACAGCAGCACGTCGCCCGTCGCGTTCTGCGGCGAGTCGTCGACGTCGTCGCCCATCCGCACCTCGAACCGGCCGCCGACCCGCAGCTCGCCGAGCAGCGGGCCGAGCCAGCGGGCGACGCGGGCCGGCTCCGTCAGGCACGTCCACAGGTCGTCGACGTCCGTCGCGTACCGGCGCTCGAAGCGGACGGTGGTGCCGGCGGGCGTCGCGGTCAGGACGCCGCGCACGTCGGTGCTGTCGCTCATGGGTTCCTCCCCTGGTCGTTGGTGCCGGGCGCGTCGTCCGACGCCAGGCGGCGGGCACGCGTGCCACGTGCGACCTCGGTGGCGAGCGCGTCGAGACGGGGCTCCCAGTAGCGGCGCACGTCGCGCGCCCACCGCTCGACGTCGGCGAGCGGCTCGGGACGCACGGAGTACAGCCGGACCGGGCCCTGCGGGCGCGACTCGACGACGCCCGCCTCGCGCAGGACGCGCAGATGACGGGACGTCGCGGGCTGGCTGATGCCGAACTCCGCGCCGACCGCGTCGGCGAGGTCGCCCGCGCTCCGACCGCCGTCGGCGAGCAGCTCGACGAGCCGCCGCCGCACCGGGTCGCCCAACGCGTCCATCACGTCCACGGAGGCGATGTTTCCATCCTGCGTTATATAACGCAAGGGCTATGTGTCGTCAGGCGGAGAGGCAGCTCGGGCCGAGGAGCGCCTTGAGGTCGCCGAACAGCGACGGCGAACGCTCGACCCGCAACCCGTCGCCCAGGCGCATCACCGTCGCCCGCCCCGGGCTGGTGAGGCGCAGGTGCACCTCCGTGATCCCCGGGTGGGTCGACAGGACCTCGCGCAGGCGCTCGACCAGCGGCTGCGTGCAGCGCGCGACCGCGAGCGAGACGACGACCGGCGCGTCCGCGACCTGCGACACGTCGGGCAGGGACACCTCCATCGCCTGCAGCGACATCGACTCGTCGCGGCGGCGCACCCGGCCCTTCACGACGACGACCGCGTCCTCCGCGAGCACCGTCGAGTACGCGAGGTACGTCTCGCCGAAGAACATGATCTCGACAGAGCCCTCCATGTCCTCGATCGTGACCGCGGCCCACGGGTTGCCCTGCTTCGACATCTTGCGCTGCAGCGACGTGATGAGGCCGGCGATCACCACGGTGGACCCGTCGGGCCGCGCCTCGTCCGCGAGCAGCGTCGCGATCGACACGTCCGCCGAGGCCGCGAGGACGTGCTCGATGCCCGACAGCGGGTGGTCGGACACGTAGAGGCCGAGCATCTCCCGCTCGAACGCGAGGCGCTGCTTCTTGTCCCAGTCGGGCAGGTCCGGGATCGCGACCGCGAAGCCCGGGCCCGCGTCGTCGCCGCCCATGAGGTCGGCGAACAGGTCGAACTGGCCCTCGGCCTCCTTGCGCTTGACGCCGATGACCGAGTCGACCGCCTGCTCGTGCACGAGCAGCAGCGCACGCCGCGGGTGACCGAGCGAGTCGAACGCGCCCGCCTTGATGAGCGACTCGATGGTCCGCTTGTTGCAGACGACCGCCGGCACCTTCTCGAGGAAGTCGGTGAACGACGTGAACGCGCCCTTCTCCTCACGCGTCCGCACGATCGCGTCGACGACGTTCGCGCCGACGTTGCGCACCGCGGTGAGGCCGAAGCGGATGTCCGCGCCCACGGCCGTGAAGTTGGCGGCCGACGAGTTCACGTCGGGCGGCAGCACCGTGATGCCCATGTGCCGGCACTCGCCGAGGTACAGGGCCGACTTGTCCTTGTCGTCCTTGACCGACGTGAGCAGCGCGGCCATGTACTCGACCGAGTAGTTCGCCTTGAGGTACGCCGTCCAGTACGAGATGACGCCGTACGCGGCCGAGTGGGCCTTGTTGAACGCGTAGTCGGAGAACGGCAGCAGGATGTCCCACAGCGTCTGCACCGCGGCCATCGAGAAGCCGCGCTCCTGCATGCCCGCGGAGAAGCCCTCGAACTGCTTGTCCAGCTCGGACTTCTTCTTCTTGCCCATCGCGCGGCGCAGGATGTCGGCCTGTCCGAGGGAGTACCCGGCGACGCGCTGCGCGATCGCCATGACCTGCTCCTGGTACACGATCAGGCCGTACGTCGTGCCGAGGATGTCCTCGAGCGGCTCGGCCAGCTCGGGGTGGATCGGCGTGACCTCCTGCGCGCCGTTCTTGCGCAGCGCGTAGTTGGTGTGCGAGTTGGCACCCATCGGGCCCGGCCGGTACAGCGCGCCGACGGCCGAGATGTCCTCGAAGTTGTCGGGGCGCATGAGGCGCAGCAGGGTGCGCATGCCGCCGCCGTCGAGCTGGAACACCCCCAGCGTGTCGCCGCGCCCCAGCATCTCGTACGTCTTGCGGTCGGTGAGCTCGAGCTCCTCGAGCACGACCGGGTCCTTGCCGTTCATCACGATGTTCTCGAGCGCGTCGTCGAGGATCGTGAGGTTGCGCAGCCCGAGGAAGTCCATCTTGATGAGGCCGAGGCCCTCGGACGTCGGGTAGTCGAACTGCGTGATGACGGCGCCGTCCTGCGGCCGCCGCATGATCGGGATGATGTCGATCAGCGGGTCGCTCGACATGATGACGCCCGCCGCGTGCACGCCCCACTGCCGCTTCAGGCCCTCGATGCCCTTCGCGAGCTCGACCACGCGCTGCGCGTCCGGGTCGGTCGCGTGGACCTGACGGAACTCCTCGGCCTCGTGGTAGCGCTTGTCCGCCGGGTCGAAGATGCCCGTCAGGCTGATGTCCTTGCCCATGATCGCGGGCGGCATCGCCTTGGTGAGCTTCTCCCCCATCGCGAACGGCATGCCCAGCAGCCGCGCGGAGTCCTTGAGGGCCTGCTTGGCCTTGATGGTGCCGTACGTGACGATCTGCGCGACGCGGTCCTCGCCGTACTTCTCCGTCACGTACCGGATGACCTCGCCGCGACGACGCTCGTCGAAGTCGACGTCGAAGTCGGGCATCGAGACACGGTCGGGGTTGAGGAACCGCTCGAAGATCAGGCCGTGCTGCAACGGGTCGAGGTCCGTGATCTTCATGGCGTACGCGGCCATCGAGCCCGCACCCGAACCACGGCCCGGTCCGACGCGGATCCCGTTGTCCTTGGCCCAGTTGATGAAGTCGGCGACCACGAGGAAGTACCCCGGGAAGCCCATCTGCGTGATGACCTCGGTCTCGTACGCGGCCTGCTTGCGCACCTCGTCCGGGATGCCGCCCGGGTACCGGTGGTGCAGGCCCGCCTCGACCTCCTTGACGAACCAGCTCGTCTCGTCCTCGCCGGCCGGGACCGGGTAGTTCGGCATGTAGTTCGCCGACGTGTTGAACGAGACCTCGCACTGCTCCGCGATCAGCAGCGTGTTGTCGCACGCCTCGGGCAGCTCGGCCCAGATGCGCCGCATCTCCGCGGCCGACTTCACGTAGTAGCCGTCGCCGTCGAACTTGAACCGGTCCGGGTCCGCGAGCGTCGAGCCCGAGTTGATCGCGAGCAGCGCCTCCTGCGACGCGCTGTCCTCCTGCTTCACGTAGTGCAGGTCGTTCGTCGCGACGAGCGGCGCTCCGATCGTCTCCGACAGTCGCAGCAGGTCCTTGAGGACGCGGGTCTCGATGTCGATCCCGTGGTCCATCAGCTCGACGTAGAAGAACTCCTTGCCGAAGATGTCCTGCAGCTCGCCGGCGACGCGCACCGCCTCGTCCCACTGGCCGAGGCGCAGCCGCGTCTGGATCTCGCCCGACGGGCAGCCCGACGTCGCGATGAGCCCGTTGCCGTAGGTCTCCAGCAGGTCGCGGTCCATCCGGGGCCACTTGCCCATCTGGCCCTCGAGCGACGCGAGCGACGACGCGCGGAACAGGTTGTGCAGACCCTCGTTGTTCCGCGCCAGCATCGTCATGTGCGTGTACGCACCGCGGGCCGAGACGTCGTCGGCCTCCTGACCCTGCTGGCCGAACCGCACGCGCGTCTGGTCGAACCGGCTGGTGCCCGGCGTGACGTACGCCTCGATGCCGATGATCGGCTTGATCCCGGCCGCCGTGCCCTTCGACCAGAAGTCGAACGCACCGAACAGGTAGCCGTGGTCCGTGGTCGCGATGGCGGTCTGGCCCTGCCGCTCGACCTCCGCGAAGAGGTCGCCGAGCCGGGCCGCACCGTCGAGCATCGAGTACTCGGTGTGCACGTGGAGGTGGACGAAGTCGGAGCCTCCAGCAGATGCCATGCGGGCCATCCTAGGTCGCCCCACCGACACCTCCGGACGCCCCGCGACCGTGTCGGCGGTGGCGTGCGCGACACGCCGGGCACCTCGCCGCGGGCGGACGGCGGACCGCCCCGACCGGCTCCGCCGGAACCGCGCCGCGGCACGCGGCGGAGCGTCAGCGGTAGCCCGCGCCCAGCGTCTCGAGCGCGTGCGCGAGGTCGTCCGGGTACGTGCTCGTGACCTCGAGCCACTGGCCCGTACCCGGGTGCTCGAAGCCCAGCCGGACCGCGTGCAGCCACTGCCGCGACAGGCCCGTGCGGGCCGCGAGCGTCGGGTCCGCACCGTACGTCAGGTCCCCGACGCACGGGTGCCGCAGCGCCGCGAAGTGCACGCGGATCTGATGCGTGCGGCCCGTCTCCAGGTGCACCTCGACGAGCGACGCCGACGGGAGCATCTCGAGGACCTCGTAGTGCGTGACCGACGGCTTGCCGTCCGCGACCACCGCGAACTTCCAGTCCGCCGACGGGTGCCGCCCGATCGGGGCGTCGATCGTGCCGGTCGTCGGCTCGGGGTGGCCCTGGACGAGCGCGTGGTACACCTTCTCGACCGTGCGCTCCTTGAACGCGCGCTTGAGCACCGTGTACGCGTGCTCGCTCTTCGCGACGACCATGAGCCCCGACGTCCCGACGTCGAGACGGTGCACGACGCCCTGCCGCTCGGCGGCCCCCGACGTCGAGATGCGGTACCCCGCGGCGGCGAGCGCGCCGACGACGGTCGGGCCGGTCCAGCCCGGCGACGGGTGCGCGGCGACCCCCACGGGCTTGTCGACGACCACGACCTCGTCGTCGTCGTGCACGATCCGCATCCCCGGGACCGGCTCCGGCACGACCGCCGGCGCCGGCGGGCCCTGCGGGTCCGGGATCTCGACCTCGAGCCACCCACCGGCCACGAGCCGGTCCGACTTGCCGACCGACCGTCCGTCGACGCGGACACCACCGGCGGCGGCGATCTCCGCGGCACGGGTCCGCGACAGGCCGAGCATGCGGGACAGCGCGGCGTCGACCCGCTCGCCGGCGAGACCGTCGGGCACGGGCAGCGCGCGGACCTCAGGCACCGGGTCGCTCCGCCGGGGAGTCCGTGCGGGCGGCGGAGCCGGCGTCGTCGGCCGTGCCGCCGCGCGTCGGTGCCCCGGCGCCAGGCGCGTCGTGCGCGGAGCCGTCGCGGGTCGCGGAGCCGTCGAGGCCTGCGGCGCCGTCGGCAGGTGCGGCGCCGTCGGCAGGCGCGGCGTCGCCGTCGCGCGTCCCGTCGAGGTGCACCCCGCGCCCTGCGAGCAGGACGATCAGGCCCGCCGCGACGACGATCGCGATGTCGGCGACGTTGCCGACGAACCAGTTGGCGTACGCGATGAAGTCCACGACCTCGCCGCGCGCGAAGGCGGGCTCACGCAGGAACCGGTCGACGAGGTTGCCCAGCGCACCGCCGAGCAGCAGACCGAGCGCGACGGCCCACATGGCCGAGCCGATCCGGCGCGACGCGCGTACGACCACGACGACGACGACCGTCGCGACGACCGTCAGCACCCACGTCATGCCGGTCGCGATCCCGAGCGCGGCACCGGGGTTGAACACGAGCTGCAGCCCCAGCAGGTCGCCGAGCAGCTCGTGCCGCACGCCGTCCTCGAGCGACGCGAGCGCCCACTGCTTCGTGAGCTGGTCGACGAGCAGCACCGAGACGGCGAGGACGACGAGCGTCGTCACCAGCCGCCGGCGGCGCGCAGGCGTGGTCGCGGACGCGTCAGGTCCGGAGGTCGTGGAAGGCACCGCAGGAGTCTACGGGCGCGTCAGCGACGCTCCTCCCGCTGCTTGCACTCGACGCACAGCGTGGCGCGCGGGAAGGCCTGCACCCGCGCCTTGCCGATCGCGCGGCCGCACGACTCGCACGTGCCGAACGTGCCCGCCGAGATCCGGCCGAGCGCGCGCTGCGTCTGCGCGAGCAGGTCCCGCGTGTTGTTGACGAGCGTGAGCTCCTGCTCGCGCTCGAGCGCCGACGAGCCCGAGTCCGCCTGGTCGTCGCCGGCGCCGTCACCGGAGTTCCGCAGCAGGTCGGACAGCTCCGCGTCGGCAGCCGCGAGCTCACCGGTCAGACGGTCGATGTCCGAGGTCAGCTCGTCGGCGACCTCCTTGACCTCGGCCGCCGTCCAGGGCGACTCGCCGTCGCGGACGGGGAACTGCTTCACGCGCTCGTCCAGATCCTTCGTGTCGGCCGCTACGGCGACGTCGCTCAGTGCGTCGTTGATTGCCACGTCCTGGTCCCCCCCAAGTCGTCAAGTCCCGCGACTTTATGCGTGGATACGTCCGGAGACAACACACCACGCCGGGTGAATCCCCGGCGTGGTGTGTCGTGCGAGTACTGCCCTGACCTGTGACGACGCGGCCCGGCGCCGTCCTGGGTCAGATGTTCTGACCGTCCCCGACCGGCTGCGCCTGACCGGAGCGCGGCGGCAGGGCGTTGCCCCGGTTGTCGAGGTCGCCCAGCAGGTTCTCGAGGTAGCTCTTGAGACGCGTGCGGTAGTCGCGCTCGAACACCCGCAGCTCGTCGATCTTGCGCTCGAGGAGCGAGCGCTCCTGCTCCAGCTGGCCCAGCGTCCGCTGCGACGTCTCCTCCGCCTCGCGGACGATGCGGTTGGCCTGCGTCTTCGCCTCGCCGACGAGGCGGTCGCTCTCCTCCTGGCCGCTGCGGACGTAGTCGTCGTGCAGCTTCTGCGCCAGGGCGAGCATGCCCGTCGCCGACTCGGGCTCGCTCGGACGCTGCGGCGCGACCGGCGCGACGGGGGCGACCACGGGGGCGGGCTGCGGCTTCTGCAGCTCGGGGACCGGCTCGGGCTTCGGCGCGGGAGCCGCCTGCTGCGCACCGGCGCGGCTCAGCTCGGCGATCCGACGCTCGGCGGCGGCGAGCTTGGTCTTGAGGTCCTCGTTCTCGTTCTGGAGCTCGCGCAGCGTGTTGACGACCTCGTCCAGGAAGTCGTCGACCTCGTCCTGGTCGTACCCCTCGCGGAACTTCGTCGCCTGGAACTTCTTGTTCAGGACGTCGTCTGCGGTCAGCAGTGCCATCGTCGTCACCTCTGTCGGTCGAGCTCGGTCGGGCCGCGGCGGTCGACCGACCGCCTCGGGCCACCGTAGCGGAGATTGCAGCGGGGGCACGTCCCTCGACACACGGCTGGACCGGGCGTGGACACGGTCCGTCCGTGGGTCGCGGGGCGCGTGATCATGCGGCCAGGTTGCCCAGGACCGCCATCAGCAGCGAGCACCCGATGACCAGCACGAAGAACGCCAGGTCGAGCCGGATCGACCCGATCCCGACGGGCGGGAGGACCCGTCGCAGCGCCTTCAGCGGCGGGTCGGTCACCGTATAGGTCGCCTCGGCGATGACGAGCGCCACACCGCGGGGGCGCCAGTCGCGTGCGAAGAACTGGACCCAGTCCAGCACCAGGCGGACGAGCAGCAGCAGGAAGAACGCGAGGACGACCAGGTACAGGACGCCGAAGAGCAGGCGCACGTCAGCTCTGGTTGTAGAAGCCGGAGCGTCCGGCCTGCGGCTCCGAGGGCGCGGCGTCGCCCGCGACCTCGACGTGCGCGGGCGAGAGCAGGAACACCTTGCTCGTCACGCGCTCGATCGCGCCGTGCAGGCCGAAGATGAGACCCGCGGAGAAGTCGACGAGACGCTTGGCGTCCGCGTCGTCCATGTCCGTGAGGTTCATGATCACCGGCGTGCCCTCGCGGAACGCCTCGCCGATCTTGCGCGCGTCGTTGTACGAGCGCGGGTGGATCGTGGTGATGCGGCGCAGGTCGTGCGCGACCGGCGCCGGCGCGGGCGCCGGGGCGGGCGTGCGCGGCACCGGGCGGTGCAGCGGCGTGACCTGTGCCTCGTACTCGTGCTCCACGGCGACGTCCCCTCCGTCGAGGTCCTCGAGGTACTCCTCGTGCTCGGACCGGTCGTCGGCCAGACCGAGGTACAGCATCGTCTTGCGCAGCGCTCCGGCCATCGCCTGTGGCTCCCTCCCCGGATCTCTCCGGCCTTCCCGGTCCCGCCGTCCGGCACCGGGGACACCGGTACCGGGAGCGACGGGCTCCCTCCGACCGTCACGCTAGCAACGGGTCCGCGGACCGCCACCGCGACACGCCCGCGACGCGCCGGACTCGCCCGATCGGGTCGCGTCGCTGGTCAGCCCGGAGCGCGCACGACCCCCGCGAGGCGGCCCGTCGTGCCGTCGCGGCGGAAGGAGAAGAGGTCGGGGTCCGTGAACGTGTCACGGTCGACGCGCTGCACCGCCCGCACACCGGCGCGGCGCAGCACCGCCGCGACACCCGCGGGCAGGTCGAGCGCGGGCGTGCCCCAGGCCGTCGTCGCGGCCGTCTCCGGGACCGCCGCGGCGACCTCGTCGTGCAGGTCGCGCGGCACCTCGTACGACGCCCCCGCGATGCTCGGACCGACCGCGGCGCGCACGCGCTCCCGGTCGGCGCCCGCGACGGCGAGCGCGTCGACGGCCGCCTGCACGACGCCCGCGACCAGCCCGCGCCGACCGGCGTGCACCGCGGCGACCAGGCCGGCCTCGGCGTCGGCGAGCAGCACGGGCACGCAGTCCGCGACGAGCACGCCGACCGCGACACCCGGCGCGACGCCGACGAGCGCGTCGACCTCGCCGACCGACGCGAGCGGGTCGTCGTCCTCGGCCGGGGCGCGCACGACCGCGACCTGCCGACCGTGCACCTGCGTGCCGTACGCCACCGGTGCGCCGACCCAGCGCGCGATGCGGCGGCGGTTCTCCGCGACGGCCGACGGGTCGTCGGCGACGCCCGCACCGAGGTTGAGCGCGTCGTACGGCGCACGGCTCACGCCGCCGGCCCGCGTCGTGAACCCTGCCCGGACGCCCGGGCCGAGGTCCACGGCGAGCACGGCGAGCTCGCGCGGCACCGCTACTTGAGGAAGTCGGGGACGTCGAGCTCCTCGCGCTCCCGGCGGGGCGCGTCCTCGGTGAAGATGCGCGGCACCTCGAGCGCGCCGGTGATCGGCGTGGGCTCGGCCTCGGTGGACAGGAACGCGGGCACCTCGGGCTGCGGCGCGGGGCGCGCGGTGCGCGACTGCCCGTACGCGCCGACCGGCAGGACCTCGTCCTCGGGGTCGACGACGGGACGCGGCGTGGGCACCGACGGGACCGACGGGACGGAGCGGACGGACGCGCCGCTGACCTGACCGAGCGCGCGCGAGTCGCGGCGCACGACCGGGCCGCCGCCGTCGAAACCGGCCGCGATGACGGTCACGCGGACCTCGTCGCCCAGGGCGTCGTCGATGACGGCACCGAAGATGATGTTCGCCTCGGGGTGCGCGGCCTCCTGCACGAGGCGCGCGGCCTCGTTGATCTCGAACAGACCGAGGTCGGAGCCGCCCTGGATCGACAGCAGCACGCCGTGCGCGCCGTCGATGCTGGCCTCGAGCAGCGGCGACGAGATCGCCATCTCGGCGGCCTGCACCGCACGGTCCTCACCGCGCGCGAACCCGATGCCCATGAGCGCCGAGCCGGCGCCCTGCATGACGGACTTCACGTCGGCGAAGTCGAGGTTGATGAGACCCGGGGTCGTGATGAGGTCGGTGATGCCCTGCACGCCGGACAGCAGCACCTGGTCGGCGGAGTGGAACGCGTCGAGGACCGACACGTTGCGGTCGGAGATCGACAGCAGGCGGTCGTTCGGGATGACGATGAGCGTGTCGACCTCGGCGCGCAGCGCCTCGATGCCCGTGTCGGCCTGCACCGAGCGGCGTCGGCCCTCGAAGGTGAACGGACGCGTCACGACACCGATCGTCAGGGCGCCGAGCGAGCGGGCGATGCGCGCGACGACCGGCGCGCCGCCGGTACCCGTGCCGCCGCCCTCGCCCGCGGTCACGAAGACCATGTCGGCGCCGCGCAGGACGTCCTCGATCTCCTCGGCGTGGTCCTCGGCGGCCTTCTTGCCGACCTCGGGGTCCGCTCCCGCGCCGAGCCCGCGCGTGAGCTCGCGGCCGACGTCGAGCTTGACGTCGGCGTCCGACATGAGCAGGGCCTGGGCGTCGGTGTTGACGGCGATGAACTCGACACCCTTGAGGCCGACCTCGATCATGCGGTTCACGGCGTTGACGCCGCCGCCGCCGATGCCGACGACCTTGATGACCGCCAGGTAGTTCTGCGGAGCTGCCACGGTGGGTGCCTCTCGTTCCGAGCCGGTCGCGGGGTGCTGCCCGCGAGGGTGACCGCGACACGCCGCGGTCGAGGTTCAACCTTCAGGTTCAGGTTGAGGGTTAGAGTTATGTCAGGCGTGCTGTCAGTGCGTGACGCTAGGTGCCGCACGCGCCGTGTTCAACGCACCACGCCGCGTGTCGCGCGACGTGTTCCGGACGCCCTCGCGCCGCCCGACCCGTCACCGCGTGATCGGCAGCCGCGGGGCCGAGACGTCGATCACCGTCGCCCCCGCCGCCGCGGCCGACGACCGCAGCGTCGACAGCACCGCGATCTTGAGCGGCGTCTCCGACGCGGACCCCCAGTCCACCCGCACACCGTCGCGCAGCTGCATGGTGACCGTGTCCTGCGTGCGCGCCGACACGCCCTGCACCTGCGCCAGCAGGTCGGCGGGCAGCTGCTCGAGCACCGCGAGGACCGCGGACAGCGTGCGCGCGTCACCGACCGGCACGTCGACCACCGGGAGCCCGTCCGGGGCGGTGTCGACCCGGCCCACCTGGACGCCCTCCATGTCGAGGAGCGCGAACCCGCCCTCGGCCGGCTCGGGCACCGCCGCGACCGGCTCGCGCGCGACGAGGACCACGAGCAGCCCGTGCGGCCAGCCGCGCGTCACCCGCGCCTCGCGGACCCCCGGGACCTCGAGCACCTCGTCGCGCAGGCGCACGGTGTCGAGCCGCGGCAGCGGCGTGCCGGCGTGCGCGTCCACGACGTCGAGCACCTGGTCGACCGCGACCACGGTGCCCGCACCCTCGACACGCACGTCCTGCGGGTCCAGCGCGAGCACCGGCGACAGGAGCAGCAGCCAGCCGAGCGCGCCCGCCGCGACCGCTCCCCCGGCGACCGCCGCGACCTTGCGCCGCGAGCGGGACCGGCGCGCACGCGCCCGCTCCTCGAACCGGGCGGCCGAGCTCGACGAGACGACGGGCGGCGCGACCGGGCCTCCGCGGCCGGTCAGGCCACGGCCGCCCGCGGTGTACGTCGTGACGGCGCGCCCGAACGTCGTGGACGCGTCGGCGCTGCCGGACGCGGCCGCGGAACCTCCCCGAGCGGGCGCCGGCCCGGGGCGTGCGGCGCGCGACGCGCCCGCGTCCCGTGCGGGACCCTCCGCGCGTGCCGTGCCCGCGTCCCGCGTGCCGCTCGCGTCCCGCGACGCGCTGCCACTGCGAGCCGCGCGGCCCGCGCTCGCGCTGGTCGGGGCGGAGGACTCACCGGTCCCCTGCCCGGGCGTCGCCGGTCGGGATCCGTCGGACGCACCGTCCGGTCGCGCCGCCGGCACCGCGCGCGGCCGCGACGGCGGCGCCACGCGCGGCTTCGGCGGGCGCGACGGGCTCACGGCCGTCCCCCTCCCGAGGGCCGGCTCCCCAGGGCCTCCAGCACGACCGGGACGAGGGCGGTCACGTCGCCGGCGCCCACCGTCATGAGGAGGTCGCCGGGACGGGCGGCCGCGGCGATCGCGCGCGCGGCCTCGACGCGGTCCGGCACGAACGTGGCCCGACCCGCGGTCGGCACCTGCGCGACGAGCAGCGCGCCCGTGACGCTCGGGTCCGGGTCCTCGCGCGCCGCGTAGACGTCCGTCACGACGACGACGTCCGCGAGGTCGAGGGCGGCGCCGAACTCGCGCGCGAACGTGCGCGTGCGGGAGAAGAGGTGCGGCTGGAACAGCACGAGGACACGGCCGTCGCCGACGACCGAGCGGGCGGCGCGCAGGATCGCGGCGACCTCCGTCGGGTGGTGCGCGTAGTCGTCCACGACGCGCACGCCGGCCACCGTCCCGCGGTCCTCGAACCGGCGACCCGTGCCGCGGAACTCGCCGAGCGCGCGTGCCGCGTCGACCGGGTCCACGCCCAGCGCGCGCGTCGCCGCCCATGCGGCCGCCGCGTTGAGCGCGTTGTGCTCGCCCGGCACCGCGAGGTGCACGGTGACCGTCACCGCGTCCGTCGTCAGGTCGACGGCCCAGCCGTCACCCGCGGGACGCAGGTCGCCGACCCGCACGTCGGCGTCGTCCGACCGGCCGTAGGTCACGACCGTGACGGACGCGTCGGCGAGCGCCTGCGCGACCGTCGCCACGAGCCGCGCCGCACCGTCGTCGTCGGCGCACGCCACGAGCACGCCGCCCGGCCGGACGCGTCGCGCGAACGCGACGAACGCGTCCTCGAACGCCTCGCGCGAGCCGTAGTGGTCCAGGTGGTCGGGCTCGACGTTGGTGACGACCGCGACGAGCGGCTCGTACGCGAGGAACGACCCGTCGGACTCGTCGGCCTCGGCGACGAACGCCGGTCCGCTGCCGTCGCGGCTGCCGCCGAGCGCACCCTCGGCCGTGAGGACCGTGCCGCCGATCGCGAACGACGGGTCGGCGCCGGCGTGCAGCAGCGCGGTCGCGACCATCGCCGAGGTCGTCGTCTTGCCGTGCGCGCCCGCGACCGCGACGGCGTCACGGTCCGCCATGAGCGCGGCGAGCGCCTCCGAGCGGTGCAGCACCCGCAGCCCGGCGGCGCGGGCCGCCGCGAGCTCCGGGTTGGACTCGCGGACGGCCGACGACACGACGACCGTGTCGGCGTCCGCGACGAGCGCCGCGTCGTGACCGAGGTGCACCACCACGCCGGCGGAGCGCAGCCCCGGCAGCGCGGGGCCGTCGGCCGCGTCGGAACCGCTCACGTGCAGGCCGCGCGCCGCGAGCAGCGCGGCGATCGCGGACATGCCCGCGCCACCGACGCCGACCAGGTGCACGCGCCCGAGGTCCGCCACGGTCGCGGTCACGCGTCCCCTCCCGGGAGGTGGCGCTCGACGAGCGCGGCGACCCGGTCCGCGGCGTCGCGCACGCCGACCGACGCCGCGGCCGCGGCCATGCGCTCGCGCGTCGCGACGGCGTCGTCACCGACCAGCAGCCGCGGGACGTGCGTGCTGACCCACGCGGACGTGAGCGCGTCGTCGTCGACCAGCAGCCCGCCGCCGGCGGCGACGACGGGCGCCGCGTTGAGCCGCTGCTCGCCGTTGCCGACCGGCAGCGGGACGTAGACCGCGGGGATGCCGAGCGCGGCGAGCTCGCACACGGTGCCCGCACCCGACCGTCCGACGGCGAGGTCGGCGACGGCCAGCGCGAGGTGCATGTCGGCGAGGTACTCGCGCACCTGGTACCGCTCGGCACCCGGCGCACCCTCGATCGCGGTCCGCACCGCGTCGGCCTTGCCGCGCCCCGTGAGGTGCAGCACCTGGGCACCGCCCGCGAGCAGGTCGGCGGCCGCGCCCGAGACTGCGGTGTTGACCGAGACGGCACCCAGCGAGCCGCCCGACACGAGCAGCGTCGGCAGGTCGGGGTCGAGCCCGAGCACGTCGGCGGCGGCCCGGCGCGACCCGGCCGCGTCGGCGGCGCGCGCGGCGACGAGCTCGGCGACGGCGGCCCGCAGCGGCAGGCCGGTGACCTGGGCACGCGGCAGCGCGGTCCCCGGGAACGTCACGGCGACGTCCGCCGCCCAGCGCGCGCCGAGCCGGTTCGCGAGTCCGGGACGCGCGTTCTGCTCGTGCACGACGACGGGGACGCCCCGTCGCCGCGCGGCGAGGTAGGCGGGCGTCGCGACGTAGCCGCCGAAGCCGACGACGACGTCGGCACCGATCGCGTCGATCGCCGCACCGGCCGCGTCGACGGCCGCACGCAGCCGCGTCGGCAGGCGCAGGTAGTCGGGGGTCGGGCGCCGCGGGAGCGGGACGCGCGGCACGACGTCGAGCGTCAGCCCGTGCTGCGGCACGAGCGTCGACTCCAGGCCCTCGGCCGTGCCGAGCACGCGCAGGACGACGCCCGGGCGGCGGGCCGCGACCGCGTCCGCGACGGCGAGCAGGGGGTTCACGTGGCCCGCGGTGCCGCCGCCCGCGAGCAGGACGGCACCCGGCGTCGCGTCAGCCACGGGACCGCCCGATCACCGCGAGCGACCGCCGCACGACGCTGGGTCGGGCCGCGAGGGCCTCGGCCGCGCCGGGCTCGGACCGCGCGAACGAGATGACGACGCCGAGCGCCGCCATCGTCATGATGAGCGCGGACCCGCCCGCCGACACGAGCGGCAGCGGCAGGCCGATGACGGGCGCCAGGCCGATCACGACGGCGACGTTGACGAACGCCTGGCCGATGATCCAGCACAGCACCGCGCCCGTCGTGATCTGGACGAACGGGTCCGGGTGGCGGCGGATGACGCGCACCATCGCCAGCGCCATGAGGCCGAACAGTCCGAGGACGAGCAGCGTGCCGATCAGTCCCAGCTCCTCACCGATGATCGCGAAGATGAAGTCGTTGTGCGCCGCGGGCAGGTAGGACCACTTCTCGCGGCTCTCCCCCAGCCCGAGGCCGCCCCAGCCGCCGCTCGCGAGACCCCAGCCGCCGTGCAGCGTCTGGTAGCAGGCGCTGCTCGTGTCGCAGCCCTCGGTGGACAGCCACGAGGTGATGCGGTCGGTGCGGTTGTCGCTCGTCACGGTCAGCACGAAGGCGACAGCGGCACCGGCGACCGCGGCGAGTCCGAACATCCGCAGCGGCACCCCGGCGACGAACAGCGCGCCCGCGACGAGCATGAGCAGGACGAGCGCCGTGCCGAGGTCGTGGCCCGCGAGGACGACGAGCACCGCCAGCCCGGCGATCGGGACCACGGGGATGAGCGCGTGCTTCCACTCGTGCAGGAGCGGCAGCTTGCGGGCCAGCACGGCCCCGAGCCACACGGCGAGCGCGAGCTTGATCGCCTCCGACGGCTGCGCGGACATGCCGCCGACGCACACCCAGTTGCGGTTGCCGCCCTCGCCGCAGCCGAGCCCCGGCACGAACACCAGCAGCTGGAAGACGATCGCCGCGCCCAGCACGGGCCACGCGAACGCCTGCATGACGCGGACGGGGACGCGCGACAGGATCACGAGCAGGGGCAGGCCGATGAGCGCGAACTTGGCCTGGTCGGCGAACACCGCGTACGGCGAGTTGCCCTCGTCGAGCGACTCGACGCTCGAGCTCGACAGGACCATGACGAGCCCGATGACGAGCAGGAGCGTCGTGGCGCCCAGCAGCACGTAGTAGCTCGTGACGGCGGAGTTCCACTGCCCGAGCGCCGAGCCGCGCGGCTCGGCCGTCGCGGTCGCGGTGTCGGCCATCGGGTCAGCCCTCCTCGCGCAGCGCGCGCACGGCCTCGGCGAACCGGTCGCCGCGCTCGGCGTACGACGCGAACTGGTCCATCGACGCGCACGCCGGCGCGAGCAGCACCGTGACGGCGTCGGCGGGGGCGCCCGACGCGAGCCGTCGGGCCTCGTGCACGGCGAGGGTCATCACCGCCCCAGTGTCACCGGGCTCGACCTCGACGACCGGGACGTCCGGTGCGTGTCGGGCGAGCGCGTCCCGCAGCGGCTCGCGGTCGGCGCCGATGAGCACGACGCCGCGCAGGCGGTCCCGGCGGCCGGCCACGAGCTCGTCGAACGTCGCGCCCTTCGCGAGCCCGCCCGCGACCCAGACGACGCTGCCCGGCGCGAACGACGCGAGCGACGCGGCCGCGGCGTGCGCGTTGGTGGCCTTCGAGTCGTCGACGTACGCGACCCCGTCGACGACGCCGACGGGCGCGATGCGGTGCGCCCCGGGTGCGTAGGCGCGCAGCCCGTCGCGCACGGCCTGCGGTTCGACACCGTGCGCGAGCGCGAGCGCGCCCGCGGCGAGCGCGTCGGCGACGACGTGCGGCGGGACGGCACCGTCGGGCCCGGCGAGCCGGTGCAGGTCGGCGAGCGTGCCGAGCTCGGCGGCGTGCGTGTGACGCAGCCGCGCGAACCCGCGGTCGACGAGCACGTCCTCCACGAGCCCGACCTGCCCGACGCCCGGGGTGCCCGTCGTGAAGCCGACCGCCACGCAGCCGTCGACGACGTCCGCCTCGCGCACGAGGTGCTCGGTCACGGGGTCGGCCGCGTTGTACACGCACGCGACCTGCGCGCGCTCGTAGATCCGCCCCTTCGCGGCGGCGTACGCGTCGAGCGTGCCGTGCCAGTCGAGGTGGTCGGCAGCGACGTTGAGCACGGCCGCGGCCTGCGCGGACATCGCGTACGTGTGGTGCAGCTGGAAGCTCGAGAGCTCCACGGCGAGCACGTCGAGCGTGGGGTCGGTCGCCGCGAGCACGACGGGCGTGCCGACGTTCCCGACGGCCGCCGTCGCGCGTCCGGCGGCCCGCAGGATCGACTCGAGCATGCCGACGGTCGTCGTCTTGCCGTTCGTCCCGGTGACCGCGAGCCACGGCGCCGGCTCGCCGCCGGTCGTCGCGACGCGCACCTGCCACGCGAGCTCGACCTCGCTCCACACGGGCACCGAGCGCTCGGTCGCGGCGCGCAGCAACGGGTGGTGGGGCGCGAGACCCGGCGACGCGACGACGAGGTCGGTCCGGTCGAGGACGTCTCCCCCGAGCAGCTCGTCGGTGGACAGGACGTCGCCGGCGGCGTCGTCCACGGGGACCACGCGGGCGCCGCGCGACGCGAGCACCTCGGCCGCGGCGCGGCCCGACACCCCCATGCCGGCGACGACGACGCGGGCACCCTCCAGGTCGGGGACCGCCACCTAGCCGGCCACCCACTCGGCGTAGAAGATCCCGACCCCCAGCGCGACGAACAGGCCGGCGATGAGCCAGAACCGGATGACGATGGTGACCTCACCCCACCCGGACAGCTCGAAGTGGTGGTGCAGCGGCGCCATCTTGAAGACGCGTTTCCCGGTGAGCCGGAAGAAGCCGATCTGGATGACGTCGGAGAGCACGACGAGCACGAACAGGCCGCCGATGATCGCCGCGAGGATCTCGGTGCGGGACAGGATCGAGAGACCGGCGAGCGCGCCGCCGAGGGCCAGCGACCCGGTGTCGCCCATGAAGATCTTCGCGGGGCTGGCGTTCCACCAGAGGAAGCCGAAGCACGCACCGGTGATCGCGGCCGCGACGACCGCGAGCGACATGGGGTCGCGCGTCTCGTAGCAGCTGGGCCCGGCCGTCAGGAGGTTCTGGCAGCTCTGGTTGTTCTGCCACACGCCGACGACGACGTACGCGCCGAACACGATGAGCGAGACGCCGGTCGCGAGCCCGTCGAGGCCGTCGGTGAGGTTCACCGCGTTCGACCAGGCGGTGATGAGGAAGTTCGCCCAGACGACGAAGAGGATCAGCCCGACCGTCGCACCCGCGAAGGCCAGGTCGATGTTCGTGTCGCGGATGAACGAGATGTGCGTCGACGCGGGCGTGCGGAACTTCTCGTTCGGGAACTGCAGCGCGGCGACCGAGAAGGTGATCCCGACGAGCCCCTGCCCCACGATCTTCCAGCGCGCCTTGAGCCCGAGGCTGCGCTGCCGGGAGATCTTGATGTAGTCGTCGAGGAAGCCGACGACGCCGAGACCCGTCATGAGGAACAGCACGAGCACCGCGGACGCGGACGGCAGGGTGCCGGTCGCCATCTGCGCGCCGCCGAACCCGAGCAGCGTCGCGCCGATGATGACGACGCCACCCATCGTGGGCGTCCCGCGCTTCGTGAAGTGCGCGGTCGGCCCGTCCTGGCGGATGAACTGCCCGTACTGCCGCGCGACGAGGAAGCGGATGAACAGCGGCGTGCCGAGCAGCGCGATGAGCATCGAGAGCCCACCGGCGATGAGGACCGCGATCACCGGGCGACCTCGCCGACGAGCAGGTCGCCGAGCTGCCACAGCCCGGCCCCGTACGACGACTTGACGAGCACGACGTCCCCGGGCCGCAGCTCGCCCTCGAGGAACTGCGCCGCAGCCTCGACGTCGTCCGCGAGCAGGACCTCGTCGCCCCACGAGCCCTCGTGGTTGGCGCCGTCGCGGATCGCGCGCGCGCCCTCGCCGACGACGACCGTGAGACCGATGTTCAACCGGACGACGAGGCGTCCGATCGCGTCGTGCGCCTCGCGGTGCTCGTCGCCGAGCTCGAGCATCTCGCCGAGGACCGCGATCGAGCGCCGGTCGCGGCCCGCGAGCACGGCGAGCGCCTTGAGCGCGGCGCGCATCGAGTCCGGGTTGGCGTTGTAGGAGTCGTCGACGACGGTCACGCCGTCGGGACGCTCGACGACGTGCATCCGGTGCGGGCTGAGCGCGTCGGCGGCGCTGAGCCCTGCGGCGACCTCGTCGAGGCTCAGGCCGACCGCGAGCCCCGTGGCCGCCGCGGCGAGCGCGTTGTGCACGTGGTGCTCGCCGACGAGGCGCAGCTCGACGGGCACGGCGCGCGTGCCGCCGTCCGCGTCCCGCGCCTCGAGCATGAACCGTGCACGCCCGGTCCGGTCGACCACGACGTCGCGCGCCCGCACGTCCGCGCCGGCCGACGCACCGAACGTGACGACGTCCCCGGGTGCGAGCTCCGCCATCGCCATGACGCGCAGGTCGTCGGCGTTGAGGACCGCGACGCCGTCGGGCACGAGGCCCTGGACGATCTCGCTCTTGGCGCGCGCGACCGCCTCGATGCCGCCGAAGCCGCCCAGGTGAGCCTGGCCGACGACCAGCACGACCGCGACGTCGGGGGGCGCGATGTCGGTGAGGTAGGTGAGGTGGCCGAGGCCGCTCGCGCCCATCTCGAGCACCAGGAAGCGCGTCGCCTCGTCGGCCTTGAGCACCGTGAGCGGCAGCCCGATCTCGTTGTTGAACGAGCGCACGGGCGCGATCGTGGGTCCCGCGCTGCCGCACAGCTGCGCGAGCAGGTCCTTCGTCGTCGTCTTGCCGACCGAACCCGTGATGCCCACGACGCGCAGACCGGGCGCCCCGGGCTCGAGCGACGCCGCCCGCAGGCGGACGAGCACCTCGCGCGCCAGGTCGCCGAGCGCGCGCTCGACGTCCGGTACGACGACGGTCGGCAAGGGCTGCCCCTCGGGCCCGGTCACGTCGCGCGCGGCGAGCACGAGCGCCGCTCCGGCGGCCACGGCCCCGGCCGCGTAGTCGTGCCCGTCCACGTGCTCACCGGGCAGGGCGACGAACAGCCCGCCCGGCTCGACCTCGCGCGAGTCGACGACGACGGGACCCGCGACGACGAGCGCGGGGTCGACGCCCGCACGCAGCACTCCGCCGGTCGCGGCCGCGATCTCGGCCGCAGTCAGGGCGATCACGCGTGCTGCTCCGCCCGTGCGTGCGAACGCTCGGCCCTGGCCGCGAGGTAGACGTCGCGGTCGTTGTACCGGTGGAACACGCCGGCGATCTCCTGTGTGGGTTCGTGGCCCTTGCCCGTGACGATCACGGTGTCCTGGTCGGTCGCCAGGGCGAGGGCGTCGCGGATGGCCTGGGCGCGGCTCGTCGCCTCGTGCACGTCGGCGCCGGACGGGCGCTCGGCGCGCACGCCCTCGAGGATCGCGGCGCGGATCGTCGCCGGGTCCTCCGAGCGGGGGTTCTCGTCGGTCACGACCAGCACGTCGGCGAGCCGGGCGGCGATCTGGCCCATGATCGGGCGCTTGCCCTGGTCACGGTCGCCGTCCGAGCCGAACACGAGGATCAGCCGGCCGGGCGTGATGGGGCGCACCGCCTCGAGCGCGAGCACCAGGGCGTCGGGCGTGTGCGCGTAGTCGACGAGGCACAGCGGCCACCCGTCGCCCCGCTCGACCACGCGCTCCATGCGGCCGGGGATCTCGTGCGCGTGCGCGACCGCGTCGACCGCGACCGCGAGGTCGACGCCGGCCGCGTGGGCCAGCACGATCGCGAGCGCCGCGTTCGACACGTTGACGAGGCCGGGCAACGGGCTCGCCGCCGCGTGCTCCGTGCCGTCCGGACCGCGCAGCACGAACGACGAGCCGACGCCGTCGAGACCGATGTCGGCCGTCACGACCGCCCAGTCGGCGTCCGCCGCGTGCGGGTCGTCGACGTGCGTCGCGACCGTCTCGACGGGGATCTGCGCGCTGCTCGCGAGGCGCCGACCCCACTCGTCGTCGACCACCACCACGCCGCGGCGCGCCTGCTCGGGGTCGAACAACCGCGCCTTGTCGCGGAAGTACCCCTCCATGTCGCCGTGGAAGTCCAGGTGGTCCCGCTGCAGGTTGGTGAAGCCGACCACGTCGAACGTCAGGCCGCGCACGCGACCGAGCGCGAGCGCGTGCGACGACACCTCCATGGCGACCGCACCGGCGCCCCGCTCGCGCGCGAGCGCGAGGATCGCCTGCAGCGCGGGCGCCTCGACGGTCGTGCGGGGGCTCTCGACGGCGTCGTCGCCGACGCGCAGCTCGACCGTGCCGAGCACCGCCGTGACCGCGTGCGCGGCCCGCAGGGCGGCGTCGACGAAGTACGTCGTCGTGGTCTTGCCGTTGGTGCCCGTGACGCCGACGGTCACGAGGTCCTCGCCCGGGTGGCCGTGCACGTGCGCGGCCAGCGGACCCGACACGGCCCTCGGGTCGTCGGTGAGGAGCACGGGGACGGTCAGGCCGGCGTCGCGGACGAGTGCCGCACCGGCGGTGTCGGTGACGACCGCGACCGCGCCCGCGGCGACCGCCTGCGGGGCGTACGTCGCGCCGTGCACCTTGAGGCCGGGGACGGCGACGAACAGGTCACCGGGCGCGACGTCGCCGCTCGAGACGGTGACGCCGGTGACGGCGAGCGCGGGGTCGAGCGTGTCCGCGACCAGCGAGAACGTGGCGGTGAGGTCGGTCACCCGGTGGGTCGCGGGATGCTGGGGGCGCATCCGGGCCGGGGACGTCATGGGGAGAATCTACCCCGGTCGGACCCCCACCACGCCGCGTCCGGGGCCGCCGTGAGCACGCTCACCACGTCGTCGGGAAGAGCTGCGCCTGGCTTCCCGACGGCGGCACGCCGAGCTCGCCGAGCGCGAACCCGGCGACGTCGCGGAAGACGGGGGCGGCGACCGTGCCGCCGTAGATGGACGTGCGCGGGTTGTGCAGGATCACGCTCACCGCGATGCGGGGCGAGTCGACGGGCGCGACGCCGATGAACGACGCCGTGATGCCCTGGTGGCCCTTGACCCAGTTCTGCGCGGTGCCCGTCTTGCCGGCGACCCGGTAGCCCGGGATCGCGGCGCTCCCGCCGGTGCCGTCGTCGACGACGCTCTCCATCATCGTGAGGACGGTCGCCGCGGTCTGCGGCGAGACGACCTGCGTGGTCGCCGCGGCGGGCTCGGGCGTGTAGGTGCCGTCGGCCGCCGTCCAGCCCTTGATGATGTGCGGCTGGACGCGGACACCGCCGTTCGCGATCGTCGCGAACACCTGCGTGGCCTGCAGCGCGGTCACCGACACCGCCTGCCCGAACAGCACGGCGAACTTGGAGCGGCGGTCCCAGCTGTCCCACGTCTCCCACGACCGCAGGATGCCGGGCGACTCCCCCGGCAGCTCGATGCCCGTGCGCGCACCGAAGCCGAACTTCGTGAGGTAGTCGTGCCGGGTCTGCTGCGGCAGGTTCTGCCCGATCATGACGGTGCCCGTGTTCGACGACTCGGCGAGCACGCCCGTCGTCGTGAGGCGGAGCAGCCCGTGCTCGTGCGAGTCCTTGAACGTCTCGCCGTTCTCCGTCGTGTAGGTGTACGGCACCTCGAACTGCGTGAGCGGGGTGACGAGCCCGGCGTCGAGCGCCGCGGCCATCGTGATGACCTTGCCCGTCGACCCCGGCTCGAAGACGTCGGACACCGAGCTGGCCAGCGAGCCGCCGGTGCTGTCGCCCGGGTCGTTCGGGTCCACCGAGCCGGAGTCGGCCAGGGCCAGCACCTCGCCGGTGCGCGTGTCGAGCACGACCACCGTGCCGCCGTCGGCGCCCGTCGACGCGACCGCGGCCGACAGCGCCTCCTGCGCCTTGAACTGCAGGTCCGACAGGATCGTGAGCTGCACCGAGTCGCCCTGCTGCGCCGGGGAGCCCGCCGAGTACCCGCCGGGGATCGGCTGACCCTTGCGCCCGCGCTCGTAGGTCTCCTCGCCCGGCGAGCCCGCGAGCCGGTCGTCGAGCGACCGTTCGAGGCCCTCGAGGCCCACGCCGCTCGAGTTCACGAACCCGATGACGTTGCCCGCGAGGTCACCGTTCGGGTAGACGCGCTCGGCCACCTTGTCGATCTGGATGCCGGGCAGCTTCAGCGCGCGGATCTCGCGCGCGACGGTCGGCTCCACGTTCTTCGCGATGTAGCGGAACTGGCGGTCGCCCACGAGCATCCCGCCGACCTCGGCCGGGCTCTTGCCGAGGATGGGCGCGAGGCGCTGCGCGACCCCGGCGGCGCCGTCGGGCACCTCGGGCGTGCCGGTGCTCTTGTACTCACCGACCTGCCGCTGGTTCACCGAGATGTCGTAGCGCTCGACGGACATCGCGAGCGGACGCCCCTCGGCGTCGGTGATCTCGCCGCGCGCGCCGAGCACCTCGAACGACGTCATGCGCTTCTCGCGCGCCTCCGCCGCGATCGCGTCGCCACGGATGCCCTGCACCCACACGAGCCGCCCGGTGAACACCGAGAGGACGAGGAGCACGACCACGGTGAGGAACGCCATCCGCGGACGCCCGCCCGTGCGCACGTTCCTCGGCGGACGGCCTCCCCCGCCTCCACGGACAGGCGCACCGCCGCCACGGCGTGGCGCGGCCGCACCGGTCCGGGGGCGCGGGACGACGTCGATCGTGCGCGGCTGCGCCGCCGGTCGCGGGGACGCCTGCCGCGCCGACCCGCCGCGCGTGGGCGCGCTCGACGTGCGGTGCGGTGGCATGCCCCCAGTCTGCGGGCGACGGGGCTGGACCCGCGGCGACCCGCCGACGCGCGTCGTCATCCGCCCGCGGCTGCCGGCGCCGGCGAGCCCTGCACGGTGCCGTCGGCGACCCGGACCCAGCCGGTGCCGTCGGCGGGCACCATGCCGAGCGCACGCGCCGCCGCGGCGAGCTGCGCCGGCGACGCCTTCTGGTCGAGCTGCGCCTGGAGGTCCTTCGCGTCCTGGTTGAGCCGGCCGAGCTCGTTCGTCAGGCCGTACTTCTCGTACGCGCCCTGCGCCATCTGCGTGTTGAGCAGCAGCGCCGACACGAGCGCGAGCGTCAGCACGGCCATGCAGGCCAGCACGAACGGCACGCGCGTGCGCGCCGTCTGCGGTGCCCGGACGAGCCGCAGCCGCGGTGCCGGTGCGGGCTGCGGCCGTGCCGCGGGGTACGCCCGAGCGGCGCTGACCCGCGCCGTCGCCTCTGCGCTCATGCTGCCCTCCTGCCAGGGGTGCCACCACGGAGGTGGTCGGGGGTCGGTCGGGTCCGCTCGGCGGCGCGCAGGCGCACGGACTGCGAGCGGGGGTTCGCGGCGAGCTCGGCCTCGTCGGCCTCCTCCGCACCGCGCGTGACGAGCCGCAGGTACGGCGCGTGGGTCTCGGGCTCGACCGGCAGGTCGGGCGGGGCGCTCGAGGTGGCGCCCGCGGCGAACGTCCGCTTGACCAGCCGGTCCTCGAGCGAGTGGTACGCCTCGACGACGATCCGGCCGCCGACGGCGAGGGCCTCGACCGACGCCGGGAGCGCCCGCTCGAGGACCTCGAGCTCGCCGTTGACCTCGATGCGCAGCGCCTGGAACGTGCGCTTGGCCGGGTGACCGCCCGTCTTGCGCGTCGCCGCCGGGATCGCCGCGCGGACCAGGTCCACGAGCTCGCCGGTGCGGGCCAGGGGCGCCTTCTCACGTGCCCGGACGATCGAGCGGGCGATGCGCGGCGCGAACCGCTCCTCGCCGTACTCGCGCAGGACGCGCGCGATCTCGCGCTCCTCGTACGTGTTGACGACGTCCGCCGCCGTGAGACCGCGCGTGGGGTCCATCCGCATGTCGAGCGGTGCGTCGTGGGCGTAGGAGAAGCCGCGCTCGCGCTCGTCGAGCTGCAGCGACGAGACGCCGAGGTCCATGAGGACGCCCTGCACGTGCGCGAGGCCGAGGTCGTCGAGCACGTCCCCGATCTCGTCGTAGACCGCGTGCACCGCCGTGAACCGCTCGCCGAACGGCGCGAGCCGGCGGCCCGCGAGGTCGAGCGCCTGCGGGTCGCGGTCGATGCCGACGACGCGGACGTGCGGGAACGCGCGCAGCACGCCCTCGGTGTGCCCGCCCATGCCGAGCGTCGAGTCGACCATGACGGCACCCTCCGCGGCGAGCGCGGGCGCGAGCAGGTCGAGGCAGCGCTGGAGCAGGACCGGCGTGTGCCGGGTGGCGGCGTCGTCGCGTCGCTCGTCCATCGCTGCCTCCTTCCGGTGCGCCGGATGCGGGTACGGGTGTCCCCGGTCTCGGGGGTGTGGGGTGGTGGTCGGACGGTCCCTCCGCCGTCCGGCCAGATCCCCCACCGACCCTCTGGCACCGGGGAAGTGCGCCAGAGCGGACGGGGGGAGGTCTCGACGGGCGGAGCGAGGGTTCGTGGGACGGGCAGGGGCGGGACGTGGGCCGTGGTGCTCAGAACGGCCCGTTCGGGAAGACCTCCTCCGCCGTGTCGGCGTAGCCGGCCTCCTGCTCGGCGAGGTACGTCTCCCACGCCTGCAGGTCCCAGATCTCGACGCGGGTGCCCGCGCCGATGACGGCCACGTCCCGGTCCAGCCCGGCGTACTTGCGCAGCACCGGCGGGATCGAGATGCGGCCCTGCTTGTCGGGCAGCTCGTCGCTCGCCCCCGACAGGAACACGCGCAGGTAGTCGCGCGCCTGCTTGCTGGTCACCGGCGCCTGCCGCAGCTGGTCGTGCATGCGACGGAACTCGTCCATCGGCAGCAGGAAGAGGCAGCGCTCCTGCCCGCGCGTCATGACGAGCCCCGGGGCGAGCTGGCCGCGGAACTTGGCCGGGAGGATGAGCCGGCCCTTGTCGTCCAGGCGCGGTGTGTACGTCCCGAGGAAGGGCGCGAAGGACCCGAAGAGGCCGGTCGACGAGTCATGCGTCACCACGCCTCCCTCCCGGTCACTGTCGCGGGTTCCCCCCGCCTCACCACGTGCCTCCACGGTACTCCACTTCCCTCCACCCGCCACTGGAAAGGCGCGTGAATTCACCCGTCGGGAACGGTGAACATGCAGGTCAGGGGCGGTGGAGGGAAGTGGAGCGGAATTGGGGGTTCACCCGTCTGGGGCGTGTCGCGCCAGGGACGAGAACCGCGCTCTTCGGGCGGAACTCCGCGATTCGGCACACGCCCCCGGGCGAGACGTGGTGAGGTTTCGCCCGCCGGTGGAGGGAAGTGGGGGAAGGACTCCCGGTCGGCGCGGGCCTGATTCCTTTAGGCTCGTCACAGTTCCGCCAAGGGAGGCGTCATGCTGCAGGCCGTGCCGTCGTCGAGCGAGCTCGACGACGTCGTCGACACCACCGACCGGATGCGCGCCGGCATCGAGTCCGTCGTCACCGGGCGTCCGGACCTGGTCCGGACCACGCTCGCCGTGCTGCTCGCGGAAGGGCACATCCTCCTCGAGGACGTCCCCGGCGTCGGCAAGACGACGCTGGCCAAGGCGGTCGCGCGCACGATCGACTGCCCGGTCGGCCGCATCCAGTTCACGCCCGACCTGCTGCCGAGCGACCTCACCGGCGTCAACATCTTCCGCACGCAGACGCACGAGTTCGAGTTCCGGCCCGGACCCGTCTTCGCGCACGTGGTCATCGGCGACGAGATCAACCGCGCCTCGCCCAAGACGCAGTCGGCGCTCCTCGAGTGCATGCAGGAGGCGCAGGCCACCGTCGACGGCCGCACCTACCCGCTCCCCCGGCCGTTCCTCGTCGTCGCGACGCAGAACCCCGTCGAGATGGAGGGGACCTACCCGCTGCCCGAGGCGCAGCGCGACCGCTTCATGGCACGGCTCACCGTCGGGTACCCGAGCGTCGAGTCCGAGCTCGACATGCTCGACCTGCAGGAGACGTCCGACCCGCTCGACCAGCTGCGCCCCGTGACCGACGCCGAGGCGGTCGCCCGGCTCATCGGCACCACGCGCCGCCTCTTCGCCGCACCCGCCGTCAAGCGGTACGTCGTCGACCTCGTCACCGCGACGCGCCAGGACCACGGGCTGCGGCTCGGGGCGTCCCCCCGCGCCGCGATCCAGCTGCTGCGCGCCGCCAAGTCGGTCGCCGCGATGGACGGGCGCGACCACGTCCTGCCCGACGACGTGCAGCGGCTCGCCGAGCCCGTGCTCGCGCACCGCCTCCTGCCCAGCACCGAGTCCCGGCTCTCCGGGCGCAGCACGAGCGACATCGTCGCCGACATCGTGGAGCGCACGCCGCTCCCCGTGCCCGCGTCGCTGACCGCGACCGCCTCGCGCGCCCGACGCGCCATCGGCTGATGGGCCTGCGGCCCACCCGTCGAGGCTGGGCGCTCGGGCTCGGCGGGGTCGCCCTCGGGCTCCTCGGCGTCGGGCTCGGTGCCGTCGACCTCGTGCGCATCGGCACGCTCGTCGTGCTGCTCGTCGTCGGGGCGTGCGTCCTCGTCGGGATGCTCGACCCGGGCCGCGGGCGGCACCGGCTCGCCGTCGCGCGCGACGTCCAGCCCAACCCGGTCCACGCCGGTGAGCACGCGCGCGTCGACGTGCGGATCAAGGCGTCCGACCCCGCCGCGCGCGTGCGTCTCGCCGGTCTGCGGTTCTCCGAGCAGGCGGCCACCGAGCTCTCCGGCGGGCGTCCGCTGCGCGCGCGCGTCCAGCGATCGCCGCAGCAGGTCACCGTCTCCTACCAGGTCGACGCGGCCCGGCGCGGGCGCTGGCAGCTCGGCCCGCTCGTCGTCACGCGCGGCGACCCGTTCGGCGTGGCCCGGTCCAGCGCGACGCTCGGCGACCACGCCGAGGTCGTCGTGTGGCCCGCCGTCGTCCCGCTGCCCACCGCGTCCGACGTGCTCGTGGGCGAGCCGGACCGCGTCGCGCTCGGGGCCCGCACGCCGTCGACGGACGACGCGTCGCTGCGCGACTACCGCGAGGGCGACGACCTGCGTCGCGTGCACTGGCGCAGCAGCGCACGCCGCGGGGCCCTCATGGTCCGCTCGGACGAGCGCGCCGGGATGCGCCCGGTGTCGGTGCTCCTCGACCTGCCCGCGAAGCTGACCGCGCTCGAGTGGACCATCTCGCTCGCCGCGTCGATGGCGCTCGCGATGCTCGACGGCGGCCACCCCGTCCGGCTCGTCGGCGGGCGGGCCGGGACCCCGTCGACGTTCCACCAGGCGCGCACCGGCCCGACCGCACGCACCGCGCTGCTCGACTCGACCGTCGACCTCGAGGCGCCTCGCACGTCCGACGAGGCCGAGAGCCACCTGCTCGACGCGGCGCACCTGCTCGAGACGACCGACGCGGGCGGCGAGATCGTGCTCGCGGTCCTGGGCCCGCTCGGCGCGAGCGCGCGCGCCGCGCTCGCGCACGTCGCCGACGACGCCCAGGGCTGGGCCGTCGTCCGGGCCGACGGCGCGTCGCCCGCGCACGAGCGCGAGGCGCAGCACACCGTGCACGCCCTGCGCCGGGCGGGATGGCGCGCGTGCACGGTCTCCCCCGGCGAGGACATCGTCGGCTGCTGGCTGCGGCTGCTCGGGAGCGCCCGGTGAACGCCGCCCCCGGGCGCGTCCCGCGCGGCCCCCGCAGCCTGATCGCCACCGCGCTGTGCGCGATCGCGACGTGCGCCGCCGTCACCGCGCTGTCCAACCTCATCGAGCCCGGCCGCTGGCTCACCGTCACCTGGGTCGCGGTGCTCCTCGTCGCCGGGGTCGTGGCCGGGACGCGCGCCGTCACCCGGTCCTGGTGGGCACCGACCCTCGTCGGGTTCGTCGTCCTCGCCGCCGGGCTGCTCGTCCGGTACGGCGCTCCCCCGGGCCGCATCCAGGTCCTGCCCGACCTCGGCTCGCTCGACCGCACGCTCGCGACCGCCCGTGAGGGTGCCGCTGTGATCAACGCGTCGCTGGTCCCGATGGCGGGCGTCCGACCCGCCGAGCTGCTCGTCGTCGCCGGCGCCGTCACCGTGCTCCTCGTCACCGACCTCGTGGCCGTCGGGATCGGCATCCCCGCGCTCGCCGGGATCCCGCTCCTCGCGCTGTGGACGCCGACGGTGGTGCTCGGCTTCCCCGCGAGCAGCTGGGCGGTCGCCTGGACCGGCCTCGCCTACCTGCTGCTGCTCGCGCTCAGCGCCACGCCGACGACCGCGCACAGCGACCGCGCCCGTCGGACCGGCGGAGCGCTCGCCGGAGCCGTCGCCGTCGTCGTGCTCGCGCTGGTCGCCGGTCCCGTGGTCGCCGCGCTGCCGGGATGGGCGTCGCTCGCGCTGCCCACGTTCGGCAACGGCCCGGTCGGTCCTCTCCAGCTGTCCGACAACCTGGACCTGCGCGAGAGCCTCGGCACCCGCTCCGGTCAGGTCGTGCTGCGGTACACCGTCGTGTCGCCCGAGGACGCCGCCGCCGCCGAGGCGAGCGCCGAGCCGGACGAGGACGCGACCGGTGCCCTCGAGGTCCCGGTCCCCGCACCCACCGACGACGCCGTCGTCGTCACCGCGCGCATCGTGGGCCCGCTGCGCGCCTTCACGCTCACGACCTTCGACGGCCGGGAGTGGCAGCGCGACGACACCCTCGACCTGTCCACGTGGGAGCCCGGCGAGCTCCTCGCCTCGGACCCCGCCCTGCGCGGCGGCGCCCCGGACGCCACCCGCGGCTCCCTGGCCACCGTCGACGTCGAGGTCGGCGCACTCCGCGAACGACGCCTGCCCGTGAGCACCTTCCCCCGTACGGTCACCGTCGAGGGCGGCTGGAGCTACGACGAGCTGCGCGACGAGGTCGTCGGGCGCCGCAGCACCTTCGACGGCATGCGCTACTCGATGGTCGTCGAGGTCCCCGACCTCATGCCGGACGACCTCGAGGACGCGCCCGTCGGCACGCCCGACGACGGCGGCGCCTCCCTCGAGGTGCCCGGCACCGACCACCGCGAGCAGATCGCCGACCTCGCACGCGAGATCACGGCCGACGCCGAGACCCCGTACCAGCAGGCGATGGCGCTGCAGTCCTACTTCCGGGCCGGCACCAACTTCACGTACGACACCCGGATCGCGCCCGCGCGCACCGAGGACGCCGTGTGGGACTTCCTGCAGTCACGGCGCGGGTACTGCGTGCAGTTCGCCACGTCGATGACGCTCATGGCCCGCATGCTCGGCATCCCCGCGCGCGTCGGTGTCGGCTTCCTCCCTGGCGACGCGAACGGCGACGGCCAGTACGTCGTCACCGGTCGCAAGTCGCACGCGTGGCCCGAGCTGTACTTCGCCGACCAGGGCTGGGTGCGGTTCGAGCCGACGCCCGCGATCCAGGCAGGGCTCCCGCCGGTCTGGAGCGACCCGTTCAGCGCCGTCGACGCGCCCGCGAGCCAGCCCGACGAGGCGATCCCCTCCGCGGCCGCCGCGCCGACCGGTGCCGCCACGACCGCACCCGTGCCGTCCGGCCCGACCGCCCAGGAGGAGGCCGGCGCGAGCTGGACCCGAGTGGGCGTCATCGGGGGGATCGTGCTCGTCCTCGTCGTCGTCGGCCTGTCGCTCGTCCGGCGTCGCACGCGGACCCGCGCCGACGAGACACCCGAGCGCGCCTGGCTGCGGACCCGTCGGCGGCTCGCCGCGAAGGGAGTGTCGTGGTCGGACTCGACGACACCGCGCGACGCGGTCGCGGCCGTGCACGACCAGGTCCGCGCCACGTCGGGGGCCGACCTCGACGAGGTCACCGCGGCCGCCCTGCGTGCGCTCGCGCGGACCGTCGAGCGTCAGCGGTACGCGCCGGTCCCGGGCGACGTGGACCCCGACCAGCTCGTGCGGTGGACGGACGAGATCGTCGACGGCGTGGGGTCGGTGCTCACGGGGGCGTCCCGGTCCTCGTCCTGACGTCCGGTCGGTGAGGGTTCGACCTCGCGACAGGAAGACGAGGCTCGACCTCGCGACAGGAAGAGGTCCGGCGACAGGACGACGTCCCGTCGCGGGACGAGGGAGGGCGCGCCCACCGACTCACTGGTGACGACGCCCGGTGAACGGCGACCGCGTGCTCGCGGTCGCGTGCGCCCGGGAGTAAGCGCGGCGGATCAGCGACCCTGCTGACCCCGGCGACGGTCCCAGCGCTCCTCGAGCCGCGACATGAAACCGCTCTTGCGCGCCTGCGGAGCCCGACGGACGGCACCGTCCGCCTGGACGACGCCCTGCGGGCCGTGCCGTCGCGCGCCGCGGTGCGGGTCGGCGAACGCGAACGCAACGCCCGCGAACATCACGACGAAACCGACGACGCCGAGCCACGGAAGACTTCCCGCGGCACCGAGCACGAGCAGGAGCAGGCCGACGGCTGCGCCGCCGCCGGCGATGAGGTACCGACTGACGGGCCGGCGGCCACGCTGGGTGAGCGTGTTGGCCAAGCGCGGGTCGTCAGAGGTGAGCTGGCGCTCCATCTGCTCAAGTACGCGCTGCTCGTACTCGGAGAGAGGCATTCCGACCCCCGTTGGGCTGTGGATCCGTGACGGGTTCAGGATAGATCCGCGGGAACGAAGGTGGTAGTCGAGCGCGCCTCAGGGTCGGATGAATGGACACCTGTCCTGATGGCAGCGGCCCCGAACCGGGCGCGCACCTCGTCCATCACCCGTTCGGCGTCCCGTCGGTCGGGCGTCGGCTCCGCGACGGCCTCCTCGAGCGTCGGCTGCCGGACGGTCGCCGCGGCGGGCTCGAGACCCTCGGCGCGCACGCCGACGAGCCGCACCGGCAGCCCGCCGAGGTCCGCACCGGCGACGAGCTCGCGGGCGACGAGGTAGAGCTCGCGGCCGACGTCGCTCGGCGTGGTGAGCGTCCGTGAGCGCGTCAGCGTGCGGAAGTCGGACGTGCGGACCTTGACGGTCACCGTCCGGGCGACGAGCTCCTTGTGCCGCAGGCGCGTCGCGCACCGGTCGGCGAGCTCGAGCACCTTGGCCTGGACGACCCCGAGGTCGGCGACGTCCTCGGCGAACGTCTCCTCGGCGCCGATCGACTTCTCCTCGCGGTGCGGCTGCACGGGTCGCGGGTCCCGCCCCCACGAGAGGTCGAACAGGTGCGCGCCGGCCACCTTGCCGACCGCGCGCTGCACGGTCGCGACGTCGCTGTCCGCGAGCTCCGCGACCGTCCGGATGCCCCAGCGCGCGAGCGCGGCCTCCGTCCGCTCCCCCACGCCCCAGAGCGCGCCGACGGGCAGCACCCGCAGGAAGTCGAGCGTCGCCGCACGGGGCACGAGCAGGACGCCGTCGGGCTTGGCGTGGCCGGACGCGAGCTTGGCGACGAACTTGTTCGCGGCGATGCCGACCGAGCACGTGATGCCGAACTCGGCGTGCACCCGCCGCCGGATCTCCGCCGCGATCGTGGTCGGAGGGCCGAGCCGGCGTCGCGCGCCCGCGACGTCGAGGAACGCTTCGTCGACGCTGACCTGCTCCACGAGCGCCGTCACGTCGTGCAGGATCCGCATGACGCCCTGCGAGACGTCGCGGTACGCGGTGTGGTCGGGCGGGACGACGACGGCCTGCGGGCACATGCGCAGCGCCGCTGTCATCGGCATCGCCGAGTGCACGCCGAAGGCCCGTGCCTCGTAGGTCGCCGCGAGCACGACGCCGCGCTGCGCGCCCCCGACGATGACGGGGAGCCCGCGCAGCTGTGGCCGCCGCGCGAGCTCGACGGAGGCGAAGAACGCGTCCATGTCGACGTGCAGGATCGAGCAGCCGTCCTCCTCGCGACCCCAGTCACGTCGGGCCGCGGCGGCCCGTGGGCCTCGGCTCACGAGGCCGTCACCGCGAGCATGCGCGGTGCACCCGGCAGCGCGGTCGACGACGCCTCGACCAGGGCGCGCGCGGCGTCGACGAAGTCCTCGGCTGCGCACACCGCCTGCTCGGCGCGCGCCGGGGTGACGGCGTCGAAACGGCCGGCGTCGACCGCCGACCGCAGCGGGGCCGCGTCCGCGAAGTAGCCGCTCCAGGTCGCGAGCTCGGGTGCCACGACGTCGAGGATCTCCCAGACGGTCCGCAGCGCGCGACGACCCGCCGGACGGCCGCGCGAGGCGATGACGGCGGCGCCCGCCCGCAGCGCCGCGAGGTGCGCGTGCGAGAACTGCTCCCACGCCTCCGACGAGAACTGGGCCGCGAGGAGCTCGGCGTCGGCGCGGCCGAGGAGCTCCGCGGCGCGCGGCGCCGTCCGTGCGGCGTCGAGACGCTGCACGACACCGCCCTGCCCGTCCGTGCCGATCGTCGTGGCGCCCATCGCGTCTCCCTCCACCTCCTCCAGTATCGAACACGTGTTCGATCCCGTCAACGCCGTAGCGTGGGGGCATGCCCGACCGGAACGCCCGCCGCACCTCAGGAGCGCACCGAGGACCCACACGGCCGGGGCGGGCGGCGACCCGCACGCCGTGGCCGACCGGACCCGTGGCGATCCCCACCGGCACGGTCGAGCTCGTGCGCGACCCCGACGACCCCGACGGCGTGACCGTGCTGGTCAACGGCGTGCCCAGTTCCTACCTCGACACCGCGGACCCGACGCGGCTGGTGTTCGAGTACATGCAGCAGATGGCGGCCGTCATCGAGCGCGTCGGGCCGCCCGGCTCGCCGCTGTCGGTCGTCCACCTCGGTGCGGGCGGCTGTGCGCTCGCGCGCGCGGTCGACGCGGAACGCCCCGGGTCCCAGCAGGTCGCGGTCGAGCTCGACACCGCGCTGCCCGAGCTGGTCCGCGGCTGGTTCGACCTGCCGCGCGCCCCCGCGCTGCGGATCCGTGCAGGCGACGCGCGCGAGCAGCTCGCCCGGCTGGCCGACGCGTCCGCGGACGTCGTCGTGCGGGACGTCTTCGCCGGGGACACGACGCCCGCGCACGTGCGCACGCGCGCGGTCGCGGCGGACGTCGCGCGCGTGCTGCGACCCGGCGGCGTCTACCTCGTCAACTGCGCCGACCGGCCCCCGCTCGCCGACGCTCGGTCGGAGGCCGCGACCCTGGCGGACGTGTTCGACGACGTGGCGGTCGTCGCCGAGCCCGGGCTGCTGCGTGGGCGTGGCTACGGCAACGTCGTGCTCGCCGCGACCGACGACCCCGAGCTGCTCGGCTCCCCCGCGCTGGCCCGCGCGGTGCGGAGCCTGCCCGCGCCGGCCCGACTGCTGCACGGTGACGACGTGGTCGCGTTCACCGGTGGCGCGGGTGTCCTGCTGGACCCGGACGTCGACCCGCACCCGGGCCCTGATGACCCGGCGGGAGCCGGACCCGGGGCACGCACGGCGCCGGTCTCGGTCCCGGACCGTGCCCCGGACGACGCACAGGGCCGCACCTCGTGAGGTGCGGCCCTGTGGGAACCGTGCGGCGCGCCCGTCCGGCGCGCGGGCGGGGTCAGAGCGGGCGGACGTGCTCCGCCTGCGGGCCCTTGTCGCCCTGCGTGATCTCGAACTCGACGCGCTGGCCCTCGTCGAGCGAGCGGTAGCCCTGCGTGTCGATCGCGGAGTAGTGGACGAAGACGTCAGCGCCGCCGCCGTCCTGCGCGATGAAGCCGTAGCCCTTCTCGGCGTTGAACCACTTGACAGCACCCTGTGCCATGACCGTTTCCCTCTGTCCAACCGGTGTGACGGCCCAGACCCTCTGTCCGAGCCGTGCCGCAATGCCTCACGTCCTGCACCGGGTGGACCAGCCCTGCGGCTGGAAGGTACCGAAGCCCAGGTGAGCGGGCCGGCGCCGGTCAAACGAGTACGTCACTGCAACGACTGCATCCTCGCACGGTGACCTACGCCACGCCACGATTTCTGGCACGTGCATGGCGCGACTCGACAACGATCCGGTAAACGTTCGGTCGCAGAACGGTCGCGGCCAGGCTCAGCGAGGGTCGTCGCCACCCTGCTCGGCGAGGAAGCGCTCGAACTCCGCACCGAGCTCCTCCGCCGTCGGCAGGTCGGTCGTCCCGGCAAGCAGGCTCGTGCGGCCGATGCTCCGGGCGAACGCGTCGTACTGCTCCTCGAGCGCACGCACGACGGTCGACACCTCCTCGGAGCCCGCGACCTGACGCTCGATCTCCCGCTCGGCGTCCTTCGCCGCCTCGGTCAGCGCGGCGACGCGCAGGTCCAGACCCGTCGCCCGCTCGATCCCCTCGAGCGCCGCGACGCTCGCCTGCGGGTACGACGACTGCGCGAGGTAGTGCGGGACGTGCACCGCGAAGCCCATCGCGTCGTGCCCGGACTGGCCGAGGCGCAGCTCCAGGAGGGCGCTCGCGCTCGCCGGGACCTGGACGCGGCCGAACCACGACGCGTGGTCGGCGACCAGGTCGGGACGCGTCGCGTGGGCCGTCACGGAGATCGGGCGCGTGTGCGGGATGCCCATGGGCACGCCGTGCACGCCGATCGTCAGGGGCACGTCGAAGCGCTCGACGATCTGCCGGACGGCCGCCACGTACCGCTCCCACTGCACGTCGGGCTCGGAGCCGTGCAGCAGCAGGAACGGGACGCCGGCCGCGTCCTCGAGGACGTCGACGACGAGCTCGGGCTCCGCGTAGTCGCTCCACGTCGTGGAGTCGAACGTCATCACGGGGCGGCGCGAGCGGTAGTCGAGCAGCTGGTCGACGTCGAAGGTCACGAGGCGTGTCGTGCCGAGCTCCTCCGTGAGGTGCTCCGCGACGAGCTGCCCCGCGCTCCCGGCGTCGACGAACCCGCGCACCGCGTGCACCAGGACCGGGCCGGAGCCCTCCCGGGCGTGCTCCGCGAGCGCCGCAGCCGCCTGCGGGTCGACGTCGTAGATCTCGCTGGGGTCCAACATCGTGGGCGTTCGCCTTCCTCCGACCACCCACCCGCTGCGGGTGGGCCTGCCCGCCACAACGTCGGGACGGTCGGAAGTCTTCCCCGGGCGGTCAGCGACCGGGGAGACGCACCACCTCGACGAAGAACTCGTCGATCTGGCGGACGACGTCGATGAACCGGTCGAAGTCGACGGGCTTGGTGACGTACGCGTTCGCGTGCAGCGAGTAGCTGCGCACCACGTCCTCCTCGGCCTCCGAGGTGGTGAGCACGACGACCGGGATCGACCGCAGCGACTCGTCGACCTTGAGGGCTTGCAGCACCTCACGCCCGTCCATGCGCGGCAGGTTGAGGTCGAGGAGGATCAGGTCCGGCGTCGGCGCGTCGGTGTGCTCACCCTCCTTGCGGAGGAACTCCATGGCGCTCACGCCGTCGGCCACGACCCAGAGCCGGTTGCGCACCTTGTTGTGCTCGAAGGCCTCACGCGTCATGAGGACGTCGCCCGGGTCGTCCTCGACGAGAAGGACGTCGATGACCTTGGTGCTGGAGGGCACAGGAGCTCCGTTCAGGCGGTGAGGGTGTCGAAAGCCGGTGCAGGCAACGTCCAGAGGATACGGGTCCCGACGTCCTGCGACGGCTCGATCCAGATGCGGCCGCCGTGGAACTCGACGATCTTCTTGCACAGCGCGAGCCCGATGCCCGTGCCCTCGTAGACGTCCTTGGCGTGCAGCCGCTGGAAGATCACGAACACCCGTTCGGCGTACTGCGCGTCGATCCCGATGCCGTTGTCCCGGCACTCGAGCTCCCACTCGTCGCCGACCTGACGCGCGCTGACGTGCACGTGCGGCACGCGGTCGGGAGCCCGGAACTTCACGGCGTTGCCGACGACGTTCTGGAAGAGCTGGACGAGCAGGGCCTCCTCGCCGCGCACGGTCGGCAGCGGGTCGTGCGTGACGACCGCGCCCGTCTCCGCGATCCGTTCCTCGAGGTTGTCGACGGCCTCCGCGAACGCCGCGTCGAGGTCGACGTCGGTCACCTCGCCGCCGTGCCGACCGACGCGGGAGAAGCCGAGCAGGTCGTTGATGAGCCGCTGCATGCGCTTCGCGCCGTCGACGGCGAAGTCGATGTACTGGTCGGCACGCTCGTCGAGCTGGCCGCCGTAGCGCTTCTGCAGCAGCTGCGTGAAGCTCGCGACCTTGCGCAGCGGCTCCTGCAGGTCGTGCGACGCGACGTACGCGAACTGCTCGAGGTCGCGGTTCGAGCGGCGCAGCTCCTCCGCCTGTGCGGTGAGCTGGTCGTGCGCCTCGGCGATCTCGGACCGCGACTGCTCGACGGCGCGCACCTCGGTCACGAGCGCGACGCGCATGCGCTCGACGTCGTCCGCGAGGTCGGCGATCTCGCCCGGACCCGTCGTGTCGACCGGGTGCGCGAGCTCGCCCGACGCGACCGCGCGGGCGTCCGCCGCGAGCTCGCCCAGGGGCTCCAGCACCCAGCGGCGCAGGGCGACCCAGAGCGCGACGCCGACACCGATCGCCGCGACCACCAGCAGGATGACGGACAGCGCCGCGACGAGCATCCAGTGCGACAGCTCGTCGACGGCCTCCGCGCGGCGGTCCCGCAGGAGGGTGATGTAGGCGTCGGCCTGCACACGGGCCTCGTCGAAGAGCTGCCGGCCGGCCTCGATCTCCTCGGAGGTCACGGACGCCGTGCCCTCGGACGCGACCTGCGCCATGGTCGGCTGCGCGAACTCCTCGTTCCAGCGCGCCCCCGCGTCGGCGGCGGCCTGCGCGGCGGCCGTGAGCTCCGGGTCGGCGCCGTGCTCGCGCTCGCGCTCGGCGAGGACCCGGAACGACAGGTCGTCCTCGAGCGCGCGCTGGTACGGCTCGAGCGTCACCTCGTCGCCCGTCAGCGCGTACCCCCGGACGGACGTCTCGGCGTCGACGAGCTGGATGTACGCGCCGTCGGCCTGGGTGATCGCGTCGAAGTACGTCTGCGTCACGGCGTCCTGCCGCTCGACGACGCGGCCGAGGACGAGCGCGGCTCCGACCACGACGAGCGCGAGGAGGGCGGCCGCCGTGACGAGCAGCCTGAGCAGGCGACGGCGCAGCGTGACCCGCCCGCCGACGCGGGGGGTGGTCGGAGCGCTCATGCACCCCACCCGAGCAGGACGACCGCGGCGTCGTCGACGAGGTCGCCGCCGTGCAGCCCGCGGACCTCGTGCAGGACACGCTCGACGAGGTCGACGGGGTCGTCGTCGGCACGGGCGTCGTCGGTGCCGCGACGCTCGGTCGCGAGGACGCGGTCGACGACCGCGAGCAGCCCGGCCTTGCCGACGCGCTCCGGTCCGCCGTGCACCGTCGCCTCGAGCAGCCCGTCGGTGTACATGAGGATGCGCCAGTCCCCGTCGAGCTCGAGCCGCTCCGGCTCCCAGCCGCCGTGCACGGGGATGCCCAGCGCGCGGCCGCGACGCTGCGTCGGCAGGAGCGCCGACGGCGGGCCGAGCAGGAACGGCACGGGGTGACCCGCCTGGTAGAGGTCGGCGCTCGCGCGGTCGGGCGCGACGACCAGCATCGTCGCCGTCGTGAACACCTCGGGACGCGCACGCTCGAACGCGAGCACGCGCTCGAGCAGTCCGAGGATGTCGCCCGCCGGCGTCCCGGCCAGCACGAGCGTGCGCCACGCCGTGCGGAGCGTCGCGCCGAGCGCGGCCTCGTCCGGACCGTGCCCGCACACGTCGCCGACGAGCGCGAGCACCCGGCCGTCGGGCAGCTCGACGACGTCGTAGAAGTCCCCGCCGAGGAGCCCGTCGCGACCCGCGCGGTACCCGACGCGGACCTCGAGCTTGTCGTCGCGCACGGCCGGCGTCGGGAGCAGCGCCCGCTCGAGGCGCGTCGTCTCCTCGGCGCGCACCAGGCTCCGGTACAGCGCGCGGTCGGTCTCCTCGAGCCGGCGGCGCTGGACGGCGTACCGCACCGAGCGCGACAGCAGCTCGCCGTCGACCTCGCCCTTGACGAGGTAGTCCTGGGCACCCGCGGCGACGGCCTGCACGCCGGCGTCGGCGCCTGAGAGTCCCGTCAGCACCACGACCGCGGGGGCACCGGCGCCGAGCAGGCGCTCGAGCGCGCCGATCCCCATCGCGTCGGGCAGGCCGAGGTCCAGGAGCACGCAGTCGACGTCCAGCCGTTCGAGCGCCTCGTCGAGGGAGCGCACCCACACGAGGTCGACCGGCAGGCCGGCGTCGCTCAGGTGCTCCCGCACGAGAAGGGCGTCGCCGTCGTCGTCCTCGACCAGGAGGATCCGGACGACACCATCCCGGGAGCCGACGGGACCGGGCGTGGCGGTGCCGCGGGCGTCGTCGCCCGCGGTCGTCGCGTGGGTCACGGGTCTCCTCTCGTCGGGCTGGGGGAAGCGTAGGCCCCGCGCGGCCTTCGTGCGTCCCCCACCGCCGGGCGGGCCGCCGACCGGACGGTGCGAGGCGTCCCCGTCGTGGTGGACAATGGACGGCCGCTTTCGGCGCCCGTCGACCCGACCGGGTGAACGGGCGGCAGGTTCGAGCGGAGCACCGTTCCGCGGACGGAGGATCGCGCACGTGGCAGGAATCGAGGCAGAGCTCGCCGCCGAGCAGCAGACGGTCGACGGGCTCTACGCGCGGCTCGACGACCTGCGCGCCCAGACGCGCGACCGGCTCGCACGGGTCCGCCGGTCCGGTCCCTCGGGGTCGCCCCAGAACCGCAGCGAGCGCGACGCGTTCGCGACGCTGTACGAGGACCGCGTCGCGCAGCTCGAGGCCGTCGAGGAGCGCCTGGTGTTCGGGCGGCTCGACCTCGAGGACGGCGTGCGCCGGTACGTGGGACGCATCGGCCTGACCGACGAGGAGCAGTCGCCGCTGCTCACCGACTGGCGCGCACCCGCGGCGCAGCCGTTCTACCGCGCCACCGCCGCGCACCCCGACGGCGTCGTGCGGCGACGGCACGTCGTCACGCGCGGGCGGACGGTCACGGGTGTCGAGGACGAGGTGCTCGACCTCGACCTGCTCACCGACGGCGACGACGCGCGCCTCTCGGGCCTGTCGGGCGAGGGCGCCCTGCTCGCGGGCCTGGCCGCCGGCCGGACCGGGCGGATGGGCGACATCGTCGCGACGATCCAGGCCGAGCAGGACCGGATCATCCGCGACGAGCTCACCGGCGCCCTCGTCGTGCAGGGCGGGCCGGGCACCGGCAAGACCGCGGTCGCGCTGCACCGCGCGGCGTACCTGCTGTACGCGCACCGGCGCGTGCTCGAGCGTTCCGGCGTCCTGCTCGTCGGGCCGAGCCGCACGTTCCTGCGCTACATCGACCAGGTGCTCCCGTCCCTGGGCGAGACGGGGGTGGTCACGACGACCGTCGCCGAGCTCGTCCCGGGCATCGTCGCGACGGGCACCGAGCCCGAGGCGGTCGCCGAGCTCAAGGGCCGCGCCGTCATGGCGTCGGTCGTCGGGCGTGCCGTCCGCGACCGGCAACGGGTACCCGCCGAGGCGACGACGGTGCGCGTCGACGGCCGGACGATCGTCGTGCGGCCGCAGGACGTCGCGTCGGCGATCGCCCGGGCCCGGCGCAACCACCGGCCGCACAACCTCGCGCGCGTCGGCTTCGTCCGCGACATGCTCGCGCGGCTCGCCGAGCAGTACGTGCAGCAGCTCGGCGGCGAGATCCCCTCCGACGAGCGCAGCGAGATCGTCGAGGAGCTCCGTACGACCCGCGAGATCCGCATCGCGCTCAACCTCGCGTGGATGCCGCTGACCCCGGAGAAGCTGCTCGCCGACCTGTGGGCCAAGCCCTGGCGGCTCGAGTCCGCGGCGCCGCAGCTCTCCCCCGCCCAGCGCCGGCTGCTCGCGCGCGACCCCGACGCCCCGTGGACGCCCGCCGACGTGCCGCTGCTCGACGAGGCCGCCGAGCTGCTGGGCGAGGACGACCAGGCGGTGCGCGCGCAGGCCCGCGCGGCGGCCGAGCGCCGCCAGTCGGAGCTCGAGTACGCGCGTCAGGTGCTCGAGTCGACGGGCAGCGGCGCGCTCGTGTCCGCCGAGATGCTCGCCGACCGGTTCGCGTCGTCCGGTCCCGCGCTGACGACCGCGGAGCGCGCCGCCGCCGACCGCAGCTGGACCTACGGGCACGTCGTCGTCGACGAGGCGCAGGAGCTGTCGGCCATGGCGTGGCGCGCCCTGCTGCGCCGCGTGCCCACGCGGTCGCTCACGATCGTCGGTGACGTGGCCCAGACGACCGCCGCCGCCGGTGCGCGCGACTGGGCGCGCATGCTCGACCCGGTGCTGCGCTCGTCGTGGCGGCTCGCGGAGCTCACCGTGAACTACCGGACTCCCGCGGTCGTCGCGGACACGGCCCGCCGCGTGGCCGTCGCCGCCGGGCTGCCCGTGAGCCCCCTGACCTCGGCGCGCGACGTGCCGGACGCCCTGGTCGTGGAGTCCGTCGGGGGCGACGCGATCGGGGCGGCGGCGGCCCGGTACGCCGAGAAGGCGGTCACCGAGGTGACCGACGCGTCCGGCGCGGGGCGCGTCGCCGTCGTCGCGACGCCCGGCCACCTGGGGCGCGTGCACGAGGCGCTGCGCGACGCCGGCACGCCCGCGGTGCTGGGCGCCGGTGCGACGAGCGCCGACCTCGACGCCCCGCTCGTGCTGCTCACGCCGCGCGAGGCCAAGGGCCTCGAGTTCGACGTCGTCGTGCTCGTCGAACCCGCCGACGTGCTCGCGGCCTCCGCGGGCGACCTGTACGTCGCGATGACCCGCCCGACGCGTGCGCTGCGCGTGCTCCACAGCGCGCCGCTGCCCGCCGGCTGGGCGGCGGACTGACGCGTCACGACCGCGGGCGGCTCGTGTCCGAGGGCCGGACCGTCTTGGGTCGCGGGCCGGACGGGGCGCACCATAGGGACGTGCCCAAGGCCCTGCTGCTCGAGAACCTCCACCCGCAGGCGCGCTCGATCCTCGAGTCCGCCGGCTACGACGTGACCACCCGCACGGGTGCGCTCGACGAGCACGAGCTCGTCGAGGCCCTGGAGGGGGTCCAGCTCCTCGGCATCCGCTCCAAGACGCACGTGACGTCCGCGGTGCTCGAGCAGGCGTCCGACCTCGTCGCGATCGGCGCGTACTGCATCGGCACCAACCAGATCGACCTCGCCGCGGCGGCGTCGCGCGGTGTCGCGACGTTCAACGCGCCGTTCTCGAACACGCGCTCGGTCGTCGAGATCGCGATCTCCGAGATCATCGCGCTGACCCGCCGCCTCACCGAGTTCGACAAGGCCATGCACGACGGCGTGTGGAACAAGTCCGCGACCGGCGCGCACGAGGTCCGCGGCCGCACGCTCGGCATCATCGGCTACGGCAACATCGGCACCCAGCTGTCGGTGCTCGCCGAGAACCTCGGCATGTCCGTCGTCTTCTACGACACGGCCGAGAAGCTCGCGCTCGGCAACGCGCGTCGCATGGACACGCTCGACGAGCTGCTCGAGGCCGCCGACATCGTCACGCTGCACGTCGACGGCCGCAGCGGCAACGCGGGCCTCTTCGGTGCCAAGCAGTTCGCGCGCATGCGTCCGGGCGCGGTGTTCCTCAACCTGTCCCGCGGCTTCGTCGTCGACTACTCGGCCCTGCGCGACGCCGTCGTGTCGGGTCACGTGAGCGGCGCGGCCGTCGACGTCTTCCCCGTCGAGCCCAAGCGCAAGGGCGACCCGTTCGACTCCGAGCTGCGCGGCCTGCCGAACGTCATCCTCACGCCGCACACGGGCGGCTCGACCGAGGAGGCGCAGGAGGCGATCGGCCAGTTCGTGTCGAACAAGGTGCGGGACTACCTGTCCACGGGCTCGACGACGCTCAGCGTCAACGTGCCGAACCTCGCGCTCGACCAGCCGCCGGGCGTGCACCGCCTCGCGTACCTGCACCACAACGTGCCCGGGGTCCTCGCCGCGGTGAACGCCACGCTCGCCGAGCACGGCGTCAACATCGAGGGCCAGCTCCTCGCGACGCGCGGCGACCTCGGCTACGTGGTCACCGACGCCGGCTCGGCCGTCGACCAGGCCGTCGTCGACGCGCTGTCGTCGCGCCCGGAGACGGTGCGGCTGCGCCTGCTGTCCTGACCCTCGTGCACGGCGGCGGTCACCGCTGCTGGCCCGTGCACGACGAAGGGCCCCACCGGTCGCCGGCGGGGCCCTTCGTCATGCGGTGCGGGTGAGGCTCAGGACGAGCCGGACTTGCGCTGGAACCGGCGCTGGGCCGGACCCGCCGTCTCCGACCCGTGGACCTGCCCGGTGTTCGTGGAGCCCGCGGCCGTCCGGTGCTGCGCCGCCTTCTTGCGGTCGAGCGCCTCCCGGAACTTCGCCTTGGCGTCCTCGCTCACCGCCTCCGCTGCCGGCTTCGCGCTGTCGTTGCTCATCGGCTACTCCTCGGTGTGACTCGGTCTGTCGACGCACCCGGGGGGCGCGTCGGTCCAGCCTCCCGGACCGCGCGCGGCCGCGCCACCCGTTTGGGGCACCCGTGTCGTCCCAGGCCTGCCGTGCGTCCTCCCAGACCTGCCGTGCGACGAGCGCGGCGGCAGGCGCGGCCTCACGGCCCGTCGGTCGTCCTCGCGTGCGCGGTACGGTCGAGCGGTGAGCACCGCACCGCCGCCCCTCCCGCACCGGCGCGCGGGCGGTCTCTCGCTCCCGGCCGTCTCGCTCGGGCTGTGGCAGAACTTCGGCGAGGCGCGACCGTACGCGCAGCAGCGGGAGGTCGTGCTGCACGCGGTCGAGCGCGGCGTCGTGCACCTCGACCTCGCGAACAACTACGGGCCACCGCCGTTCGCCGCCGAGGAGACCGTCGGACGGCTGCTCGCGACGGACCTGCGCGGCCACCGCGACGAGCTCGTCCTGACCACGAAGGCCGGGTACCGCGCGTGGCCCGGCCCGTACGGCGAGCACGGGTCCGCGAAGTACCTGCGCGCCTCGCTCGACGAGTCCCTCCGGCGGCTCGGCGTGGACGCGGTCGACGTGTTCTACAGCCACCGCTACGACCCGACGACGCCGCTCGAGGAGACGATCGGTGCGCTCGGTGCCGCGGTCCGCGCGGGCAAGGCCGTGCACGTGGGCATCTCGTCGTACTCCGCGGACCGCACGCGTGAGGCGCTCGACGTCGCCGCACGCCTCGGGGTGCGCCTCGCCGTGCACCAGCCCGCCTACTCGATCCTCAACCGGTGGGTCGAGACACCCGGCGCCGACGGCCGGTCGCTGCTCGACGTCGCCGGCGACGCCGGGATGGCCGTCGTGGCGTTCTCGCCCCTCGCGCAGGGCATGCTCACGCCCCGGTACCTCGACGGGGTCCCCGCCGACTCGCGCGCCGCACGCGGCGGCCCGCTGCGCCCCGAGTGGCTGACCCCCGAGGTGCTCGACCACGTGCGCGCGCTCGACGGCGTCGCGCGCGCCGGTGGACGCACGCTGCCGCAGCTCGCGCTCGCCTGGGTGCTCCGCGACCCGCGCGTGACCTCGGTCCTCGTCGGCGCGCGCACCGTCGAGCAGCTCGACGACAACCTCGCCGCGGCGACCGCGGCTCCCCTGGACGACGACGAGGTCGCCGCGGTCGACGCCCACGCCGTGGACGCGGGCGTCAACCTGTGGGGGCCGCGGTCGAGCGACCGCTGAGTCGTCGCCGGACGGCCCGTCAGGAGGCCGGCAGGTGCCTGCCCCACCACGCGAGGACGTGCTCGAAGCGCTGGCGGCGGTGCCGCGGACGCCCGGACCGCGTCAGCTCGTGGCCCTCGCCCGGGAACAGCAGCAGCTCCGCCTCGACACCGCGCCGACGCAGCTCCACGAACCACCGCTGCCCCTGCTCGACCGGGCACCGCCAGTCCTGCTCCGAGTGGATCACCAGCGTCGGCGTGCGCACCGCACCGACGTGCGCCATCGGCGACTGCGCCGCGACCGCGCGCGCACCGTCCTCGTCGCCCGCGTCGCCCAGGTACTCCAGGCCGAAGAACCAGCCGATGTCGCTCGAGCCGACGAAGCTCACCGGGTCGAGGAACCCGCGCTCGACGACCGCCGCCGCGAACCGGTCCGTGCGCGTCGTCAGCCACGCCGTGAGGTACCCGCCGTACGACCCGCCCATCACGCCCACCCGGTCCGCGTCGACCTCCGGCAGCGTCGCCGCCGCGTCGAGCAGCGCCAGCACGTCGTCCGTGTCGACCGTGCCGAACGCGCGGTGGATCGCCCGGCCGTGCGCGCGGCCGTACCCCGACGAGCCGCGGGGGTTGCCCAGCACGACCGCCCAGCCGGCCGCGGCGAGGACCTGCACCTCGTCGAACACCGCGTGGGTGTACTGCGCGTGCGGCCCGCCGTGGATCATGAGGATCGTCGGGTACGGGCCCGGGCCGTGCCGCTCCGGGTCGGGCGTCACCACCCAGCCGTGGACCGGGTAGCCGTCCGGTGCGGTCGCGTCGAGCTCGCGGGGCTCACGGACGCCCGCCGCCCGCAGCGGAGCCGAGAGATCGGTGCGCGGCGTCGCGACGCCCGACCCGTCGAGCGGCACCGCGAGCACGTCGCCCGCGGACGTCGGGTGCGCGGCGGTGACCACGGCGAACGGCACCGCACCCTGCGCGACCGCAGCGCCCGACACGACGTGCCGTCCCCCGAGCAGCGTGACGAACGCGCCGTCGTCGGCCACACGCGCCAGGTGCACCGCACCCCGGTGCTGGACCGCCACGAGCGGCCCGTCGGCCGACTCCACGAGCACGCCCGCGTCGAGGTCCACCGCGTCGGCGTCCGTCAGCCGCACCGGGACAGCGGGTTCCTGACCCGCGACCGGCAGCGCCGCACGGAACAGGCCGACCTGCGCCGCCACGAAGTCGTGGCCCGACGGGCCGAGGTCGGTCGCGAGCAGCCACACGGCCGTACCGTCGGCCGACGGCAGCACCGCCTCCACGCCCAGCGTGCTCCCCCGGTCCGCGTCGGTGACCGGCACCAGGTCGAGCACGTCGACCGCGTCCGACCCGGCGGGGACGACGACCGCATCCCGACGCAGGTCCTCCTCCCGGGCGGCGTGCCGCGGGACGACCGCGACCAGCGCGTCGCCCGACGGCAGCCAGCGCGCGCCGCGCACCTCGGCGTCGCCGCGGGTCAGCGCCGTCGACTCCGGGATCTCGGTCACCCGGGCCAGCTGTGCGGGCGACGCGTCGGTCGTCGGCACCTCGACGACGAAGACGTGCTGGCGCTTGTCCCGCTCGAACCCGATGCCGTCGCCGCGGTATCGGAACGACGTGATGTGCCGCGCGGGCTCGCCGGCCGGGTCGGCGCCGGCCACGTAGCGCCCCTCCTCCGGCACGCGGGCGAGGTAGGCGATCCGCCGCCCGTCGGGCGAGAACCGAGGTGCCGACACCCCGAGCGGCGCGTCCGTGAGCCGCACCGGCTCGCCACCCGACGCCTCGACGACGTAGAGCTGCGGCTTGCCCTTCGGCTCCGCACGGCAGAACGCGACCCAGCGGCCGTCGGGCGACACGTCCGGGGCGGTGTCACGGTGCCCGCGCGTGATCCGGTGCGGCGCGGCGTCTCCCGCGAGCGGGACGAGCCAGAGCTGCCCGGTGTACTCGTCGGTCACGAGGTCGGGGTGCGTGACGGCCACGACGGCCGCGGAGCCGTCGGGCAGCAGGGCGGGGCCGGACGGGACGGACAGGAGCGGGAGGTCGTCAGGTGTCACCGGACGAACCTACGTGACGTCACGCGGTGCTCCCGCTGTGGACGCCTCTCCGCCGCCCGGCCGGGGCTGGGTGGCCTCAGGCAGTCGGGCCGGGGCCCGTCGGGCCGGCGACCGAACCCACCTCGTCGGCGGAGTCCGGGTCCGCTGCCTCGATGCGGCTCTCGCGGTCCGCGCGGAGGACGGTGATCGCGGCCTCGAAGTCCTCGAGCGAGTCGAACGCCTGGTAGACGCTCGCGAACCGGAGGTACGCGACCTCGTCGAGCTCGCGCAACGGCCCCAGGATGGCCAGCCCGATCTCGTACGCGTCGATCTCGGCCGAGCCCGACGCGCGGAGCGTCTCCTCGACGCGCTGCGCGAGCAGCGCGAGGTCGTCCTCGCTCACCGGACGTCCCTGGCACGCCTTGCGGACGCCGTTGGCGATCTTCTCGCGGCTGAAGGGCTCGGTGACCCCCGAGCGCTTGACGACCGAGAGGCTCGCGGTCTCGACGGTCGTGAACCGCCGGTTGCACTGCGGGCACTGGCGGCGACGGCGGATGGACGAGCCGTCGTCCGACGTGCGGGAGTCGACGACACGGGAGTCCGGGTGTCGGCAGAACGGGCAGTGCACCGCGATGTCTCCTCGCTGTCACGGACAGCGAGTCCCCTGACCCCGCTCGTCCTCGTCCCGGCGACGCTAGGACACCGTCCTACGGCGTCGCAAGGCGCGCAGACCTGACCACTCGATCGACCGCCCGGTCGCGCGGGGGCGAGGTCGCGGAGTCGGGCACCCGCGTGCAGGGAGGCGGCCGCTCGTCGCGGCCGCCTCCCTGGGGACTCGCGTCCCAGATCACGGACCGACTCGCCTCGGTCCGGCGCGGTGCTGCGGCGCGGGGCGATGCGAGCACCACCTCGGCCACACCTCGACGAGCCCCCCAGCCCGTTCGATGAGGTAAGCCTAACCTACTGAGCCACAGCCCCCTCGTCAACGCTCCTCCCAGCGGCGCCCCCGCCTTCCCCGCAGGGGCGCCGCCGAGACTCAGGAGCGCGGCAGGAGGATCTCCTGGCCCGCCATCAGACCGGCGTTGGGGAGGTCGTTGAGACGCACCAGCTCGAGGACGACGTCGCGCACGTCCTCCCCCGGCGCGGCGACCTGCTGCGCGAGGCCCCACATCGTCTCCCCCTCGAGGACGACGTGACGCGTGACCTCGACCGCGGAGCTCACCGGACCGTCCGCCGACGCCCGCGCGGCGATCGTCGAGACACCGATCGCGAGCAGCAGGCCGAGGACGACGACCACGAGACGACCGCGTGCGGTCAGCTGCAGCGGCGCCTGCTCCGCGGTCGCCCGGACACGCGCGTCGTCACGCCCGGCACCGGTCGCGACCGGTGTCCGACCCGCCGGCGCGACGGAGCGGGGTGCAGGCGGCGTCGACAACCGGACGACCCGCAGGTTCGGACGCACCGTTCCCGGCCCCGCCGGCGACAGCACCGCAGCGCTCATGTCGACTCTCCGCTCCTTCTGGTTCGAACGTCTGTTCGTCGAACGTCTGTACGATGTCTACCACCCGGCTCCGACACGCGTCCAGACGAGATCGAACAGATGTTTGATCTGGCTGCTCGCACTGCCTAGGCTGGCCGCGCAGGACAAGCGCACCACCGACCACTGACACCGCCCGGGTCCGCCCGGTCCGGACGCAGGTCAGCAGCGGTGCGCACGGTCCGGCACCGAGCAGGCGGCGACCGGCCGACGACGTCAGGAGGGCTGCAGTGAGCACCAGCGGGGACACCACGACCGGCACACAGGACCGGGTGGCGACCGTCCACGCGCTCCCCGACGGCCCGGACGGGGCCGACGGTCTCACCGCGCGCCAGCGCCTCGTGCTCGACACCATCCGGGCGTCGGTCGAGTCGCGCGGCTACCCGCCGAGCATGCGCGAGATCGGCGAGGCCGTCGGCCTCACGAGCCCGTCGAGCGTCAAGCACCAGCTCACGGCCCTCGAGCGCAAGGGCTACCTGCGCCGCGACCCGAACCGACCGCGCGCGATCGAGGTCGTCCACCCCGACGACTCGCGCGGCGTGTCCACCTGGACCGCGCCCGACGGCACCCGCACGCCCTTCTCCGCACCCGTCACCGGGGACGACGAGCAGGTGCCCAGCCCGTCCTACGTCCCGGTCGTCGGCCGGATCGCCGCGGGCGGCCCGATCCTGGCCGACCAGGTCGTCGAGGACGTGTTCCCGCTCCCGCGCCAGCTCGTCGGTGACGGCGAGCTGTTCCTGCTCCGCGTCGCGGGCGACTCGATGATCGACGCCGCCATCTGCGACGGCGACTGGGTCGTCGTGCGCCGCCAGCCGGTCGCGGAGAACGGCGAGATCGTCGCGGCCATGATCGACGGCGAGGCGACCGTCAAGACGCTGCGCCGGGCCGACGGTCACGTCTGGCTGATGCCGCACAACGCGGCCTACGCGCCGATCGTCGGCGACGAGGCGACGATCCTCGGCCGGGTCGTCTCCGTCCTGCGCAGCCTCTGACGTCCGGCCGCGCTCGTCCGCGCGGACACGAGACCGGTGGACGCCGATGTCGCGCGCGTGCGGCTCGGCGAGGTCGGCGCGACGCTGGTCCGGGGTGAGGACGACGCCCCGGACCTCGACCGAGGAGCCACGATGCCCGGACGGATGCGAGACCCCGGCCCCAGCGTGAAGGACGCGCAGCTCTACGAGCGGCTGCGCGACGAGGGGAACAGCAAGGAGAAGTCGGCGCGCATCGCCAACGCCGCCGCCGGCTCGTCACGGTCGGCCGTCAGCCGCAAGGGCGGCCGCTCGGGCGACTACGACGACTGGACGGTCGACGACCTGCGCAAGAAGGCGGCGGACGTCGGCATCGAGGGGCGGTCGCGCATGCGCAAGTCGGAGCTCATCGACGCGCTGCGGTCGCACTGACGCCCATCGGAACCGGGTGTGCGGCGATCGCCGCACACCCGCTCGCCACGACCCGCGGCGCCGCCACGCGCGACAGCGCGCCCCGGCGCCGCGAGATCGACCGGCGAGCAGGCGACGAGGTCAGAACCCGAACTGGCGCGCGACGTCCTTGACGGCCTCGGCGGAGCGTCGCAGGCCGGCGAGCTCGTCGGCCGACATCGGCACCGCGAGCCGGTCCTCGACCCCCTTGGCGCCGACGACGGCGGGGACGGAGAGGCACACGTCGGAGATCCCGTAGTAGTCGTCGAGCAGCGACGACACGGGCAGGATGCGGGACTCGTCGTTGAGGACCGCCTCGATGATGCGCGACCCGGCGAGCGCGACCGCGTAGTTGGTGGCGCCCTTGCCCTCGATGATCTGGTAGGCGGAGTCGACGACCTCGCGCGCGATCCGCTCGCGCACCTCGGAGGTCAGCGCGCCGCCGCGCCCGCCGAGGCCGTTCCACTCGAGCAGCGGCACCGCGCCGATGCTCGCAGAGCTCCAGAGCGGCAGCTCGCTGTCGCCGTGCTCGCCCGCGACGTACGCGTGGACGTTCTGCACCGCGACGCCCGTCTCGCGCGCGATGAGGTAGCGCAGCCGCGACGAGTCGAGGACGGTCCCGGAGCCGAACAGCCGCGACGGAGGCAGCCCCGAGATGCGCAGCGCGGCGTACGTCACGACGTCGACCGGGTTGGTGACCATGACGTACGTCGCGTCGGGCGCGACCTCGACGACGGCCGGGAGGACCTTCCGGACGAGCGAGATGGTGGCCTCGGCGAGGTCGAGGCGCGTCTGGCCGGGCTTCTGCTTCGCTCCGGCGGTGAACATGACGATGTCGGCGTCGGCGCACACCGCGATGTCGTCCGACCCGACGACCTGGGCCATCGGCATGAACTGGATGCCGTGCCCGAGGTCGAGCGCCTCCGCCTGCACCTTGGCCTTGTTGATGTCGTAGAGCGCGACCGTGCGGGCCGCACCGCGCATGAGGGCGGCATAGGCCATCGTCGACCCGACGGCGCCCGCCCCGACGATCGCGAGCTTGGACGTCCGGCGGCGCGGGACGTGCGGCGTCACGGCGTCGTCGAGGTCAGGGGTCTCGGTCATGGGGGTCTCCCGCGTCGTCGTGCGACCGCCCGGGTCCGGGTCGGTCGGGGTGCGCGTCGGCGCCGGCCACGAGCACCGGCGCCGCACGTCGGCGCAGCTCTGAGGCTAGTCGTCCCCGGTGAGGCGGCGCAGGGCGGACACGGCGACGTCGCGCTCGGTGGTCCGCCAGAAGCCCGGCAGCGACCGGGCGAGGAACTCGCCGTAGCGCGCGGTGACGAGCCGCGGGTCCAGGACGGCGACGACGCCGCGGTCCTCGGTCGTGCGGACCAGACGTCCCGCGCCCTGCGCGAGCAGCAGCGCGGCGTGCGTCGCGGACACGGACATGAAGCCGTTGCCGCCCGCCGCGGCGACCGCCTCGGTCCGGGCCGAGCGCACGGGGTCGTCCGGGCGCGGGAACGGGATGCGGTCGATGAGGACGAGGCGGCACGCGGGTCCGGGCACGTCGACGCCCTGCCACAGCGACAGCGTGCCGAACAGGCACGTCGGCTCGTCGGCGGCGAACTGCGCGACGAGCGTCGGGAGCTGGTCGTCGCCCTGCAGCAGCACCGGCACGTCGAGCCGTTCCCGCATCGCGAGCGCGGCCGCCGTGGCGGCGCGGCGCGACGAGAAGAGCCCGAGCGTGCGCCCGCCCGCCGCACGGACGAGCGCCTCGATCTCGTCCAGCTGCGCGTCCGTCGCGGGTTCACGCCCGGGCGGGGGCAGCCGGCGCGCGACGTAGAGGATCCCCTGCCGGGCGTAGTCGAAAGGGCTGCCGACGTCGAGGCCGTGCCAGGTGAGCGACCCGGGGTCGTCGGCCGCGTCGGTGCCGGCCGCGACGTCGAGCGCGTCGGCGTCGTCCTGCGCACCCGGCAGACGCGACGGGCCGACGGGTTCGGCGTCCGGCCGGACCTCGAGCCCGACGGACCGGGCGACCGGGTCGAACGAGCCGCCGAGCGACAGCGTCGCCGACGTGAGGACGCCCGTCCGCCCGCCGAGCAGGTGCGTGCGGATGAGGCCGTTCACCGCGAGCGGTGCGGCGTGCAGGCGCGTGAGGACGCCACCGCGCCGGTCCTCGCCGCGCGCGCACCACAGGACCGTGTGGCGGTTGTCCTCGGGGTCGGCGGCCATGCGGTCGGCGACCTCGAAGAGCGCGAGCATCGCGGACGCGGCCATCTTCAGCCCGCCGTCGGGGGCGGCCGGACGCCCCGCGGTCGAGTCGGGCTTGAGCGCGCTCAGCAGGGTGCGCGACGCGTCGCGGACCGCGGCGACGGCATCGCGCGCGGCGTCGGGCAGCCCGTCGGGGAACCGGCCCTCGGGCAGCTCGACGAGCACCGCCGCAAGCGCCTGCGCGGCCGCGTCGAGGTCGGTCGTCGGCACTCCCCCGTGCCGGCGCGCGAGGCGTGCGGCGTGGTCGACGGTCGCGAACGAGAGATCGGACGTCGCCTGCGCGGTGACGCGGTCGGTGAGCTCGTGCGCCTCGTCGACGATGAGCACGTCGTGCTCGGGCAGCACGCCCGGGGAGCCGGAGGCGGCGATGCCGAGCATCGCGTGGTTCGTCACGACGACGTCCGCCTCGCGCGCCGACGCCCGCGCACGTTCGGGGAAGCACTCCTCGATCATCGGGCAGCGCGTGCCGAGGCACTCGAGCGAGGTCACCGACACCTGCCGCCACGCGCGGTCGGTCACGCCGGGGACGAGGTCGTCGCGGTCGCCCGTGTCGGTCTCCTCGGCCCACTCGCGGAGCCGCAGGATCTGCTCGCCGAGCGACTCGCTGCCGTCGCGTCGTCCGGCCCCGGCGGGTGCGGGGTGGTCCGCCGCGCCCGCGTGGTCGCCGAGGTCGAACAGCGTGCCGGGCTCGTCCTCGGGGTACCCGCCCGCGACCTTGTGCACGCACAGGTAGTTGTGCCAGCCCTTGAGGAGCGCGATGTGCGGTCGGCGGGGCAGCCGGGGTGCGAGCGCGTCCGCGACGAGCGGCAGGTCGCGCGTGACGACCTGCCGCTGGAGTGCGAGCGTCGCGGTCGAGACGACGACGTGCTCGTCCGCGAGCACCGCGTGCCGGACCGCGGGGACGAGGTAGCCGAGCGACTTCCCGGTGCCGGTCCCCGCCTGGACGAGCAGGTGCTCGCCGGTCTCGAGGGACCGCGAGACGGCCTGCGCCATCGCGTGCTGACCGTCGCGGCGGGCGCCGCCGAGGGCGCCGACGGCGAGGTCCAGGAGGTCGTCGACCGTCGGTTCCGCATCGGGCACCGCGACAGCGTAGTCGCGGTCACCCACGCCGCCGGTCAGGCGGTCCGGACTGCCGCCGCGGTGAGCTCGGCCGCGAGCTGCTGGTCGACGCGCGCGCGCAGCGCGGTGCCGTGGGCCGTGTGCTCCTCGTGGTCGATGTCACCGTGCTCGTGCACCCGGCTGACCAGGTCACCGCGGTCGTACGGGACGACGACGTCGACGGCCACGCCGGGACGCGGCAGCTGGTCCGCGATGAGGGCCTGGAGCTCCTCGACGCCCTCGCCCGTGTGGGCGGACACGACGACCGAGTGCACCTCGCGCGACCGGAGCCGCGTGATCGCCTCGTCGGACGCCCGGTCGGCCTTGTTCAGCACGATGATCTCGGGCACGTCCATCGCGCCCGGGATGTCGGCGAACACGTGCCGCACGGCCGCGATCTGCCCCTCCGGGTCGGGGTGGGACGCGTCGACCACGTGCAGGATGAGGTCGGCGTCGGCGACCTCCTCGAGCGTCGACCGGAACGCCTCGACGAGCTGGTGCGGGAGCGCCCGCACGAACCCGACGGTGTCGGCGAGCGTGTAGACGCGCCCGTCGGTCGTCTCGGCGCGGCGGACCGTCGGGTCCAGCGTCGCGAACAGCGCGTTCTCGACGAGCACCCCGGCGTTGGTCAGCCGGTTGAGCAACGACGACTTGCCGGCGTTGGTGTAGCCCGCGATCGCGACCGACGGGATCGCGTTCTTGCGACGGGACGCGCGCTTGGTGAGCCGGGCCGGCTCCATCGCCGCGATCTCGCGGCGCAGCTTGGCCATGCGGTTGCGGATCCGGCGACGGTCGAGCTCGATCTTCGTCTCACCGGGACCGCGCGAACCCATACCGGCGCCGGCGCCGCCGACCTGGCCACCGGCCTGCCGGGACATCGACTCGCCCCAGCCGCGCAGGCGCGGGAGCAGGTACTCGAGCTGCGCGAGCTCGACCTGCGCCTTGCCCTCCCGGGACTTGGCGTGCTGGGCGAAGATGTCGAGGATCAGCGCGGTCCGGTCGACGACCTTGACCCGCACGATGTCCTCGAGCGCACGACGCTGCGAGGGGGCGAGCTCGCCGTCGACCACGACGGTGTCCGCGCCGACCGACGCGACGAGCAGCGCGAGCTCGGCGGCCTTGCCCGACCCGAGGTAGGTCCCCGGGTCGGGGGTGCGGCGACGCTGGATGACGCCGTCGAGGACCTCGGAGCCGGCGGTCTCGGCGAGCGCCGCGAGCTCGCGCAGCGAGACCTCGGCGTCCTCGGCGGTGCCGGTGCCCCAGACGCCGACCAGCACGACCTTCTCCAGACGGAGCTGCCGGTACTCGACCTCGGTGACGTCCTCGAGCTCGGTCGACAGGCCCGCGACCCGGCGGAGCGACGTCCGCTCCTCGAGGTCGAGCTGGTCCCCGTCGTAGGTGGAGTGGACGGTGCCGCCGTCCTGCAGCGCGGTGCCGGCCCGGGCGAGCACACGCGCGACGACGTCGTCGGCGACGTCCTGCACGGAGCGAGGCTCGTACGCCTCGGTCTCGTGGGTGGTGTGCTGCGGGTCGTTCACGCGGTGCCTCTCGGATCGGCTTCGTCGGCTGCGCTTCCAGGGTCGCACGCGCTCCCCCGGGGTGCGATCCATTTCGCTGCGGGCCGAGCGTGCGCGGGTAGGGTCGGCGCGTGAGCGGCCAGGACCACTACTTCACCGCGCAGCCCGCGTCCCCGGTCGAGCTGCGCACGCTGACCGTCGAGCTCGCCGGGCGACCGGTGCAGGTGCAGACGGCGGGCGGTGTCTTCTCCCCCGACCACGTCGACCACGGCACGCAGGTCCTGCTGCGGACCGCTCCTCCGCCGCCGTCGACGGGCGACCTGCTCGACCTCGGGTGCGGCTGGGGGCCCGTCGCGCTGTCGCTCGCGCTCGAGTCCCCCGACGCGCGCGTGTGGGCCGTCGACGTGAACGAGCGCGCGCTCGACCTGGTCCGGCGCAACGCCGCGGCGCTCGGCCTGGGCAACGTCGTGGCGGCCCTGCCCGACGAGGTCCCCGACGACGTGCGGTTCGCGACGATCCGGTCCAACCCGCCGATCCGCGTCGGCAAGGACGCGCTGCACGCGCTCCTGCTGCGCTGGCTGCCGCGACGTGCGGCGGGCGGCGACGCGCACCTCGTCGTCGGGAAGAACCTCGGTGCGGACTCGCTGCAGCGCTGGCTCGCCGCGACCCTCGGCGGTGGCGTCGTGGTCGAGCGGTCCGCGAGCGCCAAGGGGTTCCGGGTCCTGGTCGTGCGGGACGCCTGAGCCGGTCACCCGCGCGCCGCTGACGGGACCCGTGATCCGGCGTCGCCGAGGCGCCCCGGCGTCCCGGCCGTCTCGCCCGTCAGGACCGGGCGGTCTCGGGAGCCGCCACCACCGATGCCTCCGCGATCGCGGCGCGCAGCTGCGCGAGCGACGGCACGCCGGTCGCACGTCGTCGGACCCGACCGGCCGCGTCGAGGACCAGGACGGTGGGCGTCGACAGGATCGCGAGCCGCTCGCCGAGGTCCAGGTGGTCGGCGACGTCGAGGTCGACGTGCGTCACGCCGTCCGCGGTGCGCAGCGCGTGCTCCGCGATCTGGCGGGTCCGGCGGCACGGCACGCAGAACGTGCTGGAGAACTGCACGACGGTCGCGCGCGCACCGAGGGGCGTGCCCAGGTCGCCCGAGGTCAGCCCGACGTCAGGCGGCGGCACGGCCGGGCGACCGTCGACCGTCGGAGCGGCGTCCGCCGACGGCACGGCCGAGCCACCCTGGACCGTCGGGACGGCGTCCACCGTCGGCCCGAGCCCCACGGCGTGGGCGGTCCGCGCGGCGTCGGTCATCGGCCCGCGGACCCCGCGACTGCCGTGAGGTCGACGGTCGCGGTCGCGACGAGGACCGCCGGACCCGCGAGCTCGACGTGCCCGTCGGGCAGCGCGGTCACACGCACGGTGCCGCCGGGGACGTCGACGAGCCAGACGTCCGGGGCTCCCGCCCCGGCCCACGTCCGCACCGCCATGGCGGCCGCGCACGCACCGGTCCCGCACGACCTCGTCTCGCCGACGCCGCGCTCGTGCACGCGCATCGCGACGTGCCCGACGAGGGTGCCGTCGGCGGCGTGGTCCTCGGCGAGCGGCACGACGAGCTCGACGTTGGTGCCGTGCGGCGGGACGGGACGGACCTCGGGCGCGCGGGTCAGGTCCGCGGCGGCGAGCTCGTCGGGGCCGGCGAGCGCGAGGACCGTGTGCGGGTTGCCGACGTCGAGCGACAGCGCGGGGCGGACGTCGTCGAGGCCCGGGACGTGCACCTGCGCGTCGAAGCCCGCCTGCACGGCCTCGTCGCCGCCGGGGACGGACCAGCGGCCCATGTCGACCGCGTACCAGACGTCGTCGTCGAGACCGGCCGGGACCGGCACGCGGCGCACCCGGCGCACGCCCGCGCGGGTGCCGAGCACGAGCTCGTCGTCCGCGTCCCACAGGCCGAGGCGCTGCGCGAACGCCGCGAAGACGCGCACGCCGTTGCCGCACATCTCGGCGACCGAGCCGTCGGCGTTGCGGTAGTCCATGAACCACGTCGCGGACGGGTCCTCCGCGAGCACCGCGCTGCCCTCGGGGAGCAGGCGGCTCGCGACGAGGCGGATGACGCCGTCGCCGCCGAGGCCCGCGCGGCGGTCGGCGAGCTCGCGCACGAGCGGTGCGGTGAGGTCGAGCAGGCCGTCGCGGTCGTCGACGAGCACGAAGTCGTTCTGGGTGCCGTGGCCCTTGGTCACCGGCAGGCCGACCGCGAGGGGCAGGTCGGCGGGCGCGTCGGCGGACACGGGGACGGTCGTCATGACCCCAGACTACGGCGGGGCGCGGGGTCGTCGGTGGCCGGCCCGAGCGTTCCGGCGTCGGCGCGCGCGACGAGGTCCAGCGCGCGGTCGACGAGGTCCGGGTCCTGCGCGTCGAGCCAGTGCACGCGCGGGTCGCGACCGAACCAGCCCATCTGCTTGCGGGCGAGGCGTCGCGTCCCGGCGGTCGTCGCGGCGCGCGCCTCCTGCTCCGTGAGCTCGCCGCGGAGCAGCGCGGCGACCTCCGCGTACCCGACCGCGCGCGACGCCGTCCGGCCGAGACCGCGCGCGAGCAGGCCCTCGACCTCGGCCACGAGACCCGCGGCCCACATGCGGTCCACGCGGCCCTCGACGCGGGCGTCGAGCGTCGGACGGTTGCAGTCGAGCCCGATCTGGACGGCCGGGACCTCGTAGACGTGCTGCGGGAGCGACGCCGAGTACGGACGGCCGGTGAGCGCGATGACCTCGAGGGCGCGCACGACGCGGCGGGCGTTGCGCGGCCCGATGCCGTCGGCGGCGACCGGGTCCGCGGCCGCGAGCTCGGCGTGCAGCGAGCGCGACCCCTCCTGCTCGACGCGCTCCTCGAGCCGGGCGCGCAGGTCCGGGTCCGTGCCCGGGAACTCCATGTGGTCCAGCAGCGCGCGGACGTAGAGCCCGGACCCGCCGACCGCGACCGCGCGGGCACCCCGCGCGTCGAGGTCCGTGAGCGTCGCGCGCGCCCGCTGCTGGTAGTCGGCGACGGTCGCGTCCTGCGACGGCTCGAGCACGTCGAGCAGATGGTGCCGCACGCCCCGACGCTCGTCGACGGGCACCTTGGCGGTGCCGATGTCCATGCCGCGGTAGAGCTGCATCGCGTCGGTGTTGACGACCTCACCGCCGAGCGCGAGCGCGAGCGCGATGCCGAGGTCGGACTTGCCCGTGGCGGTGGGGCCGACCACCGCGACGACGAGGCTCACGCGGACGCCCCCGGGTGCGTCGTGGTGCCGTCGACGGCGGACGTCCCGACCGGTGCGCCGGCGACGGGCCTGTCGGACGGCACCTGCCACAGCGCGACCGCGTGGTGCGCGCCGAGCGACACGTCCTCGGCGAGCAGGGTCGCGTCGACCGGTCGCGGCCCGACGGCGCCGAGGAGCACCTGCCAGGGCGCCCAGCCGGACACCGCGAGGGCCGAGGCGAGGCCGGCGTCGAGGGACCCGAGCCGCGTGCGCGCCCCGGTGTCGCCCGACCCGAGGTCGGCGGCGAGCGACGCGTCGAGCGCGGGGGCGCGCTCGTCGTCGGCCAGCGGGGCGTCAGGCCCGTGGCGACCGCTGCCCGACCCCACGACGACCAGCGCGAGCGGTCCCTCGGCGTCGGCCACGAGCTCGGCACCGCGTGCAGCCAGCGCCGCGGCGGGCCCGGCGGCGGCGGCGGCACGCTCGACCTCGACGACGCGCAGCGGCCCGTCCCAGCCGGCACGCGCGAGCAGGTGCAGCGCGACGGCCGAGGCGACCGCAGGGACGACGGCCGTCCCGGACGCACCGACGACGGTCTCGGGGACCGGCCAGTCGAGCAGCGCGTCGGGGACGCCGACGGCCGCGAGCGAGCCCCGCAGCGTCCCGACGGGCTCGGCCGCACGTGCTGCGGGCGCGACGACCACGACCGACGCGGCCCCGTCGACCGCCTGCGCGACCGCCGCCAGCGCCGCGTCGCGCAGCGCGGGGAGGGCGTCGTGACGGCCGGAGACCCCCGGGACGAGGAGGGCGGTGTCGGGCACCAGGGCCGCGGCGACGAGCATGCCCCCGACCGTATCGGGTGGCGGACGGATGACCGCGGCGGGTGACCGCGCGGCGTCGGCGGGCGCGGGTAGGGTCGTCCGCATGGCACCGTTCGCCGACCGTGCCCGCCGCTGGCTCGCGCGCCGCCCGCGGCCGGTGCGTCACGCCTCGCGCGACGTCGTCGCGCCGGAGCCCACCGACGACGAGCTGCACGAGCGCGTCGCGGCCCTGCTGGCGCGCGAGCTCGGCGTCGCGGAGCCGGCCGAGGACGTGCCGACGGCCGTCACCCCCGCCCGGATCGCCGCGTGGATGACCGAGAACCAGTTCAGCTACTTCGTCGACAACGACGGCGACCTCGGCGGGCTGTGGCGGGGCCGGCTCTTCTACTTCTTCCTCTTCGGCGAGCGGGCCGAGATCCTGCAGGTCCGCGGCCAGTGGCACCGGGAGATCGCGATCGAGCGCCTCGAGGAGGTGCTCGACCTGTGCAACGAGTGGAACGCCGACCGCATCTGGCCCAAGGCGTACGTGCGCGTGCGCGACAACGGGCGCGTGCACGTCGTGTCCGAGGTCGCGACGGACCTCGAGCACGGCGCGACCGACGCCCAGCTCAGCCAGATGCTGTTCTGCGGGCTGTCGACCGGCAGCATGTTCTTCGACGCGCTCGACGAGCGCTATCCCGACCCCGCGGGGGTCGCACCGTGAGGCGGGAGGCACGATGAGCGGACCCGGCTGGCTGCTGCGGGTCCTCGGCGGGCTGCCCAAGCCCACCAAGCGACCGTCGGCCGACGACGAGCCGCCGCGCCCGCTCGCCCGGGACCGGATCGGCGACTACCTGCTCGGGCGCGGCTACCGGTTCGTCGTCGACGAGGACGGCGACCTCACCGGGACGTGGGACGGCAGCCGGTTCTGGTTCCTCATGCTCGGCGAGCACCAGGAGATCCTCCAGGTGCGGGGCCGTTGGCATCGCACGTTCGCGCTCGAGCAGCGCGCGGCCGTCGGCCTCGCGGTCAACGACTGGAACCGCGAGCGCATCTGGCCCAAGGCGTACCTGCGCGAGGAGGACGGCGTCATCGCGCTCTACAGCGAGGTGTCCGCCGACTTCGAGCCGGGCGTCACCGACCTGCAGCTCGCGCAGCTCGTCGCGTGCGGGCTCGGCACGGGCGTGCAGATGTTCGCCGCGCTCGAGGGGCTGCTGCCGCGCGACGACGCTCCCCCGCCGGACCTGCCGGACAACTGAGCGCCTCGCGGGCCGTCGGGGCGCAGGCTGTCAGCAGCGCACGCCGTCGAGCACCGCAGCGGTCAGGCGCGCAGGCCGATCGTCGGCAGCCCGAGCACGACGGGACCCCTCGGCGCCGGAGCACCCGTCCCGCACGCCGCACCCGCGCCGCCGTGGTCGTGCGCGTCGTCGCCCGCCTGCCGCACCTCCCACGCGTCGCCTGCGCGCGTCCGGCGCACCGCGAACGTGCCACCCGTCGCGGCGGAGTCGGCGACGAGGTGGTGCGGCGCACCGTGGGTCACGGTCACCGTCACGACGTCGCCGGGGCGCGGGGCGTCCTGCGGCGCGAGGTCGGCGGGCAGCGCGAGGTGGACGAGCCGGTTGTCCTCGGCGCGGCCGGAACGACGCTCGGTCGTCCCGTCCTTGCGCCCCTCGCCCTCGGCCATGAGCACGTCCAGCGTGCGGCCGACCTGCGCCTGGTTCTCCTCCAGGGAGATGCGTTCCTGCAGCGCGACGAGCCGCTCGTAGCGCTCCTGGACGACGGCCTTGGGCAGCTGGTCGGGCAGGTCGGCGGCGGGCGTGCCGGGACGCGGCGAGTACTGGAACGTGAACGCGGACGCGAAGCGCGAGGCCTCGACGACGCGCAGGGTCTCCGCGAAGTCCTCCTCGGTCTCACCCGGGAAGCCCACGATGATGTCGGTCGTGATCGCGGCGTGCGGCATCGCGGCGCGCACGCGGTCGAGGATGCCGAGGAACTTCTCCGAGCGGTACGACCGGCGCATCGCGCGCAGGACCCGGTCGGACCCGGACTGCAGCGGCATGTGGAGCTGCGGCATCACGGTGGGCGTCGCGGCCATCGCGTCGATGACGTCGTCGGTGAACGCGGCCGGGTGCGGCGACGTGAAGCGCAGGCGCTCGAGGCCCTCGACGGCGCCGGCCGCGCGCAGCAGCTTCGCGAACGCGCCGCGGTCGCCGAACTCGACCCCGTAGGAGTTGACGTTCTGCCCGAGCAGCGTCACCTCGATCGCGCCCTGCTGCATGAGCGCCTCGACCTCGGCCAGGATCTCGCCCGGCCGACGGTCACGCTCCTTGCCGCGCAGGTGCGGGACGATGCAGAACGTGCACGTGTTGTTGCACCCGACGCTGATCGACACCCAGCCCGCGTAGGCCGACTCGCGCCGCGTCGGCAGCGTCGAGGGGAAGACCTGCAGCGACTCCGCGATCTCGACCTCGGCCCGCTCGTTGTGGCGCGCGCGCTCGAGCAGGACGGGCAGCACGTCGAGGTTGTGCGTGCCGAACACGACGTCGACCCACGGCGCACGCTCGACGATCCCCGCGCGGTCCTTCTGCGCGAGGCAGCCGCCCACGGCGATCTGCATGCCGGGCCGCGCGCGCTTCGTCCCCGCGAGCCGACCGAGGTTGCCGTACAGCTTGTCCGCCGCGTTCTCTCGCACCGCGCACGTGTTGATGACGATGACGTCGGCGTCCTCCGACGCCGCGTCCTCAGGCGCCGCCGGGACGTAGCCGGCCTGCTCGAGCATGCCCGCCATGTGCTCGGAGTCGTGCACGTTCATCTGGCAGCCGAGCGTCTTGACGAGGTAGGTGCGCGGCGACGCGCCGGTGACCTCGGGGTCGAGCGGCGTCGGGGCGGGCAGGGTCGTGGACATCACCGACAAGGGTACGACCCGCCGGACGGGCGCCCGGCACCGCGGCGGCACCCGGTCCGCGCAGCCCCACCCTCACCGCACGGCCAGGTCCGACGCCGCCTGCCCGACCGCGGCGCGGACCGCCCGGTCCGCCCCGTCGCGGACCGTCGTCCAGCAGCGTTCGGCCAGGCCACTTGACTGCGGTGTTGCACAACCGTGACCCCCACGGGTGGCCAGATCGGACATGTGCCCTCTAGCGTCGTCGGATGGCTGACCTCGCGACGGACCCGCACCCCACCGCCGCCGACCGCCCCGTCGGGGACCCGCTCGTCGTCCTCTCCGGCGTCGACAAGCACTTCGGTCCCCTGCACGTGCTGCAGTCCGTCGACCTGACCGTGCGCCGCGGGGAGGTCGTCGTCGTCATCGGTCCGTCGGGCAGCGGCAAGTCGACGCTGTGCCGCACGATCAACCGGCTCGAGACCATCGACTCCGGCACGATCACCATCGACGGCAAGGAGCTCCCCGCCGAGGGGCGCGAGCTCGCCCGGCTGCGCGCCGACGTCGGCATGGTGTTCCAGTCGTTCAACCTGTTCGCCCACAAGACCGTGCTCGAGAACGTGACGCTCGGCCCGACGCGGGCCAAGGGCGTGAAGAAGTCCGTCGCGACCCAGCGCGCCATGGAGCTGCTCGAGCGCGTCGGCGTCGCGAACCAGGCGCACAAGCTGCCCGCGCAGCTGTCAGGCGGCCAGCAGCAGCGCGTCGCGATCGCCCGCGCGCTCGCCATGGACCCCAAGGTCATGCTGTTCGACGAGCCCACGTCCGCGCTCGACCCCGAGATGATCAACGAGGTCCTCGACGTCATGGTCGGCCTCGCGCGCGAGGGGATGACGATGCTCGTCGTCACGCACGAGATGGGGTTCGCCCGCCGCGCCGCGCACCGCGTCGTCTTCATGGACGGCGGCCAGATCGTCGAGCAGGCCGACCCCGAGACGTTCTTCACCGCACCCACGAGCGCCCGCGCCCGCGACTTCCTGTCGAAGATCCTCACGCACTGACCCGGACCCAGCCGACCCCCGCCGCCGACCCCACCCGGACACGATCCGACCCTCTGACCGACACACCGCACGTCCACGCAGAAGAAGGGGACCACCATGCGCGTACGAGGACTGGTCGCACTCGCGGCCGCCGCCACGCTCACGCTCGCCGCCTGTTCCAGCGGCGGTGGTGACGACGACACCGACGCCGGCGCCACCGGCGACTCCACCGAGACCTCCGGCGGCGCCGAGGGCTCGATCCGCATCGGCATCAAGTTCGACCAGCCGGGCCTGGGCTTCAAGGACGGCTCGGACTACACCGGCTTCGACGTCGACGTCGCCCGGTACGTCGCCGACGCCCTCGGCTACTCCGAGGACCAGATCGAGTGGGTCCAGGCCCCGTCCGCGCAGCGCGAGAACCTGCTGCAGAACGGCCAGGTCGACATGATCTTCGCGACGTACTCGATCACCGACAAGCGCAAGGAGGTCGTCTCCTTCGCCGGTCCGTACTTCGTCGCCGGGCAGGACCTGCTGGTCGCCGCCGACGACGACTCCATCTCGGGCCCCGAGGACCTCGAGGGCAAGAACCTCTGCTCCGTCACCGGGTCCACGAGCGCCCAGCGCATCAAGGACGAGTACGCGGCCGGCACCAACCTGCTCGAGCAGCCCGGCTACGCCGAGTGCGTCACCGCGCTCACCGCGGGCCAGGTCGACGCCGTCACGACCGACGACATCATCCTCGCGGGCCTCGCCGCCGTCCCCGCCAACGAGGGGAAGGTCAAGGTCGTCGGCAACCCCTTCTCCGAGGAGAACTACGGCGTCGGGCTGCCGAAGGACTCCGACCAGTGCGAGGCGATCAACGAGGCCATCGGCGCGATGATCGACGACGGCACGTGGGAGGAGCTCCTCGACAAGAACGTCGGCGCGTCCGGATTCCAGTTCAACGCCGACCTCAACCCGCCCGCGCAGGCCGCCTGCGCCTGACCGTGACACCGGGTGGTCCGCGCGGCGAGGTCGCGCGGACCACCCGGCCGCACCGTTCCGGGGCGTGAGGCACGCGCCCCGGACAGTCCCTGGACGAGAGGAGTGCCGGTGGACGACGGCACCTGGGCGCAGTTCACGTCGCTCTTCGCCGAGTTCGACGTGGTCGGCGCCTTCTGGGTGAACATCCAGCTGACCTTCTTCGCCGGTGTGCTCGCCCTCGTGCTCGGCACCGCGCTCGCGGTCATGCGCATCTCACCGGTCCCGAGCCTGCGGTGGGCCGGCTCGACGTACGTGACGCTCGTGCGGAACACGCCGCTCACGATCATCATCGTGTTCTGCGTCCTCGGGCTGTGGGGGCAGCTCGGCATCCAGCTCTCGCAGGACTTCCAGACGAACTTCTTCCGCCTCGCGGTGCTCGGGCTCGCCGTCTACCACGCCGCGTTCGTGTGCGAGGCGCTGCGGTCCGGCGTCAACACCGTGCCGATCGGCCAGGCGGAGGCCGCGCGTGCGATCGGGCTGGGCTTCGGGTCCGCGGCGCGGCTCGTGATCCTCCCGCAGGCGTTCCGCGGCGCGGTCGCGCCCCTCGGCAACGTCCTCATCGCCCTCACCAAGAACTCCACGGTGGCGGCCGCGGGCTCCGTCGCCGAGGCCTCCGGGCTCATGAAGACCATGATCGAGTTCCGGCCCGACGTCATCCTGCTGATCTTCTTCACGTTCGCGCTCGGCTTCGTGATCATCGTCGTGCCGCTCGGGCTCGCCACGACCTCCCTCTCGCGCCGATGGGCGGTGGCACGGTGAACGAGACCGTCCTGTTCGACGCGGCGGGGCCGCGCACCCGCCGACGCATGGTGTGGGTCAACATCGGCGCGACCGTCGTCGTCGTCGCGATCGGCGTCTGGGTGCTCGCCCGGCTCGGCGCCAACGGTCAGCTCGAGCCCAGCCTCTGGACCGTGTTCCTCACGCCCGACCCGTGGGTCGACTACCTCCTGCCGGGCCTCGTCGGGACGCTGCGGGCCGCCGCCATCGCGATCGTCACGTCCGCCGTCTTCGGCGTGGTGTTCGGCCTCGGGCGCCTGTCCGCCGCCCGGTGGGTGCGCATCGTCTCCGGTGCGGTCGTCGAGTTCTTCCGCGCCGTCCCCGTGCTGCTCATGATGATCTTCTTCTGGCTCGGGCTCGGCCGGCTGCAGATCCTCGCGCCTGACGACCTGCCGCTCGTCGCCGTCGTCCTCGGCCTCACGTTCTACAACGGCTCGGTGTTCGCGGAGCTCGTGCGGTCCGGCGTGCACAACCTGCCGCGCGGCCAGCGCGAGGCGGCGCTCGCCGTGGGGCTGCGCCGCGCGCAGTCGCTGCGCCTCGTCGAGGTCCCGCAGGCGCTGCTCGCGATGCTCCCCGCGATCGCGAGCCAGCTCGTCGTCATCCTCAAGGACACCGCGCTCGGCTACATCATCACGTACCCCGAGCTGCTCGACGCCGCCCGCCGGCTCGGCTCCAGCGAGGGCAACATCCTGCAGTCGCTCGTCGTCGCCGCGCTGATCTTCATCGTCATCAACTACGCCCTCACGCGCCTTGCCGGCATGCTCGCCGGGCGGGTCGGGCGGCGCACCGCCGGGCGCGCGCGTGCCGAGGCCCCGAGCCTCGTCGTCTCGACCGGACGCTGACCGGGCGCCGACCCGCCGCGGGCCCGCAGGCCCGGGTCGGTCGACGCACCCCGACGGCGCGCGGTGGTCGGCGTGCCGACAGCGGGCGGTGGTCGGCGTGCCGACGACGCCGACCAGGATCCCGTGGGCTCAGCCCGCGGTCGCGCTCGCCCGTGTCTCGCGGACGACGGTCACCTTGATCTCGCCCGGGTACGCGAGGTCGCGCTCGATGTGCCGCGCGATCCGGACCGCCAGCTGCGGCAGGTCCGAGTCGACCACCGCCGAAGGCTCGACCACGACGCGCACCTCGTGGCCGGCCGACATGACCAGCGCGCGACGCACCCCGTCGTGCTCGCTCACGAGCTGCTCGAGCTTGTCCATGCGCTCGACGTACTGGTCGAGCTCCTCGCGTCGCGCGCCCGGACGAGCCGCGGAGATCGCGTCGGCCACCTGCACGAGGACGGCCTCGACGGTCTGCGCCGGGACCTCCTCGTGGTGCGCCGCGATGGCGTTGACGACGTCATCGGACTCCCCCAGCCGCCGCGCGAGGTCGGCGCCGACCGTCGCGTGCGTGCCCGGGACCTCGGCGGTCAGCGCCTTGCCGACGTCGTGCAGGAACGCACCGCGGCGCGCCATGTCGACGTCCGTGCCGGTCTCCGCCGCGAGCTGCGCCGCGATGAGCGCGCTCTCGACCAGGTGCTCGAGGACGTTCTGGCCGTAGGACGTGCGCAGCCGCAGCCGCCCGAGCGTCCGCACCAGGTCCGGGTGCAGGCCCGCGACCCCCGCACGCTCCGCCGCGTCGTGACCCGCGGCGTCCGTGCGCTCGTCCGCCGACGCGAGCGCGTCCGCGTACGCGGCCTCGATGCGCTGCGGGTGGATGCGCCCGTCGGCCATGAGCGCCTCGAGCGCGACCTGGGCGACCTCGCGCCGCTCCGCGTCGAAGCACGACAGCACGACCGCGCCCGGCTGCTCGTCGACCAGCACGTTGACGCCCGTGAGCGCCTCGAAGGCGCGGATGTTGCGCCCCTCCTTGCCGATGATGCGGCCCTTCATGTCGTCGGACGGCAGCGGGAGCGACGTCGTGGACGCCTGCGCGCTCGTGGCGACGGCCGTGCGCTGCACCGCGGTCGCGACGATCCGTCGGGCGCGCGCCTCGGCCGTCCGGCGGGCCTGCGCCTCCGCACGGCGGACGTGCGCGGCCGCGTCGTTCGCAGCCCGGTCCACGAGCCGCCGGCGGAGCTCCTCCAGCGCGTCCTCGCGCGTCAGACCGCTCGTCGACTCGAGCTCCGCGACCGCGTCGCGCTCCGCGTCGAGGATCCGTCGACCGGCGAGCGCGTCCGCCTCCGCGAGGCGCGCCTGCGCGTCACGCTCGGCCGCGGCGAGGCGGCGGTCCGCCTCCCGCTGCGCGTCGTCGAGCCGACGCGTCGCCTCCTGCCGGGCGTCGGCGGCCTCCTCGGCGCGGGTGCGCGCCTTGCGGTCGAGCTCCTCGACCTGCGCCCGGTCCGACGCGAGCGCACGCTCGCGCTCCGCGAGCCGCCGCTCGCGACGGTCCGCGTCGGCGAGGAGCGCGCGCGCCTCGTCCTTGATGCTCGCGACGTCCTGCTCGGCACGTGCGCGCTGGGCGGCTGCCTCGCGTCGGGCGACGAGCACCAGGATCAGGGCCACCAGGCAGGCACCGAGCAGCCCGATCACCGTGGCGATGGGACCTGGCTCCACGTGTCCTCCCGTCGTGCGGGGCCCGCGGCGCGCGCTCCCGGCTCTGGCGACATTCTCACCCAACCGGCGCCGGGCGCGGTGCAGGTTCGCCGCGGTGGCGCCCGACTGGTCCGATGACCCCCCACCTGGGTGCCGTCTCGGCCGCCGTGTTCTCCGAGCGCGAACACCGGCGACGAGCGACTGGCACTCGCGCGCCGAGAGTGCTAACACATGAGGTGTAGCCGAACCCGGCGAAGGACGCCGGGAAGCACCCGGGTCGCGGGAGGTCCGCGACCCGACGACGAGGAGGTGAGGGGCGTGGCTACCCGTTTCGACCCGTTCCAGGAGATGGACCGGATGCTCGGCCAGATGTTCGCCGCCGACCGCGCGTCGGCGACCATGCCGATGGACCTGTACCGCTCGGGCGACCACTACGTGCTGCACGTCGACCTGCCGGGTGCAGACCCGGGCACGATCGACGTCAACGTCGAGGACCGCACGCTGACCATCCGCGCGCAGCGCTCGTCGCGCACCGAGCAGGACGTGCAGTGGCTCGCCAAGGAGCGCCCCGTCGGCACGTACGCCCGCCAGCTGACGGTGGGACGCGGCCTCGCGCTCGACGCGATCAGCGCGACCTACACCGACGGTGTCCTCACGCTGACCATCCCGGTCGCCGAGGACGCGAAGCCGCGCCGCATCGAGGTGCAGCACGGTGCGTCGACCGCGCAGATCGGCACGACCGCCGACGCGCAGGCCTCCGCCTGACGACCGTCTGCCCCTCGCGCCGCTCGCCGGCCCCTGAACGACACGCCAGGTGGCACACGACACGACACGCCAGGTGGCTCACGACGGCCGAGTCGGCGGCAGGCACCACAGGAGACCGGCGCACGGCGACCGGTCGGCGACGACGGCCCCCGCGACGACCTGCGTCGCGGGGGCCGTCGCACGTCGTGCGGAGCGCGACGAGGCCGCTCGCGTCGCGCGTCTCGACGAGGGTCGGCTCAGTCCAGCTCCGGCTCGGCGAGACCCGACGGGTCGACGCCCTCCGCCGCGAGCTCCTCACGAACGAGCCGCGACACGAGCCCGGGGGCGTACCCCTTGCGACCGAGGGCCGCGAAGGTCCGCCGCGTCCGGGTCTGGGGGTCGAGCCCCACCGTCGACGCGAGCCGACGACGCACGAGGTGGCGAGCCGCCTCCTCCTCGTCGTCGGCGTCGACCTGCTCGAGCGCGCGCTGCGCGTCCTCGTCCGCGACGCCCTTGCGCCGCAGCTCGACCGCGAGCGCCCGACGTGAGAGGCCGCGTTCGGCGTGCCGCGTCCGGACCAGGCTCTCCGCGTAGGCGACGTCGTCGACGAGCCCGACCTCGGTGAAGCGGTCGAGGACGCGCGCGGCGACCTCCTCCGGGACGTCCCGTCGCGCCATCCCCTCGGCGAGCTGTGCCCGGCTGCGCGGGGCGCCGGTGAGCATCCGCAGCGCGATCGCGCGGGCCACGGACTCCGGGTCCGGCTCCGCGTCGTGCGCGGCGGATCCCGTCGCGGGCGGCTCGGAGGCGCGCCCACGACGGGATCCGGTGCTCGTGCGAGACAAGCCGGGCCTCAGAAGTCGACCGGGGCCGGTGCGTCGGCGGGCGCGTCGACCCGTGCGCCGACGCCCAGCTTCTCCTTGATCTTCTTGTCGATCTCGTCCGCGAGGTCGGGGTTGTCCTTGAGGAACTTGCGGGCGTTCTCCTTGCCCTGCCCCAGCTGGTCGCCCTCGTACGTGTACCAGGCGCCCGACTTGCGGACGAAGCCGTGCTCGACACCGAGGTCGATGAGGCTGCCCTCGCGGGAGATGCCGACGCCGTAGAGGATGTCGAACTCGGCCTGCTTGAACGGCGGCGCCATCTTGTTCTTGACGATCTTCACGCGCGTGCGGTTGCCGACCGCGTCGGTGCCCTCCTTGAGGGTCTCGATGCGGCGGATGTCCATGCGGACCGACGCGTAGAACTTGAGCGCCTTGCCACCGGTCGTCGTCTCGGGCGAGCCGAAGAACACGCCGATCTTCTCGCGCAGCTGGTTGATGAAGATCGCGGTCGTGCCGGACGCGTTGAGCGCACCGGTGATCTTGCGCAGGGCCTGCGACATGAGGCGGGCCTGCAGGCCGACGTGGCTGTCGCCCATCTCGCCCTCGATCTCGGCCTTGGGGACGAGCGCCGCGACCGAGTCGATGACGATGATGTCGATCGCGCCCGAGCGGATCAGCATGTCCATGATCTCGAGCGCCTGCTCGCCGGTGTCCGGCTGCGAGACCAGCAGCGCGTCGGTGTCGACGCCGAGCTTCTTCGCGTACTCCGGGTCCAGCGCGTGCTCGGCGTCGATGAACGCCGCGATGCCGCCGGCCTTCTGCGCGTTCGCGACCGCGTGCAGCGCGACGGTCGTCTTGCCGGAGGACTCGGGGCCGTAGACCTCGATGATCCGGCCACGCGGGAGCCCGCCGATGCCGAGCGCCACGTCGAGCGCGATGGAACCGGTCGGGATGACCTCGACGGGGGGACGCCCCTCGTCGCCGAGGCGCATGATCGAGCCCTTGCCGAACTGGCGGTCGATCTGGCTGAGAGCGGCCTCGAGGGCCTTCTCGCGGTCCTGGGGTGCGGGCATGTTCCACCTCGTCGTTCGAGCAGCGTCCGGCTGCGCCTGCGGGGGCTGGTCTTCGTCGCAGGTGACGCTATGCCCGACCACCGACATCCCGACCGCTCCCCCGACAACCCGTGGACCGGCACCGCCGGACGGGGGCTGTGGACGGCTCGGCCGTGTCACCTGCCGACGACGATACCCGAACACGTGTTCGACGACGTGCGACACGCCGCGCGTGTCGCGACCGCCCTGTCCCCCGGGCTCGGGCGCGCCCTGGGAGGGTGTGGGCGCCGCGTCCGGCGACGACCTCGCTGGTCAGGTGCGCCCGTGCCCCGGCCGGCGGGGCGTCCGCCGGTGCTCGCCGTCCGACGGTGGTGCGTCCTCGCCCGTGAGCTCCACCTGGTCCCCCGGCGTCAGCACGTGCACGCGGCACCGCGGCGCGAACCGCGCGGCGGCGTGGGCGAACGCGGGGCCAGCACGGTCCATCCACCCCGGCGGGAGCCGTCGTGACACGGGCGCGTGCAGCGTCCCCCAGTGCACCGGGACGGCCGCCCGCGCGCCGACCACCGCGCACGCCCGTGCGGCCTGCGACGGGTCCATGTGCCCGCCCGACAGCCGCGGCCCCCACCCGCCGACGGGCACGAGCGCCAGGTCGACGGGCCCGCCGAGGAGCGCGGGCAGGTCGGCCATCGCGGCGAACGGCGCGGTGTCGCCGGCGAACCACACCCGGCCGGACGGCGCGTCGACGAGGAACCCGTGCGCGCTGTTCGGCCGGTGCGGCATCGGGCGGTCGGCGTGCACCGCGGGCGCGAGCCGCACGCGGACGTCGCTGCCGGGCACGGACCACCACACGTGGTCGGGGAGGCCGAGCGCGCCGTCCACGCCGTGCGCGCGCAGCCAGCGCGCGTTGGCGGGCGAGGACAGCACCGGGGCGCCGGGCAGCAGCCGCAGCGAGCCGAGCTCGGCGTGGTCGTGGTGCAGGTGCGAGACGAGGACGGCGTCGGCCCCCTGCCAGTGCGTCGCGTCGGGCGCCTCGCCGCGGCGCCGCAGCAGGCCGGCGTTGCCGCGCAGCAGCGGGTCGGTGAGCAGGCGGACGCCGTCGACGTCGAGCGCGACGGTGGCGTGCCCGAGCCAGCGGACCCGGACCGCGCCGGGCGCGGACGGTGCGGACGGTGCGGACGGTGCGGACGGCGCCGACGATGCGGACGGTGGGGTCGCGGGCGAGGTCCCGCCGCGGTCGGCCCGGTCGGCGCCCGGTGCGGTCACGGGCGGAGCCCCGCCGCGGTCGCCCAGCGCACGAGCTGCGCGTGCACGGCCTCGGCGCCGACGAGCATCCGCAGCGACCCGACGTCCTCCCGCAGGTCGTCGTCCACCGGCCAGTCCGTCGGGTGCAGCAGCAGCGCGCGGTTCTGGTCGCCGCCGATCCCGCCGTGCGAGCCGACCTGCCCCTCGAACGCGTGGACGTGGCCGCGGTCCGACACGGTCGACACCAGCAGCAGGTCGCCGGAGTGCGCGAGCCGGGCGGCCCGGACGAGGTCGGCGCGCCCGCGCGGGCCGTAGGGCGCGAGCGGGTCCTCGCCCTCCGGCTCGGCGTCGTCCTGCTCGAGCAGCACGAGGCCGCGCGCACCGACGGCCACGAGCCCGCGGTCGCGCGTGTCCGCCACGACGACGCCGACGGTCGGCACCGCCGCGAGCCCGACGACGAGCCCCGGCCAGCGCTCCTGCAGGTCCTCGAGCACGAGGCGGTGCGACGCGTGCGGGAACCACACGAGGCCGAGGTTGCCCGACCCGACGACCACGACCTCGGGCGCCTCGCCGCCCGCGGTCGCCTCGCCGGCGTCGCGCGCACGGGCGTCGGGACCGACCACGGTCGCGGTGCGGCCGCCGCCGAACGCGGACGTCAGGAGCGCGTTGAGCGGCCCCCAGTCCTCGCCCGTGCCGCTCTGCACACCCGGTGCGGCGGGTGTCGCCATGAGCGCACGCACCGTGTCGAGCAGGCTGCGACCCTCGACGTCCTCGAACGTCGGGCCGAGCGCCTGTCCGTGGTCGGAGAGCACGACGACCCGGTAGGAGCGCGGCGCGACGGCGCACACCGCCTCGAGCGTGCGCAGCACCCGGTCGAGCCCTTCGAGCGAGCGCATCGACTCGGGTCGCGTCGGGCCGGCGTGGTGCGCGATCTCGTCGTAGTCGACGAGGTCGACGTAGATCGTCGGGTCGCCGCGCATGAGCGCCTCGGCGACCAGCGACGTCGACAGGTCGCGCATGAGCACGTTCGTGACGCCGCGCAGCACGACGTACCAGCCGCCGCGCGAGATCCGCGGGCGCACGTCGCGCACGCGCTGGCGGCGGGCCTGGTAGAGCTCCTTGACCATCTCGCCGAGCGACAGGCTGACCGCGCGCGCGAGCACGAACGGGCTCGCGAAGAAGCGCAGGAACGACGGTCCCGGCCCGAGCCCGGCGCGCTCTCCGTCGGGCCCGCGGCTGCGCGTGCGGCTCATCACGACGTACGCCGACGCGGCGTCGCCGGAGAACATGGTCGACACGGCGGTGCCGCCGCCCGCGAGCAGGCCCTTGCCCGTCGTGAGCCGGGTCTCGACGAGCGCCGCGTCGACCGGGTGGTTCGTGACGACCAGCCGGCCGAGCCCCCGGTCCCACCAGCGGAACGCCGGGATCTGCGTCGAGTCGCCGTGCAGGAGCCCTGCCTGGCTCGCGGGCGTCGTGGACGGGACGCGCGCCCACCACTGCTCGAGCCGGTGCGTGCCGTCGGTCAGCCAGCGCTGCATCGTCGGCGCGAGGCCCGCCTCGATCGCCTGCTGGAGCACGGGCTCGGCGACGCCGTCGAGCTGCACGACGAGCAGACCGGCCTGGCGCGTGCCGTCGGGCACCGCGCCCGACCGGCGGGCGTGCCGTCGGGCGCGTCGGAGCACGTCGGCGATCACGTAGTCGCTGTCGTTCGCGCCCCACACCCAGCGGGCTGCGGCCATGACGACCGCCGTCACGACGAGGACGGCCGCGGTGTCCCACGCCGAGTCGAGCTCGATCCCGGGGGCGTACGCGAGCGCGACCCAGGCGACGGCGACCTGCACGACAAGCCCGGCGACCAGCGCGCCCATCGCCCCCGCCACGGCTGCGAACCAGCGCAGCGGCGCGCGCAGGAGGAGGTCGCCGACCGCGACCGCGAGCGCGACGACGACGACCCCGAGCGGGGACTGCGCGGTCACCCCGTCGACGAGCGCGATCGCGACGCCGAGGCCGAGCGCGGTCGTCGCGAGGCCGAGCAGGACGTCGCCCACGTCGGCGAGCGTCGGCACCCACCGGCGGGGCGGGCGGTCGGGGCGCTCGTCGGCGGGCATCGGCGGGGTCAGCGCCTCGGCGGTGCCGCGCGGTGCGGGTCGGTGCCCCAGCGGGCGGCGTCCGGGACGCCGAGCGCGTCGCACAGCGCGTGCCAGACGGTGCGCGGCTCGTCGCCGTCGTCGAGCGCCTGCTGCGCGGTCCGGTTGCCGAGCTCCCCGATGACGAGCTCGCGCACGAGCCCGCGGCCCTGGGCGCTGCCCAGGACGTCGTCGACCAGATCCCAGAACTCCCGGTACCTCACGGCCCACAGCCTGCCACCCCGCGCGCGCTGCGCCCACACCGACGTGCGGATCCGCGAAGGGCGGGTGTGGGCGGTGCCTGGCACGATGACGCGGTGGTGCTCAACCGGTTCTCCGACGCGACGCAGGCGTGGTTCTCCGGCGCGTTCGAGCAGCCCACGGCCGCGCAGACGGGTGCGTGGACCGCGGTGTCGGGCGGGGAGCACGCGCTCGTCGTCGCGCCGACCGGGTCCGGCAAGACGCTCGCGGCCTTCCTGTGGGCGCTCGACGGCCTGCTCACGCAGGACCAGCCGGAGGACCCCGCCGCGCGCTGCCGCGTCGTCTACGTGTCGCCGCTCAAGGCGCTCGCGACGGACGTCGAGCGCAACCTGCAGTCCCCGCTGGTCGGCATCCGGCAGGCCGCAGCGCGGCTCGGTCGCACGCTGCCCGACGTGTCGGTCGGGATCCGCACGGGCGACACCCCGCCGGCCGAGCGGCGCGCGTTCGCGACGAAGCCGCCGGACATCCTCATCACGACGCCCGAGTCGCTGTACCTCGTGCTGACGTCGGCGGCGCGGTCGGGCCTGTCGGGCGTCCGGACGGTCATCGTCGACGAGATCCACGCGGTCGCCGGGACCAAGCGCGGCGCGCACCTCGCGCTGTCGCTCGAGCGGCTCGACGCGCTGCTGGACCGCCCGGACGGGCCCGGGCCGGTGCAGCGGATCGGGCTGTCGGCGACCGTCCGGCCCGTCGAGACGGTCGCGGAGTTCCTCGGGGGTGCGCGTCCGGCGGCGCAGGGCGGCCGGACGGTGACCGTCGTGCAGCCGCCGTCGACCAAGCGCATCGAGGTCGACGTCGTCGTGCCCGTCCCGGACCTCACGGAGCTCGGGACCGCCGCCGGGACGGACACCCCGCTGCCCGACCTCGACCTGAGCGGGACCGCGGACCGCCCGCTGACCCGCCCGTCGATCTGGCCGCACGTCGAGGAGCGCGTCGTCGACCTCGTCGCGGACCACCGCTCGACGCTCGTCTTCACCAACTCGCGCCGCGGCGCGGAACGCCTGACCGCGCGCATCAACGAGGTGTGGGCCGGCCGCCAGGGCGAGGACGTGCCCGACCCCGGCACGCTGCGGCCTGCGGCGGCACCCGCGCAGTCGGGGACGGCCGTCGGGATCGACACCCGCACCGCGGAGGCGATCCTCGCGCGCGCGCACCACGGGTCGATGAGCCGCGCGGAACGGACCCGCACGGAGTCCGAGCTCAAGGCGGGCCGCCTGCCCGCGGTGGTCGCGACGAGCTCGCTCGAGCTCGGCATCGACATGGGTGCGGTCGACCTCGTCGTGCAGGTCGGCTCCCCGCCGTCGGTCGCGAGCGGGCTGCAGCGCGTCGGACGGGCGGGTCACCAGGTCGGCGCGGTCTCGCGCGGCGTCGTGTTCCCGACGTTCCGCGGTGAGCTCGTGCCGGCCGCGGTCACCGCCGAGCGCATGCGGGCCGGCACGCTCGAGCCGCTGTCGGTGCCGCGCAACGCGCTCGACGTGCTCGCCCAGCAGGTCGTGGCGATGGTCGCGACCGACGACTGGTCGGTCGACGACCTCGCGGCCGTGGTCCGCCGCGCCGGACCGTTCTCGACGCTCGGCGACGCGACGCTGCGCGCGGTGCTCGACATGCTCGCGGGCCGCTACCCGAGCGAGGAGTTCGCCGAGCTGCGCCCGCGGATCGTGTGGGACCGCGTGACCGACACGCTGTCCGCGCGGCCGGGCGCGCTGCGGCTCGCGGTCACGAGCGGCGGCACGATCCCCGACCGCGGCCTGTTCGGCGTGTTCCTCGCGAGCGGCGCGACGACGAGCGACGTGCCCGTCGACGCCGAGCGCACCGGCGGCCGCGTGCGCGGCGGGCGGCGCGTCGGCGAGCTCGACGAGGAGATGGTGTACGAGTCGCGTGTGGGCGACACGTTCACGCTCGGGTCGAGCACGTGGCGCATCGACGACATCACGCCCGACCGCGTGCTCGTCACGCCCGCGCCGGGCGTCCCCGGGCGGCTGCCGTTCTGGAAGGGCGACTCGCAGGGACGCCCCGCCGAGCTCGGCCGCGCGATGGGCGCCTGGGTGCGCGAGCTCGGCACGCTCCCCGAGCCGGCCGCGCGGGCGCGCGTCGAGGCGGCCGGGCTCGACCCGTGGGCGGCCGACAACCTGCTCACGTACCTGGCCGAGCAGCGCGCCGCGACGGGCGACCTGCCGACCGACACCGTCCTCGTCGTCGAGCGGTTCCGCGACGAGATCGGCGACTGGCGCGTCGTGCTGCACTCCCCCTACGGCGCGCGGGTGCACGCGCCCTGGGCGATCGTCGTGGGGGCGCGGCTGCGCGAACGGTACGGGGTCGACGCCGCCGCGATGCACGCCGACGACGGGATCGTCCTGCGGCTGCCCGACGTGCTCGGCGAGGACGCGTGGGCCGACGGGAGCGACGTCGACGCGGGCCCCGCGATCGGGCTCGACGACCTGCTGGTCGACGCCGACGAGGTGCTCGACACGGTGCGCTCAGAGCTCGGCTCCTCGGCGATGTTCGGCGCCCGGTTCCGCGAGGCCGCGAGCCGCGCGCTGCTGCTCCCCCGCCGCCGACCCGACCGGCGTCAGCCGCTGTGGCAGCAGCGCCAGCGGTCCGCGCAGCTGCTGTCCGTCGCCGCGCAGTACCCCGACTTCCCGATCCTGCTCGAGGCCGCCCGTGAGTGCCTGCAGGACGACTTCGACACCGAGGCGCTCCAGTCGCTCATGCGCGACGTCGCCGACGGGCGCGTCCGCGTCGTCGAGGTGACGACGCCGCAGCCGTCGCCCTTCGCGCAGGCGCTCCTGTTCGGGTACACCGCGCAGTTCCTGTACGAGGGCGACGCGCCGCTCGCCGAGCGGCGCGCGGCCGCGCTCACGCTCGACCCGACGCTGCTCGCGGAGCTGCTGGGCCAGGGCGGCGAGTCGCAGCTCGCGGACCTCCTGGACCCCGAGGCGGTCGTCCGGACGGAGGCCGAGCTCGCGGGCACGGCGCCGGACCGGCAGGTGTCGTCGCTCGAGGGTCTCGCCGACGTCCTGCGCCGGCACGGCCCGCTGACCGTCGACGAGGCCGCGCAGCGCGTCGTCGGGGACCACCGCGGTGAGGTGTCCGCGTGGCTCGACGAGCTCGCGCGCGCACGCCGCGCGATCCGCGTGCGGCTCGGCGGGCTCCCGCCCGAGCGCGCCGAGCAGTGGGCCGCGGTCGAGGACGCCGGGCGGCTGCGCGACGCGCTCGGTGTCGCGCTCCCCGTCGGGGTGCCCGAGGTCTTCACGGAGCTCGTGCCCGACCCCGTCGGGGACCTCCTGCGCCGGCACGCGCGCACGCGCGGACCGTTCACGGCCGCGTCGGCCGCGGCGCGGTTCGGCTTCGGCGTCGCCGTCGTGTCGGACGCGCTGCAGCGGATGGAGTCGGCGGGCGTCCTGGTCCACGGCCGGCTGCGTCCCGACGAGCTCGGCGGCACGGGTGACGAGTTCTGCGACGCCCAGGTGCTGCGCACGCTGCGCCGCCGGTCGCTCGCCGCGCTGCGCGCGCAGGTCGAGCCCGTCGACCCGCAGGCCCTCGGCGTCTTCCTGCCGCGCTGGCAGGGGGTGCAGCCGGTGCGGCTGCCGGGGCGGGCGGCGGGCAACGCGTCGCTGCGCGGCGTGGACGGCGTCGCGCGCGTCGTCGAGCAGCTCGCCGGGGCCGTGCTGCCGGCGTCGGCGTGGGAGACGCACGTCCTGCCCGCGCGCGTCCCCGACTACGCGCCGTCGATGCTCGACGAGCTCACCGCCGCGGGCGAGGTCGTGTGGGCCGGGCACGGTGCGCTCGCCGGGCACGACGGGCTCGTGTCGCTGCACCCCGCGTCGGTCGCCGACCTCACGCTGCCGCCGCCGCGCGACCGCGACGCCGACGACCCGACGTCGACCGTGCTGCACGACGGCGTGCTCGAGGCGCTCGCCGGTGGCGGTGCCTGGTTCCTGCACCAGCTCGTCGAGCGCGTGCGCGCGACGTCGCCCGAGGAGACGCCGCCGACGTCGACCGAGGTCGCGACCGCGCTGTGGGACCTCGTGTGGGCGGGCCTCGTGACGAACGACGGCCTCGCGCCGCTGCGCGCGTGGCTCGGCACGGGCTCGACCGCGCACCGCACGCGCGCACCGTCGCCGCGGGGCCGGGCGCTGCGCCCGAGGCTGGGACTGCGCGCGGGGCTCCGGGCGTACGCGACCGACGGGACCGGGACGGCCGTGGGTGCGGGGACGGGTGCGCTACCCGGCGGAGGCGCCGCGTCGGCCGCGGCGGCCGGCGGTCGGTGGTCGCTGCTGCCGGGCCGCGAGGCCGACCCGACCCTGCGTGCGCACGCGGCCGCGGCGCAGCTGCTCGACCGGCACGGCGTCCTCACGCGCGCCGTCGCGCCGTCCGAAGGGCTCGGCGGGCGGTTCGCCGACGTCTACCGCGTCCTCACGGCGCTCGAGAACGGCGGCCAGGTCCGGCGCGGGTACTTCGTCGAACGGCTCGGCGGGTCGCAGTTCGCGCTGCCCGGCGCGGTGGACCGCCTGCGCGTCGACGCGCAGGTCGTCGACCGGGCCACCGAACGTGCCGCGGACGCCGCCGACGACCCGCACGGCGCGGCCGGTCGCACGGAGGGCGAGGGGCCCGTCGTCGTGGTGCTGGCCGCGACCGACCCCGCGAACCCGTACGGAGCCGCGCTCGCGTGGCCGAGCGGCGACGTCGAGCGGGACACCCCCGGGTCGGCGGACGCGGCACGCCCGGCTCCCGCGCCCGGACGCCACCGGCCGGGCCGCAAGGCCGGTGCGCTCGTCGTCCTGGTCGACGGCGCACTCGTCCTCTACCTCGAACGGGGCGGCCGCACCGCGCTGTCGTTCACGTCCGACGTCGCCGTCCTCGAGGCCGCGGCCCACGGGCTCGCCGAGGCCGTGCGCACGCGCCACTCCGGACGCCTCACCGTGACGCGTCTCGACGGTGCCGAGGTCCTCGCGGGGGGCGCGCTGCACGGCCCGGTGGGCCAGGCGCTCGTCGCGGCCGGGTTCGCGCCGACGCCGCGAGGGCTGCGGCTCCGCGGGCAGTCGTGAGGACCCCCGATGCCCGAGGGTGACGTCCTGCGTCGCACGGCGGCCCGCCTGAACGCCGCGCTCGTCGGGGAACCGCTCGTGCGCGCCGAGCTCCGGTGGCCGACCGCGGCGGGCGTCCACCTCGTCCGGCAGACGGTGCTGGGCACCACGGCGTACGGCAAGCACCTGCTCACGCGCTTCGACGACGGGCGCACGCTGCACACGCACCTGCGCATGGACGGGACGTGGCGCGTCGCAGCGACCGGCTCACCGCAGGCGCAGGCGCGCGCACCCCAGATCCGCGCGGTGCTCGCCACCGAGCGGTGGACCGCGCTCGGACGCCTGCTCGGCATGCTCGACGTCGTCGCCACGCGGGACGAGCACACCCTCGTGGGGCACCTCGGCCCGGACGTCCTCGACGACGACTTCGACGTCGACGAGGTGCTGCGCCGCTGGGCCGACCGCGGCGCGACGCCCGTGGCGGAGGTGCTGCTCGACCAGACGGCCGTCGCGGGGATCGGCACGATCTTCATGGCGGAGTCGCTCTTCGCGGAGCGCGTCTGGCCGTGGACGCCCGCGGACGAGGTCACGGACCCCGCACGCATCCTCGGGGTCGCTCGTCGGCTCATGCAGCGGTCGGTGGCGACGGGGCGTCCGGACGAGCGCGTGCACGGTCGACGGCAGCGGCCGTGCGTGCGGTGCGGGACACCGATCGCTCGTGGCACGGCCCGCAAGCCGCCGATGGAACGGCCGGTCTTCTGGTGCCCGCGCTGCCAGGCACCGCCGACGTCGTCGTAGCGGCGGTTTTCACCCGGGTGTGACCACACTCCGGACGCGAGCGTCACCCGCTCGGCGCAGCGAGGCGCCGTTCACGCGGGGGCCAGCGGTGCAACGACATGGCACGGTCCGCGGACCTGAGGTCCACGGACCGTGAGCCCGGCAGCACCGGGACGTCGGGGCCTACCCGATCGGGGCGAGCTCCGCGCGACCGCGCTGCCAGCCGTTGTCGGCGCTGCCGCCGACGGACGCGGCGAGGTCGGCCGGGACGGTGTCGGGGATCAGCAGACCCTCGGCCACCGCGACACGGTCGCTGACCTCGCGCAGCACGAGCGACATCGGGACGTCCAGCGCCTCGCAGATGCTGTTCAGCAGCTCCGACGACGCCTCCTTCTGCCCTCGCTCGACCTCGCTGAGGTAGCCCAGCGAGACACGGGCCGCGGACGACACCTCACGCAGGGTGCGCCCCTGGCGCTGACGAGCGTCCCGCAGGACGTCGCCGATCTCTCGACGTAGCACAACCATCCGGGCTCCCCCTCTCGCGTCGCGTGCCGGCCCATCGCTCGGCGCCGGGACCCGCGAGGGACCCGTCACCACTGCACCCGGCTTCGTCTGCGCCGGGAGACTCCCACCGTACCGCGCACCTCCCGCGCGCGCGGGCGTGCGTCGGGCCGGGGGTCGAGTGCTCATCACGTGGTGTGCAACGGTCCTGGGGCGCCGGGTGTTCCCGAGCCGGGCACGCGTCCGGCGAGCTCGTCGACCGCGAGGTCGAGCACTGCGCGCACCGCTGCGGCCCGCACCGCGGGCCGGTCGCCGGCGAGGTGCAGCGAGCCCACGGCGGCACCCGACGGCGTGACGACCGCGACGTGCACCGTGCCGGGCGGGTGACCGTCCTGCGCGGTCGGGCCGGCGACACCGGTGGTGGCGAGGCCGACGTCGGCGCCGAGACGGGCACGGACCCCGGCGGCCATGGCGGTCGCGACGTCCGGGTCGACCGCGCCCCGCGCCGCGAGCAGTGCGCGGTCGACGTCGAGCAGCGTGCCCTTGAGGTCGGTCGCGTACGCGACGACGCCGCCGCGCAGCACCGCCGAGGCACCGGCGACCTCGACGAGCGTCGCGCAGACGAGGCCGCCCGTCAGAGACTCGGCGACGGCGAGCGTCCAGCCGCGTCGGCCGAGGACGTCGAGCAGCGCGGCCGCCCGCCCCACGGCGCCGTGCGACTCGCCCGGCGCCTCGTCAGGCGTGTCCGGCGCGGACTCGCGGCCCTCTGCCACGGTGCCGCGCCTAGACGCCCGCCGCGGGCGGCACCGCGGCGGCCCGGCGGATGCGCACGGCGGTCCGCACGTAGTCGAGGCCGGTCACGACCGTCACCAGCACGGCGGCGCCCATCGCGACGGCGGCGACCACCTCGACGGCGGCCGGGAGCTGGTCGAGCGGCAGGAGGTAGAGGCCGATCGCGACCGACTGGAGCACGGTCTTGAGCTTGCCGCCGCGCGACGCGGGCAGGACGACGTACCGCAGCAGGAAGAACCGCATCGCGGTGATGCCGAGCTCGCGGACGAGGATCACGACGGTGACCCACCACGGCAGGTCACCGAGCCACGACAGCAGGACCAGCGCGGTGCCGACGAGCAGCTTGTCCGCGATCGGGTCGAGCAGCTTGCCGAGGTCGGTGATGGTGCCCGAGCGCCGGGCCAGCCAGCCGTCGAGCCGGTCGGTCAGCGCGGCGACGACGAAGATGCCGGTCGCGACCAGGCGACCCGTGACGGTGTGGCCGCCGTCGGCGAGGAGCGCCCACGCGAAGAACGGGACGAGCACGATGCGGGCCACCGTGAGCACGTTCGCCAGGTTCCAGGCGGAGGGGACGGCGTCGACCACCCGCTCAGCCTAGTTGGGCGAGCGGGCAGCGCCGCGCACGGCCGTTCGGGTGACGCGTGTCATCCGGCCCTGACGCCGCCACTACTGTCCGCGTGTGACCCGCCACGCCCGCGCCCGGCGACGCCGGTCGCCCCTGGTGGGCGCGCTGGTCGCGCTCGCGTGCGTCCTCGTCGGCGTGGGTGCCGCGGCGGCGCTGACCCCCGCACCGTCGGACGGCGGGATCGTGGCCGGCGCGCGGCTCGACCTGCCGCCAGGCGAGACCGCGACACCCGCCGCCGGACCGGACGGTGTCGACGCCCCGCCGACCGCGTCGACCGTCCCGACGCCGGCACCGACCGCCGACCCCGACCTCGACCTCACGCTCGTCGCCGCCGGCGACGTCCTCCCCCACCTGCCCGTGCTCGCGTCGGCGCGGACCACCGACGGGTACGACCTGTCCCCGCTGCTCGCCGGCCTGGACCGGTGGGTGCAGCCCGCCGACCTCGCGCTGTGCCACCTCGAGGTCCCCGTCGCGCCCGCGGGCACGCGGCCGAGCGGCTACCCGATGTTCGGCTCGCCCGCCGCGATCGCGCAGGGGCTGCGCGCACAGGGCTGGGACGGCTGCTCGACGGCGTCGAACCACTCGGTCGACCGGGGCTTCGCCGGCGTGACCGCGACGCTCGACGCGCTCGACGCGGCCGGCCTCGGGCACGTCGGCACCGCCCGCTCCGAGGCCGAGCAGGCGCAGCCGCAGCTCTACCGGCTCGAGCGCGACGGTCGCGTCGTCACGGTCGCGCACCTCGCAGCCACCTACAGCACGAACGGCATGCCCGTCGACGCGGACAAGCCATGGTCGGTCGACCGCATCGACGTGCCCGCCCTGGTCGCGGCCGCGACGGCTGCCCGGGCGGCGGGTGCGGACGTCGTCGTCGCGAGCGTGCACTGCTGCGTCGAGTACCGCACGGAGCCGACCGCGGAGCAGGTCGCGATCGACCAGCAGCTCGCCGACTCGGGCGTCGTCGACCTCGTCATCGGTCACCACGCGCACGTGCCGCAGCCCGTCGAGCGCCTGGCGGGCGGTCCCCGGGGTGCGGGCATGTGGGTCGCGTACGGCCTCGGCAACTACCTGTCGAACCAGGACGAGGCGTGCTGCGCGCCCGGGACGAGCTCCGGGCTGCTGCTCACCGCGCACCTCCGGGCGACCGGCGCGTTCCCCGCGCGCGGCGTCGCCGCGGGGCCCGTCGAGGTCACGGGCGTCGAGTGGACGCCGATCACCGTCGACCGCACGGGTGGGCACCGGCTGCACGCGCTCGTCGACGTCCCGCAGGGCACCGGCACGCTGTCCGCCGCCCAGGTCGCCGACCGCGTGGCGCGCGTCCGGGCGGCCGCGGGCGCGCAGGCGCCCGAGCGGACGACGCCCGTCGTCCCGACCGGCCCCGCGCCGGTCGTCGTGCCGCGCACCGCCGGCTGACCGTCGGACGCGGCCGCTCGCCCGCTGAGCGAGGCCGCATGCTGATCGCTGCCTGCCCACCGGCACGCGACCCTCTCCGCACCGACCCGCGACGCGTCACCACGCCCGTCCCGCGGCTGTGCTCGACCGGAGCCCGCGTCAGGTCCGGGTCGCCTCGGCGGGCTGCGCGCCGCCGAACAGCCACCCCTGGCCGTACCGCCAGCCGTTGCGGTGCAGGTAGCGCGCCTGCTCCTCGTGCTCGATCCCCTCGGCGATCGTCACCATCGCGAGCTCCCGGGCGAGCGCGCCGAGCGCCCGCGCGACCTTGCCGGCGGTCGGGTCGTCGGGGATGCCCGACGTGAACGACATGTCGAGCTTCACGCCCGCGACGGGCAGGTCGCGCAGGTAGGACAAGGGCGACACGCCCGTGCCGAAGTCGTCGAGCAGGATCGGGACGCCCGCGGCCGAGAGCTGCGTGAGCTCGTGCCGGATGCGCGTGCTCGACGCGACGAGCGACGACTCGGTGAGCTCGACGACGATCCGCCCGGGCGTCACGCGACGACGCGAGATCTCGCCGAGGAGCGTCGTCGCGAACTCGCCGTCGCCCAGCTGGTCGGCTGACACGTTGACGGACACCCAGCGCGTCTTGTCGCGCGTGCGCGCGACGAAGTCGACGACCGACGTCGCGACGTACTGCGCGAGCGGCACCGACAGCCCGGCCTCCTGCACGAGCGCCAGGAACGACCCGGGCAGCAGCAGTCCGCGGTGCGGGTGCTGCCAGCGCACGAGCGCCTCGTAGCCGACGACGCGCATGTCGGCCAGGTCGACGATCGGCTGGTAGTGCACGACGAGCTCGCGCCCGGCGATCGCGTCGGCGAGCTCGCGGTGCACGCCGGTCGTCGAGGTCGCGCTCATCGACGCGTCGTACACCTCGGTCCGGCCCCGCCCGGCGGCCTTGGCCCGGTAGAGCGCGGCGTCGGCGGCGGCGACGAGCGCGGGCGCACCGCCCTCGACGGTCTCCGGGTCCGCGAGGGCGATGCCGATGCTCGCGGCGACCTGCACGCGCCGGCGCGCGATGCGCGCGGGCTCGACCAGGCCCGCGTGGATCGCGGCGGCGATCTCGAACACCGCACGCGGCCCGTCGGCGTCCTGCACGACGACGACGAACTCGTCGCCGCCGAGCCGAGCGACGGTCCCGCGCCGCGCGGTCGCGGCCCGCAGCACGCCCGCGACGTGCACGAGGAGCTCGTCCCCCGCGGCGTGCCCGTAGCGGTCGTTGACCTGCTTGAAGCCGTCGAGGTCGCACGCGATCACCGCGACGCGGTCCACGACGCCGGGCTGCTCCAGCACGGACTGGAGCACCTCCTGCATCAGCGTGCGGTTCGCGAGACCCGTCAGGGGGTCGTGCATGGCGCGGTGCGTGAGCATCTCGGCCTGGAGGCGGGACTCCGTGGAGTCGCGGACCTGCACGACGAAGTGGTCGGGCGTGCCGCTCGCCGACCGCACGAGCGCCGCGTCGAGCACGACCCACACGGCGTGCCCGTCCGCGCGCACGTACTTCTGCTCGAGCGAGAAGCGCGGCGCCCCGCCCGCGAGCAGCTTGTCGACCTCGGCCCGTTCGGCGGCCCGCCCCTCGGGCTCGCCGAGCTCGGACATCGGGTAGCCGCGCAGCGCGTCGACGCGGGTACCGAGCAGCTCGGCGAGCGCCGAGTTCGCCTCGACGACGCACCAGTCCAGGTCGACGAGCGCCATGCCGATCGGCGCGTTCTCCATCGCCACGCGGAACTGCGTCTCGCTGCGGGACAGCGCGGCCTCGACCTCGCGCCGCCCCGTCACGTCGACGAGCGTCGTGAGGACCGCGGGGTTCTCGCCGTCGCCCGCCGGGACGAGCTGGCTCGCGACCTGCACCATGCGCACGTGCATGCCGGCGCTGTCGGGCAGGGCGACGCCCACGAGCTCGGGCCCCGACTCCGCGGTGTCGGGACCAGGCACCGTGCGGTGCCCCAGCACCGCCGCCGGGTTCATCGAGAGCCCCTGCTCGTTGACGAGCACGAGCGGCAGGTCGCTGACGGGCCGGCCGAGCGCGGACGCCGGGTCGACGCCGAGGATCGCGGCGGCACGCTCCGAGATGTCGAGGACGCGCCCGCCCAGCGACTGGACGAGCACGCCCTCCTTGGTGACGGACTGCAGCGCGTCGTAGCGCTGCCGCAGCTCGCGGGACAGCTCGAGGAGCTGGTTCGCGGTGCGGACCTGCCGGCGCTGGCGCGCGAGCAGGACGAGGACGGCGACGAGCGCGACGATCGCGACGACGGCGATGACCGTGGAGACGAGGCTCCGGGGGTCGGTCACCGGCAGGTTCATCGGCCGCCGCCGGACCAGGGTCCTGCGTCGTCCTCCTCGGCGTCGTCGAAGTAGTCGGTCGCCACGGGCGGGTCGCCGGGCAGCGCACCGTCGTCCTCGGCCCCGGGCTCGCCGCGCAGCATCGCGAGCGTGCCCGGCAGGTCGTCGGGCTGCACGAGCACCTCGCGCGCCTTCGACCCCTCGGACGGCCCGACGATCTCCCGCGACTCGAGCAGGTCCATGAGGCGCCCGGCCTTGGCGAACCCGACGCGCAGCTTGCGCTGCAGCATCGACGTCGAGCCGAACTGCGACGTGACGACGAGCTCGGCGGCCTGCAGCAGCAGGTCGAGGTCGTCGCCGATGTCCTCGTCGACCTGCTTCTTGGCCGCCGTGACGGCGACGTCCTCGCGGTACACGGGCTTGAGCTGCTTCTTGACGTGCTCGACGACCGCGTGGATCTCCGACTCGGAGACCCAGGCGCCCTGCGTGCGCATCGGCTTGGCGGCACCCATGGGGAGGAACAGCGCGTCACCCTGGCCGATGAGCTTCTCGGCTCCCGGCTGGTCGAGCACGACGCGCGAGTCGGTGAGCGAGCTCGTCGCGAACGCGAGCCGCGACGGCACGTTCGCCTTGATCAGGCCGGTGACGACGTCGACCGACGGCCGCTGCGTGGCGAGCACGAGGTGGATGCCGGCGGCGCGCGCGAGCTGCGTGATGCGCTGGATCGACGCCTCGACGTCGCGGGGCGCGACCATCATGAGGTCGGCGAGCTCGTCGACGATCACCAGCAGGTACGGGTACGGCGCGATCTTGCGCTCGGAGCCGGGCAGCGGCTTGACCTTGCCGGCCCGCACGGCGACGTTGAAGTCGTCGACGTGCTTGAACCCGAACAGCGCGAGGTCGTCGTACCGCGCCTCCATCTCCCGCACGACCCACTCGAGCGCCTCGGCGGCCTTCTTGGGGTTGGTGATGATGGGCGTGATGAGGTGCGGGATGCCCTCGTAGATCGTGAGCTCGACGCGCTTGGGGTCGACGAGCACCATGCGGACCTCGTCGGGCGTGGCGCGCATGAGGATCGACACGATCATCGAGTTGACGAAGCTCGACTTGCCCGCGCCGGTCGCGCCCGCGACCAGGAGGTGCGGCATCTTCGCGAGATTCGCGGTGACGTAGCCGCCCTCGACGTCCTTGCCGACGCCGATGACCATCGGGTGCTCGGACCGCTTGGCGGCGCTGGACCGCAGCACGTCGCCGAGCGAGACCGTCTCGCGGTCGGTGTTGGGGATCTCGATGCCGATGGCGGACTTGCCGGGGATCGGCGACAGGATCCGGACGTCGGCGCTCGCGACCGCGTAGGCGATGTTCTTGCTGAGCGCGGTGACCCGCTCGACCTTGACCGCGGGGCCGAGCTCGACCTCGTAGCGCGTGACCGTGGGGCCGCGCGTGAAGCCGGTGACCTTGGCGTCGATCTCGAACTGGTCCAGGACGGTCGTGAGCGACTCGACGACGCGGTCGTTCGCGGCCGAGCGCACCTTGTGCGGCGCACCCTTGGCGAGCGCGTCCTCGTTCGGGAGCGTGTAGAGGACGTCACCCTCGAGCATCGGCTGCTCGCCGCGCGGGACGCCGCGGGGCTCGGGGGCGCGCAGCTCGGCGGGCGGGCGCGGTGCCGGGACGACGGCGGTGGGCTCGGTGACGGGCGACGGCTCGGCCTCCCCGGCGAGCGCCTCGACGACGGCCGCGCGCTCGAAGGCCTCGTCGCCCACGTACGCGTCGAGGCGGTCGGGGTCGGCGTCGTCGAGCTGGTCGGCACGCTTGCGACGCCCGAGCAGGCGGGTCTTCTTCTTCGGAGGCTCGACCTCGGGCAGCGCGGAGTGACCCGCGTTGATGACGAGCGGCGCGTCCTCGTCCTCCTCGACCTCGCCGTCGCGGTGGCCGCCGGTGAGCCGGTGGTAGAGGTCGCGCAGGCGCGGCACGATCTGGTGCACGGGCGTCGCGGTGACGACGAGCACGCCGAAGAACGCGAGGAGCAGCAGCAGCGCGACGGCGACGCCCGACGTGAGCAGGCTCGCGAGCGGGGTCCCGACGAGGAAGCCGACGACGCCGCCCGCGCCGCGCAGCGCGGCGAAGTCGTCGGTGGTCGGCAGCCCGGCCCCGATGTGCACGAGCCCGCAGACCGCGAGCGTGATCGCGGTGAGCCCGATGCTGATGCGCGAGTTGGCCTGCACGCGGTCGGGGTGCCGCATGAGGCGCACCGACAGCCCGAGGAGCACGACGGGCACGACGACGCCGACGGTGCCGAACGTCCCGGCGACCACCGCGTGCACGACGTCCCCCGCGGTCCCGGACAGGCTCCACCACTCGCGGGCCGCGATGACGATCGCGAGCCCGAGCAACGTGAACGCGAGACCGTCGCGGCGGTGCGCCGGGTCGAGGTCGCGCGCGCCGTGGCCGACCTTGCGCGCGGCGCCGCCGACGAGGTGCGCCGACCCCATCCAGACGCCGCGCAGCATGCGCAGCGGGAGCGCGGGCCGCCGGGGCGCCGGAGCGGGCCCCTTGCCGGTGGGTCGCGACGAGCCGCCGCGCGGTGTCGCGGGGCGGCCCTGGCGCGAGGCTCCGCCCGACGCGCCGGAGCGCGCCCGGGAGGAAGAGGTACGGGTCGCCATGGTCCTCACGGTAGTGGCCCGCACCGACGCCCTCCGGGTGGTGGGGCCGCGTGTCGCACGGACGGCCGCCGGTCCGTGGTCGGCCGCGGCCGACGCCACGGCTCCCGACGTCACGCCGTCAGCAGGCCCACCCCGAGGGTCGCCACGCCGGCCGCGAGCACCACCGCCCCGGCGGGCAGGAGCACGACGAGCCGGCCGGGGCGCGTCCGCCCCGCTCCCACGGCGGACAGGAAGAACCCGGCCGGCAGCAGGATCGCGGCGACCAGGACGCCCGTCTGGGCCAGCCAGCGCCAGAACCCGTCGAGCGCGGTCGCCTCGCCGAGCAGCAGGCACACGAGCCCGAGGGTGACGAGCACGCCCGCGTGTGCGTGACCGGCGCGGAAGAAGGAGCGCTGGAAGTCCGTGGCGGGCACGGCGCCGCCGCCGACGCGCAGGAGGAACCACCCGCCGGACTCGATGCCGACGACGGTCAGCGCCACGATCCCGGCGGTGATGCGTGCGGCCTCGCTGAGCTCGATCACGGGTCCTCCTCAGGGGCTCTAGTTTACGAACGTTGTTATGGAACATCGTTCGCAAACGTCCGTCAAGCCCGTAGACTCCCCGCATGGCACGCCCCCGGCTGCACGACGACGCCTTGCGCGCCCGCCTCCTCGACGCGACGTCGCGCGCGATCTCGCGCGGCGGGCCCGACGCGGTCACCGTGCGCGACGTCGCCCGCGCCGCGGGCACGTCCGCGTCGGCCGTCTACTCGCTGTTCGGCGGCCGCGACGCGCTCCTGCACGCCGTCGGCGCCGAGGCCGCCGCACGTTTCGCCGCGTCGCTCGCCGCGGCACCGCGCACCGACGACCCCGGCGAGGACCTCCTCGCGCTCGGGCTCGCCTACCGCCGCTGGGCCGTCGACGAGCCGCACTTCTACCGCGTCATGTTCGGGCCCCGGCCCCTCGACGAGCCCGCCGACGAGCCCGCCGACGCACCTGCGACGCAGGACGCCACGTTCCGCGTGCTGCGCGACGCCGCGCACGCCGTCCTGCGCGCCGGGGGTGCACCCGTCGCCGACGAGCGTGCCGACCGTGCCGCGGAGGGCCTGTGGGCGCTCGTGCACGGGCTCGTCGACCTCGAGCTGGGCGGCCTCCTGCCCGGAGACGCCGAGGCCGCGACCGCGCGGTACGAGTCCGTGCTGCGCGCGGCCGGGCCGGGAATCCTCCGCGACGCGTAGGCGACGACGGCGCACGGCGGAACGTGCGCGGCCGGCGGGGGTCTTCACGATGCTCGCACCGGGGCGGCGCGGGTCGCCACGACGGGCAGCCGTAGGCGCCGCGGGGTGTCATGACCCGCGCCGGGCCGTCCGGGCGACGCGCGCCCGCCGACCGGTCCGCCGGGGTCCTGTCGGACCGCCGTGGGACGGTGGGTCCGTGGGAGTCCTGTCCGTGAGCCGCGACCAGGTGCTGCGGTACCGCCTGCACGTCCAGCAGCTCGACCGGCCCGTCGACCCGGCACGCGCCGTGACCGACGCCGCCGTCCTCGACCTCGGTGCGCAGGACACGGGACCCGACGGCGCGCTGTGGGCGCTCGCCGTCCGGGGCGTTCCCGTGCAGGCGCGCGCATGGCCGCAGGACGACCTCGCGCTCGTCTGGTCGCTCCGCGGAGCGCCGCACGCGTACCGGCGCGACGCGCTGCGCGACGTGCAGGCGGCGCTGCGGCCCTTCTCCGACGCCGACGCCGGCGCGCGCGTCTACGACGCCGCGAAGCCGCTGCGTGCCGCGGGGATCCGCCCGGTCGACGGCCTCACGCACGCCGCGCGCACCATGCGCACGGTCGTCACGGAGCCCACGGTCAAGGGCGCGCTCTCCACGCGCATGACGCAGGAGCTCCCCGAGCCCTACGTGCGGTGGTGCCGGGCGTGCCGCGCGACCCACATGTGGGAGATGACCTTCCGGCTCGCCGCGCTGCACGGCGGACTCGAGCTCGAGCCGGGCACGTCCCCGCCCGTGGTGCGCCGCATCCCGGGCTGGCCCGCGTCGCGCGTCGGCAGCGTCGAGCGCCGCCGATCGGCGCGTCCCGACGTGCTCGACCCCGTGCGGCTGCTGCTGCACCTGCTCGGCCCGCTCGACCCGAAGCACGTCGCCGTGTTCCTCGACGCACCCGTCGCGGACGTCCGCGAGCGCTGGCCGTCCGACGCGGTCGACGTCGAGGTGGACGGCGCGCCCCGCTCGGTGCTCGCCGCGGACGTCGACGCGCTCGCGGACGCGGGGGCACGCGACGAGCCACCCGTCGTCCGGCTGCTCGGCCCCTACGACCTGTTCCTCCAGTCGCGGGACCGGGAGACGCTCGTGCCCGACGCCTCCAGGCGCCGGACGCTGTGGCCGGTGCTCGGCCGGCCCGGTGCCGTGCTCGTGGACGGGGACGTCGTGGGCACCTGGCGACCGCGCGCCAAGGGCCGGCGGCTCGGCCTCGAGCTCGACCCCTGGCTGCCGTGGTCGCGCGACGTCGAGCGCGCCGTGGACGTCGAGCACGAGCGCCTGGCCGAGTTCCGCGGCCTCGAGCGGGCGTGAGCCGACCGGCCACGAACGACGGTCACGCCGGGGGCTGGCCGGCTCGTCCGCGATCAGCGCGTCGGGCGGCCGGCGGCCGCCTGGCCGCACCCCCGCACGTACGTCGGTGGCCGGCGTCAGACCGTGGTCGGCACGCCGCGCTCCAGGACGACGAGCCGGTCCTCCAGATCCGCGGCGCGCGCGGCCTCCACGAACGCGTCGAGCGGGTCGACGAAGTGCGCCCAGTCGGTGTGGTGCACCGGGACGACGCGAGCACCGGCCAGCAGCGCGGTCGCGGCGACCGCACGCCCGGCGTCGAGCGTGAGCGGCTCGGCACCGAACCGCCCGACGTTCGCACCCCCGACGAACAGCACCGCGACCGCGACGTCGGGGAACCGCTCGGCGACCTGCGCGACGACGTCGACCTGCGCGTTGTCGCCCGACACGTAGACGGTCGGCTCCCCCGCCGCGCGCAGCACGAACCCGGTGACCTGCCCGCTGAGCGCCTCGGCCCCGGGCGGGCCGTGCACCGCGGGCACCGCGGTCACGCGCACGCGGTCGCCGACGCGGGTCTCCTCCCACGGGGCGAGGCCGCGGACCCCGGGCACGCGCGCGGCGGCGTCGGGCGTGGACAGCACGAGCGGCACGTCGGCGAGCAGCGCGCGGCCGCTGACGTCGAGGTTGTCGGCGTGCTGGTCGTGCGAGAGCAGGACCGCGTCGACGGGTCCCAGGTCGGCGGGCGTGGCGGCGGGTCCGACGAGCTTGTGCAGCGTCACCGCGCCCGGGTACTCGGCGGGGGCGGCGTCGAACGTGGGGTCCGTGAGGAACGCGAGCCCGGCGTAGTGCAGGAGGAGCGTCGGCCCGCCCACGAACGTCGCCCGGACGCGGCCCACCAGGTCGCCGGTCGGCCTCCCGGGCGCGTGGTCGGCGCCCGTGGAGGTCCCCGGGGCGGACGTGACGGTGTCGGCGGGGTCGTGGCGGTCACCGGGAGTCGAGGTCGTCATGACGACGAGCGTCGCGCGCGGGCTGCCGGGACGGAAGTGGCCCGCAGGACACCTGTCGCCAGGATCGGGCCACTAGGCTCGGGACGTGCCCCGGCTCGTCGCGGTCGTCGCGTTCGACGGCATCAGCCCGTTCCTCCTCGCCGTGCCGCAGGCCGTGCTCGGCGCCCGGCCGCTGCGCGGCACGGCGTACGACGTCCAGGTCTGCGCATCCTCCCCCGGCTCGCTGCCGACCGAGGCCGGGTACGAGATCAGGGTCCCGCACGGGCTCGACCTGCTCGAGCGCGCCGACCTCGTCGTCCTGCCGAGCTGGGACCTCACGCGCGAGCCGCCCGCCGACCTGCTCGACGCGGTCCGGGCCGCGCACGCGCGCGGTGCGCGGGTCGTCGGCCTCTGCCTCGGCGCGTTCGTCGTGGCCGCCGCCGGCCTCGTCGACGGGCGCGAGGCGGCGACCCACTGGCACGCCGCGGAGACGCTCGCCCGTCGGCACCCGTCGGTCCACGTCCGGTCGGACGTGCTGTGGTCGGACCTCGGGGACGTCGTGACGTCGGCCGGCGTCGCCGCCGCGCTCGACTGCTGCCTGCACGTGGTCCGCACGGACCTGGGCGCGCACGTCGCCGCCGAGGTCGCGCGCTCGCTCGTCCTCGCGCCGCACCGCGACGGGTCGCAGGCGCAGTTCGTGCCGGTCCCCGTCGCGCCCGCGGACGGGACGGACCCCGTCGCGCGCGCGATGGCCTGGGCCGCGCAGCGGCTCGACGAGCCGCTCGACCTCGACACGTGGGCCACGCACGCGCACGTCTCGCGGCGCACCCTCACGCGCCAGTTCCGTGCGCGCACCGGCACGAGCCCGTCCGCGTGGCTGCTCGAGCAGCGGCTGGCCCGAGCGCGGGCGCTCCTCGAGCAGGGCGACGAGCCCGTCGAGGTCGTCGCCCGCCGGGCCGGGTTCGGCTCCTCCGCGTCGCTCCGCGCGCACTTCACCCGCCGCTTCCGGACGAGCCCGCGGCAGCATCGCGCCGCTTTCCGGCAGGAATGACGGGGCCCGCTGTCGGTGGCCGGCCCTAGCGTGGCGCCATGACGTCCACGCACCCCCTCGGCAGCCGCTCGTGAGCCGCCGGGGCTGGCTCCTGCTCGTCGCCATGGGCGTGATCTGGGGCGTGCCGTACCTGCTCATCAAGGTCGCGGTGGGCGAGGTGACCCCGCCGATGGTCGTGTTCGTGCGGACCGGGCTCGGTGCGCTGCTGCTGGTCCCGTTCGCGCTGCGCGGCGGCGGGCTGCGCGTCCTGCGCGGGCACTGGCGGCCGGTCGTCGCGTTCGCGGTCCTCGAGATCGTCGGGCCGTGGATCCTGCTCTCCAACGCCGAGCGCACGCTGTCGAGCTCGCTCACCGGCCTGCTCGTCGCGACCGTCCCGATCCTGGCCGTCGTGGTCGCCCGCGTCGTCGCCAAGGAGCACGTGGCGCTCGTGCGCTGGGCCGGTCTGCTGGTCGCCCTCGGCGGCGTCGCCCTCCTGCTCGGCCCGGGCGCCGGAGCGGACGACCCGTGGGCCGTCGCGCAGGTGCTGCTCGCGGCGCTGGGCTACGCGGTCGCCCCGATGATCGCGGACCGCCACCTGCGCGACGTGCCCCCGATCCCCCTGACGACCGCGTGCCTCGCGCTCTCCGCGCTCGCGTACGCGCCCGTCGTCGCCCTCACGGGCCCGCACCCGTGGCCCTCGACCCCGGCCGTGCTGTCGCTCGCGGCGCTCGGCGCGGTCTGCACGGCCGTCGCGTTCGTGCTCTTCTTCGGCCTGATCTCGGAGGTCGGTGCGGCCCGCTCGACGCTGGTCGCGTACCTCAACCCGGTCGTCGCGGTGCTTCTGGGGGCGCTGGTCCTCGACGAGCCGCTCACCGTGACCGTCGCCGTCGCGACCGCGCTGATCCTCGTCGGCTCCGCGGCTGCGTCGCGGCGCACCTCGGGTCGGGCACCGCGCGCCGACGAGCCCGTCGAGGCGGTGCCCGCCGGCGAGGCCAACGTGGCCGTCGGCGCGGCTACGCCTCCACGACCACCGGGATGATCATCGGCCGGCGACGCAGCCGGTTCGACACCCAGCGCCCGACGACGCGACGCATCACCTGCTGCAGCTGGTGCGTGTCGACCGCACCCTGCGCCGCGGCCTCCTCGAGCGCTCGGGTGAGGTCCGGGAGGATGTCCTCGAAGACCTCGTCCTGCTCGGCGAACCCGCGCGCGTGGATCTGCGGACCGGCGAGCACCTTGCCGTCGGCCGAGCTGACCACCGCGAAGATCGAGATGAATCCCTCGTCGCCGAGGATCCGGCGGTCCTTGAGCTCCGCCTCGGTGATGCCGCCCACGCTCGACCCGTCGACGTAGACGTAGCCGCACGGGACCGCACCGACGACCGACGCCTTGCCGTCCACCAGGTCGACCACGACGCCGTCCTCGGCGAGCACGACCCGGTCGGCCGGCACACCGGTCTGGACCGCGAGCGCCGCGTTCGCGACGAGGTGCCGCACCTCGCCGTGCACCGGCATGACGTTGCGGGGCTTGAGGATGTTGTAGCAGTACAGGAGCTCGCCGGCGCTCGCGTGGCCGGACACGTGGACCTTCGCGTTGCCCGAGTGCACGACGCGCGCGCCGAGGCGGGTCAGCCCGTTGATGACGCGGAACACCGCGTTCTCGTTCCCGGGGATGAGCGACGACGCGAGGATCACGGTGTCGCCGGGGCCGACGGACACCTTGTGGTCGTTGTTCGCGATGCGCGACAGGGCCGCCATCGGCTCGCCCTGCGAGCCCGTGCACATGAGGACGACCTCGTCGTCGGGCAGGCTGTCGACGCCCTTGAGGTCGATGAGCACGCCGTCGGGGACGGTGAGGTAGCCGAGCTCGGACGCGATGGCCATGTTGCGGACCATCGAGCGGCCGACCAGCGCGACGCGCCGGCCGTGCGCGACGGCCGCGTCGAGGACCTGCTGGACGCGGTGCACGTGCGACGCGAACGACGCGACGATGATCCGCTTGGTCGAGTCCGCGAACACCGAGTCGAGCACCGGGCCGATGCCGCGTTCCTGCGCGACGAACCCGGGCACCTCGGCGTTGGTCGAGTCGACCATGAACAGGTCGACGCCCTGCTCGCCGAGCCGCGCGAACGCCCGCAGGTCGGTGATGCGCCCGTCGAGCGGGAGCTGGTCCATCTTGAAGTCGCCGGTGTGCAGCACGGTGCCCGCACCGGTGCGCACCGCGACCGCGAGCGCGTCGGGGATCGAGTGGTTCACCGCGACGAACTCGCACTCGAACACGCCGAGCGTCTCCGTCTGGCCCTCGCGCACCGCCAGCGTGAACGGCTGGATCCGGTGCTCCTTGAGCTTCGCCTCGACGAACGCGAGCGTCAGCTGCGAGCCGACCAGCGGGATGTCGCGCCGCAGCCGCAGCAGGTACGGGACGGCGCCGATGTGGTCCTCGTGCCCGTGCGTGAGCACGATCGCCTCGATGTCGTCGAGCCGGTCCCGGATGTAGTCGAAGTCCGGGAGGATCAGGTCGACTCCGGGCTGGTGGTCCTCGGGGAACAGGACGCCGCAGTCGATGACGAGCAGCCGGCCGGCGTACTCGAGGACCGCCATGTTGCGGCCCACCTCGCCGAGGCCGCCGAGGGCGACGACGCGCAGGCCGCCGTCGGGCAGCGCGGGGGGCAGGGTGAGCTCGGGGTGGGGGTGGCTCAAAGATCTCTCCTGGGTCAGCGGAGCGCGACGTCGAGCAGTCCGGCGGCGCGCAGGCCGTCCCGGATCGCGTCGACCTCGTCGTCGGTCGCGGGCACGAGCGGCAGCCGCGTGGCACGGGTGGGGATGAGGCCGAGGATCTCGCACGCGGCCTTGGCGGCGACGCCCTGGAAGCCGGCGCCGTTGAGGGCGTCGATCGCGGGCACCACGGCACGGAACCGGCGCAGCGCCTCGGCGTGGTCGCCCGCGTCCCAGGCGCGCACGACGGCCGCGAGCTGGGGTCCGGCGACGTGGCCGGAGACGCTGACGATGCCGACGGCACCCGCGGCGAGGAGCGTGAGGAGCGCACCGTCGTCGCCCGAGTACCAGGCGAGGCCCGTGCGCGCGATCACCTTCGTGGCGGTGAACGCGTCGCCGGACGCGTCCTTCATCGCGACGACGCGGTCGTGCGCGGCGAGCGTGGCGATGCTCTCGGGTGCGAAGCGCACGCCGGTGCGGCCGGGGACGTCGTAGAGCATGACGGGCACGTCGGTCGCGTCGGCGATCGCCGTGACGTGCGCGACGAGGCCGGCCTGCGACGGGCGCGAGTAGTACGGGGAGACCACGAGCAGCCCGTGCGCGCCCGCCTCGGCGGCCTGCTCGGCCATCCGGACGGCGTGCGCGGTGTCGTTGGACCCGGCGCCCGCGAGCACGAACGCGTCGTCGCCGACGGCCTCGACGACGGCCTGCACGAGCTCGGCCTTCTCAGGCGCGTGCGTGGTCGGTGCCTCGCCCGTCGTGCCGTTGAGCACGAGGCCGTCGTTGCCCTGCTCGACCAGACGCTTCGCGAGGGTGACCGCCGCACCGAGGTCGACGGCACCGTCGGGGGTCATCGGCGTCACCATCGCGGTGAGCACGGCCCCGAACGGACGGGCGGGCGTGGCGGCGCGGGTCATGCGCTCACGGTACCGCCCGGCGGACCTGCCCAGGTGCCCGGACCACGCGCCGGACCTCGCTCAGCGCCGCACCCAGGTGCGGTAGCGGAACCGGACGTCGCCCGACGTCTGCCACCGGCCGGTGGTGTCGTCGGGGTCCTGCTCGCGCCACTCCCCCGGGTCGAGCCGCGGCGCGTCCGTGTCCCCGGGGACGTCGAGGTCGACGAGCGTGACCTCCGCCCGGTCGGCGACCGGGAGGGCGGCGTCGAGCACCGCCCGACCGCCGATCACCCACGTCTCGTCGTCGCCGACGAGCGCGAGCGCGTCCGCGAACGAGCGGGCGACCTCGGCCCCGGGCGCCGTGAACGCCGGGTCCCGCGAGAGGACGACGTTGCGGCGCCCCGGCAGCGGGCGGACGCGCGGGGGCAGCGACTGCCACGTCGCCCGGCCCATGACGACCGCGTGCCCGGTCGTGAGCCGGCGGAACCGCGCCTGGTCCTCGGGCACGTGCCACGGGATGCGCCCGTCCGCGCCGATGACTCCCGCGGGGGTCTGCGCCCACACCAGGTTCAGGCTCACGGCCGCATGCTAGGTCGACGCGACCTGCCGTGGGACCGACCCGTCGGCGCGGTGCCCGTCGTCCCCGCCTGCACCCGACGGGCCGACCGGCCGGTCGGTCGGACGACGTCCGACACGCGTTCCTGGTGTGCCCGCGCAGCGGTCGGGCGACACTGGACCGATGACGACGACGTCCCCGCACCTGCCCCCCACGGTCGCCGCGCACGTCCCCACGGGCGTCCTCGTCGGCGGCGCGTGGCGCCCCGCGAGCTCGGGGCGCACGTTCGAGGTGTCCGACCCCGCCACGACCGAGGTCCTGTTCGACGTGGCCGACGGCGACGAGCAGGACGCGCTCGACGCGCTCACGGCCGCCGACGACTGCTTCGAGGAGTGGCGCGCCGCACCGCCGCGCGTCCGCGCCGAGCTGCTGCGCGCCGTGTTCGACACCCTGACGCGCCGCACCGAGGACGTCGCGGCGCTCGTCACCGCGGAGGGCGGCAAGCCGCTCGCGGAGTCGCGCGCCGAGGTCGCCTACGCCGCCGAGTACGTGCGCTGGTACTCCGAGCAGGCGGTGCGCGTCGACGGCCTGGCCCGGCGCGCACCCGCGGGGACGCACCACCAGCTCGTGCTGCGACGCCCCGTGGGTCCGGCGCTGCTCATCGCGCCGTGGAACTTCCCGATCGCGATGATCGCGCGCAAGGTCGCGCCCGCCCTCGCCGCGGGCTGCACCGCCGTCGTCAAGCCCGCGCAGCTCACCCCGCTCACCACGGCGTTCGTCGCGGAGATCGTCCGGGAGGAGCTCGACGCGCGCGACCTGCCGACGGGCGTGCTCAACGTCGTGCCCACGTCGTCGGCGCGGACCGTGTCGGGCCCGCTGCTCGCCGACCCGCGGCTGCGCAAGCTGTCGTTCACGGGCTCGACCGAGGTCGGGGCGACGCTGCTCAAGGCGTCCGCGGACCGCATCCTGCGCACGTCGATGGAGCTCGGCGGCAACGCGCCGTTCCTCGTGTTCGACGACGCCGACCTGGACGCCGCGGTCGAGGGCGCCGTGCAGGCGAAGATGCGCAACGCGGGCCAGACGTGCGTCGCGGCCAACCGGTTCCTCGTGCAGGAGGGCGTCGCGGAGGAGTTCACGCGCCGGCTCACGGCGGCGTTCGGCGACCTCGTGGTCGGGCACGGCGCCGAGCCCGGCACGACCGTCGGGCCGCTCATCGAGGCGTCGGCGGTCGACCGCGTCGAGGAGGTCGTGGCCCAGGCCGTGGACGGCGGCGCGCGCGTGCACGTGGGCGGCGCGCGGCCCGACCGGCCCGGGTACTTCTACGCTCCGACGGTCGTCGACCGGGTCGACCCCGACGCGCGGCTCGTCCGCGAGGAGATCTTCGGCCCCGTCGCGCCCGTCGTGACGTTCGGGTCCGAGGAGGACGGCGTCCGCCTGGCCAACGGCACGCCGTTCGGGCTGGTCGCGTACGCGTACACGCGCGACGTCGGACGCGTCATGCGGCTCGCGGAGGCCCTGGAGACCGGGATGCTCGGTGTGAACCGCGGCATGGTCTCCGACGCGAGCGCACCGTTCGGCGGCGTGAAGTCGTCCGGGCTCGGGCGCGAGGGCGGCGAGGCGGGCCTCGAGGAGTACCTCGAGCCGGTGTACGTCGCGCTCTGACCGGGCGCGTCGCGGGCACCGGCCCTCCGTGTGCGACAGTGGCGCGCGTGGCACGGGACGACGAGACGCGGGCGGCCGTCCGCCAGGCGGTGTCGGTGTCGGTCGCGACGGGCCTGTACGGCGTGTCCTTCGGCGCGCTCGCGGTCGCGGCCGGGCTGGACCTCCCCCAGACGGCGGCGCTCAGCATCCTCATGTTCTCCGGCGGCTCGCAGTTCGCGTTCATCGGCGTCATCGGCGCGGGCGGCGCGGCCGGTGCCGCGATCGCGACCGCCGGCCTGCTCGGCGTCCGGAACGGGCTCTACGGTCCGCAGGTCGCGCCGCTGCTCGGCGTGCACGGGTGGCGCCGCCTGCTCGCCGCGCACCTCACGATCGACGAGTCGACGGCGGTGGGCACCGCGCAGCACGGGCGGCCCGCGGCCCGGGCGGGGTTCTGGTGGACCGGGGTCGGCGTGTTCGTGCTCTGGAACGCGTTCACTCTCGCCGGCGCCGTGCTCGGCGACGCGCTCGGCGACCCGCGCCGGTACGGCCTCGACGCCGCTGCGGCCGCCGCGTTCCTCGCGCTCGTGTGGCCCCGGCTCACAGGCCCGTCGGCCCACCTCGCGCGTCTGGTCGCCGTCGGTGCGGTCCTCGTCGCGCTCGCCGCCACGCCGTTCGTGCCCGCCGGTGTCCCCGTCCTGCTCGCCGCTGCCGTCGCGATCGTCGTCGGCGTCGTCGCGGCGCCGCCCGACCCCACCGACGCCGCCCCCGCACGTGAAGGGGCGGCCTCGTGAGCGACGTCGTCCTGTGGGTCGCGATCGTCGTCGCGGGCCTGGTCTGCCTCGGCCTCAAGCTCGTCGGCCACCTGGTCCCCGAGCACTGGCTCGCCGAGCCGCGCGTCGCGCGCGCCGCCGCGCTCGTGACGGTCGCGCTGCTGTCCGCGCTCGTCGCCGTCCAGGCGGCCACCACCGGACGCGCGATCGTCCTCGACGCCCGCCTCCCCGCGCTCGCCGTCGCGGCCATCGCGCTCGCGCTGCGCGCGCCGTTCGTCGTGGTCGTGCTCCTCGCGGCCGTCACCGCCGCGGTGCTGCGCGCGCTCGGCATGCCCTGACGCACGGACGGCTCCGGCGTCCGTCCCGGGCGACGGGAACGCCGCCCCCGCTTGATAGCCTCGCCCGACCCGCCGGTCGCCGCGCACCGGCGGCCTGATCCTCCGGAGGACCCCGTGCTGAACGACCGGTGGTGCCCGTCCGGCGCCTCGACCTCGCGGGCGACCGCGACCGTGCGACGCGGCCCGGCCGTCCCGGGCGGTGCCGCGTGAACGCCGACGTCTCCGTCCGGCCCGCCGTCCCCGGTGACGAGAGCCGCATCGCACGCGTGCAGGTCGCCGCGTGGCGGCTCGCGCACGCCGACGCGCTCGGCAGCGAGGCGCTCGCGCTCGTCGACGAGGACGCCGTGCGGGACCGCTGGTCCACCGCGATCACGTCCCCGCCGTCGACCGGCTTCCACGTGCTCGTGGCGTGCGACGGGCCTGCGGTCGTCGGCGTCGCGTCCGTCGCCCCCGTGCCCGCGCCGGCCGACGACCCGACCGCCGCACCGGGCGGCGTGGTCCTCGCGCTCGAGGTCGAGCCGCTGCGGCAGCGCCAGGGTCACGGGTCGCGGCTGCTCGCCGCGGCCGTCGACCTGCTCCGCGCGGACGGGGCCGACCAGGTCCTCACGTGGGTGCTCGACGGCGACAGCGCTCGCGAGCAGTTCCTCGCGTCGTGCGGGCTGGGGGCGGACGGTGCGGTGCGTGAGCTCGCTCCCGCACGGGACGCGCAGGGCGCCGAGCGCATCGTCGTCGAGCGCCGCTGGTCCGCCTCCATCTGACCACCGCCGGACGACTGCCCGCGTCGGCGCCACGCACGTCGGCGACACGCCCGTCGGCGCCACGCACGTCCGCGCCCAGGCACGTCCGAGCACTGGCACGCCGGAGCGCGGCGCGCCGTCTCCCGGCGGCTCCGCCCGGCACGACCGGCCGACGGGCTCGTCAGGCCGCGCGGTGCAGCCGGCTCGCGGTCCGCAGCGACTCGCGGGCGCGTCGCCGGTCCCCCGCCGCGTCGTACGCGAACGCGAGGTGGTACCAGGAGCGCCAGTCCTCGGGCGCACCGTCGACGACGGCGCGCGCGTCCTCGAACGCCTCGCGCGCCGCGGCACGGTCGATCCGCCCGCCCGGCGACCGCGGGAGCGTGTCGACGGGCAGCTCGTCGGCGTCGGCGAGCTCGTCGGCCATCCGCTGCACGTCGACGGCGAGCCGCCACTCGCGCGCGACGAGCCCGACCACGAGCAGCGGCAGCACCCAGAACGCGATCCCGAGGACGACCCCGACGGGCTCGCCGCTCGTGACGAGCGCCGTCGCGCGCACGGCGACCAGCCAGACGTACAGCGCGAGCAGGCCGGTCATGGCGACCGCGGCCGCGATACCGGTCCGCCGGCGGCGGGAGGGCTCAGCCACGGTCAGAGGTCGAGCAGGTGCTCGAGGCCGACCGTCAGGCCGGGGCGTCGGCCGACCTCGCGCACGCCCAGCAGCACGCCGGGCATGAAGCTCACGCGGTCGAACGAGTCGTGCCGGATCGTCAGCTGCTCCCCCGCGTTGCCGAGCAGGATCTCCTCGTGCGCGACGAGGCCGCGCAGCCGGACCGCATGGACGCGCACGCCGTCGACGTCCGCGCCCCGCGCGCCGTCGAGGGTCTGCTCGGTCGCGTCGGGCATGGGGCCCAGTCCTGCGGCGGCCCGGGCCGCGGCGATCCCCGCCGCCGTGTGGCGCGCGGTGCCGGAGGGCGCGTCGACCTTGTTCGGGTGGTGCAGCTCGACGACCTCGGCGGACTCGAACCAGCGCGCGGCGCGCGCCGCGAACACCATGGCCAGCACGGCGCCGATCGCGAAGTTCGGCGCGACGAGCACGCCCACGCCCGGACGGTCGGCGAGGTGGTCGCGGACCCGGGCCAGCGACTCGTCGTCCCAGCCGGTCGTGCCGACGACGGCGTGCACACCCGCGTCGACGAGCGCGTGCACGTTGCCCTCGGTGACCGAGGGGACGGTGAAGTCGACGGCCACGTGGGCGCCCGCGTCCACGACCGCGGACAGGTCGCCGCCCGCGTCGAGCGCGACGGCCAGCTCGAGGTCGGGGGCGTCGTCGACGGCCTGCACGACGGTCGAGCCCATGCGTCCGGCCGCGCCGAGGACGGCCACCCTGATCGGTTCGCTCACGGGGTGCAACCCTATCCGGCGACCGGTGCCCCCAGCGCCGCCGCGATCCCCTGCTCGATGCGCCGCAGCTCGAGCGGCGTCGAACCGGTGAACCGCTCGACCTCGCGCGGCGGGTAGCCCGCCTGCACGTACCAGCGGATCGCACCGAGCGCGTCCTCCGGGCGGACCGGACCGGGACCGACGGCGTCGCGCACGAACGCGGAGAACCGCACCGCCGCGAGCAACGCGTCGGGCGTGAGCCCGAGGTGCTCGACCGACCACCGGTGCAGCGTGCCGACGGGCAGCTCCGCCGCGCGCGCGAGGTCGGCGACGGTGACGAGACCGCGCGACGCGAGGACCTCCTGGATCGCAGGCTCGAGCAGTGTGAGCTCCGGGGGCTCGTCGGTCGTGGCGAGCGCCCCGGTCAGCGCGGCGCCGAGCAGCTCCACGGCGCGCGCGTCGTCGCCCGCCTCGAGCGCCGCCTGGCAGGCCGCGACGTCGGCCGTCGCGAAGGCCCGGTCGAGCGGGACGACGTCGTCGGGTGCGACGTGCACGCGCAGCCGCGCGAGCGCGAGCGGACCGAGCTGGGCGCCGAGCCGGACCGACGGACCGGGCTGCTCGCGGACGACGGGCCGGCTCGACGGGCCGCGCACACCCGGTCCGTCGGCGGTCCGGCGTCGGGTGAGCGCGTCGACGTGCGACCCGCGCGCACCGAGCGTCACGAGCGCGAGGCCGTGCCCGTCCGGCAGCAGCACCTCGCGCGTGACGACGCCCGCCGGCTGGCGCACGACCCACAGGTGCTCGACGAGGTCACGCGCCGCCGCGGGCGGGGTGAACCTGCGGTACTCGACGGCCATACCCCATGATCGCGCGCCGACGGCCGGCCCGGTGGGCCGATCGGCCCGGCGGACGGGTGAGACCGCCGCGCCGGGCCCGGTGCCGGGAGCGTCAGTCGCCGAACGGTCCGACGCGCACCACGGAGCGGGGCCGCGACGCGAGCTCGGCCGCGAGCTCCTGCACGTCGGCGGCGGTGACCGCGCGGATGCGCTCGAGCGACTCGTCGATGCTCAGCAGCTCGCCGTGGACGAGCTCGGCCTTGCCGAGGCGGCTCATGCGCGAGCCGGTGTCCTCCATGCCGAGCACGAGCCCTCCGGCCAGCTGGCCGCGTGACCGCTCGAGCTCGGCCGACGTGATGCCGTCCTGCGCGAGCCGCTCCCACTCGGCGAGCATGAGCGCGACGACCTCGTCGACCTTGCCCGGCGCGCACCCGGCGTACAGCCCGAAGACGCCCGTGTCGGCGTGCCCGGACGCGTACGAGTACGTCGAGTACGCGAGGCCGCGCTTCTCGCGGATCTCCTGGAACAGGCGCGACGACATGCCGCCGCCCAGGACCGCGTTGAGCACCGAGAGCGTGAACCGGCGGTCGTCGGTCGCGGTGAGCGAGGTCCCCCCGACGATGACGTTGGCCTGCTCGGTGTGCCGGCGGACGGTCAGCTCGACCCCGTCGCCGGGGATGCCGGCCGAGCCCGCGAGCAGCGCCCGCGAGGTGATCGGGCGACGGCCCGTCGGTACGGCGTCGTCGCCGAGCGTCCAGCCGCCGGTCGCGAGCGCGTCGGCGACCTGCGCGCACATGACGTCGTGGTCGACGCCCCCGGCCGCGGTGACGACGAGCGTCGACGGCGTGTAGTGCCAGCGGTAGTGCTCCCAGACCGCGTCGCGCGGGACCGCGCGGATCGTGTCGGGCGTCCCGCCGATGGGACGGCCCAGCGGGTGCGCGCCCAGCACCGCGGTCGCGAACTGCTCGTGCACGACGTCGCTCGGGTCGTCGTCGTTCATGGCGAGCTCTTCGAGGATGACGCCGCGCTCGGTCTCGAGCTCGTCGGCGTCGATCCGCGCCGAGGTCACCATGTCCGCGATGACGTCGACCGCCATGGGCAGGTCGGTGTCGAGCACCCGCGCGTAGTAGCACGTGTGCTCCTTGCCGGTCGCCGCGTTGGCCTCGCCACCGACGGCGTCGAACGCCTCGGCGATGTCCATCGCGGACCGGCGGGCCGTGCCCTTGAAGAGCAGGTGCTCGAGGAAGTGCGTCGAGCCGAAGTGGCCCGACTCCTCGTCGCGCGAGCCGACGCCGACCCACGCCCCGACGGTCGCGGAGCGCAGGCCGGGCATCTGCTCGGTGACCACGCGGACCCCGCCG
>NZ_JAHKSJ010000026.1:0-4365 GCF_019024305.1 Cellulomonas algicola | reverse complement strand
GCCCGACTCCTCGTCGCGCGAGCCGACGCCGACCCACGCCCCGACGGTCGCGGAGCGCAGGCCGGGCATCTGCTCGGTGACCACGCGGACCCCGCCGGGCAGGACGGAACGACGCACGATGGCGTCGCCGTCCTGCCCGGCGGTCTGCTCCGCCCCGGGGAGCCCGGGGCCGACGAGCGGGAGGTCCAGCGGCACGTCAGGCGTCGGCGGGCGCCGCGGCGGCGTCCGGCGTCGCGTCGGCAGCGCCCTCGGCGTTCTCCTCGATGACCGCGTGCAGCGAGAGCTTGCCGCGCGGGTCGATCTCGCCGATCTCGACCTGGACCTTCTGCCCGATGGACAGGACGTCCTCGACGTTCTCGACGCGCTTGCCACCGACGAGCTTGCGGATCTGCGAGATGTGCAGCAGACCGTCCTTGCCCGGCGAGAGCGACACGAACGCGCCGAACGTCGTCGTCTTCACGACGGTGCCGACGAAGCGCTCGCCCACCTCGGGCATGTGCGGGTTGGCGATCGCGTTGATCGCCGCACGCGCGGCCTCCGCCGACGGACCGTCGGTGGCGCCGATGTAGACCGTGCCGTCGTCCTCGATCGAGATGTCGGCGCCGGTCTCCTCCTGGATCTGGTTGATCATCTTGCCCTTGGGGCCGATGACCTCGCCGATCTTGTCGACGGGGACCTTCACCGTGATGACGCGCGGCGCGAACGGGCTCATCTCGTCCGGGACGTCGATCGCCTCGGCGATGACGTCGAGGATCGCGAGACGCGCCTCCTTGGCCTGCGTCAGCGCGCCGGCCAGGACCGACGCGGGGATGCCGTCGAGCTTGGTGTCGAGCTGGATCGCGGTGACGAACTCGCGCGTGCCGGCGACCTTGAAGTCCATGTCGCCGAAAGCGTCCTCGGCGCCCAGGATGTCCGTGAGCGCCGCGTAACGGGTCTCACCGTCCACCGTGTCGGACACGAGGCCCATCGCGATGCCCGCGACGGGCGCGCGCAGCGGCACACCCGCGTTGAGCAGCGACAGCGTGGACGCGCAGACCGAGCCCATGGACGTCGAGCCGTTGGAGCCGAGGGCCTCGGACACCTGACGGATCGCGTAGGGGAACTCCTCGCGGCTCGGCAGCACGGGCATGAGCGCCCGCTCGGCGAGCGCGCCGTGGCCGATCTCGCGACGCTTCGGCGAGCCGACGCGGCCCGTCTCACCCGTCGAGTAGGGCGGGAAGTTGTAGTTGTGCATGTACCGCTTGCGCGTCTCCGGGGAGAGCGTGTCGAGCTGCTGCTCCATGCGGAGCATGTTGAGCGTCGTGACGCCGAGGATCTGCGTCTCGCCGCGCTCGAAGATCGCGGAGCCGTGCACGCGGGGCAGGACCTCGACCTCGGCCGAGAGCGTGCGGATGTCCCGCAGGCCACGGCCGTCGATGCGGAAGCCGTCCGTGAGGATGCGCTGGCGGATGAGCTTCTTCTGCACCGAGCGGTAGGCGGCGGAGAGCTCCTTCTCGCGGCCCTCGAACTGCTCGGCGAGCTGGCCCACGACCTCGGCCTTGATCTCGTCGAGGCGGTTCTCGCGCGTCTGCTTGTCGGCGATGGACAGCGCCTCGCCCAGCGACGCGGACGCGGCGGACTCGACGGCGGCGAACGCGTCGTCCTGGTAGTCCGGGAACGTCGGGAAGACCTGGGTCTCCTTGGCGGCCTTCGCGGCGAGCTCCTGCTGCGCCTCGACGAGGACCTTGATGAACGGCTTCGCGGCCTCGAGGCCCTGCGCGACGATCTCCTCGGTGGGTGCGGTCGCACCCTCCTGGATGAGGTTCCACGACTTCTCGGGCGCCTCGGCCTCGATCATCGCGATCGCGACGTCGTCACCGACGACGCGGCCGGCGACGACCATGTCGAACGTGGCGCGCTCACGCTCGGAGTAGCGCGGGAACGCGACCCACTGGCCGTCGACGAGCGCGATGCGCACGCCACCGACCGGGCCGGAGAACGGCAGGCCGGACAGCTGCGTCGAGATCGACGCGGCGTTGATCGCGAGCACGTCGTACGCGTCGTCCGGGTGGATCGCGAGGACCGTGATGACGACCTGGACCTCGTTGCGCAGGCCCTTGACGAACAGGGGGCGCAGCGGGCGGTCGACCAGACGGCACGCGAGGATCGCCTCGGTCGAGGGACGGCCCTCGCGGCGGAAGAAGGAGCCCGGGATCTTGCCGGCGGCGTACTGCCGCTCCTCGACGTCGATCGTCAGCGGGAAGAAGTCGAACTGGTCCTTGGGGTGCTTGCCGGCCGTCGTGGCCGACAGCAGCATCGTGTCGCCGTCCAGGTAGGCGGCGGCCGAGCCGGCGGCCTGCTTGGCCAGGCGGCCCGTCTCGAACCGGACGGTGCGGGTGCCGAAGCGGCCGTTGTCGATGACGGCCTCGGCGAACTGGATCTCGGGACCCTCCACGGGTGCCCTCCTCGTTCTCGAAGGCGCCGGCCGGCCGCGGCGGTCTTCGACCGTGGTCCTCGGAGCGATGAGCTCCGGGGGCCACTACCGAGGACCGGACGAGCGGGCCGACGCGGTGGATGGTGCTGGGTGGTGCTGGTGGTGCTGGTCGTGCGGGAGGCACGCCGGCCGGACGGTCAGGCCCGACCGGGGCGAACATCGGACCAGCCCGGACCCTGTCGCGGGTCCGGGCTGGTCCGGAGGCTCAACGGCGCAGGCCGAGGCGCTCGATGATCGAGCGGTAGCGGTTGATGTCGACCTTCTGCAGGTAGCCGAGAAGACGACGACGACGACCGACGAGCAGCAGCAGGCCGCGACGGCTGTGGTGGTCGTGCTTGTGCTCCTTGAGGTGCTCCGTCAGGTCCTTGATCCGCTGGGTCAGGACGGCGATCTGCACCTCCGGCGAACCGGTGTCGCCCTCGTGCGTCGCGTACTCGGTCATGATGGCCTGCTTGGTGGCGCTGTCCAGGGACACGGTTCTCCAGGTTGTCTCGTTGCGCGGTGCTCCGGGGCATGTCCACCCGGGCTCTCTCGTTCCGCGGCCGTTCTGACGGCGTCGACCATCGTACCAGGCGGTTCGCACCACCCGGTCAGCCGGTCACGCCGCCCGGTCGGCTGGCTCGCGCCGGCCGTCAGGCGGTCGCCGCACCCGCGAGGACCGTGCGGACCTGCTGGACGTCCTCGCCCATCCGCTCCAGGAGCGCGTCGACCGAGTCGAACCGCAGCGTCGGGCGCAGCCGCTCGACGAGCTCGACGACGACCTGCTCGTCGTACAGGTCGAGGTCGTCGCGGTCGAGCACGTACGCCTCGACCCGACGCTCCTGCCCGTCGAACGTGGGGTTCGTGCCGATCGACACCGCGGCCGGCAGCACGCGGTCGGAGTCCTGCGCCGTCACGGGCGTGCCGTCGGCGCGCCGCACCCGCCGCAGCCACCCCGCGTAGACGCCGTCGGCCGGCACCATGCCGGTGAGGTCGCCCCCGAGGTTCGCGGTGGGGTAGCCGAGCTCACGACCGCGCGCGTCACCGTGCACGACGGTCCCCCGCACGCGGTGCGGCCGGCCGAGCACGCGTGCGGCCTGGACGACGTCGCCCGCCTCGAGCAGCTCGCGCGTCCACGTCGACGACCAGCGGCGACGCAGCGGGTCGGCGGCCTGGTCCTCGGCGCTGCCGGGGTCCGCGGCGGGTGCGGGCGTCACGTCCTCGATGACCTCGACGTCGAACCCGTACCGCTCGCCGAGCGCGACCATGGTCGAGAGGTCGCCCGAGTTCTGCCAGCCGAACCGCACGTCACGCCCGACGACGACGGTCCGCGTCCGCAGCCCGTCGACCAGGTACCGCTCGACGAACTCCTGCGGCGTCTGGCGCGCGAAGTCCAGCGTGTAGGGCAGCAGGAGCACGGCGTCGAGACCCGTCTCCGCGAGCAGCTCGAGCCGGTCCTCGTCGCCCGTGATGAGCTCGGGTGCGCTGTCGGGCCGGTGCACCTGGAGCGGGTGCGGCGTGAACGTCACGGCGACGGCGCGCGCGCCGACCGCCCGCGCGTCGGCGCACATCCGCGTGAGGACGCTGACGTGCCCGCGGTGGACACCGTCGAAGTTGCCGATGGTGACGACCGACGGGCCGAACCCGGACGGGACGTCCGCGAGGTCGTTCCAGCGCTGCACAGGGAGGATCATGCCACCGCCGCGACCCACGCCTCGCGACGGTCCCGGTCACGGACGGTCCGCGGCGGTCCGGTGCCTGCGGGGCGGACCTGCTCGTCCACCCCGGGGACGGGCACGGGCACGACGAACGGCGCGCGGCCGACCCGACGAGGGCCGGCCGCGCGCCGTGGTGGACCGTCCGTCAGCTGCGCGGCCGGTCGATGAGGAGCGCCGCCGGCTCCGTCCGCACGG
>NZ_JAHKSJ010000025.1:0-9871 GCF_019024305.1 Cellulomonas algicola | reverse complement strand
GCCCCGGCGGGGGGGGGCCCCCCCCCGCGCCGTGGTGGACCGTCCGTCAGCTGCGCGGCCGGTCGATGAGGAGCGCCGCCGGCTCCGTCCGCACGGAGCCCTCGGCGTTCGTGAACACCGCGCGGTACTGCGTCGTCGCGGCGAGCACGGTCACCGGGACCCGCAGCGTCGTCGACGTCGCCCCCGGGATCGTGTGCCACGACCCGCGGGCCCAGCGCACCTGCCACGCGACGCGCGGCTCGGGGTACCCGTCGGCGGCGGCGCGGAACGTGGCGACCGTGCCGAGCCGGGCCTTGACGTCCGCCGGCTGCTGCGTGACGACCGGAGCGCCCCGCTGCACGGTGAGGCGCGCGGCGGCCGACTCGACCGATCCGGACGCGTTCGTGAACACCGCCCGGTACCGGTTGCCGTCGGTGCTGCCGGTCGCGCGGACCGTGAGCGACGCGCCCGTCGCGCCCCGCACGTCCTTCCAGCCACCGCGAGCGCCCTTCACCTGCCACTGCACCGACGGCGCGGGGACCCCGCCGGCCGCCGCCGTGAACGTGGCGTCGGTGCCCACGCGGGCCGTGGTGTCCACGGGCTGCTGCGTGATCGTGGGCGCGACTGCGGCCGGCTCGCCGGCCCCCTGGTCGGCGACCCACGACGCGACCCAGGACAGCGCCGAGTTCCAGTTGACCGTGATCTCGTTCGTCGACCACGCCTGGATCTCGTCGACGTAGCACGCCGAGGGCGCGCAGCCCGCCGGGAAGGCGGCCTTCGTCGTCGGGTCCCACGTGCCGGCCTGCGAGTTCGGGCCACCGGCGAGCGAGCCGGGCGGCGGGCTCGGCAGCGACGGGTCGAGCTGGTGCGCGAACCACCGGCTGTGCTGCTGGTGCGAGGCGACCTCGCCCCAGCCCGTCACGTACGACTGGTTGAGCGCGTTGCGTCCGAGCAGGTAGTCGAGCCCCTCGAGCGTCGACGCACGGAACCTCGCGTCGCCGGTGAGGTCGTACGCCGTCGCGACCACGACGAGGTTGTTCGCGACCTGCGAGCTCGATCCCCACACGTACTGGCCGCCGGGCGGCGAGTACAGGGAGCCGAAGCCCTGCTCGGCCTGCGCGGCGAGGTACTCCTCGGCACCCGCGACGACCGACGCGCGGACGTCGTCGCGGTCCGGCAGCGCGCTCGGGACGGTCGCGAGGTCGAGCCGGCCGAGCGCCGCGACGCTCCCCCAGCTGAACCCGTCCGCCGTGAACACGTCCGCCGTGTGGAGCGGGGACGACGTCACAGCCTGCGCGAACGCGTCCTCTCCGGTCGTGAGGTACAGCTCCGCGGCGGCCCAGTAGAACTCGTCGGACACCTCGGAGTCGTCGTACGCACCGCCGCCGTCCGCACCGGCCTCGCCGGGCGCGTAGAGCGCCGGGTGCGCCTGCGCGGCGGCCCACGTCGAGCGCGCGGCGTCGAGCAGCGTCTGCGCGAACTGCGGGTCGTACTCCTCGAACAGCCGCGCACCCTGCGCCGCGACGGCCGCCAGGTTGAGCGTCGCCGCCGTCGACGGCCGGTGCAGCGAGCGCACCTGCGGGTCGTCGGCCGGCAGGAGCGGCAGGCCGGTCCAGCCCTCGTCGTGCACCTTGTGGTGCACCATCCCCGCGTACTCGCCCTCGGGGACGATCATCGAGAGCATCCACTCGAGCTCCCAGCGCGCCTCGTCGAGCACGTCGGGCACCTCGTTGCCGTGCTCGGGCACGTCGAGCGTGCCGTCCGCGAGCGCGTCGGCCGTGCCCGCGTGCAGCGCGCGCTCGTAGGTCTGGAGCAGCTGCCCGACCGCGATGCCGCCGTTGACGACGTACTTGCCGTGGTCGCCGGCGTCGTACCAGCCGCCGCTCACGTCGAGCCGGTAGTCGCACGTCCAGCCGTCGTAGTAGTCGCGCGGGCCGATGCAGGGGACGTCCGTGTCGCCCTGGTTGGGTGCGACACCGACGTGCCCGGCCTCGCGGGCGTACTCCTCGCCGACGACGTCGGCCTCGATCTCGGTGCCCGAGCGCGCGAGGTAGAAGTAGTTCAGCGCGTCGTACCGGAGCTGCTGGTAGAGGTCGGCCTCGATGTCGAACGGGCGGCTCGTCTCGCCGTCCGCGACGAGCGTCCAGCCCTCGCCCTCGGTCGTCACGTCGGAGAAGTCGATGACGTGCACGGCCTGCTCGGCCGACGCCTCGACGCCGCGCGGCTCGCTCGTGCCGTCCGCGACGACCGCGCCGTCGGCGTCGTGCAGCTCCCACGCGACCGCGTCGGTCGCGTCGGTCACGAGCGTCGCGCGCTTGGGGCCGAACGGCAGGTAGCCGACCTGGTTGACGCGCACGCGCGGGCCCGTGTCGGGCTCGTACCCGGGAGGCGGCGTCGCGGACGTCCTCAGCGAGACGTCCGAGATGCAGAACTCGTAGGGCGCGGCCTTGCCGAGGTGGAACGCGAGCTGGCCGGGTGCGGTCCCGTCGGGCGGGAACGTGAGGTTCGACGTGAACGCGTACTCGAGCGTCGTCGGCTCACCCGTGAGCGGTGCGGAGCCCTGCTCGAACGCGGTCCGGTAGGCGCCGCCGCCCTCGCCGACGATGACGCGCACCGGCATGTCGGGCGTCGCGCTCGCGGTGAACGACAGGACGTAGTTCTCGCCCTCGTCGACGGGCAGCCCGTTGTACGACAGGCCCGCGTCCCAGGGGTTGGCCTGACCGCCCGGCAGGTCGACGCACATGCGGCCGTCGGCGAAGACCGGGTCGCTCGTGCCGTACAGCGACCACGGGCCGAGCGACTCGGCGAAGGAGGTGTGCGACAGGAGCTCGACGTCGGAGGACAGCGACACGTCGTCGAGGCAGAAGGTCCACGCGTCGGCGCTGAACCCGCCGAGCTGGAAGGCGATCTGACCCTCGGGGTCGTCGGGTGCGGGGGTCGCGGGGTACGTCGCGGACGCGGTGAACGTCTCGCTGACCTCGCGCGGGTCGGACGTGAGGTCGGGACTCGTGTCGAGCACGGTGCCGTACGGCGCGCCGTTCTGGCCGACGAGCGCGCGGATCGTGACGTCGGTCGAGGCGCTGGCCGTGTAGGCGAGCGTGTAGCTCGAGCCCTGCTCGATCGCGACGCCGTTGAGGACCACGCCCACGCCGTACTGCGCCGACCCGGCCGGCACGTCGACGCACAGCGCGCCGGTGCTCGTGTCGATCGGGCCGTCGGTGCCGTAGGCGACCCAGCCCTCGGCCCCGGACTCGAAGGTCCCCTCCCCGATCTGCGACACGGCGAGCGCCGTGCCGCTCCCTGCCAGCGCGAGCGCGACGGTCGCCACGACGGCCGTCGCGCCTCTGCGCGCGTGTGATGACGTGCGAGAAACCACTCTGTCTCCCCTGTCGTAGGAGCGCTCCCATCGCGTGAGCGGGAGCACCGGTGCGGCGGCGGCAGGTTAGGCAGGCGCAGCCCCTCGAGAGAAGCGAATCGATCTGACCAAATCGATTCGGTACCGCGACGAGCGACGACCCGACGGCCCGGCCGTCCGCTCGCACGGACGCGCCCGTGCGGCGGGCAGCGGCGACGGTCCCGACGCCGTCAGGTCGAGGCAGGGGCGAGCACGAGCACCGGGCGGACCCGCGGGCCGCGCTCCTCGACGAGCGCCACGAGCGTGCCGCCCGGCCCGAAGGCCGCGACGGTGCCCGACGGCCCGCCCGGGACCGGTGCGAGCGACTGCCCGTACGACAGCGCGCGCTCCTCCGCGTCCGTGAGCTCGCGGACCGGGAACGTCGCCCGCGCCGCGTCGGCCAGCGGCAGCACGGGCAGCGGTGCGTCCTCGGGCTCGGCGCCCAGCTCGTCGAGCGTGCGGGCGACGTCGAGGCCGAAGCCCCCGACGCGCGTGCGGCGCAGCGCCGTCAGGTGCCCGCCGACGCCCAGCGCCACGCCCACGTCGCGCGCGAGCGCACGCACGTACGTGCCCGACGAGCAGACGACCGTGACGTCGACGTCGAGCGCCGGCACCCCGTCGACCACGACCGCGCGGCGGTCGTGCACGTCGAAGCGCGACACCGTCACGGGACGGGCGGCGAGCTCGACCTGCTCCCCCGCCCGGACGCGTGCGTACGCACGCTCACCGGCGACCTTGATCGCCGACACCGAGCTGGGCACCTGCTGGATCGGTCCCGTGAGCGCCGCGACCGCTGCGCCGAGCGCCGCGTCCGTCACCCCGGACGCGTCGCGCGCCGCCACGACCTCGCCCTCGGCGTCGTCGGTCGTCGTCGCCACGCCGAGCCGGACCGTCGCGGTGTACTCCTTGTCCGCGCCGACGACGTACGTGAGCAGCTTCGTCGCCCGGCCGATGCCGAGCACGAGCACGCCCGTGGCCATCGGGTCGAGGGTGCCGGCGTGCCCGACCTTGCGCGTCGCCGCGAGGCGGCGGGTGCGCGCGACGACGTCGTGGCTGGTCCAGCCCTGCGGCTTGTCGACGACGACGAGGCCGTCGGCGGCGGTCGGACGTCGCGGGCCGGTGGGGGTCGGGCGGCTCACGCGATCGGCAGGTGCTCGAGCGTGCACAGGACGAGGCCGTCCATCCCGCTGTCCTCGCCGGTGTGCCGGTGGGCGTCCACGGCGAGCAGGACGTTGATGAGCATCCCTTGCGCGACGAACAGGCGCGCGTCGTCGTCGGTGCCACCCGACCGCTCGCGGAAGAGGCGGAACGCCTCCCCCAGCGTGTGGCGCGCGACGCGCCCGACCTCGTCGTCGCCGCCGGCGATGAAGCCGTGCATGAGCAGGCGCAGCAGGTCGCGGTCCTCGAGCAGGCTGACGTACGCGTCGCCCATGCGCTTGCCGGCCTCGGGGCCCGCGGGGACGCTGCCCAGGGTCGCGAGGACCTGCTCGCTCGCCTGGCGGTAGGCCTCGAGGAAGAGCTCGCGCTTGGACCCGAAGAGGCGGACGACGTACGGCTGCGACACCCCGGCCGCGCGCGCGACCTCGTCCGTCGACGCGGCGTAACCGCCCTCGCCGAAGACGCGCCGCGCGGCGGCGAGGATCTGCTCGCGCCGCTCGGCGCCGGTCATGCGCTGCGGGGCGCTGGTCTGGTCGGTCGTGGACGGCACCTTGACAGGTTATCAGCCGATGCCTACGTTCGCCCTTGTTAGTAATCACTCAATGCCAACAAGCCCGAGGAGTCGACGTGACCTCCACCGCCACCGCACCTCCCCCGAGCGCGAGCCCCGCCCCGAGCCGGACCGACCGGCCCGCCGGACGCCGAGGCAGCCGCGCCGTCCCGGTCGGCGTCGCGCTCGTCGCGGCGTCGCTCCCCATGTTCATGGCGACGCTCGACAACCTCGTCATGACGACCGCGCTCCCCGTCCTGCAGGTCGAGCTGTCCGCGTCGCTCGAGCAGCTGCAGTGGATGGTCAACGCCTACACGCTCTCGTTCGCGAGCCTCATGATCGCCGCCGCGACGCTCGGCGACCGGCTCGGACGCCGCCGGGTCTTCGTCACCGGCATCGCGGTCTTCGCCCTCGCGTCCATCGCCTCCGCGCTCGCGACCGACGCCGGCACGCTCATCGCCGCGCGGGCCGTCCAGGGCGCCGGCGCCGCCGCGGTCATGCCGCTGTCGCTCACGCTGCTGGCCGGGTCCGTCCCCGCGGCGCGCCGGGCGATGGCCATCGGCATCTGGGGTGCCGTCTCCGGGCTCGGCGTCGCGCTCGGCCCCGTCATCGGGGGCGCCGTCGTCGACGGCATCGCGTGGCAGGCCATCTTCTGGATCAACGTGCCCGTCGCGATCGTCGCGATCCCGCTCGTGCGCTGGGCGCTGCCCGAGTCGCACGGCCGGCGTCAGCCGCTCGACGTGCCCGGGCTGCTCCTCGCCGGAGGCGGTGTGCTGTCGACCGTGTGGGCGATCATCCGCGGCGACGACGACGGCTGGGGCTCCGCCCGGGTCGTCGGAGGCCTCGTCCTCGGCGCTGTCCTGCTCGTCGCGTTCCTGCGCCGCGAGTCCCGCACGGACCACCCGCTGGTCCCGCTGCGCCTGTTCCGCGTCCGCTCGTTCAGCGTCGCCAACGCCACCGCGCTGCTGTTCTCCGTCGGCGTCTTCGGGATCGTCTTCCTGCTCTCGCAGTACCTGCAGGTCGGCCTCGGCTACTCGCCGCTCGAGGCGGGTCTGCGCACGCTGCCCTGGACGGCCGCGCCCATGCTGGTCGCACCGCTCGCCGGGATGCTCGCACCGCGCGTCGGCGTCCGCCCGCTCCTCACGGCGGGCCTCGCGCTGCAGGCCGCGGGCCTCGCGTGGCAGGGGCTGCTCGTCGGCGGCGACGTCGTCTACGCCGACCTCGTGCCGGGGCTCGTCCTCGCCGGTGTCGGCATGGGCCTGACGTTCGCCCCCAGCGCGACCGCGGTGCTCGCCGACATGGGCGCCGACGACCACGGCACCGCGAGCTCCGTCAACGCGACCATCCGCGAGCTCGGCGGCGCGCTCGGCGTCGCGGTCCTCGTCGCGGTCTTCCAGGCCGCCGACGGGACGCTCACCCCCACGGGCTACACCGCCGGGCTGCAGCCCGCGATGCTCGTCGCCGCCGCGATCGTCGGCGTGGGGGCGGTCATCGCGCTCGCGATGCCCCGCTCCACCGGCCGGGGCGTCACCGGGGTCGCCGCGCACTGACACCTCCCGGGACGCGCCGAGCCCCCGACCGGTTCCGCACCGGTCGGGGGCTCGTCGTCGTCCAGGTGGCGCCGCCCGTGGGGCCGCGCCGTCGTCCTCACCCGGAGGACGTCGCTCGTCAGGCCTGAGCGTCCTCGTCCTCGTCGCCGGGACGGCGGTACGGGTCCGCCTCCCCCGCGTACGACGCCTGCGCGGCGAGCGCCGCGACCTCGGCGTCCCGACGTGCGGCCTCGACCAGCGCCGCGTCGAGGTGCGCCGCGGTCTCCGGCACCGCGTCCAGGTGGAACGCGAGCGTCGGGGTCAGCCGGATGCCGGTCTGCTTGCCGACCTCCGAGCGGATGACGCCCTTGGCGCTCTCGAGCGCCTTCGCGCTGCCCTCGCGCGCCTCGTCGTCGCCGTACACCGTGTAGAAGACGTCGGCGTGCTGCAGGTCGCCCGTCACGCGGACGTCCGTGACGGTGACGAACCCGAGGCGCGGGTCCTTGATGCGCGTGTCGAGCATCTGCGCGACGACCTGCTGGATCCGCTCCGCCAGCTTCCTGGCCCGTCCAGTGTCAGCCATGACACGTCCTTTCTCTAAGCCCAACCAGCTAGAAGCCTCGCACGTGGACGCACGGAGGGCTCGGTGCCCTGTCCGCGGCCGTGGTGGGGCTGGCAGCCGGTCGCCCCGTGAGGGGCGACCGGCCGGAAGGCCGCGGACAGGGCACCGAGCCCGGCCGCTACGAACGATCAGACGCGCGGCTTCTCGCGCATCTCCCACGTCTCGATGACGTCCTCGACCTGCAGGTCGTTGAACGACCCGAGACCGATACCGCACTCGAAGCCCTCGCGGACCTCGGTGGCGTCGTCCTTGAACCGCTTGAGCGACTCGATCGTGAGGTTGTCCCCGATGACCTTGCCGCCGCGCAGCACGCGGGCCTTCGTGTTCCGGCGGATGAGGCCCGAGCGCACGATGGAACCGGCGATGTTGCCGAACTTGGAGGAGCGGAAGACCTCGCGGATCTCCGCGGAGCCGAGCTGCACCTCCTCGTACTCCGGCTTGAGCATGCCCTTGAGGGCAGCCTCGACGTCGTCGATCGCCTGGTAGATGACCGAGTAGAAGCGCACGTCGACGCCCTCGCGGTCGGCCAGGTCCTCGACGCGCTCCGCGAACTTCACGTTGAAGCCGATGATGATCGCGTTGTCGACCGTCGCCAGGTTGACGTCGTTCTGCGTGATGGCACCCACACCGCGGTGGATGACGCGCAGGTCGACCTCCTCGCCGACGTCGATCTTGAGCAGCGCGTCCTCGAGCGCCTCGACGGCACCCGACACGTCGCCCTTGAGGACCAGGTTGAGGGTCTCGACCTTGCCCTGCGCGAGCGCCTGCGTGAAGTCCTCGAGGCTGATGCGCTTGCGGCGCTTGGCCAGGAGGGCGGCGCGCTCGGCGGCCTCGCGCTTCTCGGCGATCTGACGTGCCGTGCGCTCCTCGGGAGCGACCAGCAGCGTGTCACCGGCGCTCGGCACCGACGCCAGGCCGAGGACCTGGACCGGACGGGCCGGACCCGCCTCGGCGACGGTGTTGCCGTGCTCGTCGAACATCGCCCGGACGCGGCCGTGGGCCGTGCCCGCGACGATCGCGTCGCCGACACGCAGCGTGCCGGACTGGACGAGCACCGTCGCGACGGCACCGCGGCCCTTGTCGAGGTTCGCCTCGATGGCGACACCGCGCGCGTCCTTGTCGGGGTTGGCCCGCAGGTCGAGCGCCGCGTCGGCCGTCAGCAGGACGGCCTCGAGCAGCTGGTCGATGCCCATGTTCTGCTTCGCGGAGACGTCGACGAACATGGTGTCGCCGCCGTACTCCTCGGCCACGAGGTTGTACTCGGTGAGCTGCTGGCGGATCTTGGCGGGGTTGGCCCCCTCCTTGTCCACCTTGTTCACCGCGACCACGATCGGCACGTTGGCGGCCTGCGCGTGGTTGAGCGCCTCGATCGTCTGGGGCATCACGCCGTCGTCGGCCGCGACCACGAGGATCGCGATGTCCGTGACCTGCGCACCACGGGCACGCATGGCGGTGAACGCCTCGTGACCCGGGGTGTCGATGAACGTGATGGCCCGCTCGTTGCCCTCGTGCTCCTTGGTGACCTGGTAGGCACCGATGTGCTGGGTGATCCCACCAGCTTCGCCGGCCACCACGTCCGTGGACCGGATGGCGTCGAGGAGCTTGGTCTTGCCGTGGTCGACGTGACCCATGACGGTGACGACCGGCGGGCGCGCCTGCAGGTCGTCGTCGCCCTCGGCCTCGAGCTCGGCGTCCAGGTCGATGTCGAAGGCCCCGAGCAGCTCGCGGTCCTCCTCCTCGGCCGACACCATCTCGATGACGTAGCCCAGCTCCTGGGCCAGCGCACCGAACGTGTCCTCGTCGAGCGACTGCGTCGCGGTCGCCATCTCACCGAGGTGGAACAGGACCGTGACGAGCGCCGCCGGGTTGGCGTCGATCTTGTCGGCGAAGTCGTTCAGGGACGAGCCGTGCCGCAGGCGGATGACGGTCGAGCCGTTGCCGCGCGGGACGCTGACGCCACCGAGCGACGGGGCCTGCATCGCCTCGAACTCCTGGCGCTTCGCGCGCTTCGACTTCCGCCCACGGACGGGGCGCCCACCGGCGCGACCGAACGCACCCTGCGTGGAGCCGCGACCGGCACCACCGGGACGACCGCCGCCGCCGGGACGACCGGCGAAACCGCCGCCGCCGCCGGGCGCACCGCCGCCGCCACCGGGACGACCGCCGAAGCCGCCACGACCGCCGCCGCCACCACCACCGGGACGACCGGCACCGGCCGGACGCTCACCGGGGCGGCCGACGCCGCTCGACGTGCGGCCCGGCATCATGCCGGGGTTGGGACGCGGACCGCCCGGACGCGGACCACCCGGACGGGGGCCGCCGGGACGGTCGCCACCGCCGGCCGCGGCCGCGGGGGCCTCGGGACGACGGTCGCCGGGACGGGGCATGCCCTGCGAGGGCGCGAACGGGTTGTTGCCCGGGCGGGGACCGCCGGGACGGGGACCGCCGCCGCCGGCACCGGGGCGCTCGCCCTGGCGCGGCATGCCCTGCGAGGGCGCGAACGGGTTGTTGCCGGGACGCGCCGCGGGGCGCGGTGCCGGACGGCCGCCGGGGGTCGGCGCGGAGCCGCCGGGGCGGCCCTGACCGGGAGCGGCGGGACGGGACGGCGCCGGGGCGGGCGCGGCCGACGCGGCCGGAGC
>NZ_JAHKSJ010000024.1:0-64158 GCF_019024305.1 Cellulomonas algicola | reverse complement strand
AGAAAGAGCCACCCCAGCAATGGGGTGGCTCTTTCTGTTTCTGGAGACTTCTGTTCCCGGAGATATCGGCGGTTGTCCTGGTGCGGGGCCGGAACCGGGTGCGACGCCGGGACGGCGCTCAGTGTTTCGGCGCGCTCCTGTGCTTCGCCATCCGGCTCCTGGCGCCTTTCTCCCATGGTGGTCGTCGGCGCCGGCGGGCGGGGCTGGCGGGTCGGGCTGGGTGTGACGCGGCGGCGTGTCGGGCTCGATATGTCGTGCCCCGTCGACGGCCGGTCGGGCAGGGTGGGCGCATGGTGAGGGACGACGACTGTGTGTTCTGCCTGATCGTGGCCGGTGAGCTCGAGTCCAGCCCGGTGTACGAGGACGACGACGTCCTCGCGTTCATGGACCTGCAGCCGGTGACCACCGGGCACGTCCTGGTCGTCCCGAAGGAGCACCGGCCCTACCTGGCCGACGTCGACGAGGGCCTCGGGGCTGCTGTGTTCCGAGCGGGCCAGCGGGTGGCGGCGGCGCTGCGTGCGTCTGACCTGCCGTGCGACGGCGTGAACCTGTTCCTCGCGGACGGGGAGGCTGCGTTCCAGGAGGTCTTCCATCTCCACCTGCATGTCTTCCCGCGGACGCCGGGGGACGGGTTCCGGATCTCGGCCGACTGGCGCGTGCGGCCGCGTCTCGAGCTCGACGAGGCCGCTGCGCGCGTGCGCGCCGGACTGCGGACGTCGACCGCGTGAAGACGCCTCGGGTCCGAGGTGGATGGGCAGCGTCGTCGCGTGTACGGCGTGCTCCCCGCGCTGGGGTGCAGTGCAGTGCGGCGCGGAGTCAGGCGGGGGTGGTGTCCTCGGCGACGAAGATGACCGCGCCGAACGGCGGGATGCGCACGGAGGCTGAGTAGGGGCGGCCGTAGTGCGGGACGGGTTCGGCGTCCACGGCGCCGAGGTTGCCGACGCCCGAGCCGCCGTAGCTCTCCGAGTCGGAGTTGAAGGCCTCACGCCAGCGGCCGCCGGACGGCAGGGCCAGGCGGTAGTCCTCGTGGGGGACGCCGGCGAAGTTGATCACGACCGCGGCGGGCGGGCCGTCGACGGCCTTGCGGAGGTACGCGAGGGTGTTGCGGTCGGCGTCGTTCGAGTCGATCCACTCGAAGCCCTCGGGGGAGTGGTCCAGCTCCCACAGGGCCGGGTTCTCGCGGTAGACGCGGTTGAGGTCGCGGATGCTGTCGCGGACTCCGGCGTGCAGGGAGTCGTCGAGGGCGTGCCAGTCGAGTGAGCGCGACTCGGCCCACTCGGTCTGCTGCGCGAACTCGCTGCCCATGAAGAGCAGCTGCTTGCCCGGGTGGGTCCACTGGTAGGCGAGGAGTCCGCGGACACCGGCGAGCTTCTGCCAGTGGTCGCCGGGCATGCGCTCGTAGAGCGAGCCCTTGCCGTGGACGACCTCGTCGTGCGAGATGGGCAGCACGAAGCGCTCGGAGTAGGCGTACACCATCGAGAACGTGACCTCGTGGTGGTGGTACCGCTTGTGGATGGGCTGCTCCGAGGCGTAGCGGAGCGTGTCGTTCATCCAGCCCATGTTCCACTTCAGGCCGTACCCGAGGCCGTTGCCGTCGGTGGGGGCGGTCACGCCGGGCCAGGCGGTGGACTCCTCGGCGATCATGAGAATGCCGGGCGCGCGCTTGTAGGCGGTCGCGTTGGCCTCCTGCATGAACGAGATCGCGTCGAGGTTCTCGCGGCCGCCGTACTTGTTCGGGCGCCACTGGCCCGGGCGGCGCGAGTAGTCGAGGTAGAGCATCGAGGCGACGGCGTCGACGCGCAGGCCGTCGACGTGGAACTCCTCGAGCCAGTAGACGGCGTTCGCGACGAGGAAGTTGCGGACCTCGGACCGGCCGAAGTTGAAGACGTAGGTGCCCCAGTCGGGGTGCTCGCCGAGCAGCGGGTCGGGGTGCTCGTAGAGCGGCGTGCCGTCGAACTGCGCGAGGGCCCACTCGTCCTTCGGGAAGTGCGCGGGGACCCAGTCGATGATGACGCCGATGCCGGCGCGGTGGAGGGTGTCGACGAGGAACTTGAAGTCGTCGGGGTGGCCGAACCGGGACGTCGGCGCGAAGTACGACGAGACCTGGTAGCCCCACGAGCCGCCGAACGGGTGCTCGGAGACGGGCAGGAACTCGACGTGCGTGAAGCCGAGGTCGAGGACGTACTCGGTGAGCTGGTGCGCGAGCTCGCGGTAGGACAGGCCCTGGCGCCACGAGCCGAGGTGCACCTCGTAGATGCTGAGCGGGCCGGTGTGCGGGTCGCGCTGGGTGCGGGCGGTCATCCACTCGTCGTCGGACCACGCGTGGCTCGTCTCGACGACGACCGACGCCGTGGCGGGCGGGACCTCGGTGCCGCGGGCCATGGGGTCGGCCTTCTGCCGCCAGGAGCCGTCGCGGCCGAGGATCTCGAACTTGTAGCGCGAGCCGGCGCCGACGCCCGGCGCGAAGATCTCCCAGACGCCGCTGTCGCCGAGCGAGCGCATCGCGTGCGTCGCGCCCTGCCAGTAGTTGAAGTCACCGACGACGCGCACGGCCTGCGCGTTGGGCGCCCACACGGCGAACGACGTGCCCTGGACCTCGCCCAGGACGCCGGGGTAGGTGCGGACGCGCGCGCCGAGGACGGTCCACAGCTGCTCGTGGCGGCCCTCGCGGATGAGGTGGCGGTCGAGCTCCTGGACCGTCGGCAGGAAGCGGTACGGGTCGTCGCCGAGGTGCACGTCGTCGCCGTACGTCACCTCGATGCGGTAGTCGGGCACGTCGGTGCCGGGGAGGACCGCGACCCAGATGCCGTCCTGCTCGTGCTGCGCGGGCACGCGGGTGTCCGCCGTGATGACGACGACCTTGTCGGCGAGCGGGCGCAGCGAGCGGATCGTGACGCCGCCGTCGCCGACGTGCGGGCCCAGCACCCCGTGCGGGTCGTAGTAGCTGCCGTGCGCCACCGCGCTCAGCGTGCCGGAGTCGACAGGGACCGGGGCGGGCGCCGTGCTCATCCTCCTACCCAACCACCCGTGACGCGTCTGCGCAGGTGGACGCCTTGCGGCGCAGGTCACGAAGGGGTGTCAGGGCGTCCGCGCGGGCGGTGCGGTGGTGCCGCGCGTCACGAGCCGGGGCTGCGGCGCGGTGTACGAGGTGACGGGACCGTCCGCGAGGAGGTTCAGCACGCAGTCGGCGACCTGGACGCCCATGGCGTGCACGTCGAGGCTCATCGCGGACAGGGCGGGGCTCGCGAGGCGGCAGAGTGCCGAGTCGTCCCAGGCGAGCAGCGAGAGGCGCTCGGGGACGGGCACGCCCATCTCGGCGGCGACGCGCAGGCCGGCGATGGCCATGACGTCGTTGTCGAAGATGATCGCGGACGGCGGCGAGCCGCGGCCGAGCAGCGCACGCGTCGCGCGGGTCGCGGACTCCTCGCCGTAGTCGCCCTCGACGACGCTGCCCTGGGCGCCCAGGCGTGCGCACTCGGCGACGAACGCCTCGGTCCGGGCCTGGGTGTGCGCGAGCGTGCGGGGGCCCGACACGCGCGCGAGGCGCAGGTGGCCGAGGCCGACGAGGTGGCCGACGGCGTCGCGCATCGCCTGGCCGTTGTCGATCCACACGTTGGCGAACGGCAGGTCGGGCGTCGGTCCGCCGACGACGACCGTCGGGATGCCGAGCTCGCCCAGCACTGCGAGCCGGTGGTCCTCGAGCGCGAGGTTGACGACGACGACCGCGTCGACCAGCCTGCCCTCGCCCCAACGCCGGTAGGCGGCGATCTCTGCGTCGTGGTCGGGGACGACGTGCAGCAGCAACGAGCGCCCCTCGACCGCGAGCGACTCCTCGATCCCGGCGATGAGCTCCATGAAGAAGGGCTCGAGGCCGAGCATCCGGGCAGGCCGGGCGAGGACCAGTCCGACCGCATCCATGCCGTGCGTCACGCCCGCCAGCGTACTGGCGGGCGTGCGCAGGTCAGCGGGACGACTCGAGGTCACGCGCGGCGCCGGCCGCCGTCTGCGGGGCACGGGGGACGACGACGTCGTTGGCCGTGCGCAGGACGGGGGGACGGGTCAGTGCCTCGGGGTCGGCGCGGACGGTGGTGCGGACGTGGAAGGACGCGGTCTCGCCGCCCGGGACGTCGACGAGCGCGGTGTCGACGACCGCGTCGGGGTCGAACCGGTCGACGTGCAGCGTGACCGAGCGCGCGAGGGACCGGGCGGTGACGTCGACGCGGTAGCCGTCCTGCACGGGCGTCACGGTCGCGGTGAGGGGCGAGGGGTCGAGCGCGAGGTCGACGTCCTCGACCCAGGTGTGGACGGTCTGCACGTCGCCGAGCCGCGCGACGAGGACCTCGCCGGTGGGGTCGTCGGGGGTCGCGACCTCGGACGGCAGGCCGAACAGGCCCACCGACCAGGCACCGACGGCGAGCGCGAGCTCGACCTCGGCGAGCGTCGTGCCGTCGAGCCGGCGCCGCGAGAGGTGGACGACGCCCTGCCAGATGCCGGCCGTGTCGTTGACCACCGCGAGCATGTCCCGGTCGTCGCGCGGCTGGACCGTCAGGAGGCGCGGGGCGTAGGCGCGCCGGAGCGCGTGCCACAAGGGCTTGGGGCGCTCGTCGCCGTCGACGGCCGCCCAGGAGGTCACGGGCCAGCAGTCGTTGAGCTGCCAGACGATCGCGCCGGCCGTGCGCGGCCACCACGAGCGGTAGTGCTCGATCGCGAACGCGACCGCGCGCGCCTGGTTGAGCTGCGTCGCCCAGTGCCAGTCGGCGAAGTCGTCGGGCACCCCGAGGTGCGGCGCGAGGCCGCGGTCGAGCTTGCCGTTGCCGTCGTCGGCCTTCTGGTGCAGGAGGAACGTCGGGTCGTCCTTGGTGAGCGGACCGCCGTCGTCGGTGCGGACCGCGCGCGTCAGCGTGGTCCACGTGGGCGGGCCCTGGAATCCGAACTCCGAGCAGAATCGCGGGACGTCGTCGCGGTAGACGGTGTAGTCGACGCGGTTCCAGACCTCCCACTCGTGGTGGGTGCCGTGGTCCGGGTGGTTGGGGTGGACCTCGTCGAGCGCGAAGCCCGGCGAGTACGGCGAGCCGTCGGCGTAGGGGCGCGTCGGGTCGAGCTCGGCGACGACGCCCTTGAGCAGCTCGGTCGCGATGCGCAGACCCCAGGTGCGGCCCTGCAGGTCCTCCTGCCAGCCCCAGTCCATGAAGCCCCACAGGTTCTCGTTGCCGCCGTTCCAGAGCACGAGCGACGGGTGCGGGGTGAGGCGCGCGACGTTCTCGCGGGCCTCGGCCTCGAGCTCGTCCCAGATGGGCTGCTCCTCGGGATACGCGGCGCACGCGAGCAGGAAGTCCTGCCACACGAGCAGGCCGCGCTCGTCGGCGAGCTCGTAGAAGTCGTCGGACTCGTAGATGCCCCCGCCCCACACGCGCAGCAGGTTGAGGTTCGCCTCGACGGCCTGGTCGAACCGGCGGGTCAGGCGCTCGCGGGTGATCCGGGTGAGCAGGTGGTCGTCGGGGATCCAGTTGGCGCCCTTGACGAAGATCGGGCGGCCGTTGACGCGGAACGTGAAGGGCGTGCCGTCGTCGTCGGGGGCGGTGTCGACCTCGACCGTGCGGAAGCCGATGCGGCGCGTCCACGTGTCGAGCGGGTCGTCGGCGGACGCGGTGCCGAGCGTGACGGTGAGCTCGGGCAGCGGCTGCGAGCCGTGGCCGACGGGCCACCACAGGGGTGCGTGGGGGACCTCGAGCTCGACGACCGCCTCGGTCCGGTCCCGTGGCACGACGACCGTGACGTCGGCGCCGAGCACGCGCGCGCGGACCGTGACGGGGAGGTCGCCGCCGGGCAGGCCGGAGCGCTCGAGGTCCGCGTGCACCCGGACGCGTCCGGTGCCGTCGGCGTCGACGGTCACCAGCGGGCGGACCTGCGCGAGGCGCGCGGTGCGCCAGCGCTCGACGCGCACGGGCTTCCACAGCCCGGCCGTCTGCAGGTCCGGTCCCCAGTCCCAGCCGAACGAGCAGGCCATCTTGCGGACCATGTTGAACGGCTGCGGGTACGCGAGCGGGCGGGCCCCGAGGCGCTCGGCCTCCGACTCGGCGTGCACGATCGCGGAGTGCAGGAGCACGCGCAGGCGCTGCGTGTCGGGGCGCAGCAGGCCGCGTACGTCGAAGCGGTAGGAGCGGTGCTGGTTGGCGGTCCGGCCGAGCTCGTGGCCGTCGAGCGTCAGGGTGGCGACCGTGTCGATGCCGTCGAAGACCAGGTCGACGCGCTCGTCGTCGGCGGCGGGGTCGAGGTCGAGCTGGCGCTCGTACGCCCAGTCGGTGCGTCGCATCCAGGCGAGCACGTCCTCGTTGCGGTCGAGGTACGGGTCGGGGATCAGGCCCTCGTCGAGCAGCGCGGTGTGGCTCGTGCCCGGCACGCGCGCCCGGACGCGCACGCCGACGAGCTCGGCGGGGACGGGGCCGGCGACGGCGGTCAGCGTCCAGCCGTCGGGGAGGTCCTGGGTGATCATCGACGCGCGCTCCTGGGTCCGCGGGCCCGGCGTGCCCACCCGCGTCGTCGCGAGCGGCCCGGCGACCTCCGAGCGGAGGTCGAGGGGGCGGCCTGGTACCCGCGACCATTGTTAGACAACTGAATAAAGTAAGTCAATCACATGCCAGACTGGTCGGGTGAGCACCGAGCAGCGGGACGCCGACGTCCCGGTCACCCGCCCGACCACCGACCTCCTCCACCTGCGCGCGGACGGCGTGAGCGTCGTCGTCGACCTCGCCGACGGCACGCTCCCGCGCGTGCTGCACTGGGGCGCGGACCTCGGCGACCTCGACGCGTCCGTGCTCGCCGACCTGCGGTTCGCGTCGCGCCCCCTGCCCATCGGCTTCCCGGTCGACGGCGAGGTGGCTGCCGCGGTCCTGCCCGAGCAGTCGGCCGGGCACCTCGGCACACCCGGGCTCACGGGGTCGCGCGACGGGCGGGACTTCTCGACGGCGTTCACCGTCACCGGGCACCGCGTGGACCGCACGGGCGACGGGACGCAGCGCCTCGTCGTGCAGGCAGCGGACGACGCGGCCGGGCTCGCGCTCGAGCTCGTCCTCGAGCTCACCGCGCACGGGCTCGTGCGGCAGCGCGGCACGCTGACCAACACCGCCGACGACGCGTACGCGGTCGACGGGCTGCTGCTCACGCTGCCCGTGCCCGCCGCCGCGACCGAGCTGCTCGACTTCACCGGACGTTGGGCGCGTGAGCGCAGCCCCCAGCGAACCGCGTTCACGCACGGCACGCGTCTGCGCGACAACCGCCGCGGACGGACCGGGTACGACACCGCGCTCGTGCTCGTCGCCGGGACGCCGTCGTTCGGGCACCGCAGCGGGCAGGTCTGGGGCGTGCACACCGCGTGGTCCGGCAACCACCGCACGCTCGCCGAGCGCAGCCACTACCACCCGGGCCTGCTCGGCGGAGGGGAGCTGCTGAGCCCGGGGGAGGTGCGGCTCGCCCCCGGGGAGTCGTACACGAGCCCGTGGGTCTACGGGTCCTGGGGCGTCGGGCTCGACGCGCTCGCGGGCCGGTTCCACCGCTGGCTGCGGGCGCGCCCGCAGCACCCGCGCTCGCCCCGGCCCGTCACGCTCAACACGTGGGAGGCCGTCTACTTCCAGCACGACCTCGGCCGGCTCACCGAGCTCGCCGACGCGGCCGCCGCGATCGGCGCGGAGCGGTACGTCCTCGACGACGGGTGGTTCGGGTCGCGGCGCGACGACACGCGCGGGCTGGGGGACTGGTACGTCTCCGCCGACGTCTGGCCGGACGGGCTGCACCCGCTCGTCGACCACGTGACCGGGCTGGGCCTGCAGTTCGGGCTGTGGGTCGAGCCGGAGATGGTCAACCCCGACTCGGACCTGGCCCGGGCGCACCCGGACTGGATCCTGCGCGTCCCGTCGCGCCTCCCGCGCCCGGCCCGGCACCAGCAGGTGCTCGACCTGGCGCACCCCGAGGCGTACGCCCACATCCTCGAACGGCTCGACGCGCTGCTCACCGAGTACGCGATCGGGTACCTCAAGTGGGACCACAACCGCGACCTCGTCGACGCGGGCCACGCCGGCGTCGCGGGCGTGCACGGGCAGACGCTCGCCGTCTACCGCCTGCTCGACGAGCTGCGCGCGCGGCACCCCGGCGTGGAGATCGAGTCGTGCTCGTCGGGCGGCGGGCGCGTCGACCTGGAGATCCTGGAGCGCACCGACCGGATCTGGGGGAGCGACTGCATCGACGCGCTCGAGCGGCAGCAGATCCAGCGCTGGACGAACCTGCTGGTCCCGCTCGAGCTGATCGGCGCGCACGTCGGGTCCGGCACCGCGCACAGCACCGGGCGGCGGCACGCCCTGTCGTTCCGCGCGGGCACGGCGCTGTTCGGGCACCTCGGGATCGAGTGGGACCTGCGCGAGGCCGACGACGCACAGCGGGCCGAGCTCGCGGCGTGGGTCGCCGCCTACAAGGACCTGCGTGGGCTGCTGCACACCGGCACGAGCGTGCACGCGGACGTCGCCGACCCGTCGCACCACGTGCACGGCGTCGTGGCGCCCGACGGCTCCGACGCGCTGTTCGCCGTCGTCGCGACCGCGACCTCCGACGCGCTGCCCACGGGGCGGCTCACGTTCCCCGGGCTGGACCCCGACGCGACGTACCACGTGCGGCCGCAGCCGCCCGGGGACGTCGTCGAGGGCCTCGGGAGCCACTGGCTGTCGCTGCCGTGGTGGACACCCGACGGCGTGCGGCTCACGGGTCGCGTGCTGGCGGAGGTCGGGCTGCAGGCGCCCGTGCTGTTCCCGGAGCACCTCGTGCTCGTGCGCGCGACACGGGCCTGAGGCGCGCGGGGACGGGCGATCGCGCCGGGTCAGGGCACCGTCGAGCAGTCGCGCAGGTACTCCGGGCGCTGGTGCGGGTAGACCTCGGTGACGTACCGCTCGACGAGCGCGTTCGCCTGCGAAGGCGTGGCGCCCATCCGCTGCGCCACCGCGGCGTCGAGCCGGACCGCGCGGCACTCCGCGATCCCCTCGTCGAACTCGCCCGCCACGTGCTGCGCCTCGTGCGACACGACGTGGACCGCGACCACCTGCGCGAGCGACGGCGCGTGCTTGAAGCTCCACAGCCACCCGCCGAGCTGGGCGCACGTCTCCGCCCGGAGCAACGACGTGTGCGGGTCGTCGTAGCGGACCATGCCGAGCGTGCCGGAGAGGTCCAGCCAGTCGGCACCGACGCGGCGGCACACGACCTGGGCGTCCGCGACGCCGGACGCGGCACGGGTGGCGTCCGTCGCGACGGCCTGCGCGTGGTGGTGGCGGACCTCGTGGAAGCCCGCGACGCAGGTGATCGCGATCCACAGCACCAGCGCGGTCGCGCCGAGCGCGGGGAACGACGCGCGCCCGCGGGCGAGACGGACGACGGCGCGCACCGTCATGGCCACCGCGCCGACGGTCACGACGGTGAGGGTGCCGACGTCCATGCAGGTGGTGTCGGCACGTGCGGCACCGGACTGGAGCGCCGCGGGACCCGACCGTCGAGCCGGCCGGGTCCCGCGTCGTCGTCGGGGCGCTACTTCGTGGCGCCCGAGGTGAAGCCGTTGTAGATCCAGCGCTGCAGGAACAGGAACAGCACGAGGATCGGGATGATCGTGATGACGACGCCCGCGGAGATGACCTCCCACTGCGCGCCGAACGGTCCCTTGAAGTCGAACAGGGTCGTCGAGATCGGGCGCAGCGACTTGGTCGGCAGGTAGAGGAACGGCAGGAAGAACTCGTTGTAGATGCCGATGCCCTTGATGATGACGACGGTCGCGATCGCCGGCTTGAGGTTGGGCAGGATGATCTGGAAGAAGATCCGAAGATGCCCGGCGCCCTCGATCATCGCGGCCTCGTCGAGCGAGCGGGGGATGGCGCGGACGAACTGCAGGAAGATGTAGATCGAGATGATGTCCGTGCCCATGAACAGCAGGATCAGCGCGAACTGCGAGTCGTAGAGGCCCAGGCCGTTGATGATCTGGAACGTCGCGACCTGCGTCGTGACGCCCGGGACGAGCGTCGCGAGCAGGAACAGCTTCAGCACCGACGACCGGCCGGTGAACCGGAAACGGTCGAGCGCGTAGGCCGTCGCCGCGCCGATGAGGATCGTGCCGACGATCGCCACCGCGAAGATGAAGACCGTGTTCCCGAACGCGCCGAGCATGTTGCCGCGCGTGAACGCGGTGACGTAGTTGTCGACGTTGAACCAGTCGGCCGGCGGGGTCATCGGACCCGTCGAGAGGAACTCCTGGTCGGTCTTGAAGGACCCGAACACGATGAGCCCCAGCGGCAGGAGCATCGCGATCGACGCCACGACGAGCGAGACGTACTTGGCGGTGCCGGTGACGGCGCGGATCATGCGAGATCCACCTCCTCGTCGGGGACGACCTTGCGCTGGATCCACGTGATGACCAGGACGATCAGCAGCAGCACCACGGCCATGGCCGAGGCCAGGCCGACCATGCTGCGCTCGAAGCCGGTCCAGATGGTGCGGATGACGAACGTCTCCGTGCCGTTCGCGCCGCCGGTCATGACGTAGGGGATCTCGAAGACGGACAGCGCGCCCGAGATCGCGAGGATGAACGACAGCCCGACGATGGGCCGGATGGACGGCAGGATGATGTGCCAGAACTGCTGCCAGCGGCTCGCGCCGTCGATCTCCGCGGCCTCGTAGATCTCCGAGTTGATCGACTGGATCGCGCCGAGGAACATCACGAAGTTCAGGCCCATGTACCGCCAGACGGACACCGCGGCGAGCGAGTAGTTGGCGACGTCGGGGTCGCCCGTCCACTGCTGGATGAGGCTCTCCAGGCCGGCGGCCATCAGCACCGTGTCGAGGCCGCCGCCCGGCTTGAGGAAGTTGAGGAAGATCAGGCCGATCGCGACGCCGTTGATGAGGTACGGGAAGAACAGGATGCCCTTCCACAGGTTCTTGAAGCGCACCTTGAACGACAGGATCGTCGCGAAGTACAGCGCGAGCGCCATCTGCACGAACGACCCGACGAAGTAGTACAGCGAGACGATGAACACCCGCACGTTCGCGGGCTCCGTGAACACGTCCACGAAGTTCTCGACGCCCACGAAGTTCTTCGTCTTGTCGAGGCCGTCCCAGTCCGTCAGCGAGTACCAGAACATGTTGAGGACCGGGACGTACGTGAGCAGAAGCAGGAGCCCGACGGGGACCAGCAGGAAGTAGTACGGCGTGAGCCGGCGGTACCACGCGGTGCCGCGGCCCGCACCGCCCCGGGGCTTCCGGGGGGTGCGGACCGCGTCGGACTGCTGCGCGGCCGCCGTCGCCGGGCCCGTGAGGCCCGAGGGAGCGGTCGTCATGGCAGGACCTCTCAGGCGACCGACGCCCGACCCTCGGCCCACTTGGCGTTGAGGTCGTCGAAGATCTGCTCGATGGTGCGCGCGCCCGAGCGGGCGTCGTCGATGGTCTGCTGACGGAACTTCGGGTCCGTGGTGACGATGCCCGACGCCTTGTCGATGTCGCCGAACAGCGCCTCCTTGCCCTCGGGGGCGGGGTTCAGCGTGATGAGCTCGACCTCGGACACGAAGCCCTCGAGGGCGGCCGGCACGGGGCCGTCGATGATCGGCGAGAGCCCGGCCTGCGACTCCGAGAAGCCCGACTCGTGGTTGAACCAGTCGATCCACGCGCGCGCGGTCGCCTTGTTCTTCGAGTGCACGTTGATGCCGAGGTTGTAGTCACCGCCGGCGACCGAGTGGAACTTGCCGTCGACCTTGACGGGCGTCGGGGCGTAGGCGATGTCCGCCGGGTCCTCGCCCGCCGCCTCGGCGGCCGCCTGCATCTGCGGGATCGCCCACGAGCCGAGCACCATCGTCGCGACCTGGCCGGTGCCGAGCAGACGCTTCGACTCCTCCCAGTTCGTCGTGGTCGGGTCGGCCTCGGTCAGGCCGTCCGCGACCGCCTGGTAGACGAGGCCGTCGACGACGCCGTAGTCGCTCTCCGGGGTCCACGGGGTGTCGGACTCGACGATCTTGTTCTTCCAGTCGGGGTCCGCCGTGACGGCGCCCAGCCAGCCGTCCCACTGCGACAGCGGCCAGCCGTCCTTGTAGTTGGTGTACAGCGGCGCGATCTCGACGCCGTTGTCCTTGATCTTCTGCAGCGCGTCGAGGAAGGCCTCAGGCGTGTCGGGGAACTCCGTGACGCCGGCCTCCTCCCACACGCGCTTGTTGTAGACGTAGCCCTGCACGTTGCCGACGACCGGGATGCCGTACGACTTGCCCTCGAAGGACTTGTCGTTGATCCACTGGTACTCCTTCGCCATCTCCTCCTGGTCGCCCAGGGGCTCGAAGAAGTCGGCGTACTGGTCGGGGGTCACCGAGCCGGGGATGGCGAGCACGTCACCGTAGTTGTCGGTGCTCATGCGCGTCTTCACCTCGCCCTCGTAGTCGGTGATGCCCTCGACCTTGACGTCGGTGACCTCGGGGTACGCGGCCTTGAACTTCTCGACGTAGTCGTCGAAGGTGCCGTCCTCGACGAGGTCCGTGCGCCAGGTCAGGACCGTGATCGCGCCCGAGGGGGTGCCGTCGTCGTTGGCCTCCTCGTCGCCGCCCCCGCCGCCCGAGCACGCAGCCGTGAGGGCGAGGACCGTGGTGGCGGCCGCGACCGCCAGGACGCGGGTGCGTCGCTTCTGAGGGAACATCCTTGATCCTCTCGTCGGGCCGGCACCTCCGCGTGCCGGCCGGTGTGGAGGGGCTTCGTCACCGTCGGGGTCATTCGCGAACCCTGCTCCGCGTGGCATTCTTAGGCAAGTGAACAAAGTTAGTCAACGTGCGTGTCGCCGCTGGGGCCCCTCGTGCCCGGATCGTTATGGTGAGCGCGCAGGGGACACGCGAGAGAGGGCGGTGCCGTGAGCAGCCTCCAGTCAGGCCTGGGCGCGGCGCACGCGAGCAGTCGCGCCGCGATCCTGGACCTCATCCGCGCGGCGGGGACCATCAGCCGCGTCGAGCTCACGCGCGCCACCGGGTTCACCGCCGCCACGATCTCGACCGTCGTGCGCCGGCTCATCGACGACGGGCTCGTCGTCGAGGTCGGGCGCGCCGAGTCCACGGGCGGCAAGCCGCGCATGCTGCTCGAGCTCGACCCGTACGCGCGCTTCGCCGTCGGCGTGCACCTCGACCACGCGGGCATCACCTACGTCATCGCCAACCTCGGCGGTGCGATCGTCGCGCGGTGGCGGCGGCCCGGAGCCGGGTCCGACGACCCGCGCGAGGTCGTCGCCCGCATCGCCGCCGAGATCCGCGCGACCGTCGCGCGCGTCGGCGTCGACCCCGAGCGCGTGCTCGGCCTCGGCGTCGTCTCGCCCGGGCCCATCACCGCGTCGACCGGCATGACCCTCACGCCGCCCGTCATGCAGGCCTGGACCGAGTTCCCGCTCGCGGCCGCGCTCGAGGACGCCGTCGGGCTGCCCGTGCTGCTCGACAACGACGCGACCGCCGCCGCGATCGGGGAGTACTGGTCCGGCGGCATCGCCGGGTCCGCCTTCGCCGCGCTCTACATGGGCACGGGCATCGGTGCCGGGATCATCGTCGACGGCACGGTCTTCCGCGGGGCCAGCTCCAACGCGGGGGAGGTCGGGCACATCTGCGTCGACCTCGACGGACCCGAGTGCTGGTGCGGGAGCCGCGGCTGCGTCGAGGCCCTCGCGGGCCCGGCCGCCGTCGTCGCCGCCGCGCGCGCCGCAGGCATCGAGCTCGCCGGGCGCACCGTCGCCGAGGACTTCGCGACGCTCGCCCGCGCCGCCAGCCGCGGGGAGGAGGAGCCGCTGCGGGTCATCGAGCGGTCCGCGCGCTACCTCGGCGTCGCCGCGCAGACCCTCGCGAACGTGCTCGACCTCGAGCTCGTCGTCCTCACCGGCCCCGCGTTCGCCATGGCCGGGTCGCTCTACGTGCCCGAGGTCGAGACCCGGCTCGCGCAGTCGTTCTTCGCGCGCGGGAACCACACCGTGCGCGTCGCCATCTCGTCGAACGCCCCCGAGGCCGCCGCCGTCGGGGCCGCCGCGCTCGTGCTGCAGAGCGAGCTCACGCCACGGCAGGCGGGCATGCGCATGACCGTCGACCGGTCGCTCGAGGTGCCCACGGGCGCCTGACGGCATGCGCCGGACCGCCCGGACGAGCGGTGCGCCTCGCTCAGCCGGCCAGGCGCTCCAGGCCCGCGAGCGGGATCGGCAGCCACGTCGGACGGTTGCGCGACTCGTAGACGGCCTCGTAGAGCGTCTTGTCGAGCTCGAGCGCGCGCAGGAGCACCGCGCGACCGTCCGCGTCGACGTCGACCGGCTGCGCGACCGCCGCACCCGCGTACCCGTCGAGCAGCGCCGCACGCGCGGCGTCCGTCCACGACTGCGCCGCGTCACCGGTCAGCCCGGCGACCGCGGCCGCGTAGTCGAGCGACCGCAGCATGCCCGCGACGTCGCGCAGCGCGAGGTCCGGCCGCGTGCGTGCGGCGAGCGGGGCCAGCGGCTCACCCTCGAAGTCGGTGACGAACCAGCGGGACCCCGACCTCAGGACCTGGCCCAGGTGGAGGTCGCCGTGCACGCGCTGCCGTGGCGGGGCGACGTCCAGCGCACGGACCTGCGCGACCACGGCCTCGACCCCCGGCGCGAAGCGCGTGAGCTGCGGGACCGCGGACACGGCCCACGCGAAGCGGTTGGCGACCGCGGCCGCGACCTGCTCCGGGCCGTCCTGCGGGGCGGTCGCGGCGTCCGTGCCGAACGCGCGGACCAGGTCCGCGTGCACGCCCGCCACGACCGCCCCGAGCTCGCGCGCCAGGTCGTCGAACGGCTCGCCGCGCCGCGCGACGTCGCACGCGAGCTCGAACCCGTCCTGGGCCTGCGGCACGAACGCGCTCATCGCGCCGAGGTAGCCCTCGACCTGCTCGCCCGACGGACCCGGCCAGCGCGCCTGCAGCCAGGCGAGCGGGGGCGGCACGTCGGCCGATCCGACGTCGACCAGGTGACGCGGCACGTCGACGTCCGGGTTCTCGCCCGCGGCGACCGCGCGCAGCACCTTGAGGATCGCCGCCGGGGCAGGCGCGTCGGGGGCCGCGCGCAGGATGACGGAGGTGTTCGACTGCTCGCCCGAGACCGCGCGGGCGGTCGACGGGTCGACCGGGGCCCCCGGGCCGTCGGCGGCGGCCAGCCACGCGGCGACGAACGCGGGGTGGGCGGCTCCGTCGACGACCGCGCGGCCGCCGACGTGGCCGACGACGTCCGTCGGTGAGGTCGTCGCCCCCGCGTGTCCGCCGTCGTGCTCGCCGGTCGCGGGCGCGAGGACGAGCGGGACCTGGAGGACCGCGTCGATCGACCCCGCCTTGGCACGGACGAGGAGGACGCGTACGTCGTCCGCGAGCGCCAGACCGCCGACCAGCGCGAGCTCCGCCTGCGTGCCCTTCGCCGGGAACCACCGACGCCCGGGCAGCCAGTCGCGGACCGCGTCGAGCAGCGCGACGTCGAGGTCGTCGGGCGGGGTGACGACGAGCGTCATCGTGCCCCCGCACGGCCGTGCCGGCCGCCCGCTCCCACGCCCGCGTCGCCGGGAGCGCCGGGGACGTCGGACGGCGGGTCGAGCTCGAGCCAGTAGAAGTCGCGCGACCCGAGCGTGAACAGCGCGGTCCCGTCGTCGCGCACGGCCGGGAACGCCGCACCGCCGAAGACGTCGCGCATCGTCCAGCCGACGCGGTCCGGCAGCGTCACCGTCGCCGACCGCGCGGTCGACGCCATGTTCGCGACGACGAGGATCGTCTGGTCCTCGGTCTCGCGCAGGAACGTCAGGACCGACTCGTTGTCCGACGGCACGACCGTGAAGTCGCCCTTGCCGAGCGCCGGGTAGCGGCGGCGGACCGTGAGCATGCCGCGCACCCAGTGCAGCAGCGACGTCGGCTGCGCGAGCTGCGCCTCGACGTTCGTGTGGCTGTAGTGGTGCACGAGCGACTGCACCAGCGGCAGGTAGAGCTTGCCGGGGTCGGCCGTCGAGAAGCCCGCGTTGCGGTCGGGCGTCCACTGCATCGGTGTGCGCACCGCGTCGCGGTCCGGCAGCCAGATGTTGTCGCCCATGCCGATCTCGTCGCCGTAGTACAGGCACGGGCTGCCGGGCAGCGACAGCAGGAGCGCGTGCGCGAGCTCGATCTCCTTGCGGGAGTTGTCCAGCAGGGGAGCGAGCCGGCGGCGGATGCCGACGTTGGCGCGCATGCGCGAGTCGGGCGCGTACCAGCCGTACATCGACGCGCGCTCCTCGGTCGACACCATCTCGAGCGTGAGCTCGTCGTGGTTGCGCAGGAACGTCGACCACTGCGCGCCCTTCGGGATGGGCGGGGTGTCCGCGAGGATGTCGACGATCGGCGTCGCCCGCTGGTCGCGCAGCGAGTAGTAGATGCGCGGCATCACGGGGAAGTGGAAGCACATGTGGCACTCCGGCTCGTCCTCGGTGCCGAAGTAGTGCACGACGTCCTCGGGCCACTGGTTCGCCTCGGCCAGCATGATCCGGCCGGGGAACTCCTCGTCGATCATGCGCCGCACGTCGCGCAGGAACGCGTGCGTCTCGGGGAGGTTCTCGCAGTTCGTGCCCTCGGCCTCGAACAGGTACGGCACCGCGTCCAGGCGGAACCCGTCGACGCCGATCCGCAGCCAGAACCGGGCGACGTCCATCATCGCCTCGACGACGCGCGGGTTCTCGAAGTTGAGGTCCGGCTGGTGGCTGAAGAACCGGTGCCAGAAGTACTGCCGGCGCACCGGGTCGAAGGTCCAGTTCGACGTCTCGGTGTCGACGAAGATGATGCGCGCGTCCTGGTAGCGCGTGTTGTCGTCGCTCCACACGTAGAAGTCGCCGTACGGGCCCTCGGGGTCCGAGCGCGACGCCTGGAACCACGGGTGCTGGTCGCTCGTGTGGTTCATCACCAGGTCGATGACCAGGCGCATCCCGCGCGCGTGCGCCTCGGAGATCAGCTCCTGGAAGTCCGCGACCGTGCCGTACTGCGCGGCGATCGCCGTGTAGTCCGCCACGTCGTACCCGCCGTCACGCAGCGGCGACGGGTAGAACGGCGGCAGCCACAGGCAGTCGATACCGAGCCACTGCAGGTAGTCCAGGCGGTCGATGAGGCCGCGCAGGTCGCCGCTGCCCTGGCCCGTCGCGTCCGAGAAGCAGCGCAGCATGACCTCGTAGAAGACCGCCGTCCGGTACCAGTCCGGGTCGTCCGACAGGCCCGGGCGCGCCTCGGACGCCGCCGGGACGGTCGGCTGCCGCTTCGGCGGCAGCGCGGTGAGCATGATCTGCCCCGTGTTGGGCGCGGGCTCGCGCAGGCGCACGTCGGGGACCGGCGGCAGCGTCGTCACGCCTCCTCCAGGTGGATCACGTGCGCGGGCCGCACGGCGGGGTCGAGGCGCACCCAGGGTGCGGCGCCCCACTCCCACGTCTCGCCGGTCAGGAGGTCGCGCGCGCGCAGCGGGCTGTCCACCGGCAGGCCGAGGGCCGCGAGGTCCAGCTGCACGACGCCCTCGCGCGCGTTCCACGTGTCGAGGTTGACGATCGTCACGACGGTGTCCGCGCGGCCCGTCGGGGAGTGCGCGGCGTCGAGGTGGCGCGAGTACGCGACGAGCGCGTCGTCCGTCGACGGGTGCACGACGAGGTTGCGCAGCTGCTGCAGCGCCGGGTGCGCGCGGCGGACCGCGTTGAGGTTGCCGAGCAGCAGCGCGATGCCGAGCTCGTCCGCCGCGGCCCAGTCGCGCGGCTTGAGCTCGTACTTCTCGTTGTCGATCTGCTCGTCCACGCCCGGACGCGGCACGTCCTCGACGAGCTCGTAGCCCGAGTAGATCCCCCACGTCGGCGAGCCCGTCGCCGCGAGCACCGCGCGCACCGCGAAGCCGCGGCCGCCCGTCGCCTGCAGGTACGGCGGGAGGATGTCGTGCGTCGTCGGCCAGAAGCTCGGCCGCATCCACGCGCCCTGCTCGCCCGAGACCTCCGCGAGGTACGTCTCGAGCTCCTCCTTGGTGTTCCGCCACGTGAAGTACGTGTACGACTGGTGGAACCCGATCTTCGCGAGCGTCTGCATCATCGCCGGACGCGTGAACGCCTCCGACAGGAAGATCACCTCGGGGTGGTCCTTGCGCACGTCGGCGAGGAGCCACGCCCAGAAGTCGAGCGGCTTGGTGTGCGGGTTGTCGACGCGGAACAGCGTCACGCCGTGGTCGATCCACACCTGCAGCACCCGGCGGACCTCGCGGTAGATGCCCGCGGGGTCGTTGTCGAAGTTCAGCGGGTAGATGTCCTGGTACTTCTTCGGCGGGTTCTCCGCGTACGCGATCGACCCGTCGGCGCGCGTCGTGAACCACTCCGGGTGGTCCGTGACCCACGGGTGGTCCGGCGAGCACTGCAGCGCGACGTCGAGCGCGACCTCCAGGCCCAGCTCGCGCGCGCTCGCGACGAACGCGTCGAAGTCGTCGAAGGTGCCGAGGCTCGGCTCGATCGCGTCGTGGCCGCCGTCCGGCGAGCCGATCGCGTACGGCGAGCCCGGGTCGCCCGGCTGCGCGTCGAGCGAGTTGTTGCGGCCCTTGCGGTACGTCGTGCCGATGGGGTGGATCGGGGTCAGGTACACGACGTCGAAGCCCATGCCCGCGATGCGCGGCAGGTCCTGCGCCGCCGTCCGCAGCGTGCCCGAGCGCCACTCGCCGGTCTGGGGGTCCTGCGTCGCGCCGTGCGAGCGCGGGAAGATCTCGTACCACGCCCCCGCGAGCGCGAGCGGGCGCTCGACGCGCAGCGGGTAGGCGCGCGACGACGTGACGAGCTCACGGAACGGGTGCGCCGCGAGCGTGCCGCGCACGGCGTGCGACAGGCCCGCCGCGAGCCGGTCGGCCGGCGTCCGGGTCGTGTCGTGCAGCCCCGCGACCGCGTCGCGCAGCACCCGCGCCGCCTCCTCGGGCAGCTCCGTCGACGGGCGTGCCGCGGCACGCTCCAGCAGGCGCGCGCCCTCGGTCAGCATGAGCTCGACGTCGATGCCCGCCGCGACCTTGATGGTCGCGTCGTGCGCCCACGTCGCGAACGGGTCGGACCAGCCCTCGACGCGGAACGACCACTCACCCGTGCGGTCCGGGACGAGGCGCGCCTCGAAGCGGTCGAGCCCGGGCGCGATGTCGACCATCGGCGCGCGTGCGTGCTCGGCGCCGTCGGGGTCGATGAGGATCGCCGTCGCGGCGACCGCGTCGTGGCCCTCGCGGAACACCGTCGCGCGGATCGGCACGGCCTCGCCCACGGTCGCCTTCGCCGGGAAGCGGCCCTCCTCGGCGACCGGGGAGACGTCGACGACCGGGATGCGGCCGATCGGGCCCTCGGGGGCGACCCACGGCGCCGTCGTGGGCGTGCCGCCGGCGGCGGCCGCGCCGGGCGTGCCGGTGGGCGTCGCGGCGGCGGGTGTCGTCGTCGTGCTCGGTGCCGCGGGGGTCGGGGTGCCGGCGGTGGTGCCGGCGACCGGCACCGCGGGTCCGACCTGCGCGGTGGTGGCCGGGTGCGTGGGCTCGGTCGCGGCGGCCGTGCGGGTGCGCGTGCGGGTCGGCTTCGCGGCCGCGGGGGTGCCGATCTGCTCGACCGCGGACGCGGCACGCCGGCCGCGCTTCGGCGGCTCGGCGGGGGTGCCGGACGCGGCCGGACCGGGTTCGGTGGCGGGCGTGAGGCGGGGCGCGGTGGTGCGCGAACGGCTGCCGGACTTCGGGGGAGTCGTCACGCTCCCGAACCTATCCGCAGGCGGTGGGGGTGGGCATCCGGTGCGGGAGCCGTGTCCGCCACACCGGGGTGACGCGCGCCCGACCTGGGCGGATGTGCCCGGTGTGCGACGTGCCGTCGCGGCCGCCTGCGACCTGGACCGTCAGTCCAGCGGCGGCACCGTCAGTCGAGCGTCGACGCCAGCGCGCGGCCCGTCGTCCGTCCGGTGAACAGGCAGCCGCCCAGGAACGTGCCCTCGAGCGCGCGGTGCCCGTGCACACCGCCGCCGCCGAACCCCGACGCCTCGCCGACGGCCCACAGCCCGGGCAGCACCTCGCCGTCGGGTCGCAGCACGCGTCCCTCGAGGTCGGTGTGCAGCCCGCCGAGGGTCTTGCGCGTGAGCACCGACAGGCGGACCGCGAGGAGCGGGCCGTGCGCGGGGTCGAGCAGCCGGTGCGGCTTGGCGACGCGGATGACCTTGTCGACGACGTACCGGCGGGCCATCGCGGTCGCGACCACCTGGAGGTCCTTGCCGAGGCCGGACTCCACCTGGCGGTCGCGGTCGACGATGGTGCGCTCGAGCTGCTCGGCGTCGATCCGGTCGGTGCCGGTGAGCGCGTTCATGCGGCGCGCGAGCTCGGCGGGCGTGTCCGCCCAGAGGAACTCCTCCGACTCGTGCGCGAACGTCTCGACCGGGCCGACCGCACCCGGCAGCACGCGCTGGAGGAGCTGCGGGACGCTCTTGCCGGTCAGGTCGGGGTTCTGCTCCGAGCCGGACAGCGCGAACTCCGAGCCGAGGATCGTCTTGTCGAGCACGAACCACGAGTGGTCGTCGCCGCGCGACGTGAGGTGCTGCAGCGCGCCGAGCGAGTCGAAGCCGGGGAACAGCGGGACGGGCAGGCGGTTCCCGTCGGCGTCGAGCCACAGCGACGACGGGCCGGGCAGGATGCGGATGCCGTGCCGGCTCCACACGGGCGAGTGGTTGGTGATGCCCTCGGGGTAGTGCCATGCGCGGTCGGGGTGGACGACCGCGCCCCCTGCGTCCCGTGCGGCGGCGACGCCCGAGCCGTCGACGTGGTCGGGGACACCCGACAGCATCCGCTCGGGGAGCCGGCCCGCGTGCTCGGGCCAGGTCGCGCGGACGAGGCCGTGGTTCGCGCCGATGCCGCCCGTCGCGACGACGACCGCGGCCGCCTCGAGCTCGAAGGGGCGTGCGACCTCGCGCGAGCTCGGCACCGCGCGGGCGACGCCGTCGTCCACGAGCACGTCGCCGCGCACGCCCGTGACGCGGCCGTCGGTCGTGACGAACGACGTCACGCGGTGCCGGAAGCGCACGTCGACGCGCCCGTCCTTGCGCGCGTCGAGGAGCGTCCGCACGAACGGCTCGAGGATGCCCGGACCCGTGCCCCACGTGACGTGGAAGCGCGGGACGGTGTTGCCGTGGCCGCCCGCGGTGTAGCCGCCGCGCTCGGCCCACTGCACGAGCGGGAACCAGCGCACGCCCTGCGCGTGCAGCCACGGCCGCAGGTCTCCCGCCGCGAAGTCGACGAACCCCTCCGCCCACGCGCGTCCCCACCGGTCCGAGCCGTCGTCGGCGAAGTCCGCCGAGCCGAGCCAGTCGGCGAGCGCGAGCTCGGCCGAGTCCTTGATGCCCAGCCGGCGCTGCTCGGGGGAGTCGACGAGGAAGAGCCCGCCGAACGACCAGAACGCCTGCCCGCCGAGGCTCGCGGCGTTCTCGGCGTCGAGCAGGACGACGCGGCAGCCCGCCGCGAGGAGCTCGGCGGTGGCGACCAGGCCCGCGAGGCCCGCGCCGACGACCACGACGTCGTGGGAGTGCGTCATGTCGCGACGGTACACGTCTGGACGGTCGTCCAGAAGGACGTCACTCCGCGCGGTCGAGGACGTACACGCGCATGCTCAGGGGCTCCATGACCGTCGACTCGCCGGGCTCCGCGTGCAGGCTGCCGGCGATCGCCTCGGCCCGCTCGTCGCCCGGACGCTCCCACACCGAGTCCCACGCGAGCCGCCACCGACCCCCGTGCTCGTCCGCGAGCACCACGGTCACCGAGTCCAGCGCGCCGTTCACGACCAGCATCACCGTGTCGTCGTCGGGCGGGGGAGCCGTGCGCACCATCTGCAGCGTGCGCACTGACGGGTCGTGCCAGCGCGCGTGGTCGAACGGCGTCCCGAGCGCGTCGTACCAGGCGAGGTCCGGGCGACGGTCCGGCAGCAGCGGCCGGCCCGAGTAGAACCGGTCCGCGCGCAGCGCCGGGTGCTCGCGGCGCAGGAGCAGCAGCCAGCGAGCCGTCGTCAGCAGGTCCTTGCGCCACGGCGCGAGGTCCCAGCTCACCCACGAGGTCTCGTTGTCCTGGCAGTACGCGTTGTTGTTGCCGTGCTGCGTGCGGCCCAGCTCGTCGCCCGCGGTGATCATCGGCGTGCCCGCTGACAGCACGAGCGTCGCGAGCAGGTTGCGGATCGAGCGACGGCGCAGCGGCACGATGTCCGCGCCCGGCCCCTCGAGGTGCACCGGGCCCTCGAGCCCGTGGTTCCACGACCGGTTGTCGTCCGTGCCGTCGCGGTTCTGCTCGCCGTTCGCCGCGTTGTGCTTGTGGTCGTACGCGACGAGGTCGGCGAGCGTGAACCCGTCGTGCGCCGTCACGTAGTTCACCGACGCGGCCGGGCCGCGCATGAGCGGCGGGTCCGTGTGGCCGAACAGGTCCACGGAACCCGCCAGGCGCGTCGCGAGGTCCCGCACGCGGTGACCCGGCAGCCCGTGCGCCGCACGCGCCGGGTCCGCGAGCCAGAACGACCGCGTCGCGTTGCGGAACCGGTCGTTCCACTCCGCGAACGGCGGCGGGAACTGCCCCGTGCGCCAGCCGCCCGGGCCCACGTCCCACGGCTCGGCGACGAGCTTGAGACCGTGCAGGCTCGGGTCGACCTGCGCCGCGACCAGGAGCGGGTGGTCGGGCGTGAAGCCGTCCGCGTCGCGGCCCAGCGTCACCGCGAGGTCGAAGCGGAACCCGTCGACGCCCACGACGTCGGCCCAGTAGCGCAGCGAGTCGAGCGTCATGCCGACGACCGCCGGGCGGCGGAAGTCGAGCGTGTTGCCGGTGCCCGTCACGTCGGCCAGACGGGCCGGGACGCCGCCGTCGTGCGCGTAGTACAGCGTCGAGTCGAGCCCGCGCCACGACAGGTGCTGCCCCGGCAGGCCGCCCTCGCACGTGTGGTTGTAGACGACGTCGAGCAGGACCTCGAGACCGGCCTCGTGCAGGCCGTGGACGGCGCGGCGGACCTCCTCCAGCACCGCGTCGGGCCCGAGCGCGCGCGCCTCCTTGGTCGCGTACGCGGCGTGCGGTGCGAAGTAGCCGAGCGTCGAGTAGCCCCAGTAGTTGGTGAGGTCCTTCTCGACCAGGTGCGGCTCCGAGGAGAACGCGTGGATCGGGAGCAGCTCGACCGCGGTCACGCCGAGCCCCAGCAGGTGGTCGACGACCGCCGGGTGCGCGAGGCCCGCGTACGTGCCGCGCAGCTCCGGGGGCAGGGCGTCGTGCAGCGCCGTGAGGCCCTTGACGTGGGCCTCGTACACGACCGTGCGCGACCACGTCGTCCACGGGCGGTTCGCCGCCGGGTCGGGCCCCGGCAGGTCGCGCGTGTCGACGACCACCGAGAACGGCACGTGCCCCGCGGAGTCGCGATGGTCCGCCGGTCCGTACGGGTCGCCGTGCAGGTCCTCGTCCACCACGTGGCCGTACGTCTGCGGGACGTGCTCGACGTCGCCGACGAGGCCGCGCGCGTACGGGTCGACCAGCAGCTTGCGCGGGTTGTAGCGCAGCCCCGCCGACGGGTTCCACGGACCGTGCGCCCGGAACCCGTAGCGCTGCCCCGGGCGGATGCCCGGCACCGACGCCGAGAACACGCCGTGCACCGGGCCCGACAGCGTGATGCGGCGCTCCGTCAGCGTCCCCTCGACGCCGTCGAACAGGCACAGCTCGACCGCGGTCGCGTGCGACGCGAGCACCGCGACGTCCACCCCCTCGTCGGTCACGTGGACACCGAGCCGGGGCGGCCGTCGGGACGGGGCGGTCGCACTCACGCCCGCCATTCTGCTGGACGGACGTGACACCCGTGCGTCGTGCGTGCTTCCGGGCGGCGTCACGCCGCCCCCTTCCGCCACCCTTCCGCCCCTCGACACGGCGGACCGGGGCGGCCGCCGCGGGCGGTAACGTCTCCGCCGTGAGGATCGTCGTCTGCGTCAAGCACGTCCCGGACATCCAGTCGGACCGGGCCCTCGGCCCCGACGGTCGCGCGGTGCGCGACGGCGGGGACGGCACGCTCAACGAGCTGGACGAGAACGCCCTCGAGGCGGCGCTCGCGCTCGTCGAGTCCCTCGGCGAGGGGTCCGTCGTGGCCCTGACCGTCGGCCCGGACGACGCCGCCGACGCGGTCCGCAAGGGCCTGCAGATGGGCGCCGACGAGGCCGTGCACGTCGTCGACGACGCGATCGCCGGCTCCGACGCGATCGGCACCGCGCGCGTGCTCGCCGCCGCCGTGCAGCACCTCGCCGCGCAGGAGCCCGTCGACCTCGTCGTCACCGGCATGGCCGGGCTCGACGGCCTCACCTCGCTGCTGCCGACGGCCCTCGCCACGCTGCTCGACCTGCCCGCGCTGCCGCTCGGTGCCGAGCTCACGGTCGACCCGGCCGCCCGCACCGTCCGCGTGCGCCGCAACCTCGACCACGCGACCGAGGTCCTCGAGGCCCCGCTGCCCGCCGTCGTGTCCGTGACCGACCAGGCCAACGAGCCGCGGTACCCGAACTTCAAGGGCATCATGGCCGCCCGCAAGAAGCCCGTCACGACGCTCGCGCTCGCCGACCTGGGCCTCGACGCGTCGGCCGTCGGTGCCGCGGGTGCGCGCACCGAGGTCGTCTCCGCGGCGGCTCGCCCGGCCCGCGACAACCGCGTGCTCGTCACCGACGACGGCGAGGCCGGCGTGAAGCTCGCGCGCTACCTCGTCGAGAACAAGCTCGTCTGAGCCTGAAGTCCGTACCGCCCGGACGCCCGGGCTCCTCGCACCACCCGAGAATCGAGAACGCCGTGACCGGAACGACAGCGCCCGTCCTCGTCCTGCTCGACCACACGCCCGAGGGCGCGCTGCGCAGCCCCGTCCGCGAGATCGCGACGCTCGCCGCGTCCCTCGCCGGCGGCGCCGGCGTGCACGGCGTGTGGCCCGCCGACACCGAGCCGTCGGCCGACGTCCTCGTCGAGCTCGGCGCGCTCGGCGTCACGCAGGTGCACCGCGTCGTCGCCGACGCCGACCTGCACCTGACGGCCGTCCTGGCGGAGGCGCTGGGCTCGCTCGTGGCGGCGACCGGGGCAGGCCTCGTGCTGCTCGTGTCGTCGTTCGAGAACAAGGAGGCCGCGGCGCGCCTGGCCGTCGCCACCGGCGCCGGGGTCGTCACCGACGCCGACGGGCTCGTCGTCGAGGACGGGCGCTACGTCGCCGCCAAGACCGTCTTCGCCGGCACCTGGACCACGCGGTGCGCGATCACCGCGCCGCTCGCCGTCGTCACCGTCAAGGCCAACTCCGTCGTCGTGGACGCGTCCGCGACCGGGGGTGCGCCCGCCGTCGTGCCCCACGCCGTCGCGGTCTCCGAGGGCGCTCGGCGCGTCACGCTCGTCGAGCGGACCGAGCGTCCCGACAGCGGTCGCCCCGACCTCGGCAGCGCGCACGTCGTCGTCGTCGGCGGGCGCGGCACCGAGGGCGACTTCAGCCCTGTCGAGGAGCTCGCCGACGTCCTCGGCGGTGCCGTCGGCGCCACGCGCGTCGCGACCGACGAGGGCTGGATCGGCCACGACGCGCAGATCGGCCAGACCGGCGTCACCGTGTCCCCGCGGCTGTACATCGGCGCCGGCGTGTCCGGGGCCGTGCACCACCGCGGCGGCATGCAGGCGTCCGGCACGATCGTCGCGGTCAACGCCGACGCCGACGCGCCCATCTTCGAGATCGCCGACTTCGGCGTCGTGGGCGACCTGTTCACGGTCCTCCCGCAGGCGGCGGCGGAGCTCCGCCGCCTCAAGTCCCAGGACTGACGTCCGTCGATACCGACATGGGTGCCGTTCCGCGTGCGCGGACGGCGCCCACGTCGGTATGAACGAGGGTCAGGAGAGGTCGCGGAGCCAGCGGAGGGCGGCGACGCCCTGGGCCGCCTGGAAACGGCGCAGGTTGGGGATGCCCGGGGGCGGGGGCTGCAGCGACGAGGAGATGAAGTAGCCGGACAGGCCCGCGAGGACGGCGCGCAGGTCGTCGTCGGAGACGCCCTCGCTCACGGCGGACCCGCGGAAGACGGTGTGCGGGTCGCCGCCGCCCTGCAGCGACACGCTCGGCAGCATGAACGCCCAGTCGAGCCAGGGGGCGCCGATCGCGGCGTGCGGCCAGTCGATGAGCCAGACGCGGTGCTGGTCGTCGATCATCACGTTGTCCGCGCGCAGGTCGCCGTGCACGAGCGCGTCGCCCGCGCAGACCCGCAGGGCCTCCTGCTCCCGCAGGACGAGCTTCTCGTGGTGGTCCCGCGCCCACTGGCCCAGGTCGCCCGCGCGGGCGACGACGCCCTCGCGGGTGGCCTCGTCGAGGTCGACGAGGCGGCGCCAGCCGGTGAAGTCCTCGGCGAGCACGTCGTCGATGCGCGGCAGACCGTGACCGGGGAGCGGCTCGACGTCCGCAAGCGCTCCCACGGCGTCGGCGACGGCGGCCAGGTCGGTGGGACGCCACGGCAGCTCGGGGGAGCGGCCGTGCACGACCTCGAAGCCGAGGATCACCCAGTCGCCGTCGTCGTCGGACCACAGCATGCGCGGCGCGGGCACCTGCGGGGGAAGGGCGGCGGCGACGCGGGTCTCGGCGCGTGCGAGGTGCGGGGAGACGGGGTTCTGCTCGCCGGACACGGCCTTCACGAACACGCCCCGGCCGTCGGCGAACTCGAGGACCGCGGCGAAACCGGGGCTGAACCCGCTGGTCGCGCTGATCTCGGCGGTCACCTGCGACCCGGCGAGCGTGCTGATGCGCTCGCGGACGTGCCGGGGCAGGTCACGCCAGTCCAGCCGCTGGCCGCTGAACGCGGGCGGCAGGGCGATGACCTCGTCGGCACTCACGGCGCACATCCTGCCAGGCCGCGTCGACGTCTTTCGAGGGTGAGACCACGCTGCGGCCGGGTGGGCGCACGCGCGGCCGCCGTCCGGAGTCCCGCGCGCACGTTCGTAGACTGGTGCGGATGACTGCGTACCTCGACCATGCGGCGACCACGCCCATGCTCCCGGGGGCGGCGCGCGTGCTCACCGAGCACCTGGCGCACCCGGGCAACCCGTCGTCGCTGCACGGCTCGGGCCGGGCGGCGCGACGCGTCGTCGAGGAAGCGCGCGAGACGGCCGCGGCGGCGCTCGGTGCGCGGCCGAGCGAGGTCGTGTGGACGTCGGGCGGGACCGAGGCCGACAACCTCGCGGTCAAGGGGCTGTTCTGGGCGCGCCGCACGCAGGACCCGTCGCGGCGGCGCATCCTCGTGTCGGCGGTCGAGCACCACGCGGTCCTCGACCCGGCGTTCTGGATGGCGGAGCACGCGGGCGCGGAGCTGGTGCTGCTGCCCGTCGACGCCGACGGCGTGGTGGACGTCGCGGCGCTGCGCGACGAGCTCGAGCAGAACGGTGCGCAGGCGGCGCTGCTGTCGGTGATGTGGGCGAACAACGAGGTCGGTGCGCTGCAGCCGCTCGACGAGGTCGTCGCTCTCGCGCGGCGGCACGGGGTCCCGGTGCACGCGGACGCGGTGCAGGCCGTGGGGCAGGTGCCGGTGGACTTCGCGGCGTCCGGGCTGGACGCCATGACCGTGTCCGGGCACAAGATCGGCGGGCCCGGCGGGGTCGGTGCGCTGCTCGCGCGGCGCGGGCTCGACCTCACGCCCGTGCTGCACGGCGGCGGGCAGGAGCGCGGGGTCCGGTCGGGCACGCTCGCGGCGCCGCTCATCGCGTCGTTCGCGGCCGCGCTCGACGAGGCCGTGCGCGAGCGGCCCGTGTACGCGGCGCGGGTCGGTGCGCTGCGCGACCGGCTCGTCGCGGGCGTCCGGGCCGCGGTCCCGGACGCCGTGCTGCGCGGTCCCGCCGACACCGACCGGCGGCTGCCCGCCAACGCGCACTTCACGTTCCCCGGCTGCGAGGGCGACTCGCTGCTGTACCTGCTCGACTCCGCGGGCGTCGAGGCGTCGACGGGGTCGGCGTGCCAGGCGGGTGTGCCGCGACCGAGCCACGTGCTGCTCGCGATGGGGGTCGACGAGGACGACGCGCGCGGCGCGCTGCGGTTCACGCTCGGGCACACGTCGACCGAGGCGGACGTCGCGGCGCTGCACGCGGCCCTGCCGGCGGTCGTCGAGCGCGCGCGGGCCGCCGGGCTCGCCGGTCGCGGGAGCACGCCGGCGGTGATGGCCTGATGCGCGTCCTGGCCGCCCTCTCCGGCGGCGTCGACTCGGCGGTCGCGGCCGCGCGCGCGGTCGACGCCGGGCACGACGTCGTCGGCGTGCACATGGCGCTGTCCCGCACGCGCGACCAGTTCCGCACCGGGTCGCGCGGCTGCTGCTCGATCGAGGACGCGGGCGACGCGCGCCGGGCCGCGGACGTCCTCGGCATCCCGTACTACGTGTGGGACCTGTCCGAGCGGTTCGAGGACACCGTGGTCGCCGACTTCCTCAGCGAGTACGAGGCAGGTCGCACGCCCAACCCCTGCGTGCGCTGCAACGAGCACATCAAGTTCGCCGCGCTGCTCGACAAGGCCGTCGCGCTCGGGTTCGACGCCGTGTGCACCGGCCACTACGCGCGCGTCGAGGTCGGCGACGACGGCACGCGCGAGCTGCACCGCGCGCGGGACGCCGCGAAGGACCAGTCGTACGTGCTCGCCGTGATGGGCCCCGAGCGGCTCGCGCGGTCGCTGTTCCCGCTCGGCGACGTCGCGTCGAAGGACGAGACCCGCGCCGAGGCCGCCGCACGCGGCCTGTCGGTGTCGGCCAAGCCCGACTCGTACGACATCTGCTTCGTCGCCGACGGCGACACCCAGGGCTTCCTGCGCGACCGGCTCGGGTCGCGCGAGGGCGAGGTCGTCGACACGTCCGGGGAGGTCGTCGGGCGGCACGACGGCGCGTACGCGTACACCGTCGGGCAGCGCAAGGGGCTCGCGCTCGGGCGGCCCGCTCCCGACGGGAGGCCGCGGTACGTCCTGTCGGTCGAGCCCGTGCGTAACCGGGTCGTCGTCGGGTCGGTCGAGGAGCTCGCCGTGGGGACGGTGGAGGCCGACCGCGCGGTGTGGTTCGACGTGCCCGGGCCTGCGCCGTTCGCGTGCGAGGTCCAGGTGCGCGCGCACGGCGCGCCGGTGCCTGCGGTCGCGACCGCGACGCCGGAGGGGACGGTGCGCGTCGACGTCGACGCGAGCGCGGGGTTGCGCGGCGTGGCGCCGGGGCAGTCGCTCGTCGTGTACGACGGCACGCGCGTGCTGGGGCAGGCGACCGTCACGGAGACGCGGCGCCCCGGGTCGGCGCCGGGAGGCGTCGTGGCCTCGTCGTCCGCACCGGTGCCGGAGGCCGAGACGGCGGCGTCGTCGCGCGTCGCGGCGACGGCCCCGGACGCATCGCTCGGCACGGCCGCCGCGGGCGTGCACCGGTGAGCGGCCGTCCCGGGGTCAGCGGCACGGGACCATGGCCGGGCACGGACGCGCTCGAGGCGCAGTCGTCGGTCGTCGGCGACCTCGTCGACACCCCGTCGGAGCTGCAGGGCCTGCCGTTCACGGTGCTCCTGCCCGCGCGCGGGCCGTGGGGCGACCGCGCCGGTCACGCCGCCGCGGTGCTCGAGGAGCTGCCCACCGAGCTCGGGCCGCACGGGTGGAAGCTCGCCGACCGTCCCGGCGGCGATCTCGCCCGCGCGCGGGCGTTCGTGCGGGAGGACCTCGACGCCCTCGCGGTCGCGGCGCACGGGTACACCGGGCCGCTCGTCGTGCCCGTGGCCGGCCCGCTGACGCTCGCCGCGAGCCTGTACCTCGCGCGCGGGGACCGCGTGCTGTCCGACGCGGGCGCGGTGCGCGAGCTGGCCGAGTCGCTCGCGCTCGGTGCGGGCGAGCACGTCGCCGCCGTCCGGCGCGTCGTCCCCGGCGCCGAGGTCACCGTGCTGCTGCACGAGCCGCTGCTCGCGCAGGTCGTCGCGGGCGTCCTGCCGACGTTCTCCGGGTACGCGGCGCTGCGCGCGGTGCGCGGGCCGGTCGCGGCCGAGCGGATCGGCACGGTGGCCGCGGGGGCGCGCTCGGGCGGTGCGTCGGCCGTCGCGGTGCACGGCGGCACGGCCTGGGCGGCGGTGCCCGCGATCCGCGCGGCCGGCGTCGACGGGCTCGCGCTCGCGGTCGGCGGGATCGGCGAGCAGGGGTGGGAGCGCGTCGCGGAGGCCGTCGAGGGCGGGCTGCGGCTGTGGGCGGAGCTGCCCCCGCAGGCGTCGTCGCAGTGCGCGGGACCCGACGTCGTCGGGCAGGCGGACGTGCTCACGCGGCCCTGGCGGTCCGTCGGGCTGCCGCAGGCGGGGCTGAAGGACGTGGTGCTGCTGGCCGGCGAGGCGCCCGGGCGGTCGTCGCCCGACGACGCGCGCGCGGCTCTGGCCGGGCTCGTGCGGGCCGGTCGGATCGTGGCGGAACGAGCGGAGGCATGAGCGAGGCGATGACCGGACCGACGAACGAGCCGCTGAGCACGGGACCCACCCCGCGGCGGCCGCTGCTGCACTCACGCCGCCAGGCCCTCGGGGTGCTGGTCGCGACCGGCGCCGCGATCGTGGGCATCGTCGTGCTCGTGGTGCTCTGGTCGTCCGTCGGGGCGCGGACCCTGGAGGCGTCGGCCGCGGGCGGCGAGCCGTGCCTCGAGGCCTACGCCGCCGACCAGGCCGGCGCCGAGGTGTCGTACGGCGCGCTGCCCCCGCAGGCGGTGTGCTCGTGGGAGGTCGACGGCGAGCGGCAGGAGGTCGTCGTGACCTCGGCGCCCGCCGCGCTCGCGGCGACCGCGACGGTGCTGGCCGTCGGCGGCGTGATCGGCGCGGTCGCCCTGCTCGTCGTGCCGCGGCTGCGCGACGCGCGCTGACGGCGCCTGGCGGCGCGTGTCGGCGGTGGGCGCGATGATGTGCGGGTGAACGACGCCGCCGACGACGCCCTCGCGACCGCGCCCGACCAGGAGGTCCCCGCCGACGCCCGGCACCGGTGGACCGAGCTGGCGGAGCGCATCGCCGCCGACCAGTTCGCCTACTACGTGCTCGACGCGCCGCCCGCGTCGGACGCGGACTACGACGCCCGCATGCGAGAGCTCCAGGCGCTCGAGGAGCAGTACCCCGGCCTCCTGACGCCGGACTCCCCGACGCAGCGCGTGGGCGGCACGTTCTCGACGGACTTCGCGACGGTCGACCACGTCGAGCGCATGCTGTCGCTCGACAACGCGTTCTCCGACGAGGACGTCGCGACGTGGGCGGACCGCGCCCTGCGGGACCTCAACGGCGCGCAGCCGCACTACCTGTGCGAGCTCAAGATCGACGGGCTCGCGATCGCGCTGCTGTACGAGAAGGGCCGGCTGGCGCGGGCGGCCACGCGCGGCGACGGGCGCACGGGTGAGGTCGTGACGCTCAACGTCCGGACGATCTCCTCGATCCCCGACACGCTCGCGGGCGACCCGTCGACCCACCCGGAGCTCATCGAGATCCGCGGCGAGGTGTTCCTGCCGGTCGAGGCGTTCGAGCGGCTCAACGAGGCGCAGGTCGCCGCCGGCAAGCCGCCGTTCGCCAACCCGCGCAACGCGGCGGCGGGCTCGCTGCGGCAGAAGGACCCGCGCGTCACGGCGACGCGGCCGCTCGGCATGTACGCGCACGGGATCGGCGCGCTGCGCTGGGGGGCCGGTGGCGGCCCCGGCATCACACGGCAGTCGCAGGTGTACGACCTGCTGGCGTCGTGGGGCGTCCCGACGTCGGGCCACACACGGGTGGTCGACGACCTCGACGGCGTGCGGGAGATGATCGCGTACTACGGCGAGCACCGGCACGACGTCGAGCACGAGATCGACGGCATCGTCGTCAAGGTCGACGAGATCGACCTCCAGCGCCGCCTGGGCTCGACGAGCCGCGCGCCGCGCTGGGCGATCGCCTACAAGTACCCGCCCGAGGAGGTCGTGACGCGCCTGCTCGCGATCGAGGTCGGCATCGGCCGCACCGGGCGCGCGACGCCGTTCGCTGTCATGGAGCCGGTGTTCGTGTCCGGCAGCACCGTGCGGCAGGCGACGCTGCACAACCAGGACGTCGTGAAGGTCAAGGGCGTCAAGGTCGGCGACATGGTCGTGCTGCGCAAGGCGGGTGACGTCATCCCCGAGATCGTCGGCCCCGCGCCCGCGGCTCCCGACGACACCGTCGAGCGCGTCGAGTGGCAGATGCCCACCGACTGCCCGGTGTGCAGCACGCCGCTGCGCCCGATGCGCGAGGGCGACGTCGACCTGCGCTGCCCGAACGCCGAGTCGTGCCCCGCCCAGGTGCTGGGCCGTGTCGAGCACATCGGCTCGCGCGGCGCGTTCGACATCGAGGCGCTCGGCGAGGTCACGGCCGCGGCGCTCACGCAGCCCGTCGTGCCCGAGGTGCCGCCGCTGCGCACGGAGGCCGACCTGTTCGCGCTGGTCGGATACGCGCCGGACGCTCCGGAGGACGAGCGTGAACGCGTCCGCGAGGCGAGCCTGCGGACCCTCGGCGCGATCGAGGTCGTCGTCCGCGACCCGGAGACGGGCCTGCCGCGCGAGGACGAGGACGGCAACGTGCGTCGACGTGCGCCGTTCCGCCGCCAGCTCACCTGGTCGAAGACCGAGCGGGCGCGCGCCGAGGCCGAGGGCCGGGCGCTGCCGGACTGGGAGCCGTCGGCCGCCGCCCGCACGCTGCTCGACCAGCTCGACCTCGCGAAGGAGAAGGAGCTCTGGCGCGTGCTCGTCGCGCTGAGCATCCGCAACGTCGGGCCGACGGCCGCGCGGGCGCTCGCCCAGGAGTTCCGGTCGATGGCGCGGCTGCGGGAGGTCGTCGAGGGCGACCCGGCCGTCGCGGCCGAGCGGCTGTCCGGCGTCGAGGGCGTCGGGCCGACCATCGTGCAGTCGCTCGTCGACTGGTTCGCCGAGCCGTGGCACGCCGCGATCGTCGACGCGTGGCGCGACGCGGGTGTGCGCATGGAGGACGCGGCAGCCGAGGGCGTGACGCGCACGCTCGAGGTCACCGACGAGAGCGGGACCGTGCGGGGCCTGACGGTCGTCGTCACCGGCGGGCTCGAGCGGTTCAGCCGCGACGAGGCGAAGGAGGCGATCCTGTCCCGCGGCGGGAAGGCGTCCGGCAGCGTCTCGAAGAAGACCGACTTCGTCGTCGTCGGGGAGAACGCGGGCAGCAAGGAGACCAAGGCGCGCGAGCTCGGGCTGCGGATCCTCGACGAGGCCGGCTTCGCGGCGCTGCTGGCCGGGGGCCCTGACGCGGTCCCCGCGCCCGCGGAGGCCGACGGGGTCGACGGGGACGCCACGGCGGACGGCGGCGCCGACGGGGGCGACGCGTGAAGGTCGCCGTCGACACCGGGCCGGTCGTCCGGCGGGCGACACCCGAGGACGTCGACGACGCGGGCGCGCTGACCGCCGAGGCGTACGTGGCCGACGGGCTGCTGCGCGACGAGGACGACTACACGGCCGAGCTGCGGGACGCGCGGCGGCGCGCGCGCGAGGCGATCCTGCTGGTCGCGACGGTGCCGCGCGAGCCCGACGGCGGCCGCGCTGCGGCCGGCGCACCGCGGACCGAGGGCGACGCGCGGCCGGACGACGTCGTCGTGGGCACCGTGACGCTCGCGCCGTACGGCACGTCGTACGCGGAGGTCGCCGAGCCCGGCGAGCTCGAGATCCGGATGCTCGCGGTCGCGCCCGAGGCACGCGGGCGGGGGATCGCCGAGGCGCTCATGACGCACGCGCTGCGGCACGCCGTCGCGGAGGGCGCGCGGCGCGTCGTGCTGTCGACGAGCGACGCGATGCGCGCCGCGCAGCGGCTGTACGACCGGCTCGGGTTCGTGCACGACGAGCCGCGGGACTGGAGCCACCACGGCCTGTGCATCCGCGTGCGCACGTGGACACCGCCGGACGCGCCGGGCGCGGTCGTCGAGGCCGCCACGTGGCCGGCGCTGCGCACGACCGTCACGTCGGACGGCTGGCGCGTGGGCGAGTCGGGCGGCCTGACCCGCCGCGCGAACAGCGCGCTGCCGCTGACCCGGGCCGCCGACCTCGGCGCGGCGGTCGACGAGGTCGAGGCGGTGTACCGCGCGGCCGGGCTGCCGTCGACGTTCCGGGTCGGCCCGACCACGGGCGGCCCGGCGCTGCACGACGCGCTGCTCGCGCGCGGGTACGCGCCGGTCTCGGGCGCCGACGTGCTGGTCCGTGACGTCGGCGGCCCGTCCGAGCACACGAGCGGCGGTGTCGACGTGCGGGTCTCGGCGCACCCGGACGACGCGTGGCTCGCGGCGTGGATCGGCGTGAAGAGCGCCGGCGCCGACGTGGGGACGGCGCGCGCGATCCTCGACGGCTCGCCCGGGAACTACCTGACCGCGCTCGACGGGAGCCGTCCGCTGGGGGTGGTCCGGGCGGCGTTCGCGGAGGACTGGGTCGGCCTGTCGTGCCTGGTCGTGGTGCCCGAGGCGCGGCGGCGCGGGCTCGCGCGGACGCTCACGCTGCGCGCGCTCGACGCGGCCCGGACGCGAGGTGCACGCCGCGCGTTCCTGCAGGTCGAGCCGCACAACACCGCGGCGGCGCGGCTCTACACGGGCCTCGGGTTCGCGCCCGCGGACCGCTACCTCTACCTCGAGCGGGCGCTTCCGACTTCCTGAGGCTCACGGACACGGCGGGCCCTGGGGTCGCGCCTCAGCCGACGAGCGCGTCGATCGCCGCCGGGGACAGCACGTGCTCGGCGGCCATCGCGGCCGCGCCGAGCACGCCGGCCCGCACGCCGGTCCGGGTGGTGACGATGCGCAGGTGCTGGGTGGCCAGCGGCAGCGACCGGCGGTAGACGACCTCGCGGATCCCCGCGAGCAGGTGCTCGCCGGCCTCAGCCACGATGCCGCCGACGACGATCATCGACGGGTTGAGCAGGCTGACGCACGCGGCGAGCACCTCGCCGATGTGCCGGCCGGCCTCGCGCACCTCGCGCCCGGCGGCGAGGTCCCCCGCGCGGACGAGCGCGACGACGTCGGCGCTGCTGCCCGCGGCGAGCCCTTGCTCGCGCAGCGCGGTGGCGATCGCGGGTCCGGCGGCGACGGCCTCGAGGCAGCCGGTGTTGCCGCACCGGCAGGGCAGGTCGAGGCCGCCGGGGACGGCGATGTGGCCGAGGTCGCCCGCAGCGCCCTGGGCGCCGCGCCGGATCGCACCGTCGGAGATGATCCCCGCGCCGATGCCGGTCGCGACCTTGACGAACAGCAGGTGGTCGACCGTCCGCCACGCGGTGGCGTGCTCGCCGAGCGCCATGATGTTGACGTCGTTGTCGACGAGGACGGGGACGCCGAGCCGGCGCGTGAGGTGGCCGGGGACGTCGGCGTCGTCCCAGCCCGGCATGATCGGCGGGTTGATGGGCCGGCCGGTCGAGTGCTCGACGGGTCCGGGGAGCCCGACGCCGACGCTCACGAGGTCGTCCGGGTCGCGCCGGGCGGTCGCGAGCAGCCGAAGGCCGAGCTCGGCGACGCGGTCGAGCACGAGTGCGGGTCCGTCGGCGATCGCGATGGCCTCGCCGTGCTCCGCGAGCACGGTCCCGGCGAGGTCGGTGACGGCGAGCCGGGCGTGCGTGGCGCCGAGGTCCACGGCGAGGACGACGCGTGCGGCGGGGTTGAACGCGAAGGTCGCGGGCGGGCGGCCGCCGGTGGACGTGGCCTCGCCGGCGGGGGAGACGAGCCCGGATCCGAGGAGCGCGTCGACGCGCGCGGCGATCGTCGAGCGGGCCTGTCCGGTGAGAGTGGCCAGGTCGGAGCGGGTGCGGGGCTGGCCGTCGCGCAGGAGCTGGAACATGTCGCCGATCCCCGTCGGCCGTGGCGCAGGGCGGGTCAGCTCGTCCATGCGCACAGTGAACCACCCGTCTTTCGTCGATCACGTTCGCATAACTCTGCCACGCTCACGGCAACTTTTGCTTGACCGTCGTCAAAAGTGCCCCTAGGTTCGCCGCATGGTCACCGACGACCGACAGACCGACCGACCGGGCGCCACCTCGCCCGACCGCCCCATCCTCCAGATGCGCGGCATCGTCAAGCAGTTCCCCGGTGCGCGCGCCCTCGACGGCGTCGACCTCGACGTCCGTGCGGGCGAGGTCCACTGCCTCCTCGGCCAGAACGGCGCCGGGAAGTCGACGCTCATCAAGGTCCTCGCGGGTGCGCACCAGCCCGACGAGGGGGAGATCCTCGTCGACGGCACGCCCGTCACCATCGCGAACCCCGTCGCGGGCCTGCGCCTCGGCGTCGCGACCATGTACCAGGAGCTCGACGTCGTCGACGGCCTCTCCGTCGCCGAGAACGTCTACCTGGGCCACGAGCTCGCGAGCGGCGGCTTCACCCAGCGCCGCGCGGCCACGCAGCGGACCCGCGAGGTCCTGCGTCGCCTCGGCCACGGCGACGTGTCCCCGCACCGCGAGGTCGGGTCGCTGCCCGCCGCGGGCAAGCAGATCGTCAGCATGGCGCGCGCGCTCTCCCACGACGCACGCGTCATCGTCATGGACGAGCCCTCCGCGGTGCTGGACAGCGAGGAGGTCGCCAACCTCTTCCGCGTCGTGCGCGAGCTCACCGCGCAGGGCGTGGCCATCGTCTACATCTCCCACCGCCTCGAGGAGATCCGCCAGATCGGCGACCGGATCACGGTCCTCAAGGACGGCCGCACGGTCGCCACCGGCCTCCCCGTCGCGAGCACCCCCACCGACGAGCTCATCCGGCTCATGACCGGGCGCACCGTCGAGTACGCGATCCCGCGCCGCCCCGCCGTCCCCGCGGACGCCCCCGTCGTGCTGTCCGTCGACGGCCTCACCGTGCGCGGCGAGTTCCACGACGTGTCCTTCGACGTCCGTGCGGGCGAGGTCGTGGGTCTGGCCGGGCTGGTCGGGTCGGGACGTTCCGAGGTGCTCGAGACCGTGTTCGGCGCGCGCCGGCCCACGACCGGCACCGTGAGCGTCGACGGCACGCGCCTGCGCCCCGGCTCGGTCGGTGCGGCCGTGCGCGCCGGTATCGGCCTGTGCCCCGAGGAGCGCAAGAGCCAGGGGCTCCTGCTCGACGAGCCCGTGTACCGCAACATCACGCTCTCCACGTTCGCCCGCACAGCCCGTGGGAGCTTCCTCGACGAGCCCACCGAGAAGCGCGCGGCGCGCGAGCAGATCGAGGCGCTCGACCTGCGGCCCGCCGACCCCGACCGCACGGCGCGCACGCTGTCCGGCGGCAACCAGCAGAAGGTCCTGCTCGCCCGCTGGCTCGTGCACGGCTGCCGCGTCCTGCTGCTCGACGAGCCCACGCGCGGTGTCGACGTCGGCGCGCGCGCCGAGATCTACGGCATCGTCGCCGACCTCACCGCCCAGGGCGTCGCCGTCGTCGTCGTGTCCAGCGAGATCGAGGAGGTGCTCGGCCTGTCCGACCGCGTCCTCGTCCTGTCCGAAGGTCGGGTCGTGCACACCGGCCCCGCGTCCGAGATCGACGAGCACCGCGTGCTCGACCTCGTCATGGAAGGAAGTGCCGCGTGAGCGAGCAGGGAACCTCCGCCTCCGCGCGGGTGCCTGCGGCGGACGAGTCCGCCCGCATCGAGAAGACCGGGGGCGCGACCGCGGTCGACCGGCGCTTCCGCAACCCGCTCCGAGGAGCCGCCGGCCGCAACCTCGGCCTCGTCATCGCGCTCGTGCTGGTGTGCCTCGTCGGCGTCCTCACCGCGGGCGAGCGCTTCGCCAGCATCGACAACCTCCTGACGATCCTGCGGCTCGCCGCGGTGCTCGGGGTCATCTCGATCGGCATGACCTTCGTCATCACGGGCGGCGGCATCGACCTGTCGGTCGGCTCCGTCATCGGCCTGTCGTCCGTCTGGGCGTCGACGCTCGCGACGCAGGCGATGGCGAACAGCTTCCACTGGTCCGTCATGGTGTTCACCGCGCTCGCGGTGGGCCTCGGCGCGGGGCTCGTCAACGGCGTCCTCATCGCGTACGGCAGGGTCGTCGCGTTCATCGCGACGCTCGCCATGATGGTGGCCGCCCGCGGTCTCGCGGAGATGATCGCCAACCGGCAGACCTGGGTCGTGCGCGTGCCGGCGTTCTCCGACGTGTTCCGGCTGCAGCCGCTCGGCATCCCGATGCTCGTGTGGATCTTCGCGGTCGTCGCCGTCGTCGGCTGGGTCCTGCTCAACCGGACGACGTTCGGCCGGCGCACCGTCGCCGTCGGCGGGAACCCCGAGGCCGCCCGTCTGGCCGGCATCAACGTCAAGCGCCACACGATGTACCTGTACGCGCTCGCGGGTCTGACCGCCGGCATCGGCGGCGTCATGATGCTCGGCCGCACCACGGCCGGCTCGTCGACCAACGGCCTGTACTACGAGCTCGACGCGATCGCCGCGGTCGTCGTCGGCGGCACGCTCCTCGCGGGCGGTCGCGGCACGATCGTCGGCACCGTCCTGGGCGTCCTCATCTTCACGACGCTCACCAACGTGTTCACGCAGAACAACCTGTCCATCTCCGCCCAGGCGGTCGCCAAGGGCGTGATCATCGTCGCCGCGGTCATGCTGCAGCAGCGCATCGCCGAGCAGTCCCGCTCCGTCACCTAGACCCCGCTGTCCTCGTCCCCCTGCACCTTCGACAGCCCCGCAGCATCCCGATCAAGGAGGATCGTCATGTCCGCACCCCTGCGCCGCCGCGCCCTCGCCCTCGCCGGCACGGCCGCCGCCCTCGCCCTCGTGGTGGGCTGCACGTCCAACACCCCGCAGGACACGTCCGGCGACAGCACGGGCGCCGCCGTCGTGCCCGGCACCGAGAACGACGAGCCCGGCGACAAGGTCACCATCGGCTTCTCGGCGCCTGCGGCCGACCACGGCTGGATGGGTGCCATCACCAAGTCCGCCGTCGCGGAGGCCGGCAAGTACTCCGACGTCGAGCTCGTCCAGGCCGAGGCCACGAACGACGTCAACCTGCAGATCAGCCAGATCGAGCAGTTCATCAACGACGGCGTCGACGCGATCGTGCTCCTGCCGTTCGACGGTGCCGCGCTCACCGAGGTCGCGACGCAGGCCATGGAGGCCGGCATCGTCGTCATCAACGTCGACCGCGAGTTCGACGACCCCAACGCCGCCCGCACGACCGTGCTCGGCGACAACTACGGCATGGGCGTCTCGGCCGGGCACTACATCTGCGAGCAGCTCGGCGGCACGGCCGGTGCGAAGGTCGCGGAGATCGCCGGCATCGACTCGCTGCCGCTCACGCAGGACCGCAGCCGCGGGTTCTCCGACGCGCTGGCCGACTGCGGGCTCGAGGTGAGCAACCGGGTCGCCGCCGACTTCACCGTCCAGGGCGGCGAGGCCGCAGCGGCGAACCTCCTGCAGGCGGCGCCCGAGCTCGACGCGATCTGGAACCACGACGACGACCAGGGCGTCGGCGTCATGGCGGCGATCGAGAACGCGGGCCGCGACGAGTTCTTCATGGTCGGCGGCGCCGGCTCGAAGAACGTCATGGACGCGATCAAGGCCGACAACTCGGTGCTGAAGGCGACGGTCATCTACCCCTCGACGCAGGCCGCCGACGGCATCAAGCTCGCGCGTCTGCTCGTGCAGCAGAAGGCGATGAGCGACCTCGTCGAGGTCGAGGTGCCCCGCACCGTGCAGCTGTTCGCGCCGGTCGTCACGAAGGACAACGTCGACCAGTACCTGCCGACGGCCTTCGAGTCCTGACCGACCCCGCGCCGGGCGGGCGATCCGCAGGCCCGCCCGGCGCACCCTCGACCCAAGGAGGACACGTGTCCGCACCCGGCACGCTCCCGCGGCTCGGCATCGGCATGGTGGGCTACGCCTTCATGGGCGTCGCGCACTCGCAGGCCTGGCGCAACGCCCCGCGCTTCTTCGAGCTCCCCCTGCACCCCGACCTCGCCGTCGTGGCGGGCCGGAACGCGGACGCCGTGCGCGCCGCGGCCGACCGGCTCGGCTGGCGCGACACCGAGACCGACTGGAAGGCGCTCGTCGCGCGCGACGACGTCGACCTGGTCGACGTGTGCACGCCCGGCGACACGCACGCCGAGATCGCGGTGACCGCGCTCGAGGCCGGCAAGCACGTGCTGTGCGAGAAGCCGCTGGCGAACACCGTCGCGGAGGCCGAGGCGATGGTCCGGGCCGCCGATGCCGCGCGCTCGTCCGGGGCGCTCGCGATGGTCGGCTTCACCTACCGCCGCGTGCCCGCGATCCAGCTCGCGCAGCGGCTCGTCGCCGAGGGGCGCATCGGGACCGTCCGGCACGTCCGCGCGCAGTACCTGCAGGACTGGATCGCCGACCCGCAGGCGCCGCTGTCGTGGCGCCTCGACAAGCAGAAGGCCGGGTCCGGGGCGCTCGGGGACATCGGCGCGCACGTCGTCGACCTCGCGCAGTTCATCACGGGCGAGCACCTCACCGGGGTGTCCGCGCTGCTCGAGACGTTCGTCAAGGAGCGCCCGCTCGCGGGCGAGTTCAGCGGGCTGTCGGGCAGCGGTGACGCGAGCGGCGCGACCGGCCCGGTCACCGTCGACGACGCCGCCGTCTTCCTCGCGCGGCTGTCCGGCGGCGGCCTCGCGACGTTCGAGGCGACCCGGTTCGCGTACGGCCGCAAGAACGCGATCCGTGTCGAGGTCAACGGCTCCGCCGGGTCGCTCGCGTTCGACTTCGAGGACATGAACGTCCTGCACTACTTCGACGCGCGCCAGGACGCCTGGGAGGCCGGTTTCCGGCGCATCGTCGTGACCGAGCCCGAGCACGCGTACGTCGACGCGTGGTGGCCCGCGGGCCACGGGCTCGGGTACGAGCACGCGTTCACGCACCAGGCCGTCGACCTCGTGAACGACGTCGCCGCGCACCGCCAGCCCCGGCCGTCGTTCGCCGACGGCCTGCAGGTGCAGCGCGTGCTCGACGCCGTCGAGCGCTCCGCCGCCGACCGCAGCACCTGGACCGACATCCCCGCACCGACGCCCGCGCCGGCCGAGACGGAGGCCTGACGATGACCCGACCCATCACGCTGTTCACCGGCCAGTGGGCCGACCTGCCGTTCGAGGAGGTCGCGCGCCTCGCCGCCGGCTGGGGCTACGACGGCCTCGAGATCGCCTGCTGGGGCGACCACCTGGACCCGTGGCGGTGGGACGACGACGCGTACGTCGACTCGCGCCGCGAGATCCTCGACCGGCACGGCCTCAAGGTCTGGGCGATCTCGAACCACCTCAAGGGCCAGGCCGTCTGCGACGACCCGATCGACCAGCGGCACCGCGACATGCTGTCCGACCGCGTGTGGGGCGACGGCGACCCCGAGGGCGTGCGGCAGCGTGCCGCGGAGGAGATGCAGCACACCGCGCGGTTCGCCGCGAAGCTCGGCGTCGAGACCGTCGTCGGCTTCACGGGCTCGTCGATCTGGAAGTACGTCGCGATGTTCCCGCCGGTCTCGCAGGAGGCCGTCGACGCGGGCTACCAGGACTTCGCCGACCGCTGGAACCCGATCCTCGACGTGTTCGACGAGGTCGGCGTGCGGTTCGCGCACGAGGTGCACCCCAGCGAGATCGCGTACGACTACTGGACGACCGTGCGCACCCTCGAGGCCATCGGCCACCGCGAGGCGTTCGGCCTCAACTGGGACCCCAGCCACTTCGTCTGGCAGCAGCTCGACCCGGTCGACTTCATCCTCGAGTTCCGGGACCGGATCTACCACGTCGACTGCAAGGACGTGAAGCTCCGGCTCGGCAACGGCCGCAACGGCCGCCTGTCGTCGCACCTCGCGTGGGCCGACCCGCGGCGCGGCTGGGACTTCGTGTCGACCGGGCGCGGGGACGTGCCGTGGGAGGCGTCGTTCCGGGCGCTCAACCACATCGGGTACGACGGGCCGATCTCGGTCGAGTGGGAGGACGCGGGCATGGACCGGCTGCTCGGTGCGCCCGAGGCGCTCGAGTTCGTCCGCCGCAACGCGTTCGACCCGCCCGCCGCCGCGTTCGACGCGGCGTTCAGCACCCGCTGACGCCGCCGCGCGCGGTCGCCGCGTCGCCGGTCGGGTCCTCCAGGGAGGGGGACGACCCGACCGGCGACGGGTGCGTCGCGGGGCCGGTCGAACCGCCCTCGCGGATTGACGCCGTCCTCTAGCGTGCGCGTATGGCCGGCGGCATGCAGGAGGTCACGTTCGACGAGGGTGAGCCGCGCACCGACGCCGTGCCGCCCGAGCCGGTGCGGTCAGCGTCGGCCCGGCGACGGGTCGTGGTCGCCGTGGGGGTCGTCGTGGTCGCGGCCCTTGTCGCCGTCGGAACCCAGCGTGTGCTCGACGAGCGCCGCGCGGAGGCCGACGCGACGCTCGCCGTGCGTCACGCGGACGCCGCCGGCGTCGTCGCACCCTTCGACGCCGGTGTGCGCGCCCACCCCGGACCGGCGCCCGACGTCCGGACGGAGTCGCTCGCCACCGTCGACGGCACGATGGTCGGGCTGCGCCAGCGTGACGGCTGGAGCCTCGTCGGTCTGCACCCGGACGACTGGTCGTCGCGGTGGGAGACCCCCGTCCCCCGCGTGCTGCCCCGGGAACGGCCGTACTGGATCGAGGACGAGGACCTCGACGCGCTCGCGGGCCCACGCGACATCGACCCCCTGGCCGTGGCGGGGGCGCTCGGCGGCGACCCGTGGTGCGTCCGCGCAGGCGGTGACCGGCCGCTCGCCGTCTGCGGGCTCCAGTACGGCGCTCTCGTCCTGGGTGCCCCGCTGTCCTCGACGTGGTGGGTCGTCGACGCCACGAGCGGCGAGGTCGTCCGCACGGGAACGGCCGGGCCGGCCGAGTGGGTCGGCATGACCGGCGACGCCCTCGTCCGCGTGCACGGGATCGACACCGCGGGCCACGACGCCGGCTCCGAGAGGCCGGCGGGCTGGGCGGTCGAGGCGACCGACCCGACCACCGGCGACACGCGGTGGACGTGGGACGCGCCCCCGACCGACGCCCCGTCGGACTCCCCGTCCGCTGCCGGCACACCGGGTGACCCGGAGGCGATGCCCTCGGTCGTGCTCGGCACGACCCGCCTGGGCCGTGTGCTGGTCTGGCTCGGGGAGACGGCGTGGGTGCTCGACCACCACGGTCGGGTCGTCGAGGAGGTGAGCGTCCCCCAGGGTGAGGGCGTCGCGCTCGGGCGGAACGGCCGCGCCGGGCTGGTCGGCGGCCGCGTCACGGGTGACGACGGATTCGTCCGGCAGGAGACCCTCGCGCAGGTCGCGATCGACGACGGCACGCTCCCCGACGACGTGCTCGTCATGCGCAGCGGGCTCGCCGGTGCGGACATGATCGTCCGGTCGTCGGACGGGCGCGACCGGTGGATCAGCCCGCTCCCGCGCCTCCCGCTCGCCGTGCTCGACAGCGACGTCCTCGTCCGCACCCACACCGGCCTCGCGCGGCTCGGCGGCCCCGACGGCACGGTGGTGTGGTCGGTCGAGAGCGGTGTCGACGCCGACGTCGTCGTCACCGACGGCCGGACGCTCCTCGTCCGCGTGGGCGACACGCTGCGCGCGCTGGCATGGTCCACCGGCGAGGTCGAGTGGGAGCGGACGCTCGCCGACGTGGGCCTCGCCGGGGAGATCCGGTCCGTGCGCCTCGACCCCGCCCTGCGCCGGCTCGTCGCGTCGTTCGACGACGAGCTGCGTGTCCTGCCCTGACCCGTCCCCTCCGTCGTGCCGGCCGGGTGCCGTCGCAGGCAGCCCGGACGATACTGGACTCATGATCTCCGTCGACCTCGCGCTCCTCCTGCGGGGGGCCGGCCTGCGCTGGCACCCCGCGTCCGGCGACCGCTTCGCCGTGATCCAACCCGAGATGGCGGGGGAGGTGTTCACGATCTCCGAGATGACGATCGAGGCGCACCACTACCCGACGGGCACGATCCTGGGCTTCAACGGGACGACGGAGTGGGCGCTCGACTCGGTCGCGCAGGAGGACGCCGTGTGGCTCCCGCGCGAGGACCAGATGCGCGAGCTCCTCGGCGGCACGTTCCGCAGCCTCGCCCGGTCGACCGACGGCACCTACCAGGTGCTCGTGGAGCGCCCGGGCCACCCCGAGCTGGTGTTCACCGCCGACTCGGCCGAGGAGGCCTACGCGGACGCCCTGCTGTCCCTCGTGACGGCGGCGGTCGAGCGAGTGGGGTAGTGCTGCGCGCGGGTCTGCCGGGATGCCCCAACGTCTAGACTCTCGGGCATGTCCACCCTCTCTCGCGACGAGGTCGCGCGCGTGGCGGGGCTGGCCCGGATCGACCTGACGCCGGCGGAGATCGACCGCCTCGCCGGCGAGCTCGACGTCATCGTCGAGTCGGTCGCTCGCGTGAGCGAGATCGCCACGCCCGACGTGCCGGCCACCAGCCACCCCCTGCCGCTGACCAACGTGTTCCGCCCCGACGTGCCGGTCGCCCCGGTGGACCGCGACGCGGTGCTCGCCGCCGCGCCCGCGTCGGAGGACGGCAAGTTCCTGGTCCCGCAGATCCTGGGGGAGGACGCGTGACCGCCGACCTGACGCGGCTGTCCGCCGCGGACCTCGCGGACCGGCTGGCCGCCGGCGAGGTGTCCAGCGTCGAGGCGACGCAGGCGCACCTCGACCGCATCGCGGCCGTCGACGGCGCGGTGCACGCGTTCCTGCACGTCAGCGCGCACGAGGCGCTCGCGACCGCGGCCGACGTGGACGCGCGCCGTGCCGCAGGCGAGGACCTGCACGCGCTCGCGGGCGTGCCGATCGCGGTCAAGGACGTCGTGGTGACGAAGGGCCTGCCGACGACGGCCGGCTCGAAGATCCTCGAGGGGTGGGTGCCGCCGTACGACGCGACGCTCGTCGAGCGGATCAAGGCGGCAGGGCTGCCGATCCTCGGCAAGACCAACATGGACGAGTTCGCGATGGGCTCGTCGACCGAGCACTCGGCCTACGGCAACACGCACAACCCGTGGGACCTGGACCGCATCCCGGGCGGCTCGGGCGGCGGGTCGGCCGCGGCCGTCGCCGCGTTCGAGGCACCGCTCGCGATCGGGACGGACACGGGCGGCTCGATCCGTCAGCCGGGCGCCGTGACGGGCACGGTCGGCGTGAAGCCGACCTACGGGTCGGTGTCGCGGTACGGGCTCATCGCGATGGCGTCGTCGCTCGACCAGGCCGGCCCGGTGACGCGCACGGTCCTCGACTCGGCGCTGCTGCACGAGCTCATCGGCGGCCACGACCCGCTCGACTCGACGTCGATCGCCGAGCCGCTGCCGTCGCTCGTCGACGCCGCCCGTCAGGGCGCGACCGGCGACCTCACGGGGGTGCGCGTCGGCGTGATCCGCGAGCTGCAGGGCGAGGGCTACCAGCCGGGCGTCCTCGCGCGGTTCCACGAGTCGCTCGACCTGCTCCGCGCGGCGGGGGCGGAGATCGTCGAGGTCTCCTGCCCGCACTTCGAGTACGCCCTGGGCGCGTACTACCTGATCATGCCGAGCGAGGCGTCGAGCAACCTGGCGAAGTTCGACGGCATGCGCTTCGGCCTGCGCGTCGTGCCGGAGGACAACCCCACGGCGGAGCGCGTCATGGCCGCGACGCGTGGCCAGGGCTTCGGCGACGAGGTCAAGCGCCGCGTCATCCTCGGCACGTACGCGCTGTCGGCGGGCTACTACGACGCGTACTACGGCTCGGCGCAGAAGGTCCGCACGCTCATCCAGCGGGACTTCGACGCGGCGTTCGCGCAGGCGGACGTGCTCGTGTCGCCGACGGCCCCGACGACGGCCTTCAAGCTGGGCGAGAAGCTCGACGACCCGCTCGCGATGTACCTCAACGACGTCGCGACGATCCCCGCGAACCTCGCGGGCGTGCCCGGTCTGTCGCTGCCGAACGGCCTCGACGAGGGCCTGCCCGTCGGCTTCCAGGTGCTCGCACCCGCGAAGGCCGACGACCGGCTGTACCGCGTCGGCGCCGCGCTGGAGACGCTGCTCGAGAAGGAGTGGGGCGGCCCGCTGCTGGCCCAGGCCCCGGAACTGGAGACCCGATGACCACGCTCGTGGACTACGACGAGGCCGTCACGCAGTTCGATCCCGTCATCGGCATCGAGGTGCACGTCGAGCTCGGCACGCGCACGAAGATGTTCGACGGTGCGCCTGCCGGCTTCGGCGAGGAGCCGAACACGTCCGTCACGCCCGTGTCGCTGGGCCTGCCGGGCTCGCTGCCGGTCGTGAACGGCACCGCGGTCGAGTACGCGATCCGCATCGGCCTGGCACTGAACTGCCAGATCGCCGAGACCTGCCGGTTCGCGCGGAAGAACTACTTCTACCCGGACGTCCCGAAGAACTTCCAGACGTCGCAGTACGACGAGCCCATCGCGTACGAGGGGTACGTCGACGTCGAGCTCGAGGACGGGTCGACGTTCCGCGTCGAGATCGAGCGCGCGCACATGGAGGAGGACGCGGGCAAGAACACCCACGTCGGCGGCGCGACGGGCCGCATCCACGGCGCGGAGTACTCGCTGGTCGACTACAACCGCGCGGGCATCCCGCTCGTGGAGATCGTCACGAAGCCGATCACGGGTGCGGGGGAGCGGGCGCCCGAGGTCGCGCGCGCCTACGTGCAGACGCTGCGGGACCTGTTCCGCGCGCTGGGCGTGTCCGAGGCCCGCATGGAGCGCGGCAACGTGCGCGCCGACGTCAACGTGTCGCTGCGGTCGACGCCCGAGTCGGCGCTCGGCACCCGCACCGAGACCAAGAACGTCAACTCGTTCCGCTCGATCGAGCGCGCGGTGCGCTACGAGATCTCGCGGCAGGCGGGCGTGCTCAACGACGGCGGCGCGATCGTGCAGGAGACGCGGCACTGGCACGAGGACACGGGCACGACGACGTCGGGTCGCGTGAAGTCGGACGCCGAGGACTACCGCTACTTCCCGGAGCCGGACCTCGTCCCGATCGCGCCCGACCGCGCGTGGGTCGAGGAGATCCGCGCGACGCTGCCCGAGCTGCCCGCGGCCCGTCGCCGTCGGCTGCAGACCGAGTGGGGCTACGCCGACGCGGAGATGCGCGACGTCGTCAACGCCGGCGCCGTCGAGCTCATCGAGGCGACCGTCGCGGCCGGTGCGTCGCCCGCTGCCGCCCGCAAGTGGTGGATGGGCGAGCTCGCCCGCACCGCGAAGCAGCAGGAGGTCGAGCTCGAGGCGCTGCCGATCACGCCCGCGCAGATCGGCGCGCTGCAGAGGCTCGTCGACGACGGGCGGATCAACGACAAGCTCGCACGCCAGGTGCTCGAGGGCGTGCTGGCCGGCGAGGGCGAGCCCGAGGCCGTCGTCGTCGCGCGCGGGCTCGAGGTCGTCTCCGACGACGGTCCGCTGCTCGCCGCGATCGACGAGGCGCTGGCCGCGCAGCCCGACATCGCCGAGAAGATCCGGTCCGGCAACCTGGGCCCGGTCGGCGCGATCATCGGCGCCGTCATGAAGGCGACGCGCGGCCAGGCCGACGCGGGCCGCGTGCGCGAGCTCGTGCTGGAGCGCGTGCAGGCCTGACCAGGACGACGACCGCGGGGCCGGTCCGGTGCGCACCGGGTCCGGCCCCGCGGCGCGTGCGGGCCGCGTCCTCGTCGGCGGTGCGGTCACCGTGCGACGACGCCGCGCGCTGACGTCGTGCGGTGCGGCGCGGTCGGCGCGCTGCAACACGGGGGTCACACGGCCTCCCTACGATGCGAGAGACGCGCCGCCGAACCGGGCGCAGACGGGAGACGACCGGGCGATGGAGAAGCCGACGCTGCAGGGCGAGATGATCGTGCTCCGGCCGATCCGCGCCGACGACGCGGACGCGATGTGGGACATGCTCGCGGACCCGGAGGGCAACCGGCTGACGGGCACCACCGCGACGTTCACGCGCGAGCAGGTCGACGCGTGGGCCGCGAGCCGCGCGACCGCGGAGGGGCGCTACGACTTCGCCGTCACGGCCAACGGCAGCGACGAGTTCCTCGGCGAGATCGTGCTCAACGACATCGACGAGGTCGTGCGCAGCGCGAACCTGCGGCTGTCGATGCGGCCGGCCTACCGCGGTCGCGGGTACGGGACCGAGGGCATTCAGCTCGTGCTGGGCTTCGCGTTCGACGGGCTCGGCCTGCACCGTGTCGAGCTCGACGTGCTGAGCATCAACGCCCGCGCCAAGTCGCTGTACGAGAACATCGGCTTCCGCGTCGAGGGGCGCCGGCGCGACGCGTACCGCGACGGGGACGGGTGGTGCGACGCGATCGTCATGTCGATCCTCGAGGACGAGTACCGCGCGACGCAGATCGCGCCCTGACCGCCGGGCCTGCCGGCCGCGGTCAGCGCGGCAGGTAGCGCTCGACGGCCGCGAGGTACGCCTCGCCGTCGAAGTCGCGCGCGACGGTCGACTGGATGACGTACCCCTGGACGGCGGCGAGCAGCAGCGGGACCTGCTCGGTGCCGAGCGCGTCGGCCTCGTCGGGCGGGGCGCCGTGCGTCCGCTGGTGCCACAGCGACACGTACCCGCGCAGCGCCGCGGCGAGGCGGTCGACGGTGCCCACCGCGAGGTCCGCGATGTCGGGGTCGGTGACGGCCTCGCCCCACAGCTGCAGGAGGACCGCGGGGTCGCCGACCTCGCGCCGGATGGCATCGACGAGGACGCGGACGACGCCGGGCGGCGGAGTCATGGGTGTGGTGCTCGCGAGCGCCTCGATGTCGCCGAGGCGGGCACCGACGATGCGCGACGCGACGCCGACGACGAGCGCGCTCTTGCTGGGGTAGTGGCCGTAGATGGCCCCGGCGGACAGGCCGGACTCGGCGATGATGTCGGCCATCGACGTCGCCTGGAAACCGGTGCGGCGGAACGCGCGGAGGGCGGCGTCCGCGATCTCGTCGCGGCGGGCGGCGCGGTACTCCTCGGTCACCTTGGGCACGCCCGAGCATAAAAACGAATGAACGTTCTTGACAAGCGTGGTCGACGAGGTCCAGGCTCGACAGCGAACGAACATTCGTTTTTGAGGAGTCCATCATGTCCCGCACCGGCACCATCCCGCACACCCCGTGGGGGCACGTCGCCGCCGTCGGCGCCGCGCTCGCCGCCGTCCTCACCGTCGTCGCGCTCGCGTTCCTCTGGCCGTCGGCCACCGCGGCACCGCACGACCTCCCCGTCGCGGTCGCCGGCCCACCGGCCGCGGCCGAGCCGTTCGTGCAGGGGATCGAGGCCCAGGCGCCCGGCGTCTTCGACGTCGTCCCGGCCGCCGACCGGGCCGCCGCCGCCCGGCTGGTCGACACCCGCGAGGCCTACGGTGCGGTCGTCCTCGGGCCCGAGCCGGAGGTGCTCACGGCGTCGGCGGCCAGCCCGATGGTCGCGCAGCAGCTCGCGACCCTCGCGACGACGCTCCAGGCGCAGCTCGCCGCCGCGACCGGGGAGCCCGTCACGGTGACGGTCACCGACGTCGTCCCGCTCGGCGCGGGCGACCCGCGCGGCATCGTCCTCGGCGCCGCCACGTTCCCGCTGGTCCTCGGCGGCATGCTCGGCGGGATCGGCATCGCGCTCACGGTCGTCGGCGTCCGCCGCCGCGTCGCGGCCGTGCTCGGGTACGCCGCGCTCGGCGGCCTCGCGATCACCGCGGTCCTCCAGTCCTGGTGGGGCGTGCTCGGCGGCTCGTTCTGGGTGACCAGCGGCGTCGTCGCGCTCACGATCCTCGCGGTCGCGTCGGTGATCGTCGGGTTCACCTCGCTCGTCGGCCGTCGCGGGCTCGCGATCGGACCGGTGCTGTTCCTGCTCGTCGCGAACCCGATCGCCGCCGCGGCGATGCCGTGGCAGATGCTCCCCGCGCCGTGGGGTGCGATCGGCCAGTGGCTGCCGCCCGGTGCGGGCGCGACGCTCCTGCGCGACACGTCGTACTTCCCGGCGGCGGACACGACCGCCCTGTGGCTCACGCTGACCGCGTGGGCGGTGCTCGGCCTGACCCTGGCGCTGCTCGGTCACCTCCGTGACACGGGTGCCGCGACCCGTGCGGCCCTGGCCGAGGCCGACGCCGAGGTGGAGGTCGCCGCCGTGGACGCTGACCGCACGCCGCAGGTCGTGACCGCCTAGCGGGCTCACGCGGCCCCGGCGGCGAAAAGTCGCTGCTCCGTCGCCGTGCACCGTCCTACCGTCGGGCGGTGCACGACGACGAGCTGACCATCACCGCCGACCAGGTCCGCGCGCTGATCGCGGACCAGCACCCGCACTGGCGCGACCGCCCCGTCCGGCCCCTCCCGCACCGCGGCACCGACCACGCCCTGTTCCGGCTCGGCGACGACCTCGCGGTCCGGATGCCCCGCATCCCGTGGGCGCGTGAGGCCGTCGACCGCGAGCACGCGTCGACCGAGCGGCTCGCGGGCCTCGTCGAGGTCGAGGCACCGGTGCCCGTCGCGGCCGGCGAGCCCGGGCACGGCTACCCGTGGCGGTGGTCGGTGGTCCGGTGGGTCGCCGGGGAGACGCCGGTGCGGCCCACCCCTGACCTCGCGCTCGACCTGGCCGGCGTCGTCCGGCGCCTGCGCGCGCTCGACCTGCCGGGTCGACGCAACCAGCGTCGCGGGCACCCGCTCGGCGACCTCACCGACCAGGTCGCCTCCGACGCCGAGGCCGTCCGCGACGAGGTCCCCGTCGACCTCGTCCTGCACGCGTGGCACGAGTCGTGCGCCGCCGAGCCGTGGGACGGGCGTGGCGTCTGGCTGCACGGCGACCTCGCGCCCGGCAACCTCGTCGTGCGGGACGGGCGGCTGGTCGGGCTGCTCGACTGGGGCGGCGCCGGGCTCGGCGACCCGGCCGGCGACCTCGGCCCCGCGTGGAACTTCTTCGACGCCCCGTCCCGCGCGGCGTTCCGCACCGCACTCGGCGACGACGACGCGACCTGGCTGCGCGGACGCGGGTGGGCGCTGCGCCAGGCGCTGCTGCAGCTCCCGTACTACCGGACCCGGTACGTGCCGCTCGCCGACCACGCCCGCGCGACGATCCGCGGCGTCCTGGAGGACGCCGGCCTCGCGACGTGACGACGGCACCGCCCCGGCGCTCGGCGCGACGGCTGCGCAGGACCGCGCCGGGTGTCGTCGGGCAGCATGAGGGGATGCCGCCCGTGCCTGACGTACCGCCGGACTTCTACGGTGCGCTCGTCGAGTCGACCGTCCGCGTCGTGACGTGGAACGTCTGGGGCCGGTACGACGACTGGGAGGCGCGCGAGGCGGCCGTCGTCGCGACGCTCGCCGAGGTGCGACCCGACGTGGTGGTCCTCGCGGAGTCGTGGGCCACCGCGACCGACAGCCAGTGCGCCCGGCTGGCCGGCCCGCTCGGACTGCCGCACCACACGTTCAGCGGGGTGCCAGCGCAGGAGGACGAGAGCGCGCTCTCCGGCGTCGCCGTGCTGTCCCGGTGGCCGACGACGCGGACCGCGAGCCACACGTTCGGCGCCGCACGCGTCGAGGAGGTCGAGATCGCGGGCCCGCGTGGCGCGCTGCAGGTCTACGGCGTCGTCCTGGACGCCTGGTGGTTCGACGAGAGCGAGGCGCGGCAGGGCGCTGTCCGCGACCTGCTCGAGCACGTGCGGCACGCAGCCGACGAGCGGGTGCCGCTGATCGTGTGCGGCGACTTCAACTCCGACCCCGAGAGCGACGAGATCCGCATGCTCACCGGCAGGACGGCCGTGCCCGTCCCCGGGCTGTCCTTCTACGACGCCTGGGAGGTCGCGGGTGCGCGCGACGCGCCGGACCCCTCGGGCGCCACGTGGTCCCGCACCAACCCGCACGCGGCGATGCTCCTGTGGCCGGACCGTCGGATCGACTACGTGTTCTCGGCGACCCGTCGGCGCGGCGGCGTGGGGCACCCGGTCGCCACGCGCCTGCTCGGGAGCGAGCCCGTCGACGGGACGTGGGCGTCCGACCATCGGGCCGTGCTCGCGGACCTCCGCTACTGAGGTCGCCGACGAGGCGGGGCCGCGTGTCACCGCCCTGCCCGGCGCGGTGTCAGCGCAGCCGGCCGAACGCCTCGAGGGCGACCTCGCGCTCGGTGGCGTGGTCGACGACCCGCTGCGGGTAGTCCGGCGCGGCGCCGGAGGGGAGGCGCCACGGCTCGTGCACCGCGGCGCCCGGCACGTCGCGGAGCTCGGGCACCCACTGCCGCACGTACCGGCCGTCGGGGTCGAACTTCTTGCCCTGCAGCACCGGGTTGAACACGCGGAAGTACGGCGCCGCGTCCCGGCCGGTGCCGGCGACCCACTGCCAGTTGAGCTGGTTCTGGGGGACGTCGCCGTCGACGAGCCACGCGAGGAAGTGCGCCGCGCCGCGCTGCCACGGCAGGTGCAGGTCCTTGACCAGGAACGACGCGGTCACCATGCGCACGCGGTTGTGCATCCAGCCGATCGCGCGCAGCTGCCGCATCCCGGCGTCGACCAGCGGGTAGCCGGTGCGCCCCTCGCGCCACGCGTCGAAGAGCGCGTCGGCCGACGGGCCGCTCGCCCACGCGTCGTCCGGGACGACGTCGCGCAGCGAGGTGCGCGACGCGTCGGGGCGGTGCCACAGCACGTCGGCGTGGAACTCGCGCCACGCGAGCTCCGAGCGGTACGACGCGACCGCCGCCGACCCGCCCGTCAGGTCGGCCAGCAGGGTGCGCGGGTGCACCTCGCCGTACTTGAGCGGGACCGACATCGTCGACGTGCCGTCGAGGTCCGGGCGGTCGCGGTCCGTCGGGTAGCGCGCGAGGTCGTCCGCGACGAACGCGGCCCACCGGTGCCGGGCCGCCGCCTCGCCCGCCCGGGGCAGGTCGACGTCCGTGCCGGGCGCGGCGGGCGGCCCGTCCGACGGCAGCGACGCCCACGGCACGGACCGCGGCCGCGGGGCCGGCGCGGACCAGCCGTGGTCGAGCCATGCCCGGCGGAACGGCGTGAACACCTCGAAGGGCGTGCCCTTGCCCGTGCGCAGGCGGCCGGGCGCGACCGCGTACGGCGACCCCGTCGGGACGAGCGGCACGTCGCCGAGCGCGCGCTCGACCGCGTCGTCGCGCCGACGGCCGAACGGCTCGGTCGCGGCGGTCACGTGGACCGCAGACGCCTCGACCTCACGGGCCACCGCCGGGACGACGTCGGCGGGCCGGCCGCGCCGGACGACCAGCCGCCCGTCGGTCGCCTCGTCGAGCGCGCGCAGCGACCGGGCCAGGTACGCGAGCCGCGGGGCGCCGGCCGCCGACCACAGGGTGGGGTCCACCACGAAGAGGGCCACGACCTCGTCGTCCGCGCGCCGCGCGGCCTCGACCGCGGCGACCAGCGAGGGGTTGTCCGCGAGCCGCAGGTCGCGGCGGAACCAGTGGATCGTGGGCACCCGGCGACGGTAACGGGGGCCGACGCAGGCGGCGACCGCTGGTGCCCGCGGTCCGACGGCGGTTCCATGAACCCATGAGCGAGCAGACGGAGCCGTCCGGCGCGAGCGCGCTGCGCGAGCCGTCCGAGGCCCCGCAGCGCCGCGAGGTGCCACGGGACCGCGCGTTCTTCGGCCATCCGATGGGCCTGTTCACGCTCTTCAACACCGAGCTGTGGGAGCGGTTCAGCTACTACGGCATGCGCGCGATCCTGCTGTTCTACCTGACGGACTCCGTCGCGAACGGCGGGCTCGGGCTCGACGACACGCTCGGCGCCGCGATGGTCGCGGCGTACGGGACGGGCGTCTACCTGCTGTCGGTCGTCGGCGGCTGGCTCGCCGACCGCGTGATCGGTGCGCGCCGGTCCGTCCTGTACGGCGGCATCGTCATCGCGGCGGGGCACGTCGCGCTCACGATCCCGTCGGCCGGGTTCTCCTACCTGGGCATCGGGCTCGTCGCACTCGGCACCGGCCTGCTCAAGCCGAACGTGTCGAGCATGGTCGGCGAGCTGTACGGCCGCGAGGACCCGCGGCGCGACTCGGCGTTCTCGATCTTCTACATGGGCATCAACATCGGGTCGCTCGCGGCGCCGCTGGTCGTCGGGCTGGCCCGGTCGATCGGCGGCTACCACGCCGGCTTCGCCGTCGCGGCCGTCGGCATGGGCATCGCGCTCGTGTTCTTCGTGCTCGGGCGCCGGCTGCTGGGCGGCGCCGGCGACGTGGCCCCCAACCCGCTGACTGCCGCGGACCGTCCCGCCGTCACGCGCATGATCCTCGTGGTCGTCCTCGGCGTGCTCGTCGCCGTCGCGGTCGCGTGGGTCGTCAGCGGTGGGTTCGGCCCGGCGACGTTCGTCGACGCGCTGTCCTACCTGGCCCTCGTCGCGCCCGTCGCGACGCTCTGGGTGATGTTCCGGTCGCCCAAGGTCACCGACCACGAGCGGTCCCGGCTGCGCGCGTACGTCCCGTTGTTCGTCGCCGCGACGCTGTTCTGGATGATCTTCGAGCAGGCCGCGAGCACGCTCGCGCAGTACGCCGAGAGCCGCACCGACCTCGAGGTGCTGGGCACGACGCTCTCGCCCGAGCTGTTCCAGTCGATCAACCCCGCGCTCATCATCCTGCTGGCGCCCGTCTTCGCGTGGCTCTGGGTCAGGCTCGACGACCGACCGCCGACCGCCGTGAAGTTCGCGATCGGCCTGACGTTCGCCGCGCTCAGCTTCGTGTTCCTCGCGGGGATGTCCGCGGTGTTCGCGGACACGAAGTCGCCGCCCTGGGTGCTCGGCGGCGTGTACCTGCTGCAGACGATCGGCGAGCTGTGCCTGTCGCCCGTCGGCCTCGCCGCGACGACCCTGCTCGCCCCGAAGGCGTTCCGCGGGCAGGCCATGGCCCTGTGGTTCCTCGCGCCCGCGGCGGGCAACGCGATCACCGCGCAGCTCGTGCAGGCGACCGAGGGTGCGAGCGACACCGCGTACTTCGGGGGCATCGGCCTGGTCGCGCTGGTCTTCGCCGGCGCGATGTTCGCGATCGCCCCGTGGGTGACGCGCCACATCCGTGCGGGCGCCGAGTCGGACGCCGAGGCGGCCCTCCAGCGCTGACGTCCCGGCCGCGACCCCGTCCGCGCGCGCCCGTGGGCGAGCTCGGACGGGTGCGCCGACGGGGTCGTGCGTGGCGCCCCCCGGTGGGAGGGTGGGCCGCATGGGTGGATCCGAGAAGCTCCCGCACTCCGTCGTCACCGACGCCGTCGACGCCCGGCACTGGCGCGTCCTGCTCGGGCGGCTGCGCGCGACGTTCCGTACCGCCGACTTCGCGCAGGGCGCGGCGTTCGTCGCCCGGGTCGCCGAGGCCGCCGATGCGGCGAACCACCACCCCGACGTGCTGCTGCGGTGGGGGCAGGTCACGGTCACGACGTCGAGCCACGACGTCAACGGTCTGACGCGGCGCGACGTCGACCTCGCCGGCACGGTGACCGCGCTCGCCGACGAGCTCGGCCTGACCGCCGACGTGCCGCGCAGCGAGCTGCTCGAGGTCGCGGTCGACGCGCTCGACATCCCCGCGGTCCGGCCGTTCTGGAAGGCCGTCCTGGCGTACGAGGACCAGCCCGGCGACGACAACGGCCTCGTCGACCCCGCGGGGGAAGGACCCGCGTTCTGGTTCCAGCAGATGGACGAGCCCCGGCCGCAGCGCAACCGCATCCACCTCGACGTCACGGTGCCGCACGACGAGGCGCAGGCGCGGGTCGACGCCGCGGTCGCCGCCGGCGGGCGGCTGCTCTCGGACACGCGCGCGCCCGCGTTCTGGGTGCTCGCCGACCCCGAGGGCAACGAGGCGTGCGTCTGCACGTGGCAGTCGCGCTCGTCCTCCTGACGACGACCATGCCCGGGCGGACGGATGTGCCCGGGCCGGCGCCTCGCCCGTCGAGCCGGCGGACCGGTGCCGCCCGCGCGTGCCGGGCTACAGCGGGTTCGACCCGTCGAGGTTGAGCGCGTGCCCGCGGCGGAAGAACTGGCGAGCGGCCAGGTGCCCGTGCTCGGCCGCCATCCGGAACCACGGCTCGGACGCCGCGAGCCCGTCGCGGTCCTCGACGAGCCGGCCGAGCTCCCACATCGCCTCGCGGTCGCCCTTCTCGGCCGCCGCGCGGATGAGCCCCTCGGCGCCGTCGAGGTCGCCCTCGATCTTGAGCATGAGCCCGCGCACGCGCATCGCCCGCGGCACGCCCGCGTCGGACGCGGCGACGAGGTCGTCCAGCGAGCGGTACTGACCGGCCCGGTGCAGGGCGCGGAGCCCGAGCCCTACGAGGCCCAGGCCCCAGAGCCACCACACGAGCGGCCCGGGCCCGCTGCGGTCGCCGACGAACGCGAGGACGCTGAGGACGGCGGACAGGACGAGCAGCAACGGTGCCGCCCATCGCCACAGCGTGACGACGGCCGACACGACGAGCACGAGGTACAGCACGGGCACGTCCCCCCTGGTCAGCACGCACGGACTGCGCGCGAGACGCATCCTGGCACTCTGCGGCGCTGTCCGGAAAGTCCGGTCGGCGACGGCGTCGCAGGACGGCGCCCGGGGTGCGAGGGGACGGTGAGCCGCTCGTCGGGGACGTCGTACGGGCGGGCGTGTGGTGGTGCCCGCGGGGACCCTAGGATCGCCGTGCGGCCGCGAGTGCGGCCGCGCACGCCGGTCGACGGCGACCGCGTCCCGGTGCGGCCGAGGGCGACGCGTCGTCGGCGCGACCGACACCGACGACGACGTGGGAGCGGGCCGATGCGGTTGGAGATCGCGGTGCAGGACGTGGCCGGTGCGACGACCGCCGCCCGGCTCGGGGCCGACCGGCTCGAGCTGTGCGCGGCGCTCGCCGCGACCGGCGGGCTCACGCCGAGCCGCGGGCTCCTCGACGCGACCGTCGCCGCCGTGCCGACGGAGGTCGGCGTCCACGTCCTCGTGCGCCCGCGCGCGGGCGGGTTCGTCTACGACGCCGACGAGCTCGACGTGCAGGTGCGGGACGTCCGGGCGGCCGTGGCGGCGGGTGCCGCGGGCGTGGTCGTCGGCGCGCTGACGCCGGACGGTGCGATCGACCTCGACGCGCTCCGCGCCCTCGTCGACGCCGCCGAGGGGCGCGAGACGACCTTCCACCGCGCTCTCGACACGGTCCCGGACCTCGCGCGCGCGATCGACGACCTCGCGCGGGCCGGGGTCACGCGCGTCCTCACGTCGGGCGGCGCGGCGCGGTCGGTCGACGGCACGGTGCGGCTGTCGGAGACGGTCGCCTGGTCGGCGGGCCGGGTCGAGGTCATGGCCGGCGGGGGAGTGCGGCCGGAGGACGTCGCGGCGCTCGTCGCGACCGGGGTGGACGCCGTGCACCTGTCGGCGAGCCGGGTGGTCGCGAGCGCGGGTGGTCCCGGCGGCGGCGCGGGTGGGTACACGACGACGGACCCCGAGGTCGTCGCCGCGGCGGCGGCCGCGCTCGGTCGCGGCGCGCGCGTGCGCTGAGGGCGCGTCGCGCGGGCACGGCCACGCCGAGGGCGGCATGGCCGCGCCGACGGCGGCACGGGCACGCCGACGGCAGCACGACAGGGCCGTCGGCGACGCGACCGGGACGACCGCCACGCCACGACGCCCACCCGCTCGGGTGCGGCCGGACGGGGGAACGCGAGGATCAGCGGTCGCGCGGGGGAGCGGTCGACGCGCGCTCGACGAGCTCGGTGGGCAGCCGGACGTGCACGCCGCGCTCGCGGCCGTCGATGAGGTCGACGAGCAGCCGGAGCGCCTCGGCGCCCATCTGCTGCAGCGGCTGGCTGATGGTCGTGAGCGGGGGCGTCGCGAGCGCGGACTCGGGCACGTTGTCGAACCCGATGACCGACAGGTCCTCGGGGACGCGCAGGCCGAGCGAGCGCGCGACCTCGACGACGCGGATCGCGGAGAGGTCGTTCGCGGCGAACACGGCGCTCGGCGGCTCGGGCCGCGCGAGCAGCTCGTTCGCGGGCTGGTCCGCGGTCTCGGGACGGTAGCCGCCGACCCGGACGAGGTCCTCGTCGACGGGGACGCCCGCGGCGGCCATGGCGTGCCGGAAGCCGTCCTCGCGCAGGCGGGCGGACTCGAGGTCGGGGCGGCCGCCGAGGAAGGCGACACGTGTGTGCCCGAGCCCGAGCAGGTGCTCGGTCGCGAGGACCGCGCCGGCGAACGAGTCGGCGTCGACGGTCGGCAGGCCGGACGGTCCGGTGTGGGGGTCGACCGCGACGACGGGCACGCCCGGGTGCGCCTCGACGACCGTCGGGGTGACGATCACGGCACCGTCGATGAGCGTGCCGGCCAGCCGCGACAGGTAGCGCCGCTCCCACCCGACGCTGCCGCCGGCGCCGCCGCCGGAGTAGGCGAGCAGCTCGTAGCCGGTGGCCCCGACCGCGGCCGACGCGCCCTTGAGCAGCTCGGTCGAGTACGGCTCGAACTCCGCGACGAGGATGCCCAGGACGTTGGTGCGGTGGCTGCGCAGCGAGCGCGCGCCGAGCGATGCCTCGTACCCGAGCTCCTCGATGACCTCCTGCACGCGCGAGAGCGTCGCGGCGGCGACGCCGTAGCGGCCGTTGACGACCTTGGAGACGGTGGCGACGGAGACGCCGGCGGTACGGGCGACGTCGGCCATCTTCACGCGAGGTGCGGGGTCCACGTGGGTGATCGTAGAGCATCGATTCGATAACGTTATCGACATCGATTGACATCACCCGTGGCGGGCTGCATATGCTCCTCGCCGTCCCTCCCCTTCAGTGACGACGAGGAGCTTCAACGATGAACCGGACCCGCGTCCTCCGCGGCGTGGCCGTCGCCGCAGGTCTCGCCCTGCTCGGTGCCTGTGGCACCGGTGGCGGCGGCGACGACGACAGCACCAACGCCGACGGCTCGACCGAGATCACCTGGTGGCACAACTCCAACACCGGTGACGGCAAGGACTACTACGACCAGGTCGCCAAGGACTTCGAGGCGGCCAACCCCGGCGTGACCGTCAAGGTCAGCGCCATGCAGCACGAGGACATGCTCACCAAGCTCGACGCGGCCTTCCAGGCCGGCGACGCCCCCGACATCTACATGGAGCGTGGTGGCGGCGAGCTCGCCGACCACGTCGAGGCGGGCCTCACCAAGGACATCTCCGAGGCCGCGTCCGCGGAGATCGACAAGATCGGCGGCTCCGTCGCCGGCTGGCAGGTCGACGGCAAGACCTACGCCCTGCCGTTCTCGGTCGGCGTCGTCGGCTTCTGGTACAACAAGGCGCTCTTCGAGCAGGCCGGCATCACCGAGGCCCCTGTCACGCAGGAGGACTTCAACGCGGCCGTCGACAAGCTCAAGGCCGCGGGCATCGAGCCCGTCTCCGTCGGTGCCGGCGACAAGTGGCCCGCCGCGCACTACTGGTACTACTACGCCCTGCGCGAGTGCTCGCAGGACGTCCTGTCCGACGCGGTGACCAGCCTCGACTTCTCCGACGCGTGCTTCCTCAACGCGGGCGCGGACCTCGAGGACCTCATCAAGACCGAGCCGTTCAACGCGGGCTTCCTCTCCACGCCGGCGCAGTCCGGCCCGACCTCTGCCTCCGGCCTGCTGGCGACGGGCAAGGTCGCGATGGAGCTGGCCGGCCACTGGGAGCCCGGTGTCATGCAGGGCCTCACCGAGGACGGCAACGGCCTCGGCGAGAACACCGGCTGGTTCGCGTTCCCCGAGGTCCAGGGTGGCCAGGGCGAGCCGACCGCCGCGCTCGGTGGCGGTGACGCGTGGGCCGTGTCGCAGGACGCGCCCGACGCCGCCGTCGACTTCGTGAAGTACCTGCTGTCCGACGAGGTCCAGAAGGGCTTCGCCGAGCTCGACATGGGTCTGCCGACCAACCCGACCGCCTCGCAGTACGTGTCGGACCCGGCGCTCGCCGGCCTCCTGCAGGTCCGTGACGCGGCCCCGTACGTGCAGCTCTACTTCGACACCGCGTTCGGCGCCTCCGTCGGCGGTGCGATGAACGACGCCATCGCCCTCATGTTCGCCGGGCAGGCGACCCCGCAGGACATCGTCGACGCCACGCAGGCGGCGGCTGACGCGGAGAAGTGATCCACGTGGCAGACGGAGCGACCGCCCGCATGGGCGCCCCCGCCTCGCCTGCGACGTCTCCCGCGGTGACCCCGGTCGCCGGTCGTGCTTCGGCACGGCCGGCGGCCGGCGGCCCCGGGGACGGTCGCGGCGGTGGCAAGACCCTTCGCCGGAACCTGGAGATCGCGTTCTTCGTGACGCCGGCCCTGCTGCTCTTCCTGGGCTTCGTGGTGTGGCCGATCATCAAGGCCGCCCAGATGTCGGTGTACCGCTGGAAGGGCTTCGGCCCCATGGTCGACTTCGTCGGCCTCAAGAACTACGTCAGCGTGCTCCAGAACGAGGTGTTCACCGACGCGCTGGTGCACAACCTGATCATCGTCGTGGCGTCGATCGCCATCCAGCTCCCGCTGGGCCTCGGCATCGCGCTGCTGCTCAACCGCAAGATGCGCGGCCAGGGCACCCTGCGCACCATCATCTTCGTCCCGTACGTGCTGGCGGAGGTCATCGCCGCCGTCGTGTGGTTCCAGCTCCTGCAGCCGAAGTACGGCGTCATCGACACGATGCTCGCGGCGGTCGGCCTGTCCGGTCCCGCACAGGGCTTCCTGGGTGACCCGGACGTCGCGCTCTTCACCGTGATCGTCGTGCTGACCTGGAAGTACCTGGGCCTCGCGATCATCCTCTTCCTCGCCGGCCTGCAGGGCGTGCCGGACGAGCTCTACGAGGCGGCGCAGCTCGACGGCGCCGGCTGGTGGGACATCCAGCGCCGCATCACGATCCCGCTGCTCGGCCCGACGCTGCGCACGTGGGCGTTCCTGTCGATGATCGGCTCGCTGCAGCTGTTCGACATGGTGTGGATCCTCACCGGCGGTGGTCCGGCCAACTCCACGACCACCATGGCGACGTTCCTCGTCACCGAGGGCACCAAGCGCCAGAACTACGGCATCGCCGCCGCGGCGTCCGTGATCCTCTTCGTGGTCGCCCTCGTCGCCGCCCTCCTCTACCAGTACTTCATCCTCCGGCGTGACACGCTCGGGGACGCCCCGCGGAAGAAGGCGAAGGCATGAGCGTCGCACCGATGGTCCGGCCGCAGGCCGCCCTCTACCAGCCCGAGGGCAAGCAGCGGGCCAAGACCGGCAACGCGCTGCAGGGTGGCAACCCGCTCGTCTGGGCGATCGCGCTCGTCGTGATCGGCCTCACGCTCGGCCCGGTGCTCTACGGCATCCTCGGCGGCTTCCGCACCAACGCGCAGCTCGCCGAGTCGCCGGCCGCGCTGCCCGACCCGTGGGTGTTCAGCAACTACGCCAAGGTGCTGACCAACTCGAGCTTCTGGACGTACGCGTTCAACTCGACGGTCATCGCCGTGCTCACCACCGCGATCGTCGTGGTGTTCGGGATCATGGCGGCGTACCCGCTGGCCCGGTACCAGTTCAAGGGCCGCGAGGCGCTGTTCATGGTGTTCGTGCTGGGGCTGCTGTTCCCCACGACCGTCGCGATCATCCCGCTGTTCATCATGATCACGCGTGACCTGAACCTCGGGAACACGTGGTGGGGCATCGCGCTCCCGCAGGCCGCGTTCGCGCTGCCGGTGACGATCGTCATCCTGCGGCCGTTCCTCATGGCGCTGCCCAAGGAGCTCGAGGAGGCCGCGCTCATCGACGGCGCGTCCCGGCTGGGCGTGTTCTGGCGGATCCTGCTGCCGCTGTCGGCACCCGGGATGGTCACGGTCGGCGTGCTCGCGTTCGTCGGCTCGTGGAACGCCTACCTGCTGCCGCTGCTCCTGCTGCAGGGCGACATGCGGACCCTGCCGCTGGGCGTCGCCGACTACTCCTCGGAGTACTCGTCCGACACCGCCGGCGTGTTCGCGTTCACCTCGCTGGCCATGATCCCCGCGCTCGTGTTCTTCCTCGCGATGCAGAAGCGGATCGTCAACGGGCTGCAGGGCGCGGTCAAGGGCTGAGGCCCGCGCGCGACGCGCCGGCGGGTCGTGCCCGCCTCCCGAACACACAGCACGTCCAGAAGGAGTGGATCCGTGACGGATCTCCAGGTGTCGCGCCCCGCGGGCGTCGACGAGCGCGTGCAGGACCTGCTCGCGCGCATGACCCTCGAGGAGAAGCTCGCCCAGATCGTCGGCTTCTGGGAGAAGTCCGACGGCGAGGCCGTGGCTCCTCTGCAGGGCGAGTTCACGCGCGAGCAGACCCTCGACGACGCGTCCCGGCACGGGCTCGGGCACCTCACCCGCGTCTACGGCACGCGGCCGGTCGACCCGGCTGCGCGGGCGCGGTGGCTCTGGTCGTTCCAGCGCCGCCTCGTCCGCGAGACCCGGCTCGGGATCCCCGCGCTCGTGCACGAGGAGTGCCTCACGGGGCTCTCCGCGTGGCGGGCCGCGACGTTCCCGACGCCGCTCGCGTGGGGTGCGTCGTTCGACCCGGAGCTCGTGACCCGCATGGGCGAGGTCATCGGCGCGTCGATGCGGCAGCTCGGCGTGCACCAGGGCCTCGCGCCGGTGCTCGACGTCATCCGCGACCCGCGCTGGGGCCGCGTCGACGAGTGCATCTCGGAGGACCCGTACCTCGTCGGCACGCTCGGCACGTCGTACGTGCGCGGCCTGCAGTCGACGGGCGTGCACGCGACGCTCAAGCACTTCGTCGGCTACTCGGCGTCGCAGTCGGGACGCAACTTCGGGCCCGTCCACGCAGGCCCGCGGGAGATCGCGGACGTGCTGCTGCCGCCGTTCGAGATGGCGATCCGTGACGGCGGGGTGCGCTCGGTCATGAGCGCGTACGTCGAGATCGACGGCGTCCCGGTCGCGGCCGACCCGACGATCCTCACCGACCTGCTGCGCGGGACCTACGGCTTCGACGGCACGGTCGTCGCGGACTACTTCGGCGTCGCGTTCCTGCACCTGCTGCACGACGTCGCGCCGGACCTGGGCGACGCGGCGGGCCAGGCGCTCGCCGCAGGCGTCGACATCGAGCTCCCGACGGGCGACGCGTACCTCGAGCCGCTCGCGGCCGCGATCCGCGCCGGCACGGTCGACGAGGCGCTCGTCGACCGCGCGGTGGCACGGGCGCTGCGGCAGAAGGCCGAGCTCGGCCTCCTCGACGCGACGTTCGACGACGAGCCCCCGACGGACGTCGAGCTCGACAGCAGCGAGCACCGGCAGGTCGCGGCGCGACTCGCGGAGGAGTCGGTCGTCCTGCTGACGAACGACGGCACCCTGCCCCTGCGGCCGGGCCTGCGCGTCGCGGTGATCGGCCCGAACGCGGACCGTCCCGAGGCGATGTTCGGCTGCTACTCGTTCGTCAACCACGTCCTGCCGCACCACCCCGAGGTCGGTGTCGGCATCGACGTGCCGACGCTGCGTCAGGCGCTCGCCGCCGAGCTCACCGGGTCGACCGTCGTGTCGGCGCGCGGGTGCGCGGTCGACGACGACGACCGCAGCGGGTTCGCGGACGCCGTGCGCGTCGCGTCCGAGGCGGACGTCGCGGTGCTCGTCGTGGGCGACCACGCGGGGCTGTTCGGCCGCGGCACGGTCGGCGAGGGCTGCGACCGCGACGACCTCGAGCTGCCGGGCGTGCAGCGCGCGCTCGTCGAGGCCGTCCTGGAGACGGGCACGCCCGTCGTCCTGGTCATGCTCACGGGCCGTCCCTACGCGGTCGGCTGGGCCGTCGAGCGCTGCGCCGCGGTGGTGCAGTCGTTCTTCCCGGGCGAGGAGGGCGGTCCCGCGCTGGCCGGCATCCTGTCCGGTCGCGTCAACCCGTCGGGCCGGCTGCCGGTCAGCCTGCCGCGGTCCGCGGGCGCGCAGCCGTTCACCTACCTGCACCCGACGCTGGGCGGCGACGGCGACGTCACCAACCTCTCGACGAAGCCGGTCCTGCCGTTCGGGCACGGCCTGTCGTACACGACGTTCACGCACTCCGACCTCACGGTCGAGCCGACGGCGACCACGGGCGGCCCGCTCGTCGTGACCGTGCGCGTGACCAACACGGGCGAGCGGGGCGGCGACGACGTCGTGCAGCTCTACGGGCGGGACGTCGTCGCGAGCGTGACGCGTCCGGTCGCGCAGCTGCTCGGCTACCAGCGCGTCCACCTCGAGCGCGGCCAGACGGCCGTCGTCGAGCTGGTCGTGCCGGCCGCGCGGCTCGCGTTCACCGACCGGTCGGGCGAGCGCGTCGTCGAGCCGGGCGACCTCGACCTGTGGGTCGGGCCGTCGTGCGCCGAGCGTGAGACGCAGGCGCGCGTGACGCTCACGGGCGACGTGCACCGG
>NZ_JAHKSJ010000023.1:0-35445 GCF_019024305.1 Cellulomonas algicola | reverse complement strand
AGCGCGTCGTCGAGCCGGGCGACCTCGACCTGTGGGTCGGGCCGTCGTGCGCCGAGCGTGAGACGCAGGCGCGCGTGACGCTCACGGGCGACGTGCACCGGGTCACGCCCGCGGACGGCCGCTGGACGGGGACCGTCGTCCGCTGACCGTTCGGACGGACGGAGGGCCGGGGCTCGCTGCTGGTGAGCCCCGGCCCTCCGTCGTCCGTGGACCACGGTGCGGACGTCGGCCGGCCCCTGGCCTGCGGCGGCGTACTGTGACGAGGCGCTACCGCCGGGTAGCCGTCCGACCTGCCGCCGCCTTGCCGCCTGCCCCGCCGCACCGACGAGGTCCCCTCGAAGGAGAACTGCCGCGATGAGCCGTCCACTGCGCTCTCGTACCTCGACCCACGGCCGCAACATGGCCGGTGCCCGCGCGCTGTGGCGTGCGACGGGCATGACGTCGGAGGACTTCGGCAAGCCGATCGTCGCGATCGCGAACTCGTACACGCAGTTCGTCCCGGGGCACGTGCACCTCAAGGACATGGGCGACCTGGTCGCGTCGGCGGTCCGCGAGGCCGGCGGCGTCGCCAAGGAGTTCAACACCATCGCGGTCGACGACGGCATCGCGATGGGCCACGGCGGCATGCTCTACTCGCTGCCGAGCCGTGACCTCATCGCCGACTCGGTCGAGTACATGGTCAACGCGCACTGCGCCGACGCGCTCGTCTGCATCTCCAACTGCGACAAGATCACGCCCGGCATGCTCAACGCGGCGCTGCGGCTCGACATCCCGGTGATCTTCGTGTCGGGCGGGCCCATGGAGGCCGGCAAGGCGGTCGTCGCGGACGGTGTCGCGACGACGCACCTCAACCTCATCAACGCGATCAACTACTCCGCGGACGACAACGTCTCCGACGAGGCGCTGGGCCGTGTCGAGGAGAACGCGTGCCCCACGTGCGGCTCGTGCTCGGGCATGTTCACCGCCAACTCGATGAACTGCCTCACCGAGGCGCTCGGCCTGTCGCTGCCGGGCAACGGCTCGACGCTCGCCACGCACTCCGCGCGCCGCGAGCTGTTCCTCGAGGCCGGACGCACGATCGTCGACCTGGCCCGCCGCTACTACGACGACGAGGACGACAGCGTCGCGCCGCGCTCGATCGCCAACCGCGCGGCGTTCGCCAACGCGATGGCGCTCGACGTCGCCATGGGCGGCTCGACCAACACCGTCCTGCACGTGCTGGCCGCCGCGCAGGAGGCCGAGCTCGACTTCACGCTCGCGGACATCGACGCGATCAGCCGCCGCGTGCCGTGCCTGTCCAAGGTCGCGCCGAACCACCCCGACTTCCACATGGAGGACGTGCACCGCGCGGGCGGCATCCCCGCGCTGCTCGGCGAGCTCGACCGCGCAGGCCTGCTCGACCACGACGTCACGTCGGTGCACACGCCGACGCTCCGCGCGTGGCTCGACGACTGGGACATCCGCGGAGGCCGCGCGACCGAGCGGGCGCTGGCCCTCTTCCACGCCGCGCCCGGCGGTGTCCGCACGACGCAGGCCTTCTCGACGTCGAACGTCTGGGAGTCGCTCGACACCGACGCCGCGAACGGCTGCATCCGCGACGTCGCGCACGCCTACACCGTCGAGGGCGGGCTGGCCGTGCTGCGCGGCAACCTCGCCGAGGACGGTGCCGTCATCAAGACCGCGGGCATCGACCCCGAGCTCTTCCACTTCGTCGGCACGGCGCTCGTGTGCGAGTCGCAGGACGAGGCCGTCGACAAGATCCTCCGCAAGGAGGTCCAGCCGGGCCACGTCGTCGTCGTGCGGTACGAGGGCCCGTCGGGCGGTCCCGGCATGCAGGAGATGCTCTACCCGACGTCGTTCATCAAGGGTCGCGGGCTCGGCAAGGTGTGCGCGCTCATCACCGACGGGCGCTTCTCCGGGGGCTCGTCCGGCATCTCCGTCGGGCACGTGTCCCCGGAGGCGTCGGCCGGCGGCGCGATCGGCCTGATCGAGGACGGCGACGAGATCGAGATCGACGTCGAGACGCGCCTCATCCGGATCAACGTCCCCGACCAGGTCCTCGCCGAGCGGCGCGCCAAGATGGAGGCGTCGGAGAACCCGTGGCAGCCGGTGAACCGCGACCGGTACGTGTCGCCGGCGCTCCAGGCGTACGCCGCGATGGCGACGTCGGCCGACCGTGGTGCCGTCCGCGACGTGAGCCGCATCCGCCGCGCCTGACCGCGGGGCGCGCACCGCGCGGCGCGGACGGGCGCTCGACGCCGTCCCGCTCACCCGACCACGTCGAGCCGGTCCAGCGGCCACAGCGGGAGCCGCTCGACGTCGCACGCCGCGAGGAGCCGCGCGAGGTCGGGGTCGGCCGGGTCGGCCCGGCCCTCGGACGCGGCGAAGTACTCGCGCAGGAACGCCGCGACGAGAGGACCCGGCACCGTCTCCGCCGTGTCCTCCCCGCGCGACGGCAGGGCGATGAGCAGCAGGTCGCGCACGCGGCGGAGCCCGGGCCGCAGCGCGGGCTGCACGTAGGGGAGCGGCAGCAGGCGGAAGCCGTTCCGGTCCCAGAAGCGCAGCCGCGCGGGCGGGTCGTTCGTCGGCGTGACGGGCCAGGACCGCGGGTCCTCGATCTCGCCGAGCACGAGCGTGGCCGTCGACGCCGTGACCGCCTCCCGCACCAGGCGCGAGCCCAGGCCGTGCGCCCTGCCCGCCGGGTCGACCGCGAGGTAGGCGAGCAGCTGGACGGCGCCGTCGACGTAGTGCTCGTGCACGAGGCCGCCGACGACGCCACCGTCGGCGTCCAGCGCCAGCAGCCCGTCGCCGGTCTCCCCGAGCGACTCCTGCAGCGACTCCAACGGCTCGAGCTCGTCCGGCGGGAACGTCGCCTGGAGGATGCGGACGTAGAAGTCCTCGACGACCGGAGCGGGCACCTCGCTCAGCCGGACGAGCGTGGGCTCGGGCGGTCGGACCTGCTCGGTGGACGTGCCCACCTCACGGCTCCGTCGACGCGACCGGGAGCGGCTCCGACGGGGCGTCCGTGGCCGTGCTGCGGCGGAAGGCCCAGGGACGAGTCCAGCGCGGTCGCAGCCGGCCCTCGTCGGCGAGGCGGTGGAGGTCGTCGAGCGCGGGGTACCAGTCCTGCGGGCGGCGTTCCGCGAACATGCGCTCCATCGCGGGCGACGTGCCGAGCATGTCGAGGATGTAGTGGCCCCACGAGATGCGGTCGGACTCCGAGTACGTCTTGCGGATGTCCCAGATGCACTCGAAGCAGTCGAGCATCAGCTCCGCCATGGCGTCGACGCGTGCGGAGAGCGTCGCGTCGTCGGGGGCCGGCTCGCGGCCCTGGTAGAAGTACGGCCGCAGCTCGGGGTGCTCGACGAACTGGTGGTCGATGTCGAGCGTGAGGTCGGTCGCGCTGCGGTACGTGGTGATCTTGGTGCTGCGGTGCGCGCTCCGCCATGAGATGAGCAGCGAGATGATCGACGCCGTCAGCGCGAGGCCCGCGATGACCTCGGACGTGCCCATGCTGAAGTCGCCCATCCGACCCACCTGCCCGCGGTTCCCCGTCGCCCGTCGCGGCGTCTGGACCGAGCATCCCGCAGGGCGCCACCGCGCGCCAGGTCCGCCTCGGCGCTGCGGTCGGGCGGTCCGACGGCGTCAGACCGGCCGGCGGGCGGCGTCCTGCGCGGTCCGGGGCGTCGGCACCGACCCGAGCCGGGCAGGGCGTTCGAGCAGGGCGCCGATCGCCTCCCGGGGTGCCGGGCGTCCGAACAGGTAGCCCTGGCCCTCGGGGCAGCCGAGCGCCCGCAGCGCGTCGGCCTCGTCGTCGGTCTCGATCTGCTCCGCGACCGCGGGCAGGTCGAGACTGCGGCAGAGGTCGACGATCGCGCTCGCGAGCGCACGCCGACGGCGGCCCTCCTCGCCCGGCTCGGCCGCGAACCGCGTGAAGGCGCCGTCGATCTTCACGATGTCGACCGGCAGGCGCTGCAGGTACGCGAGCGACGAGTAGCCCGTGCCGAAGTCGTCGATCGCGACGCGCACGCCGTGCTCGCGCAGGCGGGACAGGTGCGACTCGACGAGGGTGGCCTCCGGCTCCTCGGCGGCGAGCAGCGCGGTCTCGGTGATCTCGAGGACGAGCGCGCGCCCGGGCAGGCTCGCGTCGCGCAGTGCGCGCAGCACCTGCTCGACGACGTCGGGCTCGCGGAGCTGACGTGCGGAGACGTTGACGTGCACGCGCACGCCGTGCCGCTCGAACCACGGCCGCACGTCGGCGCACGCCCGGCGCAGGACGTGCTCGCCGATCGGGACGATCAGCCCGGTGTCCTCGGCGACCGGGATGAAGCCGTCCGGCATCACGAGCCCGTCGGGCGACTGCCACCGCAGCAGCGCCTCGACGGACTGCACCTGGCCGGTGCCGAGCGACACGACGGGCTGGTAGTGCACGACGAGCTGGTCGCGCTCGACCGCGTGCCGCAGCCCTTCCGCGAGGTGCGAGCGCCTGTCCTGGGCCACGCGCAGGCTCGGGTCGAACAGGCGGACCTGGTTCTTGCCGGCGGCCTTCGCGGCGTACAGGGCCAGGTCGGCGTCGCGCAGCGTGGCCTGCGGCTCGACGGACGCGTCGACCAGCCGCACGCCGACGCTCGACGTGATCCGGACCGTCCGCCCGTCGACGACGAACGGCTCGCTGAGCGCGCGGACCACGCGCGTCGCGACGTCGCGCGCGTCGGACTCGTGGGTGTCCTCCAGCACGACGGCGAACTCGTCGCCGCCCAGCCGGGCGAGCGTGTCGTCACCGCCGACGACGCGGCGCAGCCGCCGCGCGACCTGCACGAGGAGGTCGTCGCCCGCGTGGTGGCCGTGGTCGTCGTTGACGGTCTTGAACCCGTCGAGGTCGACCATGAGGACGGCGCGCTCGCCGTTGCCCCGGCGGTCCGGCGCGGACAGCCGCTCGGTGAACCGCGTGCGGTTGCCGAGGCCGGTCAGCGGGTCGTGCTGGGCCTGGTGGCTGAGGAGCTTCTGGAGCGCGCTCTGCTCGTCGAGCGCGCGCGCGAGCTCCGCGGCCTGCCGGTCGAGCTGGATCGCCCGGCGCTGCGCGGTGCTCGTGCCGACCACGAGGCGCGTGACGAGGAACGCGGACAGCGCGGTCACCGCGAGCACCGGGACCGCGAGGTCGGACCAGGGCATGGTCACCGTCGACCCGACGCGGAACGTCAGCAGCAGCGCGGCGGGCCCGAGCGACGCGAGGAGGAAGAAGACGACGCCGCGCGCGAGCGTGAGGCCGCGGCTCGGCTCGGCGTCGGGGGAGCCCGCGACGCCCGGGTGCAGCGCGGCCGCGCCGAACAGCACGAACCACACGAGCCACGCGGCGCTGCCGACGCCCTCGGCGAGCGACGTGTCGAGCACCGAGATGCCCGGGTTGCCGTCGCCGATGAGGGTGAGCGTGTACAGGACGTCGCCGGCCGTCGACGCGGCGACGCCGCAGCCCAGCAGCGCGTACGCGCCGTTGCGCCCGCCGTAGCGGAACAGCAGCCGCGACGCCATGAGGACCACACCCAGGCCCGCCCCGAGCGACACCACCGAGACCAGGTGCGCCGCGTCCTGGAGCGCGTCGGGCCCGAGGAAGCTGCGGAAGACGAGCGCCCAGTACAGGAGGCCGGTGCCGACGACCACGACGACGGCGTCCATCGTCGCGCTCTCGTGGCGGGACCGCAGCGAGTTGCGGGGGAGCCGGGTCAGCCCGACGACGAGCAGGGGGTAGGTCGCCATGTAGACGATGTCGAACCACCACGGGACGAGGTCCGCGTCGCCCCCGACGGCCGCGTACCAGGCGGTCCAGCCGAGGTCGGCGAGCGCCCACCACGCCGTGCCGGCGGCGAGCCACCACCACGCCCGGGCGTGCGGGCCGGGATGCCGGCGGATCCCGACGACCATCGCGGCGCACGCCAGCAGGGGCACGACGTCCCACAGCACTTCGCCGGTCCAGCCCGGCACGACCATGACGGCCGCGGTCAGCGCGAGTCCGGCGACGAGGAAGCGCCGCCAGGTGAGGACGCCCGGAACGGGGGCGCGACCGGGCGTCACGTCCGACGCGGTCATCGAGCCTCCGGGTCCTCGGTCCTGTGCGCACGCGGCGCGGTGCGGCGGGGCTGCTGACCGCACGCGACGAGGACCGCACGGTCCCGTCGCCCTCGGATCGGCAGGGCAGGCGCGCGCATGAGCCTCACGGCCGCACAGCACCCGCCCGGCGCAGGGTGGTCTGCGTCACCCGCTGACGCCGGGAGGTCTGGAGCCGCCGGCGCGACCCCGGTATCGTAGGTACGTACCTACAAGGGGAGCGCGCGATGACCACCACCATGACGTCACGTCAGTTCAACCACGACGTCTCGGCGGCGAAGAGAGCCGCGTCGGACGGGCCTGTCGTCATCACCGACCGCGGCGTCCCGTCGCACGTGCTCCTGACGATCGAGCAGTTCGACCGGTTGAGCGCGCCCACCCCGCGGCCGTCGTTGGCCGACGCGCTGCGCGGCGACGACGCCATCGAGTTCGAGCCGGGCCGTGTCGAGCTCTCGCCGCGACCGGTCGACCTGTGACCTACCTCCTCGACACGAACGTCGTCTCGGAGCTGCGCCGACGTGAGCCCGACCCGTCGGTCGTCGCGTGGGTCCGACGGCACGAGGCGGCAGGGCTGCTCATCTCCGTCATGACGGTGTACGAGATCGAGGTCGGCATCCTCTCGGTCGCCCGGCGTGACCCCGCGCAGGCCGCCCGGCTGCGCGAGTGGCTCTCGACGCAGGTGCTCGTGCAGTTCGACGGCCGGATCGTCCCGGTCGACGTCGGTGTGGCGACGCGCGCGGCGTCCCTGTCGGTGCCGGACCGTCGCCCGTACAGCGACTGCCTCATCGCGGCGACGGCCCTGGAGCGCGGCCTCGCGGTGGTGACGCGGAACGTCGGCGACTTCGCGGGCGTCGACGGGCTGGCGGTCGTCGACCCGTGGCGCACCGTCTGATCTCGAAGGGCGTTCCCGGCGAGGCGGATGCCGGGCGGGCGCGTGCTGCCTAGTCTCGGCTCATGACGACGACGCAGGACGGAACGGTCGACATCAAGCCGCGGTCGCGGCAGGTCACGGACGGTCTGGAGGCGACGGCGGCGCGCGGCATGCTGCGAGCGGTCGGGCTGGGGGACGAGGACTTCGCGAAGCCGCAGGTCGGCGTCGCGTCCTCGTGGAACGAGATCACGCCGTGCAACCTGTCGCTGGACCGGCTGGCGAAGGCGGTCAAGGACGGCGTGCACGCGGGCGGCGGGTACCCGCTGGAGTTCGGCACGATCTCGGTGTCCGACGGCATCTCGATGGGGCACGAGGGCATGCACTACTCGCTCGTGAGCCGCGACGTCATCGCGGACTCGGTCGAGACCGTGATGATGGCCGAGCGGCTCGACGGGTCGGTGCTCCTCGCGGGCTGCGACAAGTCGCTGCCCGGGATGCTCATGGCGGCCGCGCGGCTCGACCTGTCGAGCGTCTTCCTCTACGCGGGCTCGATCATGCCCGGCTGGGTCAAGCTGTCCGACGGCACCGAGAAGGACGTGACGATCATCGACGCGTTCGAGGCCGTCGGGGCGTGCGCCCGCGGGCTGATGAGCAAGGAGGACGTCGACCGGATCGAGCGCGCGATCTGCCCGGGCGAGGGTGCGTGCGGCGGCATGTACACCGCGAACACGATGGCGTCGGTCGCCGAGGCGATGGGCATGTCGCTCCCGGGTTCCGCGGCGCCGCCGTCGGCGGACAGACGGCGCGACCAGTACGCGCGCCGCTCGGGCGAGGCCGTCGTCGAGCTGCTGCGCCGCGGCATCACGGCGCGCCAGATCATGACGAAGGAGGCGTTCGAGAACGCCATCGCCGTCGTCATGGCGTTCGGCGGCTCGACGAACGCGGTGCTGCACCTGCTGGCGATCGCGCACGAGGCCGAGGTCGACCTCACGCTCGACGACTTCAGCCGCGTCGCGGCGCGCGTGCCGCACCTGGGCGACCTCAAGCCGTTCGGCCGGTACGTGATGAACGACGTCGACCGCATCGGCGGCGTGCCCGTGCTGATGAAGGCGCTCCTCGACGCGGGCCTGCTGCACGGCGACTGCCTCACGGTCACGGGCAAGACGGTCGCGGAGAACCTCGCCGACATCGCCCCGCCGGACCCCGACGGCAAGATCCTGCGCGCGCTCGACGACCCGATCCACCGCACGGGCGGCATCACGATCCTGCACGGCTCGCTCGCGCCGGAAGGGGCGGTCGTGAAGTCGGCGGGCTTCGACTCCGACGTCTTCGAGGGCACCGCGCGTGTGTTCGAGCGCGAGCGTGCGGCGCTCGACGCCCTCGAGGACGGCACGATCCAGGCCGGCGACGTCGTCGTCATCCGCTACGAGGGCCCCAAGGGCGGGCCGGGGATGCGCGAGATGCTCGCGATCACCGGGGCCATCAAGGGCGCCGGGCTCGGCAAGGACGTCCTGCTCATCACCGACGGCCGCTTCTCCGGCGGGACGACGGGCCTGTGCGTCGGCCACATCGCGCCCGAGGCCGTGGACGCGGGACCGATCGCCTTCGTGTGCGACGGCGACCGGATCCGGCTCGACGTCGCGCACGCGACGCTCGACCTGCTGGTCGACGACGCCGAGCTCGCCGCGCGTCGCGAGGGCTGGGCGCCGATCGAGCCGCGCTACACGCGCGGCGTCCTGGGCAAGTACCAGAAGCTCGTCCAGTCCGCGTCGAAGGGTGCGGTCCTGAGCTGACGTCGTCGGCCCGCTCGACGGACGCGCGGGCCGCGTCGCGGGCCGCCGCTCGTCAGTCGCCGGCGATCGCGCGGAGGGCCGCGAGGTGGTCGCGGAGGGCCGTGCGGCCGTCAGGGGTGAGGGCGAGCCAGGTGCGCGGACGCTTGCCGACGTACCCCTTGCGGACCTTCACGTACCCGGCCTGCTCGAGCACGGTGACGGCCTTGGAGAGCGCGGAGTCGCTGATCTCGACGGCGTCGCGCACCGCGCCGAACTCGGCCTCGTCGGTCGCGGCGAGCGCGGCGACGACGGAGAGTCGCACGGGGGAGTGGATGACCTCGTCGAGGCGGGCGCGCGCCGGTTCGCCGACCGCGTCGGGGCCGGGCAGCGGCGGTGTCACGCCTGCGCCTCGCGCCAGGCCCCGCGCGCCAGCGGGAACGTCGCGAGGACCGCGGCAGCGAGCCACCAGAGCACCGACTCGCGCAGCCAGGTGAGGCCGACGACCAGCGCGATCGCGTAGACGACGCCCCACGTCGTCACCGCGGCGACCCACCGCAGGCCCATGCCCTGCTTGGTGACGGGCGCGCCGCGGAGCCACGCCAGCGAGAGCACGAGGAGCGTCAGCCCGTACGCGCCGGCGAGCGTGAGGGCGCCCGTGTCGTCGGGGATCGTGGAGAGTCCCACGAAGAACATGAACGTCGAGGCCGCGTGGCCGGTGAGCCACAGGGCGTGCCGGTTCTGACCGCTCGCGCGCAGGGTTCCGGCTGCGGCGGCGGAGCGGGCGAGGAGCGCGCGGGCCTCGTCCGGCGTGGGTGCGGGGGTCGTCTCGTTCTCCGTCATGCGAGTAATTTCCACTTCGGAAAGTAGATGTGCAAGGGGGAGTTGTTCCGAGCGGTCGGGACGGGTTGATACCCACACGGATGCCGTTCGGCGCACGGGAACGGCAATCCATGTCGGTGTCGACCGGCGCGCGCGAGCGTCAGCGGCTGCGCAGGACGAAGTCCTGGATCGCCACGACGGCCGCCCCCCGCGCCCACTGCGAGAAGTCGCCGGGCTCGACGACCAGGTCGACCGGCGTGGCCTGCGGGTGCCGGTCGGCGGCGACCGCCGCGCGCACCGCGTCGCCGGCGACGACCGCGAGCCCCACGCCCTCGCCGGTGAGGACGACGAGCTCGGGCATCGTGAGGTTCGCGACCGCGGCGACGAGCCGGCCGAGCGCACGGCCCGCGTCGTCGACGATGCGCCGCGCGGCCGGGTCGCCGTCCCGGGCGAGGTCGAGCAGCTCGTCCACCGCGACCGGACGGCGCAGCGCGACGGCGGCCTCGGCCTCGAGCGCCTCGGTGGTGAGCATCGCGCCCGCGCACCCGCGGTGGCCCTCGGGGCACAGGGGGCCGTTCGGGTCGAGGGGGAAGTGGCCGACGAGGCCGAGCCCCATGTCGGCGTGCCGCACGAGGCGGTCGTGCACGACGAGCCCGTAGCCGACGCCCGCGCCGACCGTCACGACGGCGAACGTCCGCACGTCGCGCCCGGCGCCGAACCAGTGCTCCGCGGACGTGAGGGCGGCGACGTCGTTCTCGACTACGGTCGGCAGCCCGGTGCGCGCGCGCACGAGCGTGCCGAGCGGCACGTCGTGCCAGCCGAGGAAGGGCGCGAGGTGCACGGTCGTGCCGTCGGGGGAGTGCCCGCCGAGGCTGACGCCGATGCCCGTGGGCCCGTTCGGGACCGCACCCGACGGCGCCGCGGCGACGACCGCGTCGACCAGCGACCCGACCACCGCGACGACCGCGTCCGGGTCGTCCTCGGGCAGGTCCGCGGAGCGCGTCGCGACGACCGTGCCGCGCATGTCGACGAGGACGGCGTGCGCGGTGCCGACGGCGAGGTTGACCCCGACGAAGTGGTGCGACGTCACGTCGACGTCGAGCGGCTGGCTCGGGCGGCCGACGGCGCGGCCGGGGCGCGCGGCGGACTCGACGAGCAGGCCGCGCCGGACGAGGTCCTTGGTGAGCCGCGTCAGGGTCGGCTGCGAGAGGTCGAGCCGGCGGGCGAGCTCGGCGCGCGACAGGGGTCCGCGCAGCAGCACCTCGAGGGCGACCTGGAGCTCGCTGCCGCCCTCGGCCCACTCCGGTCCGTCTGCGACCACGGCTCCTCCGCTCCCCGGCGTCTCGGTCGTGGCGATCGTGGCACGACGCGTCCTGCCGCCGACCTTACCTTCCGCAACGGAAGCAAGACCGGTGAACGGATCCGGAGAATTGGGATCGCGACCACAGTTGACAGGACACTTAGTTCCGCCATGGAATGAATCCGTGCTCACGCCCACCCGACTCACCGCACCGCTCCACCTCCGCTCCGGCGGCACGAGCGTCGTCCTCGACACCACCGACAGCGGCCTGCCGCGGATCGTCCACTGGGGGCCCGACCTCGGCCCGCTCGACGACGACGCGCTGCGCGGCCTGCTGGCCGCCGCGTGCGCGATCCCCGTCTCCGGCGGCCTCGACGTGGCCGTGCCGGTCACCCCGCTGCCCGAGGCGTCGACCGGCTGGGCCGGCACCCCGGGGCTGACCGGACACCGCGCAGGCGCGGGGTTCAGCCCGCGCCTGCGGACGACCGCGATCGACGGGCCCGAGCAGGGCGCCGACGGCGTCCAGCGGCTCACCGCGCACGCGGCCGACGCGCAGGCCGGGATCGCCGTCGCGGTCGACCTCGAGCTCCACCCGAGCGGCGTCGTCCGCCTGCGCGCCGCGGTCCGCAACGCCGCCGACACCCCGTTCGACCTGCACGGTGTCCTGCCGGCCCTGCCCGTCCCCGACGTGGCGACCGAGCTGCTCGGGACCACCGGACGACACCTGCGCGAGCGCAGCCCGCAGCGCCTCCCGTTCGTCAGCGGCAGCCACGTGCGCGAGGCCCGCGGCGGTCGTCCCGGCGCCGACTCGACCCTGGTTCTCGTCGCGGGCGAGGAGGGCTTCGACGCGCGCCGCGGCGCCGTCTGGGGCGTGCACGTCGGCTGGAGCGGCAACCACCGGTTCGCCGCCGAGCGCACCCCGCGCGGCGACGCGGTCCTCAGCGGCGGCGAGCTGCTGCTGCCCGGCGAGGTCGTCCTCCAGCCGGGCGAGGAGTACGTGTCGCCGTGGCTCTACGGCAGCCACGGCACCGGCCTCGACGAGCTCGCGAGCCGCTTCCACACGTACGTGCGGTCGCGCCCGCAGCACCCGCGCACGCCGCGACCCGTCACGCTCAACACCTGGGAGGCCGTGTACTTCGACCACGACCTCGACCGGCTCCGAGCGCTCGCGCGCACCGCCGCCGACCTCGGGATCGAACGGTTCGTGCTCGACGACGGCTGGTTCGGCTCGCGCCGCGACGACACGCGCGGGCTCGGCGACTGGGAGGTCTCCGCCGAGGCGTGGCCCGACGGGCTGCACCCGCTCATCGAGACCGTCACGGGCCTCGGCATGCAGTTCGGCCTGTGGGTCGAGCCCGAGATGGTCAACCCCGACTCCGACCTCGCGCGGGCGCACCCCGACTGGCTGCTCGCCGTCCCCGGCCGGCTGCCCGTGCCCGCACGCACCCAGCAGGTGCTCGACCTCGGGCGCCCGGAGGCGTTCGCGCACGTCCTCGAGCGCCTGGACGCGATCCTCACCGAGCACGACATCGCCTACCTCAAGTGGGACCACAACCGCGAGCTCGTCGACGCGGGCCACGGCCACCTCGGCGTCCCCGGCGTGCACCGGCAGACGCAGGCCGTGTACCGCCTGCTCGACGAGCTCCGCGCCCGCCACCCCGGGGTCGAGATCGAGTCGTGCGCGTCCGGCGGAGCGCGCGTCGACCTCGGCATCCTCGAGCGCACCGACCGCGTGTGGGTGTCCGACACCATCGACCCCGTCGAGCGCGAGCAGATCCAGCGGTGGACCGGCCTGCTGCTGCCCCCGGAGCTCATGGGCCAGCACGTCGGCGGCTCCGAGTCGCACACCACGGGCCGCCGGCACGCGCTCTCGTTCCGCGCCGCGACCGCGTTCTTCGGCCACTTCGGCGTCGAGTGGGACGTCACGCAGGCGACCGACGACGAGCGCGCGGAGCTGGCCACGTGGATCGCCGCGCACCAGGAGCACCGCGACCTGCTGCACACCGGCACCCGCGTGCACGACGAGCCCGCCGACCGTGCGCTGCGCGTCGACGGCGTCGTCGCGCCCGACCGGTCCGCCGCGATCTTCGCCGTCACCCAGCTGACGACGAGCGTCACGAGCCCGCCCGGAGCCGTCCGGCTCCCCGGGCTCGACCCGGACGCGCGCTACGACGTGCGCCCGCTGCCGCCGGGGAACACCATCGAGGGACACGGTCGGGGGCCCCTGGCCTGGTGGGACGAGGGGGTCCGGACCACCGGACGCGTCCTGCAGCAGGTCGGGCTCCGCGCCCCCACCCTCTTCCCCGAGCGGACCGTCCTCGTGCAGGTCCGGCGCACCGACGCGCCGCCCGCACCCGGCACCGGGGGCGCCGACGCCGCCCGGCCGACGTCAGGAGACGACGCATGACCAGGAGACGGACGAGGAGACGCACGACCGCGGCGCTCGCGGCCGCGGCCCTCCTGCTGCCGCTCGCCGCGTGCGCGCGCGGCGACGACCGCACCGAGATCACGTTCTTCCAGTTCAAGCCCGAGGCCGTCCAGTACTTCGAGGACCTCGCCGCGCAGTTCGAGGAGCAGAACCCCGACGTCCGCGTCGTCGTGCAGAACGTGCCCGACCCGGAGACGGCGCTGCGCACGCGGCTGGTGAAGGACGACGTGCCCGACGTGCTCACGCTCAACGGCAACGGCACGTTCGGGGAGTTCGCGTCGGCGGGCATCTTCACGGACTTCGCGGACGACCCGGTCCTCGACGACATCAACCCCGGGTTCGTCGAGGTCGTGCAGGCGCTCGGGCAGAGCGAGCCCGGCGCGGTCAACGGCATCCCGTTCGCCGCGAACGCGAGCGGTGTCCTCTACAACGAGGAGCTGTTCGCGCAGCACGGCGTCGAGGTCCCGACGACCTGGGACGAGCTCATCGCCGCGGCCCAGACCTTCCAGGACGCGGGCGTCACGCCGTTCTACGGCATGCTCGCCGACGCGTGGACGGCGCAGTCCCCGCTCGCGCCGCTCACTGCGCAGACGGCCCCCGACGACTTCTTCGAGGAGCGGTTCGCCGGCGAGACGACGTTCGCGGAGGGCTGGCTCGAGGCCCTCGAGAAGGAGGGCGAGCTCTACGAGTACACGCAGCCCGACCCGGCGGCCGTCGGCTACCAGGAGGGCACGCGCGCGTTCGCGGCGGGGGAGTCGGCGATGCTGCTGCTCGGCTCGTACGCGGTGCCGCAGATCCGCACGTTCGAGCCGCAGTTCACCGTCGGCTCGTTCGCGCTGCCGGCCACCGACGACCCCGAGCGCACGACGCTCGTCTCGGGCGTCGACGTGCTGGTCACGACGGGCGCGGACAGTGCCCACCCGGAGGAGGCGCAGCGCTTCGTCGAGTTCCTCCTGCAGCCGGAGGTCGTGCAGGAGTACGCCGAGGCGCAGGTCGCGATTCCCGCGATCGAGGGCGCCGCCAACACGGACCCCGCGCTCGCGGGCGTCCAGCCGTACATCGACGACCAGCGGCTGGTCGGCTTCACCGACCACCAGTTCATCCCCGCGATCCCCCTGGCGCCGCTGCTCCAGGAGTACCTGCTCGGGGGCGACGCCCAGACCATGCTCACGCAGCTCGACGAGTCCTGGGACAAGGTCGCGGCCCGCCGCACCTGGGGCCTGGGGAAGGTGGAGGAAGGATGACCGCCACGACGGCCCCCGCACGGACGGGGGAGGACCGTCCGCAGCGCGTGCGCCGCGGCGGCATCGCCTCGCGGACCGCGCGCGCCTTCTACTGGATGGTGCTGCCCGCGTTCGCGCTGTTCTTCCTGCTGCACACGCTGCCGGTCCTGCAGGGCGTGCACTACAGCTTCACGGACTCGCCCGGGTACGGCCCGTACGAGTTCGTCGGGCTCGCGAACTACGTCGCGCTGTTCTCGGACGACCGCGTCCTGCACGCGTACCTGTTCACGTTCCAGTTCGCGATCGTCTCGACGATCCTCGTCAACGTCATCGCGCTGGCCGTGGCGATGGCGCTGAACAGCCGCATCAAGTTCCGCACGACGCTGCGGGCCGTGTACTTCGTGCCGTACGTGCTGGCGATCCTCGTCGTCGGGTACGTGTTCCAGTACCTGTTCGCGATCTCGATCCCGGCGATCGCGCAGTCCCTCGGCAACGAGCGGTTCTCGACGTCGATCCTCGGCGACGAGAACCTCGCGTGGATCGCGATCGTCGTCCTGGCCGTCTGGCAGGCGGCCGCGTTCAACATCGTGCTCTACCTGGCCGGCCTCCAGACCGTCCCGCACGAGCTCTACGAGGCCGCGTCGCTCGACGGCGCCGGGTCGTGGCGCAAGTTCACCAGCATCACGTTCCCGATGATCTGGAGCTTCTTCATCATCAACATGGTCCTGGCGCTCAAGGGCTTCCTGCAGGTGTTCGACCACGTCATCGCCATGACGGGCGGTGGTCCGGGCACGGCGACCGAGTCGGTCGGCGTCCTCATCTACAAGGGCGGCTTCCAGGGCGGCGAGTTCGGCTACCAGCTCGCGAACGCCGTGGTCTTCATGGTCGTCATCATCGTGTTCGCCCTCGTCCAGTTCCGTGTCCTGCAGCGTGGAGAGGGGAACGTCGCATGACCGCCACCGCAGCACCACCCGTCGGGGGCCTCGTCGGCGACGACGCCGACGCCGTCGACACCACCGGACCGCGCCGCCCGTCGTGGCGCAACCGTCGCCGCGCGGCCGAGCCGGGAGAGCCCGGCGGTCGCACCAACTGGTGGCTCACGGGCCTGATGATCTTCCTGTCGCTGAGCATCCTCGTGCCCATGTACCTCGTGGTCGTCACGGCGCTCAAGACGCCCGACCAGCTCTCGGGGGCCGGGTTCGACCTGCCGAGCCCGGCGACGTTCGGGAACTTCGGCGAGGCCTGGCGGCTCACGGACTTCCCGCGCTCGGCGCTCAACAGCGCGATCATCACGGTCGGCGCGGTCACCCTCACGCTGCTGACGAACTCGATGGTCGCGTACGCGATCGCCCGGAACATGCACCGCAGGCTGTTCAAGGGGCTGTTCTTCTACTTCATCGCGGCGCTGTTCGTGCCGTTCCCGATCCTCATGCTGACGGTCGCGAAGCTCACCGCCCAGCTGCACCTCGACAACCAGGCGGGTCTGATCCTGCTGTACACGGTGTTCGGCCTGTCGTTCAACGTGTTCGTCTACGTCGCCTACATCCACTCCATCCCGAAGGAGCTGGAGGAGGCGGCGATCGTCGACGGCGCGAACGCGTGGACGGTCTTCTGGAAGGTGATCTTCCCGCTGCTGAGGCCGATGAACGCGACGGTCGGCATCATCACGTGCGTGTGGGCCTGGAACGACTTCATGCTGCCGCTCGTCATCCTGTCCGACCCGGAGGCCGCGACGCTGCCCCTGCAGCAGTACGTCTTCCAGGCGCAGTTCTCGACGAACTACACGGTCGCCTTCGCCTCCTACCTGCTGGCGATGGTCCCGCTGCTCGTCGTGTACGTGCTCGCGCAGCGCTGGGTGATCTCCGGCGTCACGCGCGGCGCGATCAAGTGACCCCGCCGCGGCCCGCGCACGGCGCCCGCCGCACCGCACCGCTCGCTGACGGAAGGACCGACATCGCATGACGTGGACCGTCGAGGACGCCCCGTGGTGGACCCGCGCCGTCGTCTACCAGGTGTACCCGCGCTCGTTCGCCGACTCCGACGGCGACGGCGTGGGGGACCTGCGGGGCGTCCTCGACCACGTCGACCACCTCTCCGCACTCGGCGTCGACGTCGTGTGGCTTTCGCCGATCTACCCGTCGCCGCAGGACGACAACGGGTACGACATCAGCGACTACCAGGACGTCGACCCGTCGTTCGGGACGCTCGCCGACCTCGACTCGCTGCTCGCGGCGCTGCACGAGCGCGGCATGCGCCTCGTCATGGACCTCGTCGTCAACCACACGTCCGACGAGCACCCGTGGTTCGTCGAGTCGCGTGCGTCGACGGAGAGCCCGAAGCGCGACTGGTACTGGTGGCGCCCGCCGCGGCACGGCATGGCACCGGGTCAGCCGGGCGCCGAGCCGACCAACTGGCGCTCGTTCTTCTCGGGACCCGCGTGGGAGCTCGACGAGTCCACCGGCGAGTACTACCTGCACCTCTTCAGCCGCAAGCAGCCCGACCTCAACTGGGAGAACCCCGAGGTCCGGCACGCTGTCTACGCGATGATGCGCTGGTGGCTCGACCGCGGGGTCGACGGCTTCCGCATGGACGTCATCAACCTCGTCTCGAAGGACCCGGCGCTGCCCGACGGGCCGGTCCGCGACGGCGTGCTCGGCGACGGCAGCGCGGCCTACACGAACGGCCCGCGCATCCACGAGTTCCTCGCCGAGATGCACCGCGAGGTGTTCGCGGGCCGCCCCGACCGGCTGCTCACGGTGGGGGAGATGCCCGGCGTCACCGTCGAGCACGCACGCCTGTTCACCGACCCGGCGCGCGCCGAGGTCGACATGGTGTTCCAGTTCGAGCACGTCGGGCTCGACCACGGCCCCGGCGGCAAGTTCGACGTGCGACGGCTGCGGCTGCGCGACCTCAAGGCGTCGTTCGGGCGCTGGCAGGCCGAGCTCGCCGACGTCGGGTGGAACAGCCTCTACTGGAACAACCACGACCAGCCCCGCATCGTGTCCCGGTTCGGCGACGACGGCGCCTACCGGCGTGAGTCCGCGACGATGCTCGGCACCGTGCTCCACCTGCACCGGGGGACGCCGTACGTCTACCAGGGCGAGGAGCTCGGGATGACGAACGCGCGGTTCGACTCGCTCGACGACTACCGCGACATCGAGTCGCTGCGGCACGTCGCCGAGGCCCGCGCGCACGGCCACGCCACCGACGACGAGCTGCTCGACGGCCTCGCCGCGATGAGCCGCGACAACGCGCGCACGCCCATGCAGTGGGACGCCACCGAGCACGCGGGGTTCACGACCGGAACCCCGTGGCTGCCGGTCCACCCGAACCACGTCGAGGTCAACGCGGCCGCGGCGCGCGCCGACGACCGCTCGGTGTTCCACCACTACCGCCGGCTGATCGAGCTGCGGCACACCGACCCGGTGGTCGCGCTCGGCGACTTCACGATGCTGCTGCCCGACCACGAGCACGTCTACGCGTTCACGCGGTCCCTCGACGGCGACACCCTGCTGCTGCTCGGCAACTTCTCGGGCGACGAGCAGGACGTCGCGGTCGACGCCGGCGCGGGCTCGACGCTCGTGCTCGGCAACTACGACGACGACGCCGCGCCGGACGCCGACGGGCGGGTCCGGCTGCGGCCGTGGGAGGCGCAGGTCCGCCGCGTCGCCCGCTGAGCCGGGCTGCCCCGACGCGCGCCCCGCGCACGGGCGGCCAGGTCGCGGCCCTGCCGGCGTCAGGACGACTGCACGTCCACCACGACGCGCACCGGGTCCTGCAGCACGAACACCCGGAACGGCCGCCGCTCGCCGGCGACGCCCACGACGGACTGCGTCATGCCCTCGAACGTCAGCGGCCGCGTGACCTGCACGACCGTCCCCTCGCGCGGCCCGACGTCCTGCGCGAACTCCTCGTGACCCGTGTCGTGCGGGTAGCCCGTGCCGGTCAGCCACACGTCGAGCACCGCGTCACCCGCGACGTCGACCGTCGCGCCGCTGCCGTCCTCGACGGCCTGGTCGACGTACGTGACGCGGTACCCCGGTACGCCCCCGCCCGCGACCTCGTACACCACGCGGTCGTAGCCCTCGTGCGACCCGACGCGCACGTCGGTGACGGTCACCGGCGTGCCGGACGGGTCCGCCGTGAGCTGCGCGTTCGCGGGCGAGAAGTCGCCCGCCTCCGCCTCCGCACCCGGCTCTGGCGCGGGCGTCGTGGCCGACGGCGCGGGCGAGGTCGGCGTCCCGGTGGGGGACCCCGTCGCGGACGCCGTCGGCGAGGACGAGCCGTCCGCGCCCGGGGTGCCCTGCCCGCACGCGGCGAGCAGCGTGCACAGCACGGCAGTGGTCAGGACGGTCCGGCGCCTCGTCGTCATCCGTCTCCCTCGTCGTCGCAGGTCCTCACACCGTAGGCGTCACCTGCCGATGGGACGTGCAGGGACACGGGGAGGCGACCATCGACGCAGCAGGAGAACCGGCGGTGCGCGTGCGCGCGCTGCGCAAGACGTACCGGACGTTCACGCTCCGGGAGGTGGTCGCGGTCGACCACCTCGACCTCACCGTGCCCGCGGGAGGCGTGCACGCGTTCCTCGGGCCCAACGGCTCGGGCAAGACGACGACGATCCGCATGCTGCTGGGCCTCGCGCGGCCCGACGCGGGCACCGTCCACCTGTTCGGCACGCCCGTGCCCGAGCGGCTCCCCGACGTGATCGGCCGCGTCGGCGCGATCGTCGAGAACCCCAAGTTCGTCCCCGGCTTCTCGGGCCGTCGCAACCTGCGGCTGCTCGCGACCGCCGTCGGCGTCCCGCACACCCGCGTCGAGGAGGTGCTGGAACGTGTCGGCCTCCGGGAGCGGGGCGTCGACCAGTTCCGTCGCTACTCGCTCGGTATGAAGCAGCGGCTCGCGATCGCCGCGACGCTCCTCAAGGACCCCGACCTGCTGATCTTCGACGAGCCGACGAATGGCCTCGACCCCGCGGGCATCCGCGACATCCGCGCGACCATGCGCGGGCTCGCCGACGAGGGCCGCACGGTCCTCGTGTCGAGCCACATCCTCGCGGAGGTCGAGCAGGTCGCCGACACCGTGTCGGTCGTCGCGCGCGGTCGCCTGCTCGCCGAGGGCCGCGTCGCCGACCTGCTCGCGACCGAGGCCGCCTCCGCGGTGGCCGTGGTCGTGTCCGACCGGTCGCGCGCGACGGCGCTGCTCGCAGCCTGCGGGTGGTCCGTCGGCACCGACGGCCCGCGCCTCGTCGTCACGGGAGCCCGTGACGCGCGCGAGGTGAACGAGGCGTTGGCCCGGGGGGAGGTCTTCGCCGAGGAGGTCGTCGTGCTGCGACGTGATCTCGAGTCGGTGTTCCTCGAGCTCACCGGCCCGCCCGACGCGACGGCCCGACCAGCAGTGACGGCCGGGGCGGTCGGCGGCGTGTCGAACGGGGACCTGTCGTGAGCGGGCTGCTGCGTGCCGAGCTCGCCCGGGCGCGGGCGCGACCGTTCGTGTGGTTCGTGGCGGTCGCCCTCACCCTGGGCGCGGTCGGCCTGGTCGCGACGGGCTGGTGGGAGACGCGCCCGCCGTCGGCGCAGGAGTCCGCGGCGGCCGACGCGGCCTTCGCCGAGGCGCTCAGGTCGTGGGACGTGGAGGGAGAGGCGATCATCGCCCGCTGCCACGAGACCGAGCGGGCGATGCGCGCGGAGCTGGGCGACGACTACGACGCGTCGTGCGAGCTGCTCGCGCCCGCGCGTGAGGTCTACGAGCCGCGGCGTGCCGACCTCGGCGAGCTGCTGGACGCCCGTCTGCCCTCGGTCGGCGTGATGCTCGTCCTCGCCATGCTCATGGTGGGCGTCGGACTGGTGACGGCGGAGTTCACGTCGGGCTCGATCGGCACCTGGCTGACGTTCGCACCGCGCCGGGGACGCGTGTTCGTCAGCAAGCTCGCCGCCGCCCTGCTCGCCGCTCTCCCGTGCGGCCTGCTCGGCCTCGCGGTGCTCGTCGTCGGTCTGGTCGGCGTGTGCCTCGTCAACGGCACGTCGACGGACGTACCGGGTGCCGAGTGGGCCGCGTCGGCGGACCGGTCGGTGCGCTGGCTCGCGAGCGGGCTCGGCGCGACCGCGCTGGGGGTGGGTCTCGCCTTCGCCCTGCGACACGCGGCCGCCGTGACCGGCGTGCTGGTCTGGTGGGCGGCGGCCGTCGAGACGGCGCTGCCGCTCGTCCTGCCGGTCGCGGGCTTCCTCCCGCTGTCGACGAACGTGCGCGCGTGGCTCTCCGGCGGGACGGACTACTGGGTGCCGGAGTGTGTGCCCGACCCGGCGGTCCCCGGCGCCGAGCTGTGCGAGCAGGTCGCGCACCACGTGAGCGCGGGGCAGGGGGCGCTCGTCGCCTCGGTCGTGGTCCTGGTAGCGCTCGCGGCCGGTTGGCTCACGTTCCGGCTTCGTGACGTCTGAGGACCGGGGCGGTGCGGGCCGTCAGCGGTCGACGAGCCGGTACGACGGGAGCCCCCGCCGCCGCACCAGCCACTCGGCGACCAGCAGGTTCGGCACCCACGCGAGGAACGTGACGGCGTCGTACGCGTTGTCGAAGGCGGCGTCGAGGTCGAACGCGTCGCCCGCGGCGAACGCCTGGGCCGTGAGCAGCAGCGGGACCCACGTGCGCAGCATGACGGCGCCGTAGGTGAGCGCGAAGTTGCGGATCATCCATGCCTGGTGCGACCGGACGTCGCCCCCGCGGACGGCGCGGTAGGCCCGCCACCCCGTCCACAGCCACAGCACGCCGAGGCTGCCGAAACCGAGGAACCCGACCATGCCGGCGGTGTTCCACGGCGCCATGACGAGCGACGCGGCCCCGCCGACGGTCACGCCGAGCAGGTACGCGCGCCCGGCCCAGCGGTGCGCCTGGGGGAACCGGCGCCGCAGCGCCGCCCAGAACTGGAACGGCCCGACGAGCAGCGCGACCGCGGCACCGGCGACGTGCAGCACGAGCGCGACCTGCACGACGGGCGGCATGGCCGCGTACGCGGACGCGAGCGGTGCGCGGTCCGGGTCGAGGTCCTCGAGCGCGCCCATGAGGTACGGCACGCCCGAGTACGCGACGATCGCGAGCGACGTGAGCAGCACCGCGGTCCAGCCGACGCGGCGCCCGGCCGACCGGCGGCGACGCGGTGCGCGGGCGGGCAGGGCCGGCGGCGCGGGAGGCGCGGACGTGGAGGTCGTCATGTCCGCCGACGCTACGGTCGGTGTCCGTTTCGTGTCGGTATGGCAGGCCCACTCATGTGCCCGGTCGCCGACCCCCGGACGGTCGGCGTGCCCCGGGGTCAACCGATCGGTGGACGGCCGGGACAACGCCTCGGTCGTCGCGGCGCGCCCTCGCCCAGGGCGACGCTGAGGGCATGACGACACCGGCAGGCGCCCCCGCGATCGAGGTCGCGGGCCTGCGCAAGCGATACGGGCCCAAGCAGGCCGTCGACGGCCTGGACCTGCGCGTCGACCGCGGCGAGATCGTCGCGATCCTCGGCCCGAACGGCGCGGGCAAGACGACGACCGTCGAGATCCTCGAGGGCTACCGGCACCGCGACGAGGGCCACGTCCGCGTCCTCGGCGAGGACCCGCAGACGGCCGGACGCGTGTGGCGCTCGCGCCTCGGCATCGTCCTGCAGGGCACGAACGACCTCGCGGAGGCGACCGTCGGGGAGCTCGTCCGGCACTTCTCCCGCTTCTACCCCGACCCGCGCGACCCCGACGAGGTGATCGACGCCGTCGGTCTGCGCGACAAGGTCCGTACGCGCGCCCGGCAGCTGTCGGGCGGCCAGCGGCGCCGGCTCGACGTGGCGCTCGGCATCGTGGGCCGGCCCGAGCTCGTGTTCCTCGACGAGCCGACGACCGGGTTCGACCCGCAGGCCCGCCGCTCGTTCTGGGACCTCGTCGAGGGCCTGCGCGCCGACGGCACGACGATCCTGCTGACGACGCACTACCTCGAGGAGGCCGAACGGCTGGCCGACCGGGTCGTCGTCGTCGCGTCGGGCCACGTCGTCGCGGAGGGCACGCCCGCCGACCTGGGCGGTCGCGACGCGCGCCGGGCGCTCGTGCGGTGGGTCGAGGACGGCCGCCGGCACGAGGTCCGCACCCACGACGCGTCCCGCACGGTCGCCGACCTGCTCGCCCGGCTCGGCGACGTGCCGGGCCTCGAGGTGCTGCGCCCCACGCTGGAGGACGTGTACCTCGGCCTGCTCCAGGGCGCCGACTCGCCCGCCGACACCCCTGTGGAGGTCCTGCGATGAGCACCGTCACGCTGCCGGCCGCGCGCCCCGCCGCCGTCCCCGGCGTCCTGCGCCTCGGCCTGGTCCGCGCCGCTTACGAGCTGCGCGTCTTCTTCCGCGAGCGCGACGCGGTCGTGTTCATCTTCGCCTACCCCGTGATCATGATGGCGATCTTCGCGACGGTCTTCGGCCAGGACGGCGCGACCGTCCGCGCGGGTGACGTCGAGATCCCGTTCGCGCAGTACTTCCTGCCGGGCATGCTCGCGACGGGCGTCATGCTGTCGAGCTTCCAGTCGCTCGCGATCTCGATCTCGGTCGAGCGCGACGAGGGCGGCCTCAAGCGGCTGCGCGGCACGCCGATGCCCGCGTCGGCGTACTTCCTGGGCAAGATCGGCCAGGTCCTCGGCAGCGGGCTCGTGCAGACCGCGATCCTGCTGACGGTCGCCGCGACGCTGTTCGACGTGACGCTGCCGTCGACCGTGGGGGACTGGGCGACGTTCGCGTGGGTCTACCTGCTCGGGACGGCTGCGGGCTCGGTGTGCGGCGTGGCGTTCTCGTCGGTCCCGCGCTCGGGCCGGTCGGCGAGCGCCGTGGTGACGCCGATCGTGCTGGTGCTGCAGTTCGTCTCCGGCGTGTTCTTCCAGTGGGACTCGCTGCCGACGTGGATGCAGCAGGTCGCGTCGGTGTTCCCGCTGCGCTGGCTGGTCGAGGGCATGCAGGCGGCGTTCCTGCCCGACGCGGTCGCGGGTGACGTGGACCTCGTGACCACCGCGCTCGTGCTGGGCGTGTGGTTCGTCGCCGGGCTCGTGATCGGGGCGCGCTGGTTCCGCTGGCGCCGGCGTGACGACGGCTGACGTGCGCGCTGGGGCGGGACGCACCGTCGACGGACCTGCACGTGGCAGGCTCGGCGCCATGACCAGGCGCACGCCCCGACCGGTCGCGCGGCACGAGTTCTGGGTCCGCGCGCTGCGCGGCTGGGACGTCGGCTTCTACGCGATCACGGCGGTCGCGGGGGTGTCGATCGCGATCGAGGTCCGGTCGCTGCGCGAGGCCGCCGTCGCGGTCCTCGGGCTCGCGGCGCTCGTCGTCGCCTACCTCGCGCTGGGCCGCCGCGGTGCGCAGCGCGGCGACGTGCTGCTGACCCGCACGTACCTCGCGGTGCTCGTCACCGTCGTGGTCCTGGAGGTCGGGTTGTCGGAGCTCGGGTCGGTGCTGCTGTTCGTCGGGTACTCGCAGATCTGGTTCTTCGCGACGCGCCGCCTCGAGGGCGTGCTGTGGAGCGTGCTGCTGACGGTCGCGTTCGCCGCGGCGATCGTCGTACGCGAGCCGGGCGCGATCGCGACGGTCGCCGACGCCGCGGAGCTGGTCGGCCAGGTCGGCACGGGACTCGTCTTCGCGATCGCCCTGGGCCTGTGGATCACGTGGGTGTCGGAGCAGAGCGAGGAGCGCGCGGCGCTGGTCGAGGAGCTGGGTGCCGCGCAGGCCGAGCTCGCGTCGACCCACCACGCGAGCGGGGTGCTCGCCGAGCGGGCGCGCCTGGCGCAGGAGATCCACGACACCCTCGCGCAGGGGTTCACGAGCGTCGTGATGCTCGCGCAGGCCGCGTCGGCCGAGCTCGCCCGGGACCGCGTCGGTCCCGCGACGGAGCGCGTCGGCCAGATCGAGCAGGTCGCGCGCGACAACCTCGCGCAGGCGCGGGCCCTCGTGGCGGCGTTCGGCCCGCCCGAGCTCGAGCGCGGCACGCTCGGCGACGCGCTCGACCGGCTCGCGGCCCGGTTCGAGGCGGAGACGCACGTCCGCGTCGAGGTCGACGGCCTGCGCGAGCTGGGCGCGGTCGGGCCGGAGCACGCGGTGGTCCTGCTGCGTGCCGCGCAGGAGGCCCTCGCGAACGTCCGCAAGCACGCCGACGCGACCGTCGTGCGGCTCGCCGTGGGCCGGGACGGGGACGACGTGCGGCTCGAGGTCGTCGACGACGGGCGCGGGCTGCCCGCGGACGCGGTCGAGGGGGTCGGCCTGCGCGGCATGCGCGAGCGCGTCGACGCGGGCGGCGGGACGCTCGAGGTCGGCAGCGGCCCGGGCGGCGGCACGCGCGTCGCCGTGACGTTGCCCCACGACACGGTGCCCGCCACGTCGGCGCGCGACGACGGGCGCGCCACCGGGCCGCGCCCGGGGACCACGGGGGAGGACGCGTGACGATCCGGGTGCTGCTGGCCGACGACCATCCCGTCGTCCGCTCGGGGCTGGCCGGGATGCTGGCCGTCGAGCCGGACCTCGAGGTCGTCGGGGAGGCCGGCGACGGCGCGCAGGCCGTGGCGCTCGCGGAGACCCTGCGGCCCGACATCGTGCTCATGGACCTGCGGATGCCGGTGCTCGACGGCGCGAGCGCGACGGCGACCATCACGGGCACCCTGCCGGGCGTGCGCGTCCTGGTGCTCACGACGTACGAGACCGACACCGACATCCTGCGGGCCGTCGAGGCGGGCGCGACGGGCTACCTGCTCAAGGACACGCCGCGCGACCAGCTCGTCGCGGGCGTCCGCGCGGCCGCACGCGGCGAGTCGGCGCTGTCGCCGTCGGTCGCGCGCCGGCTCGTGCAGCAGGTGCGCGGCGACGCGGAGCGGCTCACGGCGCGCGAGCAGGAGGTCCTCGCGAGCGTCGCCCGCGGGCTGTCCAACGCCGCGATCGGCCGCGAGCTGTTCATCACCGAGGCGACCGTCAAGACGCACCTGCTCCGTGCGTTCGCGAAGCTCGGTGTCGACGACCGGACGCGCGCGGTGACCGTCGCGATCGAACGCGGCATCCTGCCCGGCGCGTGAGACCCGGCCGGACGCGGGCGGGACCCGGCCGAGTCCGGCCCGCCTGCCACGTGCCCCGTGACCGGCGCGCGGACGCGGTCGTCGTACCGCGCGCCGCGACGGCTAGCGTGACGGGTCGACGGCAGGGTGGCACGACGGGAGGCGGCACGATGGGCAAGGTCCACGAGCGGATCGACGAGCGCATGCGGCGCTTCCTCCTCGCGCAGCACGTGTTCTTCGTCGCGACCGCCCCGAGCGGCCCGGACGGGCGCGTCAACGTGTCGCCCAAGGGCGTCGACGGGTCGTTCGTGGTCCTCGACGACCACACCGTCGCGTACCTGGACCTCACCGCGAGCGGCGCCGAGACCATCGCGCACCTGCGGGAGAACGGCCGGATCACGGTGATGTTCTGCGCCTTCGACGGCCCGCCGAACATCGTGCGGCTGCACGGCCGCGGCCGGTTCGTGACGCTCTACGACGACGGCTTCGCCGAGCTGCTCGCGCTGTTCCCCGAGACGCGCGGTGCGCGAGCCGTGGTGGTCGTCGACGTCGAGCGCGTCTCCGACTCGTGCGGGTACGGCGTGCCGCTCATGGACTACGTCGGCGAGCGGGACCTGCTGCCGCCGTACATGGAGCGCAAGGGGGCCGACGGGCAGGCGGCGTACCGGCGGCAGAAGAACCGCACGAGCATCGACGGTCTCCCGGCGTTCGACTTCGACCCGGAGCCCGCGGTCTGACCCCGACGTATCTGGCGGGGGTGCGGTGGGCTCCTCCCGGTGTGGGCCTCGCGCCGCGCCCGCCCGACAGCGCCCACCGGCGGACGCGTCCCGGTGCCGGCCCGACGACGCCGTCGCCGCCGGGCCAGCCACCGCACCCTGGGGAAGCACCCTGCCCGACGTCCCGAGGTGGTGCCTCGTGCGCAAGTCGATCGTCTCCCTGCTCGCTCTCGCTCTCGTCGCAGGCCTGCACCTGCTCTCCGCCCCCGCCGCGTCCGCGGCCGCCTACTGCGGCCAGGTGTGGGGCTCCTTCGACAAGTCGGCCTTCGGCTACCCGAACGGGGAGGTGACGGGGGTCCGCGCCGGCCGGCACGACTGCTACGACCGGCTGGTGCTCGACGTGAACGCGCCGCTCACGGGCTGGTCCGTCCGGTACGTGCCCGTCGTGACGCAGGACGGTTCCGGCCTGCCGGTCGACGTGCGCGGGGGCGCGCGTCTCGAAGTCGTGGCCGACGCCGGCGTCATCCCGACCGACTCATGGTTCGTCGCCTCCGGCGGCCGGCTGGTCGACACGTCGGCCTACCGGACCTTCCGCGACGTCGTGTGGGCCGGGAGCTTCGAGGGGTACACGACGATCGGCCTGGGTGTCCGGGCGCGCCTGCCGTTCCGGGCGTTCGTGCTCGCCGGTCCGGGCAGCGGCTCACGGCTGGTCGTGGACGTCGGGCACCAGTGGTGCGCGACAGGGACGACCTGCTGACCGCGCGGGGGATGGCCGCCCGACCTGCGAGGACGGGCGGCCACCGTTCCGACGGGTGGACACGTGAACCATCATGTGAGACGGCGTGACACCGCACCGACGGAGGCGTAGGGTCGCTCGCGTGCAGACGATCCTCGTAGTACTTCCTGAGCGCGCCGGCTGAGGCCACCGCACCAGGTCTCGTCCGCGCGCGCACCCCTCGTCCCGCCTCCCACGTCGGGGCCCGAGGGGTTTTTCTGTGTTCCGGCCCGACGAACACCCCACCGCACCACCCAGGGAGACACCGATGGTCCAGGGTCCTCACCCGGCACCGCCGCGAACGCCCGCGCCGCCCGTCCCGAAGGCCAGCCCCGCCGCCGTCGCGCACGCCCGCGGCGACCGTGAGCGCGTCCCGGCCGCCCCGACGACGGTCGAGAAGGTCACGGGCGCGCAGTCGATCGTCCGCTCGCTCGAGGAGCAGGGCGTCGAGGCCGTCTTCGGCATCCCGGGCGGCGCGATCCTCCCGCTGTACGACCCGCTCATGGACTCCGCGAAGGTGCGGCACATCCTCGTGCGGCACGAGCAGGGCGGCGGCCACGCGGCCGCCGGGTACGCCGCCGCGACCGGCAAGGTCGGCGTGTGCATGGCGACGTCCGGTCCGGGTGCGACCAACCTCGTGACCCCCATCGCCGACGCGCACATGGACTCGGTGCCGCTCGTCGCGATCACGGGCCAGGTCGTCGCGTCGCTCATCGGCACCGACGGGTTCCAGGAGGCCGACATCGTCGGCATCACGCTCCCGGTGACCAAGCACAACTACCTCGTGACCGACGCGGACGACATCCCGCGCGTGATCGCCGAGGCGTTCCACATCGCCGCGAGCGGTCGGCCCGGTCCCGTGCTCGTCGACATCTCGAAGTCGGCCATGCAGGCGCAGACGACGTTCTCGTGGCCGCAGGAGGTGTCGCTGCCCGGCTACCACCCGGTGACCAAGCCGCACGCCAAGCAGATCCGCGAGGCCGCGCGCCTGCTCGCGACGTCCCGCCGGCCCGTGCTGTACGTCGGCGGCGGCGTGATCCGCGCCGGTGCCGCCGCGGAGCTGCGCGCGCTCGTCGACGCGTCGGGCGCGCCGGCCGTCACGACGCTCATGGCCCGCGGCGCGCTGCCCGACACGCACCCGCAGCACCTCGGCATGCCCGGTATGCACGGGACCGTCGCCGCCGTCGCCGCGCTGCAGAAGGCCGACCTCGTGGTCGCGCTCGGTGCGCGGTTCGACGACCGCGTGACCGGCCAGCTCGCGTCGTTCGCGCCGAACGCCACGGTCGTGCACGCCGACATCGACCCCGCGGAGATCGGCAAGAACAAGGCCGTCGACGTGCCGATCGTCGGCGACCTGCGCGAGGTCCTCACGGACCTGCTGCCGGAGCTCGCGCGCGAGCACGGCCAGCACGGCAAGCCGGACCTCGAGGCGTGGTGGAAGCAGCTCGACGCGTGGCGCGAGACGTTCCCGCTGGGCTACGACGAGCCGTCCGACGGCCACCTGGCCCCGCAGCACGTCATCCAGCGCATCGGCGAGCTCTCGGGCCCCGAGGCGATCTACGCGGCGGGCGTGGGGCAGCACCAGATGTGGGCCGCGCAGTTCATCAAGTACCAGCGCCCCAACTCGTGGCTGAACTCGGGCGGCCTCGGCACCATGGGCTACTCGGTGCCCGCGGCGATGGGTGCGAAGGTCGGCCAGCCGGACCGCACGGTGTGGGCGATCGACGGCGACGGCTGCTTCCAGATGACCAACCAGGAGCTCGCCACCTGCACGATCAACGACATCCCGATCAAGGTCGCGGTCATCAACAACTCGTCGCTCGGCATGGTCCGCCAGTGGCAGACGCTGTTCTACGAGTCGCGGTACTCGAACACCGACCTGCACACCGGCCACGGCACCGTGCGCGTGCCCGACTTCGTCAAGCTCGCGGACGCGTACGGCTGCGTCGGCCTGCGCTGCGAGTCGAAGGCCGACGTCGACGCGACCATCAAGCGCGCGCTCGAGATCGACGACCGCCCCGTGGTCGTGGACTTCACCGTGTCGCGCGACGCCATGGTGTGGCCGATGGTCGCCGCGGGCGTGAGCAACGACGACATCCAGTACGCCCGGGGCATCAGCCCCGCGTGGGACCGGGAGGACTGACCCATGAGCCGCCACACCCTCTCCGTGCTGGTCGAGAACAAGCCCGGCGTCCTCACGCGCGTCGCGGGCCTGTTCGCCCGCCGCTCGTTCAACATCCACTCGCTCGCCGTGGGCCCGACGGAGCACGAGGAGATCTCGCGCATCACCGTCGTCGTCGACGTCGACGAGCTGCCCCTGGAGCAGGTGACGAAGCAGCTCAACAAGCTGATCAACGTCATCAAGATCGTCGAGCTCGAGGACGCGTCCTCGGTGCAGCGCGAGCTGCTGCTCGTCAAGGTCAAGGCCGACACCGCCCAGCGGACGTCGGTCCTCGAGGTCGTCCAGCTGTTCCGGGCGCACGTCGTCGACGTCGTCCCGGACACTGTCGTCGTCGAGGCGACGGGCAGCCCCGGCAAGCTCGACGCCCTCCTGACCGCCCTGGAGCCGTTCGGCATCCGTGAGATCGTGCAGTCCGGCACGGTCGCCATCGGCCGCGGCTCGCGCTCGATCACGGACCGGGCGCTCGAGCGCGTCTCGCGCTCCGCCTGACACCCTTCCTGACTGCACCACCGAACACGAACGAGGAGATCCACCGTGGCTGAGCTGTTCTACGACGACGACGCCGACCTGTCGGTCATCCAGTCCAAGAAGGTCGCCGTCATCGGCTACGGCAGCCAGGGGCACGCGCACTCCCTGAACCTGCGCGACTCGGGCGTCGACGTCACCGTCGGCCTCCGTGAGGGCTCGGCGTCCCGCGCCAAGGCCGAGAACGAGGGCCTCAAGGTCGCGACGGTCGCCGAGGCGGTCGCCGGTGCCGACGTCGTCGTCATCCTCGCGCCCGACCAGGTGCAGCGGATCGTCTACCGCGACGAGATCGAGCCGAACCTCAAGGACGGCGCCGCGCTCGTCTTCGGCCACGGCTTCAACATCCGTTTCGGCTACATCAAGCCGGCCGCCGGCCACGACGTCCTCATGGTCGCCCCGAAGGGCCCGGGTCACCTGGTCCGCCGCGAGTACGCCGACGGCCGTGGCGTGCCGGTCATCGTCGCCGTCGAGCAGGACGCGTCGGGCGAGGCGTGGAAGCTCGCGCTGTCCTACGCCAAGGGCATCGGCGGCCTGCGCGCCGCGGGCATCAAGACGACCTTCACCGAGGAGACGGAGACCGACCTCTTCGGCGAGCAGGCCGTCCTGTGCGGTGGCGTGTCGCAGCTCATCCAGTACGGCTTCGAGACGCTGACCGAGGCCGGCTACCAGCCCGAGGTCGCGTACTTCGAGGTGCTGCACGAGCTCAAGCTCATCGTCGACCTCATCTTCGAGGGCGGCATCACCAAGCAGCGCTGGTCGGTGTCCGACACCGCCGAGTACGGCGACTACGTCTCGGGCCCGCGCGTCATCACGCCGGACGTCAAGGCGAACATGCAGGCCGTCCTCGCGGACATCCAGAACGGTGCCTTCGCCAAGCGCTTCATCGACGACCAGGACGCCGGCGCGCCGGAGTTCAAGGAGCTGCGCGAGAAGGGCCAGAACCACCCGATCGAGCCGGTCGGCCGCGAGCTGCGCAAGCTGTTCGCATGGGTGAAGCCGTCGGACTCCGACTATGTCGAGGGTTCGGCCGCTCGCTGACGGACCGCATGCCTCGACGGGCGTGCGACCAGGGTTCCCGCCCAGGTCGCACGCCCGTCGTGCTTCACGCCAAGATGGGCGCACCACCGACGGAGGGACGACGATGACCGACCAGTCGACGATCGGCGCGCACGGCGAGGACCAGCGGATCACCGCGTTCTGGCAGGCGGCCCGCGGGCACCTGGGGCTCGGCAAGCTCGACGCCGTGATGGGGGAGCAGCCGAAGGACGTCGTCCCGCCGCCGTCGTGGTCGTTCGGCGACAACCCGGCGCTCGCCGACCAGCTGCTCGCGCTCGTCCTCGACGGCCGCAAGACGGGCACGTCGACCGCCCTGGCGGAGCTCGAGGACGAGGGCCTGGGCCTGCCGGTCGTGGGCGACCTGTCGATCGTCCTGGACGGCACGGGCGAGCCGCGCGCGCTGCTGCGCACGACCGAGGTCGAGGTCGTGCCGTTCGACCAGGTCGGCGACGACCACGCGCACGCCGAGGGCGAGGACGACCTGTCGCTCGCGTCGTGGCGCACCGAGCACGAGAAGTACTGGCGCCGCGTGCTGGGCGACGACCGGTTCTCGCCCGACCTGGCGGTGGTGACCGAGCGGTTCGAGCTCGTGTACCCGACGAGCGGGCCGACGCCGGCCGTCGACTGAGGCGTCGCGGTCGACCAGGCCGCGAGGGCGGGTGGGCCCCGGCGCACGCATTCCAGGTATCGAGATGGCCGTTCCGGCCACTGGGACGAGGGTTAGGGTGCTCTCATGGCACCGAACGCTCCTGCCCAGGCCCTCCGCCTCGCCGTCGTCGCCGGTGACGGCATCGGGACCGAGGTCGTCGAGCAGGGGCTGCTGGTCCTCGAGGCCGCGCTGCACGGCACGGGCACCACGGTGTCGACCACCGACTTCGACCTGGGCGCGCGCCGCTGGCACGCGACGGGCGAGACGCTCACGGACACCGACCTCGACGCGATCCGCGGCCACGACGCGATCCTCCTGGGCGCGATCGGCGACCCGTCCGTCCCGTCGGGCGTCCTCGAGCGCGGTCTGCTGCTCAAGCTCCGCTTCGCGCTGGACCACTACGTGAACCTGCGCCCGGGCCGCCTGTACCCGGGCGTGACCAGCCCGCTCGCGAACCCCGGCGAGGTCGACTTCGTCGTCGTCCGCGAGGGCACCGAGGGCCCGTACGTCGGCAACGGCGGCGCGATCCGTGTGGGCACGCCGGCCGAGGTCGCCAACGAGGTGAGCGTCAACACCGCGTTCGGCGTCGAGCGCGTCGTGCGCGACGCGTTCGCCCGGGCCGCCGCCCGCCCGCGCAAGAAGCTCACGCTCGTGCACAAGCACAACGTCCTCGTGCACGCGGGCCACCTGTGGCGCCGCACGGTCGAGGCCGTCAACGCCGAGTTCCCCGACGTCACGGTCGACTACCTGCACGTCGACGCGGCGACGATCTTCCTCGTGACCAACCCGTCGCGCTTCGACGTGATCGTCACGGACAACCTCTTCGGCGACATCCTCACGGACCTCGCCGCGGCGATCACCGGCGGCATCGGCCTGGCCGCGTCGGCGAACATCAACCCGGACCGCACGGCGCCGAGCATGTTCGAGCCCGTGCACGGCTCCGCGCCCGACATCGCAGGCCAGGGCAAGGCCGACCCGACCGCCACCGTGCTGTCGGTCGCGCTCCTGCTCGACCACCTGGGCCAGACCGACGCGGCGCGCCGCGTCGAGGCCGCCGTCGCCGCCGACCTGGTCGAGCGCGGCTCGGCGGACCGAGTACGGTCGACGGCCGAGGTGGGCAAGGACCTCGCCGCGCGCGTCGCCGGCTGACGTCCGCTCCCCGCGCCGCCGCGCGCACGGTCGACCCGTCGTCGACCTGCGGTCCTGGCGCGACCTGTCCACCCGGCCGTCCTCACCGGTACCGTCATCAACGACCCTGGTGAAAGGCCCCCCGACATGAGCACCCTCGCAGCACCCACGTCCGCCGACCAGTTCGAGATCCGGCTGACGGACACCCCCGTCGACGAGACCACCCGCGCCGCGGCGCTGGAGTCGCCGAAGTTCGGCACGGTCTTCACCGAGCACATGGCGCGCATCTCCTACCGGGACGGCGAGGGCTGGCACGACCGCCGCGTCGAGAAGTACGGCCCGCTGCAGCTCGACCCCGCGACCGCCGTCCTGCACTACGCGCAGGAGATCTTCGAGGGCCTCAAGGCGTACCAGCACGCCGACGGCTCCGTCTGGACGTTCCGCCCGCAGGCCAACGCCGCGCGGTTCGCGCGCTCCGCCCAGCGCCTCGCGCTGCCGCCGCTGTCGGAGGCCGACTTCCTCGGCTCGATCACGGCGCTCGTCCAGACGGACCGCGACTGGGTGCCGACGGGCGAGGAGACCAGCCTGTACCTGCGGCCGTTCATGTACGCCTCGGAGAGCTTCCTCGGCGTGCGCCCGTCGCTCGAGGCCGAGTACCTGGTCATCGCGTCGCCGGTCGGCCCGTACTTCTCGGGCGGCCTCAAGCCCGTGTCGATCTGGGTCGACACCGAGTACCACCGCGCCGGCGCGGGCGGCACCGGGGCGGCCAAGTGCGGCGGCAACTACGCCGCGAGCCTCCTGCCGCAGCAGAACGCGTACGCCAAGGGTTGCGAGCAGGTCTGCTTCCTCGACGCGACGACGAACACGCTGCTCGAGGAGCTCGGCGGCATGAACATCGTCGTGATCGGCGCCGACGGCAGCGCGTCGACGCCGCCGGTCTCGGGCTCGATCCTCGAGGGCGTGACGCGCGGCTCGATCCTCCAGCTCCTGTCCGACGCCGGGCACGAGGTCAACGAGCGGCCCATCCCGCTCGCGGAGCTCCGCGCGGGCATCCAGGACGGCTCGGTCTCCGAGGTGTTCGCGTGCGGCACCGCCGCGGTCGTCACGCCGATCGGGCGCCTCGCGAGCGACGACTTCGACCTCACGGTCGGCGACGGCGGCACGGGTCCCGTCACGGGCCGCATCCGCGCCGAGCTCACCGACATCCAGTACGGCCGCGCGACCGACCGTCACGGCTGGTTGCACCGCCTGGTCTGACCGCGTCCCCCGGACCGCGACGGCGACGAGGGCGGGACCGCGATCAGGTCCCGCCCTCGTGCCTGATCGGCCTGTACGCCTCGAGCGCCGCGGCGCCGCGTCTCGAGGCCTCGGCGCGCGCTGCGTCGCCCGCCGTCGCGTAGAGGTCCGCCTCGTCGGAGAGCCTGCGTGCGGTGAGCTCGGCCAGCGACCGGACCTGCGCGTCCGACCACGGCCAGCCCTCCTTGTACTCGGCGTGCTCCGCGCCGCCGATGACGTGCCCGAGCGCGGCGGCCGCGGCCTCCTCGCCGCGCGCGCTCAGGTTGTCGCGCGCGGCGCGCAGGTCGGCCAGCACCGGTGCCTCGTCCATCCCCACATCGTGCCAGCAGGGCCGCGGTCGTCCGTCCGAGGCCGCGCCCGTCGGGCCCCCGGGTGAGCGTCCGTTCCGTCAGACCCGCGGGACCGGTCGACGGGTCCAGGTGAGGACGCCCGACAGCAGCGACCAGATCGCGATCCCGATGACGAGGTGCACGATGCCGGTCGCGACCGCCGAGGTCGCGTCGTCGGTCCACGTCAGCGGCAGCAGCGCGGCGACGAGCGTGACCAGGCCGACGATCCAGCCGAAGAACGACCGGGGCCGCGGCGTGGTGAGCACCAGGACGTGGAGCAGCGCGCCCGCGACGAGGGCGGCGACCACGGCACCGACGACGAGCGACGTCATGGGCGAGTCCGTGCCGAAGAGGTCCTGGACGACCAGGTCGATGCCGAGGATCTCCTGCAGGACGAGCACGCCGGCGACCGCCACGAGCGCGGCGACGAGCGCGGTCGCGCCGACGCCCGCCCAGTACCGGCCCGCGTCGAGCCCGGGCCGGACCGGGGTGACGGGGACGGCGGCGACGGGGGTGCCCGCCGGGTAGAGCGGCTGCGCGGCCGGTGCGGCCACGGCGGGCTGCACGACCGCCGGCTGGACGACGGGCGGCTGCGCGACCGGCTGCGCCACGGGCTGCGCGACCGGCTGAGCCACGGGTTGCGCGACGGGCTGGGCGTACGGCTGCGTCGGCGCCGACGGCTGCGCGGCGGGCCGCGTCGACTGCCGCTCGGGCGGCTGGGGCACGGGTGCGTTCGGGTCGGACATGGGTCTCCTCGCAGCTCGTCGCGCGCGGGCTGTGCCCCCTCACCTGCGGTGCACCGCCCGGCTGTCCATTGGGTGGAACGAGTGACCACTCACCGTGACGTGTGCCACGATGAGGCCGTGACCATCTTCACGCTCATTATCGAGTAGCGCGTCAGCAGACACCGCTGACGCGCAGACCTCCCGTTCTCGGGGGGTCTTTTTGTTGGTCGGGCACCACCCCCGCCCGGCCGCACGCCGACCACGTCACCGCCCACCACCGCGGGGCCGGGGTCGACGGGACGCCGCCACCCGCGCGGGTCCGCAGGCCGTCGCACGACGGACCGGACCCGCGCGGGCGACGGCACCGGGCGCCGCCACCCGCAGGTAGCGTCAGGACGCCGCCGGGACGCCCGTCCCCGCACCGAGGAGAGCCGACCGTGACCGCAGCACCCCAGCCCACGGCCCTGTCGTTCGAGGTCTACGACACGACGTTGCGCGACGGCGCCCAGCAG
>NZ_JAHKSJ010000022.1:0-60400 GCF_019024305.1 Cellulomonas algicola | reverse complement strand
CGCCGCCACCCGCAGGTAGCGTCAGGACGCCGCCGGGACGCCCGTCCCCGCACCGAGGAGAGCCGACCGTGACCGCAGCACCCCAGCCCACGGCCCTGTCGTTCGAGGTCTACGACACGACGTTGCGCGACGGCGCCCAGCAGGAGGGCATGAACCTCTCGGTCGCGGACAAGCTCGCGATCGCGCCGCTGCTCGACGAGCTGGGGGTGGGCTTCATCGAGGGCGGCTGGCCGGGCGCGGTGCCGAAGGACACGGAGTTCTTCAAGCGCGCGGCGAAGGAGCTCGACCTCAAGAACGCCGAGCTCGCGGCGTTCGGGTCGACGCGCAAGGCGGGGACGCGGGCCGTCGACGACCCGCAGGTGCGCGCGCTGCTCGACTCGGAGGCGCCGGTCGTGACGCTCGTCGCGAAGAGCGACCTGCGGCACGCCGAGCGCGCGCTGCGCACGACGGGCGAGGAGAACCTCGCCATGATCGCGGACACGGTGCAGCTCCTCGTGCGGGAGGGGCGGCGCGCCGTCGTCGACGCGGAGCACTTCTTCGACGGCTACCGGTTCGACCCGGCGTACTCGCGGGCCGCAGTGCTGGCGGCGTTCGAGGCGGGGGCCGAGGTCGTCGCGCTGTGCGACACCAACGGCGGCATGATCCCGGCCTGGGTCACGCAGATCGTGCACGAGATCCGCGAGGCCGTCGGCCCGGACGCGGTACTCGGGATGCACGCGCACAACGACTCGGGCTGCGCGGTCGCGAACACGCTCGCGGCCGTGGAGGCCGGGTGCGCGCACGTGCAGGGCTGCGTCAACGGGTACGGCGAGCGCACGGGCAACGCGGACCTGCTCTCGGTCGTCGCGAACCTCGAGCTCAAGTACGGCCTGCCGGTGCTGCGTCGCGCCGACGACGCCCCGGGCGGCCTGCCCGAGCTCACGCGCATCGCGCACGCGATCGCCGAGATCACCAACATCTCGCCGTTCGCGCGGCAGCCGTACGTCGGGGCGAGCGCGTTCGCGCACAAGGCCGGGCTGCACGCCTCGGCGATCCGCGTCGACCCCGACCTCTACCAGCACATCGACCCGATGCAGGTCGGCAACGACATGCGGATGCTCGTGTCCGACATGGCGGGCCGCGCGTCGATCGAGCTCAAGGGCCGCGAGCTCGGCTTCGACCTGTCCGGGCAGCCCGAGGTGCTCGGCCGCATCACGGACCGCGTCAAGGACGCCGAGGCCCGCGGGTACACGTACGAGGCCGCGGACGCGTCGTTCGAGCTGCTGCTCGTCGAGGAGGTGCACGGCGCACGCCCGCAGTACTTCCGCGTCGAGTCGTGGCGCACGATCGTCGAGCGGGTCGGGGGCCGCGGCACGCTCGCGACGGCCGAGGCGACCGTCAAGCTGCACGCCGGCGGCGAGCGGATCGTCAGCACCGGTGAGGGCAACGGCCCCGTCAACGCGCTCGACCACGCGCTGCGGCAGGCGCTCGTGCGCGTCTACCCGGAGGTCGAGACGTTCGAGCTCATCGACTTCAAGGTGCGCATCCTCGACTCCATGCACGGCACCGACGCGGTGACGCGCGTCCTCATCGAGACGAGCGACGGCCAGCGGTCGTGGAGCACGGTCGGCGTCGGCCCGAACCTGCTCGAGGCGTCGTGGGAGGCGCTCACCGACTCGACCATCTGGGGCCTGCACGCACGCGGCGTCGCGCCGCGCTGAGATTTCGCCCTCCCGGCTGCCCGGCCGGGACCTAGGGTCGGTGCTGACGGGTGCGCTGACCTGGACCGGCCCGTCGGGAGGAGCGACGACGTGGCGGGCACGCAGCCGCAGGCGGACGGGACCGCGCCCGACGGCGGCCCGCCCGACGGGTCGACGTGGGAGCCGCCGCGGGAGCACCGCGCGCGCGGCTGGTGGTGGCTCCTCGTCGTCGCGGTCGTCGTCGTGGTGGTGCTGCTCGTCGTCCGTCCGTGGGCGACCGCCGCACCCGTGCCGACCCCCTCGGCCGACAGCACCACGACGAGCTCGTCTCCCACGCCGACGCCCACCGTGAGCGTCGTGCCCCCCGCGGACGAGGCCGTGTTCGACGCGACGACCCTCGGCTCCCTGTTCGTCACGGACACGGACCTCGAGACCGACGTGCCGGCCGCGCGCGACGGCATCGACCGGACCGACACGGGGGAGATGGTCTGGGGGCTGCCCGAGGGCTCGAGCGTCGACCCCGCGTCGTGCACGACCGCCGTGACCGTGGTCGCCGCGCCACCTCCCGCCTACGGCGGACGCATCTGGGCGAACGACGCGATGACGTTCGTCCAGCAGGTGACGGTGCTGCCCGACCCGGCGTCGGCCCGCCAGGCGTTCGCGCAGCTCGTCACGACCGTCGACGCGTGCCCCACCTACTCCCAGGTCAACCCCGGCGTCGACGGTGCGACCTGGACCGCCGACGCGGCGATCGAGGGGCAGGGGGTGTACCCGTCGATCGTGCAGCCGGTGGTGCACGCCGCCGAGGGCGACGAGGTGCCGGCGTACCGCGGCCACCTCCTGGTCGGGAACGCGATCGTGACGTGGACGGCCTCGGCGCTCGCGGACGCGGACGCGCAGGCCGCGCTCGACACGCTGGGCGACCCGGAGTCGCTCGACACGATGGTCCAGCACCGCGCGCAGGAGGCGGTGCTCGCCCTGGGCTGACGCGCAGTCCGCCTAGGGTGGGGGCGTGCACGGCGAGTACAAGGTTCCGGGCGGCAAGCTCGTGGTGGTCGACGTCGACGTGGTCGACGGCGTCCTGAGCGGCACGAGCGTGAGCGGCGACTTCTTCCTCGAGCCCGACGAGGCGCTCGACGTCGTGCGGTCCGCGCTCGACGGCCAGCCCGCGGACGCCCCGACGTCGCGGTTGGCGGCCGTGGTGGACGACGCGCTCGCGACGGCGCACGCGGAGGGCCGCCTCTCGCAGCCGCCGGTCATGGTCGGCTTCGACGCGCGCGCCGTGGCGGTCGCGGTGCGCCGCGCGCTCGGGCTGTCGACGGCCTGGGCGGACCACACGTTCGAGGTCCTGCACCCCGGCCCGCTGCCGCCCGCGGTCCACACGGCGCTCGACCAGGTGCTCACCGAGGAGCTCGCGGCGGGCCGGCGGGGGCCGACGCTGCGGTTCTGGGAGTGGGTCGAGCCGGCGGTGATCATCGGGTCGTTCCAGTCGCTGCGCAACGAGGTCGACCTCGAGGCGGTCGAGCGGTACGGGATCACGGTGGTGCGCCGCGTCTCCGGTGGCGGCGCGATGTTCATGGAGGCGGGGAACTGCATCACGTTCTCGCTGGTCGTGCCCGCGTCGCTCGTGGACGGCATGAGCTTCGAGGAGTCGTACGCGTTCCTCAACCAGTGGGTGCTGGGTGCGCTCGCCGACGTGGGCGTGCGCGCGGAGCTCAGCGGGCTCAACGACATCTCGTCGCCTGCGGGGAAGATCGCGGGCTCGGCCCAGAAGCGGGTCGTCGGCGGCGCGGTGCTGCACCACGTGACGATGTCGTACGACATCGACGCCGCGAAGATGCTCGAGGTCCTGCGGATCGGGCGCGAGAAGCTGTCCGACAAGGGCACGCGGAGCGCCAACAAGCGCGTCGACCCGGTGCGCTCGCAGACGCACCTGCCGCGCGAGGCGGTGATCGCGGCGTTCCGGGCGCACTTCGAGGCGCACTACGCCACGCGCGCGGGGGAGCTGCGGCCCGACGAGCTCGCGCGGGCGCGGGAGCTCGCGCGCACCAAGTTCGCCGACCCCGCGTGGACGGCGCGCGTGCCCTGACCCGGGGGTCCGGAGTCGCCGGTCGTCCCGTCGCGCGCGCACGCGGTCCGGCGGCGGGCCCGCGACGGCCGCGAGGCGTCAGGTGGTCCCGTGCGCCAGGACGACCACCAGCGCGGCGACGCCGAGCAGCGTGACGCCGACGGCGCACACGCCCACGAGCTGACCGCCGGGCCGCTCACCGCGGCTGGTCGCGAGCAGCCAGCCCCGGCGGCGGCCGGCGGCCAGGAGCACCAGACCGGCGCCCACCAGGCCCGCGAGCCCCAGCACCCAGGCGACGGGTCCGACGACGTCCTGCAGCAGCCGCCCACCGGCCACGCCGCCCGCAGCGAGCCCGAGCGCGGTGCGCCGCCACGCGAGCCGCGTCCGCTCGGCCGCGAGCCCCACGTCCTCGACGGTCACGACAGCAGCAGCCCGAGCAGGACGAGCACGCCCGCGACGAGCACCCCGACGACGAGCGCGAGGAACCCGACAGGGGGCGGCAGGGGGTCGCCGCGGCGCATCGCCCGCTCGGCACGCGCCCACCCCAGCCACGCGAGCAGAGGAGCGGCCGCACCGAGCACGACGAGCAGGGTCGCGGCGGCGAGCCGGAGGCGCGGCTCGACGGGCAGGTCGAGCGCCTCGAGGGCGACCCCGCCGGCGAGGAGGGCGAGCGAGGTGCGGACCCAGGCGAGGAAGGTGCGCTCGTTGGCGAGCGAGAACCGGGCGTCGGGCTCGTCGCCGGTGCCGTAGACCCAGCGGGGGCGGCGGGTGTCGGGGGACATGGCCCCATCCTCGCGTCAGCCGCGGCGGTCGAGCGTCACGCACGACACGACCGACCGGACCGGCTGCGCGAGGCTCGGACGGCACTGGCACGGCCGACGCGCGACCACGGGGAGCGCGACGCGCCTGCCGGTGCCCCGCGTCGTCACCTGGACGTGCGACCTGCGTCACGCCGCCGCGACGTATCTGACGCACGCGTGGCGCCTCCTGAACGGCGACCGGGTGAGGGAGGGGACGATCGTGACGCTGCTCGAGCGCGACCTGCGCCGGATGCACGTGCTGCACCAGCGCGAGCTGCACACGCGCCTGCACCGCAGCGCCCGCGCGGAGCTGCGCACGGCCCAGGAGGTGCTGCTGCGCGGCGGACATCCCGCACGCACCGACCGAACCGCGAGCCGGCGCGCCGAGGCGGGCGCAGCCCGCTGACGTGCGCCGCCCGCTGGCAGGCGCAGCCCGCTGACGGCGGTACGTGGGCCACGAGGCCCGACGTCGCGCACGACGCTGCCGCACTGGTGAGCCGGTGCGTCAGAGCGGCGGACGGGCGCCGAACACCGCCGAGCCCACGCGGACGAGCGTCGCGCCGTGCCGGACGGCGATCTCCAGGTCCCCGCTCATGCCCATCGACAGCCCGCGCGCCTGCGCGGTCCCCGGGGCGCCGGACGCGACGACGTCGTCGCGCAGGGCGGCCAGAGCCGCGTACCCCGCGCCCACCGCCACAGGGTCGGGCGACCGGAGCCCCACGGTCATGAACCCCGCGAGGCGCAGGCCGGGGAGGGCCGCGACCGCGATCGCGAGGTCGGTCGCCGCTTCGTGCGGCACGCCGTGCTTGGTCGGCTCGCCCGAGACGTTGACCTGCACCAGGACGTCGAGCGGGACGGCCCGGTCGGTGCAGCGCTCCGACAGGCGCCGCGCGAGCGCGATCGACTCGACCGACTCGACGCACGACACCCAGCGCAGGGCGGCGTTCACCTTGTTCGACTGGAGCGGGCCGATGAGGTGCGTCACGGGCGCCAGGTCGGCCAGGTCCGGCCCCTTCGCGACGAGCTCCTGCACGCGGTTCTCGCCGATCAGGACCGGGGCGAGCGACGGGTCCGCCTCGACCGCCGACGCGTCGGCGGCCAGCGCGGCACGCACGCGCGCGGCGTCGACCGTCTTCGTGGCGAGCAGCACCCGCACGGACCGCGGGTCACGTCCGGCCGCGGCGCAGGCCGCCGCGACGCGCGCGCGCACGGCGGCGAGGCGGTCGGCCAGCAAGGTGCGCTCGTCGTCGGCGCCGGACGCGGTCTCGGTCACGGCGTCAGACGGTACCGCGCGGCCCGCGGTCAGCCGCGCGCGATGTCGGCGACGGTCGCGGACGTGAGCCGGACGAGGTCGTCGGGCGCGAGCTCGACGTCGAGGCCGCGGCGACCGCCCGAGACGAACACGGTGTCGAACAGCCACACCGTCTCGTCGACGACGGTCGGGTGCGCGGTCTTCTGGCCGAGCGGCGAGATGCCGCCGACGACGTAGCCGGTCGCGCGCTCGGCGTCCGGCTTCGCCGCCATCGCCGCCTTCTTGCCGCCGGCCGCGTGCGCGAGCGCCTTGAGGTCGAGCTTCCCGGTGACCGGCACGACCGCGACCGTGAGGCGGCCGTCGACGCTCGTCATGAGCGTCTTGAAGACCTGCTCCGCGGGGACCCCGAGGACCTGCGCGGCCTCGAGCCCGTACCCGACGTCGCTCGCGGGGTCGTGATCGTAGGGATGCGCGGTGTGCGGCACCCCAGCCGCGGCGAGCGCGACGAGCGCGGGGGTGCCGGTCGGGGCGTGCTTCGCGTCCTTCTTGGCCACGGGCGCCAGCCTAGGACGCGCACGCACGCACCGGGCGGGCCGTCCGGGCCGTCACGCGGGTCTCGCGAGGTGCGAGGCTGGGGGCGTGAACACCCTGCTCAACGTCATCTGGCTCGTCTTCGCGGGATTCTGGCTCGCGCTCGGCTACGTCGCCGCGGGCGTGCTGTGCTGCCTGCTCATCGTCACGATCCCGTTCGGGATCGCGTCGTTCCGCATCGCCGGGTACGCGCTGTGGCCGTTCGGGCGCACGGTCGTCGACAAGCGGACCGCGGGCGCGTGGTCGACGATCGGCAACGTCATCTGGGTCGTCGTCGCGGGGATCTGGCTCGCGATCGGCCACGTCGTCACGGCGATCCCGCTGTTCGTGTCGATCATCGGCATCCCGATGGGCATCGCGAACCTCAAGATGATCCCGGTGTCGCTGCTGCCGCTCGGCAAGGAGATCGTCCCCACGGACCGCCCGTTCGCGGCCTACGGCGCCTGACGCCGGCGTCGCCGCGCGCCACCCGCCGGCGTCAGAGCGCGAGCCCGACGACGCTGCCGACGCCGTAGGTGACGGCCATCGCGAGACCGCCCCCGATCACGTTGCGCAGCACGGCCCGGCGGACGGGTGCGCTGCCGGCCCGGGCGCTCAGCGCGCCGGTCACGACGAGCGCGACGATCACGGCCGCAGCGACGACCGGCACGCGCGCACCGGCGGTCGGGACGAGCAGCACCGCGAGGACGGGGACGAGCCCGCCGACGAGGAACGCGACGAGCGACGCCCCGGCGGCGTGCCACGGGTCGGTGAGCTCGGTGTCGTCGTCGAGGGCGCCCGTCGCGATGCCCGCGCGCTCGGCGTCGCGCTGCGACGAGACGGAGACGTACTCGCCCGCGGCCATGGAGAGCGCCCCGGCGACCAGGCCTGCGATGCCCGCGGTGACGACCGCGGACCGGGCGGGTGCGGCGCCGGCGACGCCGACGACCATCGCGGCGACGGACACGATGCCGTCGTTCGCGCCGAGGACGGCGGCGCGGAGCCGGTTGAGGCGGCCGGCGCTCAGGGGCTCGGGGGCCGGTGCGGACGGCTCGACAGGGCTCCCGGCGGGGGAGCGACGCGGTCCGACGAGGTGGGTCGACAGGACGCTCATGCGTCCACCGTAGGCACGTCGCCGGGCCTTGTCATCGCAGGAAAGGCTGGCCTGACCTGCGGAAACACAGTCGAGCCTTACCTCACTGAGCCTCGCCTCACCGCCGCCGACGGCCAGCGGGAGGCCCGTGCGCGGGGTCCGTCAGAGCGGCCCGACGGCCGTCACGCGGAGCTGCACCTCGCCCGTCTCGTCCGAGCCCGCCAGGTCGACGACGGCGTCGACCCGCCAGTCGTGGTCGCCCTCGGGGTCGTCGAGCAGCTGCCGGACCTGCCACGTCGTCGGGGTCGCCGTCACCTGGAAGAGCGCCGGTCCGCGTGCCGCCGGCCCGGTGAGGACCTCGTCGTGGTCGTCGTAGAACGGGTCGAGCGCCTCGGCCCAGCGGTCCGACGTCCACGGCGTGCCCTCGTCGTCGCGGTCCCCGAGCGCGGCGAGCGGGTCGTACGCCTCCCGGGCGAGCAGCTCGACGCGGCGGAACAGCGCGCCGCGGACCAGCGCGCGGAAGACCCGCGGGTTGGCGGTGATCGGCTCGGGGGTGTCGTCGTCGGTGCCGCCGGGCGCGTCGGCGCCGGGCTCGTCGAGCGGGTTCGACAGGCGCTCCCACTCGTCGAGCAGGCTCGAGTCCGTGCGGCGGACCAGGTCGCCGAGCCACTCGACGATCTCCCACAGCTCCTCGGTGCGGGCGTCCTCGGGGACCGTCTGGCGCAGCGCGCGGTACGCGTCGGCGAGGTAGCGCAGCAGCACGCCCTCCGTGCGGTCGAGCTGGTAGTGCGACACGTACTCGGCGAACGTCATCGCCTTCTCGTGCATCTCGCGCACGACCGACTTGGGCGACAGCGCGAGGTCGGCGACCCACGGGTTGGTCTGCCGGTAGGTCGTGAACGCGGCCTCCAGCAGCTCCGCGAGCGGCTTCGGGTACGTGACGTCCTCGAGCAGCGCCATGCGCTCGTCGTAGTCGAGGCCGTCGGCCTTCATCGCGGCGACGGCCTCGCCGCGGGCGCGGTTCTCCTGCGCCGCGAGCACCTGGCGCGGGTCGTCGAGCGTCGCCTCGAGGACCGAGACCACGTCGTGCGCGTACGCCGGGTCGTCGCGGTCGAGCAGGTCGAGCGCGGCGTACGCGAACGGCGACAGCGCCTGGTTGAGCGCGAAGTTCGCGGGCAGGTCCTGCGTCAGACGGACCGCGCGGCGGCGGCCGTGGGGCGCCGACCGGTCCTCGACCCACGGCCGCTCGACCACGCCCGACGCACGCAGCGACCGGTAGACGGCGATCGCGCGGCGCACGTGCCGGCCGCGCGCGGACTCCGGCTCGTGGTTGTCGGTGAGCAGACGCGTCATGTGCGCGACCGGGTCGCCGGCGCGGGCCAGCACGTGCAGGACCATGGCGTGCGACACGGCGAACGACGACGTCAGCGGCTCGGGCGGCGCGTCGCGCAGGCGCTCGAACGTCTTGTCGGTCCAGTTCACGTGACCGGCGGGCGCCTGCTTGCGGACGATCTTCTTGAGCTTGCGCGGGTCGTCGCCCGCCTTCTCCAGCGCCCGACGGTTCTCGATGACGTGCTCGGGCGCGAGCACGATGACCTCGCCGACGGTGTCGAACCCGGCACGGCCCGCGCGCCCGGCGATCTGGTGGAACTCGCGCGCCGACAGGTGCCGCATGCGCACGCCGTCGTACTTCACGAGGCTCGTGAGCAGCACGGTCCGGATGGGCACGTTGATGCCGACGCCGAGCGTGTCCGTGCCGCACACGACGGGCAGCAGGCCCTTCTGGGTGAGCCGCTCCACGACCCGGCGGTACTTCGGCAGCATGCCCGCGTGGTGCACGCCGACGCCGTGCCGCAGCAGGCGCGACAGCGTCCGGCCGAAGCCGGGCCCGAACCGGAACGCGCCGAGCTCCGCGGCGATCGCGTCCCGCTGCTCGCGGCTCGCGAGCGTCGTCGACAGCAGCGACTGCGCGCGCTCGACGGCCTCCTTCTGCGTGAAGTGCACGACGTAGACGGGGGAGCGGCGCGTCGTCACGAGCTCGTCGAGCAGCTCGTGCAGCGGCTCGACCGCGTACGTGAACGTCAGCGGGACCGGGCGCTGCGCGTTCGCGACGACGGCCACGTCGAGGCCCGTGCGGCGGTGCAGGTCGTCGCGGAAGAACGTGACGTCGCCGAGCGTCGCCGACATCAGCAGGAACTGCGTGCGCGGCAGCTCGAGCAGCGGCACCTGCCACGCCCAGCCGCGCTGCGGGTCGGCGTAGAAGTGGAACTCGTCCATGACGACCTGGCCGACGTCGGCGTCCTCGCCGTCGCGCAGCGCGAGGTTCGCGAGGATCTCGGCGGTGCAGCAGATGATCGGCGCCGTCGGGTTGACCGCCGAGTCGCCCGTCATCATGCCGACGTTCTGCGAGCCGAACGCCTCGACCAGCGCGAAGAACTTCTCGCTGACCAGCGCCTTGAGCGGTGCCGTGTAGTACGTGCGACGGCCCTGGGCCAGCGCGACGAAGTGCGCGGCGGTCGCGACGAGGGACTTCCCCGAGCCCGTCGGCGTCGACAGGATCACGTGCGCGCCCGTGACGAGCTCGAGGAGCGCCTCCTCCTGATGCGGGTACAGGGCGAGCCCGCGGTCGGCGGCCCACCCCGTGAACGCCTCGTACAGCGCGTCGGCGTCGGTCGGGTCGGCGGGGATCCGCTCGGCGAGGGTCGCGGTGCTCATCGCGGTCGATGCTCCCACGCGCACGGGCGGTCGCGTGCCCCCGTGGCGCCCGTGGCGGTCGGGGTCAGGTCGCCCGGGCCGGCACGGGGACGGTCCCGCACCGGCCCGGGCGTCACGTCACGACTGCGGCTTCGAGCCCTTGCAGACGACGCCCACGCACTGCGGCTGGTTGCCGTTGCCCTTGGCCTTGTTCTTGCCGCCGTCGACCACGCCGGGCGCGTGGATGCCCCAGCCCCGGTTGTAGTTCGCGGTGTTCTTCGTGAGCCGGGTATTCGGACCGCCCTCGATCTCGTCGAAGAAGATCGCGTCGTCGTTCCGCTCGAACAGGTTCCCGCGCAGCAGCGTCTCGGGGAACCAGGTCGGGTCGGAGCCGTCGGTGCGGAAGCCCAGGCCGTTCCCGCGGAACACGTTGTCGACGATCTCGGCCGAGCTGGACTGCAGATCGATCGCCGTGCCGTTGTCGAGGAACTCGGTGCCGCTCACGTGGTTGACGCCCCACACCGAGAAGGACGCGAGCCCCACCTCGTTGCGCTCGACGACGGAGTCGACGATGTCCGCGCCGAAGAAGCGGGCGTCGACCGCGACGCCGTTGTCCGCGAGCGTCGACCGCTCGACGGAGCAGCCGGACTCGTCGCAGTGCAGGCCCGTCGAGTTGTTCTCGATGCGCGAGTCCTCGATCGCGACGCCCGCCGTGATGAGGTTGACCGCCGTGCCGTTGCCGGTGAACACCGACCGCACGACGTGCGCGAACCCGTAGAACGCCCCGATGCCGTCGGAGTTGGCGGTGAAGACCGAGTCGCTCACCTCGTACGTCTTGCCGGACGCGCCCCAGCGGCCGGACGGGTCGACGCCCGTGCCGTTCTCGGTGAAGGTGACGTCGGCGATCGTGACGACGCCGTCGATCTCGAACTCGGGCTCGTCGTTGCGGATCCCCGTGCTCCAGCCGGCGATCGTGCCGTCGTGGACGCCCGCGTCGCCGAGCACCTGGACCAGCACGCCGACGCCCGAGCCGGGGCCGCGCAGCGTGTGGCCGCCGAGGTCGAGCGTGACCCCCTCGGCCAGCTCGAGCCCGCCCGCACCCGCGGGACACGTGAGGTCGGCGGTCAGCACCGAGTCGGTGGTGAGCACCGCACCGCAGCCCGGGACGGGCGTGGCGGCGAGCGACGGCGTGGCGACGAGCGCACCACCCGCTGCGAGGACGAGACAGGACAGCACGGACGGCAGACGCATGACGGATCCCCCTGTGGACGCGGCACCCCGGCGAGGCGGGGCTGTCGGCGCCAGTCTGGCGGCGACGGCGGCCCGGCATGTCCGGTATGCCCCTTCTTCGCCCGGGTGAATCGTGCCCGGCGAGAAGCCGCGGAACGCCGGTGGCACGCTCGACGCATGAAGCCGTTCGTCCTGCTCGCGTCCCGGTCGCAGGACGTCGCCGCCGACGCGGAGTACGCGGCGATGCTCGCCTACGGCGGCCTCCGACCCGAGGAGCTCGTCCGGGTCCGCATGGAGGCCGGCCCGCTGCCGGACCTCGACCTCGACGCGGTGTCCGGCATCCTCGTCGGCGGCAGCCCCTTCGACGCGAGCACCCCGCAGGACCAGAAGTCCGCGGTCCAGGTGCGCGTCGAGACGGAGGTGTCCGCCCTGCTCGACGAGGTCGTCGACCGTGACCTGCCGTTCCTGGGCGCCTGCTACGGCGTCGGGACGCTCGGCGTGCACCAGGGCGGTGTGATCGACCGCGTGCACGCCGAGCCGATCTCGGCGGTGCGCGTCACGCTCACGCCCGACGGGCGCGCCGACCCGCTGCTCGCCGACGTGCCGGACACGTTCGACGCGTTCGTCGGGCACAAGGAGGCGTGCCGCGTGCTGCCGCCCACCGCGACGCTGCTCGCGTCGTCCCCGGCGTGCCCCGTGCAGATGTTCCGCGTCCGCACGAACCTCTACGCGACTCAGTTCCACCCCGAGCTCGACGTCGACGGCATCTCGACCCGCATCCGCGTCTACCGGGAGTACGGCTACTTCCGGCCCGACGAGGCCGACGCCGTGCTCGCGGGGGTCCGCGGCGCCGACGTGTGGGCGCCGCCCCGGATTCTCGCGGCGTTCGTCCGGCGGTACGCGCGCGACTGACCCGGACGGCGACGGTGGCCGCCGGCGGGGTCGGCGGGCCGGTGCGCGGCGCCCGTGAGCCCGCCGCCGCACCGGCTCCCCGTCGTCGCCGTCAGGACGTCGTGCAGACCACCCCGACGCACTGCGGCTCGGTGCCGTTGCCGCGCGCGACGTTCCCACCGAGGTCCGTGACGCCGGGCGTCCAGATCCCCTTGCCGGTGCTGCGCCGGACGTCGTTCCCGCCCACCTGCACCGACTCGTCGCCGTTCTCGATCACGATGCCGTCCCCGTTGAGGCGCAGCGTGTTGTTCAGGATCGTCGCGTCGTAGACCTCCAGGTCGGCGGGTCGCGTCCCGATCCCGACGCCGTTGCCCCGCAGGACGTTGCCCTCGACGTGCACGTCGAGCCGACCCACGCCCACGCCGAGGCCGTTCGACGTGAAGTGCGAGCCCTGCACCACTCCGCCGAGCGCGTTCGCCGTGTCCACACCGACGTCGTTGCCGACGAACCGGCTGGACCCGACCGTCGCGAAGCCGTTGTACATCGGGCCGACGCCCGTCCCGTTGTCGACGAACGTCGAGCGGGTGACCGTCAGCGACGCCTCGGACGCTCGGACGGCCGCACCGTTCCGCGTGAACGTGCTGTCGGACACCGTCGCGTCGCCGCCGCTCCAGATGCCGGACCCGTTGTCGCTGAAGGTCGACGCACGCACGTCCACCTCCGCGAACCAGCCGCCCTCGACCGCGATGTCGAGCGAGCGGAACGTCGACCGCTCGATCGTCGTCGCCTTCCGGAACCGGCCCGTGCCCGACTCGCCGGACGCGTCGACGCCCACGCGGGCGTCCTGGACGGTCACGCGCGTGACGGTGAGCGGGCCCGACTCCACGCCGGGGTCGTCCGGGTCGGCGTCCGCCCACGTGTCGATCCCGCTGCCCCAGCCGGCGACCGTGCCGTTGCGCACGACCACGGGCCCGCTCCACGCGACCTCGACCCCGTTCCCGGTCCCGGGGCCGCGCAGCGCGTGGCCGCCGAGGTTGAGCGTGACCCCGGGGGCCAGGCGGAGGCCCGGTCCGGTCGTGCACACGAGGTCCGCGAGCAGGGTCGTGCTCCTGGTCAGGGTCTCCCCGCAGGTCGGCTGCGGCGGGCGTGCGGACGCCGGTGTCGCCACGAGCGCGGCGCCGAGCGCGAGGACGGTGGACAGGACGAGCGGACGGCGACGCATGCGGACCCCCTGGCGTGACGGCCCGCCGGCGTCGGTGCCGCGGGCACGATGCGTCGAGCCTGCCCGTCCGAGATGTCCCGGAACAACCGGTTCGGGCGGGTTCGGCGGGTGAAACGTGCGCTCGCGGACCGGGGGACGCCGGGAGACGATCGGCCGCATGACGACGACCGACGACCGCAGCACCGACCGGCCGGCGCCGCGTGCACCGCGGCTCCGGCCCTCGGGGTGGGTCGCCACCGCCCGACGCGAGGTCGGCACCCGCCTGTTCCTGCGCGTGGCCGGGCCCGACGGGGTCGAGCAGCGCGACCGGATCCACGGGACGCCCGGGCCGCGGTGGTTCCCGACGGGCAGCGCGATCCGGACGGTCCACGGCGACGCGTCGATGTTCGTCGGCGGGATCCGCGCGCTGCTGCTGCAGTCGCTCCACCCCGCGGCGATGGCGGCCGTCGGCGCCCACTCCGGGTACCGGGGCGACCCGTGGGGGCGGCTCGCGCGCACGAGCACGTTCCTCGCCGACACGGTGTTCGGTACGGCCCACGACGCAGAGGCCGCGGTCGAGCGCGTCCGCGCGGTGCACCGGCGGATCCGCGGGACGACCCCCGACGGTGTGCCGTACGCCGCGGACGACCCGCAGCTGCTGCGCTGGGTGCACGTCGCCGAGATCGACAGCTTCCTGCGCGCGCACCGCCGGTACGGCAGCCACCCGCTCGACGCGCGGGGCGCCGACGCGTACGTCGCGCAGGCCGCCGTCGTGGGGCGGGCGCTGGGTGCCGCGGACGTGCCGACGACGGTCGCGGACCTGGCGGCCGCGATCGAGGACTTCCGTCCCGTCCTCGGCCCGAGCGACGCCGCGCGCGACGCCGCCCACTTCCTCCTGCACGAGCCGCCCGTCCCGCTGACGATGCGTGCGGGGTACGTCGGGCTCGCACGGGCCGCCGTCGCGTCCCTGCCCGGCTGGGCGCTCGACGACCTCGGCGTGGCCCGCCCGGGCCGGGTGCGGCGACGTGTGGACGCGGCCGCGGGCGCGGGTGCGACGCGCGCGATCCGGTGGCTGCTGGCCGCCGACTCCGCGGGCCGGGTCACGTACGGCGACGACGTGCCGGCCGCGCAGGGACGCTGACCGCCCGATGCCGCGCGTGCCCGCCGACGACACGCCGCCCGACGCCCGCGCCGCGGGCACGGGCCGGGCCCACGTGCCGTGGGCCGCGTCCGCTCGCTCCGCCGGGTGAGTTCGCGCCCGCACAGGGCCGGTCGGGTGGTCGTTCCGCCGGAACCGTCCCCTTCGTCCCGCCCCGGGACCATGATGAGGCTGGCGGTCCGGCAGCGCGGCCGCCGCGGGCCGGAGGACGGTGGTCCATGGCGTCGACCGAGGAACGGGCGACCCGCGCGCGGGCCGTGTGCGGGGAGTGCCGCCACGCGTGGGCGGAGCACCCGGGAGCGCTGCACGCCGCCTCCGTCGTGGGCGCGTGCGCGCGGTGCGTCCTCGACGTGGAGCACGGCGACCGGCCGGTGGCGTGCGAGGTGCACGCGCCGTCCGCGGTGGCCGCGGCCGCCCCGCGCGTCGACTTCGCCGTGACCCTCGGCCCCGCCTCGCGCGCGGCCGGCCTGGGGACCCTGCTCGACGCGGTGCGGCCCGACGCGGTCGCGGTCGCGTTCGACCTGCCCGAGGACGAGGCGAGGAGCTGGACGGCCGAGGCGAGCGCCGCGTCGGCGGTGCTCCGGGCCGCTGCGGGGCTGCCCGCCGACACCCGGTACCGCACGGTGGACTGGCTGCCGGTGGACGACGCCGTGTGGGCGGCGTTCCGTGCGGTCGTGCCGCACGTGTACACCGCCGACGTGTGGGGGGCGCGCGGCGTCGGCGACTCGCTGCTGGAGGCGAACGACGAGGGCACGTCGGTCGTGGCGCGGCTCGGCCCGGACCAGTACGCGGCCGCGCTGCACCGCCTGCCGGCGGACGCGCTGACGGTCCTGCCGCGGCGCGCCACGCTCCTGCGGCGCGTCGCCACGTGGCGGCCCGGGCGGCGTGACCCGCGACCGGCACGCGACGCGGGGTGAGTCAGCGGGACGTGCCCAGGCGCTCGCCGGTCGGTGCGGGCACCGGGGCGGTCGATGCGGGCGTGGGCCCGGTCGGTGCGGGCTCCGGCGCGGGGACGCGGGCCCGCCGCCGTCCGACCGCCCGCCCGGCGCGCTGCGACAGCCGGTGCGACGGGCGTTCGACGACGACGTAGAACAGCGCCGCGCACGCGAGCGACACGGGGACCGCGACGGCGACCGTCAGCCCGGGACCGACGGTCGCGGTCCACGCGATCGCCACAGCCGTCACCACGGGCTCCTGCACGAGGTAGAGGCTGAACGAGCGCGTCCCGAGCCACTGCACGGGCGGGGACTCGAGGAGGCGGCGGAGGACCGGCCCGTGCCACGCGCAGAACACCGCGAGCGTCGCGCCGGCGACCCCGGTCGTGTGCCCGACCGCGGCGACGAGCTCGCTCGGCGTCGCGACGAGGAAGATCAGCCAGTAGGCGCTCACGGCGACCACGACACCCGCGTACGCGAGCGTCCACCCGTGTCGGCGTGCGTCGAGCGCGGCCGCGAGCCGGTGCAGGCGGTCCCGCTCGAACGCCATGACGACCCCGAGCCCGAAGACGGGCAGGTACCGCAGGGGGCCGAGCGAGTTCACGACCCACCCCACGCCGACCAGGGCGAGCAGGAGGACCGCGACCGCGGGCAGCCACCGGCGCAGCAGGCGCGCGACCAGCAGGTACACCGGCAGGAGCAGCGAGAACCAGACCTCCCACTGGAGCGTCCAGAGCGACCCGTTGAGCGCGTCGACGCCGCCCAGCAGGAGCGCGTCGCGCGGCACCCCGGACGGCGACCACGACTCGCGGTGCTGCAACCACGTCGACCCGACGCCCTGGTGCCGGTCGACCAGGACGGCCGTGACCCACGCGAACGCGAGCGAGCCCCACACGGGGAGGTAGAGGCGCAGGAGCCGGCGCACGTAGTAGACGTCCCAGCGGGCGGGCGCGCCCGACGCGGCGGGGAGGGCGAGCACGAGCCCGGACAGCACGAAGAACACGAAGACGGCGCTGGTGCCGTCCCACAGCAGGTGCAGCGGCGTCGCCGTGAGGAACCACTGCCACGTCCACGGGTCGAACCGCACGGGGTCCTTGAGGTACGGGCCGAGGAGGACCGCGGACGTCAGGAAGCTGTGGTGGACGACGACGACCAGGGCGGCGACGCCGCGCAGTCCGTCGAGGGACGCGAGGCGCCGCGAGTCCGGCCGGGGCGGTCCGACGGGCGTGTGCGTCACGCCAGACGACGCTAGACGAATGTCCGGGTGGTGTGTCCGGATCGTCCGGATATCACCCGGTCGACGTGAGCGTGCGGCACACGTCGAGCAGCCGCGACCGCAGCGCGTTCCCCTCGGCTGCGTGCTCGCGCTGACGCCGGACGTACTCGGCCTTGCCGTCGACCGTCTCGATCGCGACCGGCGGCAGCCCGTAGGCCGTCACGTCGTACGGGGAGGCCTGCAGGTCGAGCGTGCGGATGCGCCGCGCGAGGGCGAAGCAGTCGAGCAGCAGCGCGCCGGGCACGGCGGGCCCGAGCTTGAGCGCCCACTTGTAGACGTCCATGCCGGCGTGCAGGCAGCCCGGCTGCTCGAGCGCGACCTGCTGCTCGCGCGTGGGCTGCAGGACGTTGCGTGCGACGGCCTCGGGCGTGAAGAAGCGGAACGCGTCGAAGTGCGAGCAGCGGATCCGGTGCGACTCGACGACCGCGTCGGTCCCCGCGCCGCCGAGCCGCAGCGGCAGCGGGTGGCGGTGCGCGTCGTCACCCTCGCGGTAGACCATCGCCCACTCGTGCAGCCCGAAGCAGCCCGTGAACGCGGGCCGGTCGAGCGTGGCGGACAGCAGCCCGGCGACGAACCGCACGGTGTCGCCGCGGTCGGCGAGGAACGCGTCGACGTCGAGCGCGACCGCGCCGTCGTCGGTCACCGCGTACCAGCGCCACTGCGCGTGCGGTGCGGGGACGTCGTCCGCGGGCGCGAGCCCGACACCGGGTCCGGGGTGCCACCGGCGCAGCGTCGCGGGCTTGGTCGGGTAGTACTCGAACAGGAAGTCCTCGATCGCGTGCCGCTCGCCGCGCGCGCGCCGCTCGCGGTGGCCGGCCGTGAACGCGTCGGCCCGCTCGGCGTGCGCGGCCGCGAGCGCCTGCCACCGGGCGGCGGGCAGCGCGCGCGGCGGCGCGTCGGCGGTCGTGGTCACGTCCCCAGGGTAGGTCGACCCGCGGAGGCTCTCGACGCCGACCGAGCGGGAGCCGGCGCGCGCCCGTCGGGGCCCGCCTGGCGCACGGCGCGACCGGACCGACAGACTGTCGTCGTGCTCACCGTCGCCCTGGTCCTCGCCGCCCTCGCGGGCCTCCTGCACGTCTACATCTTCGTGCTCGAGTCGCTGCGGTTCGACCGTCCCGAGGTCCACCAGCGGTTCCGCACCCGGACCGAGGACGTGCCCGCGGTGCGCGCGTGGGCGTACAACCAGGGCTTCTACAACCTGTTCCTCGCCGTCGGGGCCTTCGCGGGCGTCCTGGTCGCGGCCACCGGACCGGACGACGTGGGCCTCGCGCTCGTGCTCCTCGCGTGCGGCTCGATGCTCGCGGCGGCGCTGGTCCTCGTCGCCACCGACCGCCGGATGGTGCGCGCGGCCGCGTCCCAGGGCACGATCCCGCTGCTCGCCGTCGTGGCGGCCGTCGTCGCGCTCGCGGCCTGAGCCGCCGCGTCCCGACCGGGTCAGTCGCGACGCGCGACGAACACCCACTCGCGTCCCGGGCGGTCGGGCGCGTCGCGCACCTCGAGGACCGTGAAGCCCGCGTCCGCGAGCGAGGCCACCACCTCGTCGTGCTCGCGGAAGCGCAGCGTCGAGTCCGACGCCAGCACCGTCCCGTCGGCGAACGCGTACGTGGACCGGAACGTCACGAGGCCGGGGGAGACGTCGAGCAGGTCGGTCCACGTCTCGACGACCCCCACGCCGGGCACGTCGTCGCGCGACCACGTCCGCTCCCGCACCCAGTCGCGCCACGCCTCGCGCGCCGGCACCCGGGTCTCCAGGACCAGGTGCCCGCCCGGGCGGACCGCGGCGTGCAGGCCGCACAACGTCGCGGCCCAGTCGTCGTCGGCGACGAAGACCTGCGCGACGTTCCCCGTCATGACCGCGAGGTCCACGGCGAGCGGCGGCAGCGTCGTCGCGTCCCCGTGCACCCAGCGCACGCGGTCCGCGTCCGGCTTCGCGCGCGCGACGTGCAGGGACGCGACCGCGGGGTCGACACCCACGACGTCCACACCCCGGCGGGCCAGCAGGACCGCGAACGTGCCGGTGCCGCAGCCCACGTCGAGCACCGTCCGGGCGCCGAGCTCGTCGACCAGCGCGGCGTACACGTCGAGGTCGGACCGGTCGGGGTCGAGCGGGTCGTAGAGCGCGGCGAGACGGGGGTCGGTGAACGCGGCATCGGGCACGACGCGAGGCTACGGGGGTCTCGCACCGTCCGGACGACGCGCCGTCGCTGCGCACGCGAGGTGGCGCAGGCCTGGATAGCGTGGCCGCAGGGGCGTGCAGCAGGGGGCGTCGCGATCCGCAGCAGAGACGTCCGGCACGCGGCGGGCCGCCCCGTGACGGACCGGAGGACCGATGGTCGACATCCTGCGCGACGTGCTCGTCGCGCTGCTCGTGGCGTGCGTCGCCATGGCGCTCATCCCCGTCGTCGGGGGCATCGTGCTGTACGGCATCGTGCCGTTCCACGCGGTGCGGTCGCACCTGCGCCGGGCGGGTGCCTACCTGCCGCGCGTCGTGGTGCTGATCCCGGCCTGGAACGAGGCGCCCGTGCTCACGGCGTCGCTCGAGCGGCTCATGGCCCTCGAGTACCCGCCCGACCGGTTGCGCGTCTTCGTCATCGACGACGCGAGCACCGACGACACGCCCGCGGTCGTCGGCGCGGTCGCCGAGCGGTTCCCCGGGCAGATCGTCCACCTGCGGCGCGAGCAGGGCGGCCAGGGCAAGGCGCACACGCTCAACCACGGGATCCGGCGGGCGCTCGCGGACGACTGGATGGAGGCGCTCCTCATCATGGACGCCGACGTCGTCTACCGGCCCGACTCGCTGCGCCGCATGACGCGGCACCTCGCGGACCCGCGCGTGGGGGCGGTGTCGGCGTACATCCGCGAGGGCTCGCGGCGGCCGAGCGCGGTCACGCGGTTCATCGGCTACGAGTACGTGACGGGACAGGCGGCCGCGCGTCGCGCGGAGAACGTCGTGGGGGCGATGGACTGCCTCGCGGGCGGTGCGCAGCTGCACTCGCGCGTCAACATCGAGGCGATCGGCGGGCAGGTCGACACCTCGACGCTGGCCGAGGACACGATGACGACGTTCATGACGCAGCTCGACGGGCGACTGGTCGTGTTCGATCCGTCGGCGGTCGTGCTCGCGGAGGAGCCGGACTCGGTCACGGGCCTGTGGAAGCAGCGGCTGCGGTGGGGGCGCGGCAACGTGCAGATCTCCAGCCGGTTCCGGCGGATGTGGTTCCGACCGACCCGGCAGCACCGGCTCGGCTCGTTCCTCTTCGGCTTCATGTGGTTCGCGATCTACCTGCTGCCGTTCTTCATGACCGCGGCGAGCGTGGGCCTCATCGGTCTCTTCCTGCTCGACGAGCTGCTCGCGACCTGGATGTTCCAGGCGCTGTGGTGGGCGGCGATCACCGCGTACGTCTTCATCACGGCGACGACGCTCATGCTCGACCGGGAGACGGCACGGCGGTCGTGGCTCGAGGCGCTGATGTTCCCGGGGCTGGGCTTCCTGATCATCATGGCCGCGGTGTTCGTGCCCGGGCTCTGGGACGAGCGCATCCCCGCGGCGCTGGACCTGCAGCTGGGGCCCGTCGCGGTCACCGCCTGGACGCTGCTGCTGTACGCGTGGCCCGTGCTGTCGATGGTGTGCGCGTGGGGCCTCAAGCAGCTCGAGCGCGCACCGGGCGGCCGTCGGGCGGTGCGCTTCCTCATCTACCTCGTGGGGTACGGGCCGGTGCTGTGCGCGGTGTCCGCGGACGCCTACCTCAAGGAGTGGCAGGGCGCGGCGCAGGTGTGGGACAAGACCGAGAAGAAGGGCACGGTGGCGGCATGAGCACCCCGACGTCACGCACCGAGGAGGAGCGCGGAGCCTGGTGGGCGACGCTCGCGCCGGACGCGCTCGAGGACGAGATCCGCGTCAACCTGCGGGCCGAGCGGCGGCTCGTGCCGATCGCGCTGGTCGCGGGCGCGCTCACGGTCGTCATCCTGCTGCTACGGGCGTTCCTGGCCTGACGGGGAGCCGACCGGCGCTCCCGCCCCGGTCCGCGCGGGCGGGTCGGGCAGCGGGTCGGGCCGGACGTCGGCGGCGCGCGTCGAGACGCCGTGCAGGACCCGCTCGAACGGCCCGCGCCCGAGGGCGGCCCGCCACGACCAGCACAGCACCGTCGTCGTCACGAGGAACGCGAGCCACGACGCGACGGCCGGGGCGTAGACGACGCCGTCGCCGAGCAGGGCGATCACCACGACGTGCACGGTGTAGGCCGACAGCGCGAGCTCGCCGACGGCGGCGACGGGGCTGACGACGTGCGGCGCGGCCTCGGCGACGACGAGGCACGCGACGAGCACGAGCAGCGCGACGCCCGTGTTGCCGAGCACCTCGAACGTCGTCGAGGAGTGCGGCTCGGTCGTCGCGACGGACACCGGCCAGCCCAGCGCGTCGCGCGCGACCCACGCGCCCACGTGGCCGAGCACGACGAGCCCCGCGCCGGTCGCGGCGGCGACGAGCCGCACGCGTGGGGAGCGCAGGTCGCACCGGCCCACCGCGAGGCCGGCGAGCAGGTAGGCGAGCCACACGACGGCCGGGTAGAAGTGGCCGACGGCGATCTCGGCGAGGAGCGTCGGCCGCGGTTGCCACGCCTCCTGCCCGGCCTCGAGCAGCGTGCGCACCACCGGCCCGGCGACCGCGACCGCGGCCGCGACGACCAGCAGGGTCCGCACGGACCACCGCAGCGCGAGGCAGCCGACGGCGAACAGCACCGCGTACGTCGGCAGGATCACCGCGACGGGCGTGCCGAGCATGACGAGCAGCTCGCCCAGCATGAACAGCAGCACCGCACGCACGAGCACGCGCAGCCGTGCCTGGACCAGCCGCGTGCCGGCGACGGGGGACGCGCCGCCGGACAGCAGCGCGAGGCCGATGCCGGCCAGGACGACGAACAGCGCGGACGGCCGGCCGTCGGCGAGCTGCGCGAACCCGCCCGGGACGACGCGCGAGCCCGGGTCGTCCGGCCCGACGTGGGCGGTCATCATGCCGAGCACGGCGAGGCCGCGCGCGACGTCGACTCCGGCGATGCGGCGCATGGGTCGATCATGCCGGTCCGTCGGGTGCGGCGGACCGTGCGCGCCGTGTGCGTGCCGCCTGCGCCGTGCGCTCGCGCTGCGGACCGTCGGGGTCTCAAGGCTCGGAACGATTCGTCCCGTGCCTTGAAACCGACTCCGCTCAGGTGATTAGAGTCTGGTGTGAACACCCCCGTCCACGCCGACGTCTACACGCACGGGCACCACGAGTCGGTGCTCCGGTCGCACCGCTGGCGTACCGCCCAGAACTCCGCGGCCTACCTGCTGCCGCACCTGACGCCGGGGCAGAGCCTGCTCGACGTCGGCTGCGGACCGGGCTCCGTGACCATCGACCTCGCGGCCCGCGTCGCGCCCGGCCGGGTCGTCGGTGTCGACGTCTCCGCCACGGTCGTCGACGTCGCGCGCACCGCCGCGGCCGACGCCGGGACCGACGTCACGTTCGACGTCGCCGACGCGTACGAGCTCCCGTTCCCCGACGACTCGTTCGACGTCGTGCACGCCCACCAGGTCCTCCAGCACCTGTCCGACCCCGTCGCCGCCCTGCGCGAGATGCGCCGCGTCGCGAAGCCCGGTGGCGTCGTCGCCGTCCGCGACGCCGACTACTCCGGCATGACGTGGTACCCGCCGTCGCCCGGGCTCGACGAGTGGCAGGCGCTGTACCAGGAGGTCACGGAGGCCAACCGCGCCGAGGCCGACGCCGGCCGCCGCCTCCTGTCGTGGGTGCGCGCCGCCGGCTTCGACCCCGCCGGCATCGCGCCCTCCGCGGGCGTCTGGTGCTACGCGACCCCCGAGGACCGCACCTGGTGGGCCGACCTGTGGGCCGACCGCTGCACGAAGTCGAACTTCGCCGCGCAGGCCATCGACCACCACCTCGCCGACGAGGTCGGCCTCGAGCTGCTCGCCGACGCGTGGCACGAGTGGGGTGCCCAGCCCGACGGCTGGTTCGCCGTGCTGCACGGCGAGGTCGTCGCGCGCGCCTGACCCGTAGGCTGGTCACGTGCGCATCGCCCGCTTCACCACAGGTCAGGACCCGCGCTACGCCGTCGTCGAGGGCGACCCCGGCGCGGAGGAGCTGGTCGTCCTCACCGGCGACCCGATCTACACGCCGATCCAGCCGACGGGGGAGCGGCGCCGCCTCGACGACGACGGCGTCCGCCTGCTCGCGCCCGTGATCCCGCGGTCCAAGATCATCGGCGTCGGTCGCAACTACGCCGACCACGCGGCCGAGCACGGCAACGAGGTCCCGACCTCGCCCCTGCTCTTCCTCAAGCCGAACACGTCCGTGATCGGCCCCGACGACCCGATCGTCCTGCCCGACTGGACCGAGCACGTCGAGCACGAGGCCGAGCTCGCCGTCGTGATCGGCAAGGTCACCAAGGACGTCAGCCCGGAGCGCGCGCTCGACCACGTGTTCGGCTACACCGTCGCCAACGACGTGACGGCGCGCGACATCCAGCGCAGCGACCTGCAGTGGACCCGCGCCAAGGGCTTCGACGGCTCGTGCCCCATCGGCCCGTGGATCGTCCCCGGCCTCGACGTCGAGGACCTCGCGGTCACCGCGCGCGTCAACGGCGTCACGAAGCAGGACGGGCGCACGTCGCAGATGGTCTTCGACACCGCGTACCTGGTGTCGTACGTCTCCGAGGTGTTCACGCTGCTGCCCGGCGACGTCATCCTCACCGGCACGCCTGCGGGCGTCAGCCCGATCGTCGACCGCGACGTCGTCGAGGTCGAGGTCGAGTCCATCGGCGTCCTGCGCAACCCGGTCCTGCGCCGCGGCTAGGGCCCGTCTCGCACCCGGCGGTGACCGTCGGTTCGGCGCCCACGGCCCCTCGGTGGACGAGAAACCCCCTCTTGTGTCGCAATCTGATAACACATAAGAATACGTGTGCACGGATAGCGACAGGTCAGGGGGCTCATGGACCGCATCGACGCCCTCCCGCGGACCGCCTTCACGCTGGACGACGCCGCAGCAGCAGGTCTCAGCGCGCGGACCATCCAGCGCCTCGCCGCTGACGGTCTCCTCGAGCGCGTCGCGCAGGGGCTGTACCAACGTCCCGACTCCGCCACGTACGACGTCGACCTCTACGCGGCGGTGTCCCGGGCGCCCGAGGCTACCCTCTGCCTCACATCCGCACTCGTGCACCACGAGCTGATCGACGCGATCCCCGCGTGGACCGACCTCGCGCTGCCCCGCGGCTCTCGTCGCCCCGCTTCGGCGAGCACGGTCCGGTGGCACCTGTTCGACGCCGAGACCTTCTCGGTCGGGCGCACGACGACCAACATCGAGGGCACGGGCTCGACCGTCGGGCTGTACACGGCCGAGCGGTCCATCGTCGACGCGTTCCGACTGCGCCACGAGATCGGCTACGAGACCGGCATCGAGGCTCTCCGAACATGGCTGCGTCGGCGCGGCAACACGCCGGCTGCCCTGTTGAGCGTCGCTAGGACGCTTCCACGCGCGCAGGGACCGCTTCGAGAGGCGCTGAACTACCTCACGTGAGACCAGGACAGACGTACGCCGCTCTGAAGCGCGAGGCCACGGCACGAGGTCGGGCGTTCGGCGAGATCGTCACGCTCTACGCGCTCGAACGGTTCCTCGCGCGTCTGACGCAAACGCCGTACCGCGACGACTTCGTCCTCAAGGGTGGCGTCCTTCTCGCTGCCCACGGACTGCGCCGGCCGACTCGCGACATCGACGCCCAGCTCGTCGACCAGACGCTCGACGAGGTGCACCTGCGTGCCGTCGTCCGAGCAGTCGCCGAGCTGCCGGTCGACGACGCGCTCGTGCTGCACGTCGAGGATGCGTGGGTCGAGCAGATCCGCGATGAGGACGACTACGCCGGCCTGCGGCTTCACGTGCCCGCGCACGTGCACACGTTCGACGTCAGGACGTTCACCATCGACGTCTCCACCGGTGACCCCATCAGACCGCGCGTCGACACCGTCGCACTTCCCTCGATCCTCGGAGACGAACCCGTCACGCTGCGTGCGCACCCGCTGCCCACGGTCGTCGCCGAGAAGACCGTGACGATCCTCCAGAGGGGTGTCACCAGCACCCGCTGGCGCGACCTCATGGACGTCGTCTCGCTCGCTCGCACCACGGGTTCGACGCAAGTGAGCTCGCCGACGCCGGCGCGGCGACCGCGCAGCATCGCGGAGTCGAGCCGGGACCTCTAGCGCCGCACGTGGTCGGGTACGGCGACGTCGGTCAGGCGAAGTGGGCGGCGTGGCGGCGCACGTGGCAGCTGGAGGACCGCACCGAGGTCCAGCTCGACGACCAGGTCGCGCTCGTCGTCGCATTCATCGACCCGGTCTACACGGGCGACGTCGGAGACGGCGCGACATGGGACAGAGGAGCGTTCGAGTGGCGCGGCTCGACGGCTGCACCGGCAGCGGACTGACCGTGGCCACAGCCGCAACTAACCTGTACCCGTGACCACCCCCGCTCCCGCCGGCTCCGCCGTGCGCGTCCGCTTCTGCCCGTCGCCGACCGGCACCCCGCACGTCGGTCTCATCCGCACCGCGCTGTTCAACTGGGCGTACGCCCGGAGGACGGGCGGGACGTTCGTGTTCCGGATCGAGGACACGGACGCGGAGCGGGACTCGGAGGAGAGCTACCTGCAGCTGCTCGACGCGCTGCGCTGGCTCGGGCTGGACTGGGACGAGGGCGTCGAGGTCGGCGGCCCGCACGCGCCGTACCGGCAGTCGCAGCGGTACGACCTCTACACGGACGTCGTGCGCCGGCTCGTCGAGGGCGGGTACGCGTACGAGTCGTTCTCGACGCCCGAGGAGATCGAGGCCCGGCACCGCGCCGCGGGCCGCGACCCGAAGCTCGGGTACGACGGGTTCGACCGCGACCTGACCGACGAGCAGAAGGCGGCGTACCGCGCCGAGGGTCGCTCGCCCGTGCTGCGCGTGCGGATGCCCGACGAGGACGTCACGTTCACGGACCTGGTCCGCGGGGAGATCACGTTCAAGGCCGGCTCGGTGCCGGACTACGTGATCGTGCGCGCGAACGGGCACCCGCTGTACACGCTGGTCAACCCCGTCGACGACGCGTTCATGGGCATCACGCACGTGCTGCGCGGCGAGGACCTGCTGTCGTCGACGCCGCGCCAGGTCGTGCTGTACCGCGCGCTCGTCGAGCTCGGCGTCGCGTCCGTCGTGCCGCAGTTCGGCCACCTCCCGTACGTCATGGGAGAGGGCAACCGGAAGCTCTCGAAGCGCGACCCGGAGTCCAACCTCTTCCTGCACCGCGAGCGCGGCTTCACGCCCGAGGGCCTGCTCAACTACCTCGCGCTGCTCGGCTGGGGCATCGCGCCCGACCGGGACGTCTTCACGCTCGACGAGCTCGCGCACGCGTTCGACGTCGCCGACGTCAACCCGAACCCGGCGCGCTTCGACCTCAAGAAGGCCGAGGCGATCAACGCCGAGCACGTGCGCCTGCTCGCGCCCGACGACTTCCGCGACCGGCTCGTGCCGTACCTGCACGCGGGCGGGCTCGTCCCGGCCGACTCGTACGCCGACCTGTCGGCCGCGCACCGCGCGCTGCTCGACGCGGGCGCCCCGCTGATCCAGACGCGCGTCACGCTGCTCGGTGAGGCCGTCGGGATGCTCGGCTTCCTGTTCGTCGCCGACGACGCGCTCGAGGTCGCGGACGACGCGCGCGCGGCCCTGCGCGACGACGCCGCGACCGTGCTCGACGCGTCGCGTGCGGCCCTCGCGGCCCTCCCCGCGGACGGCTTCACGACGGCCGCGACGCAGGAGGTCCTGCAGGCCGCGCTGGTCGACGAGGGCGGCCTCGGCATCAAGCCGCGGTTCGCGTTCACGCCGCTGCGCGTCGCGCTGTCGGGCCGTCGCGTGTCGCCGCCGCTGTTCGAGTCGATGGAGATCCTGGGCCGCGACGCCACGCTGGCCCGGATCGACCGGCTCCGCGCGACGCTGTGACGGGCGCTCCCGGGGCGCTCGTCGACGGCGTGCTCTTCGACATCGACGACACGCTCGTCGACACCCGCGGCGCGTTCGGGTCGGCGCTCGCGGCGATCGCCCGGCGCTACCTGCCGGACGTGCCGCCCGAGCGCGACCACGAGCTCCTCACGGTGTGGCGTGCCGACGTCAACGGGCACTACTCCCGGTACACGCGCGGCGAGGCCGGGTACGAGGAGCAGAGGATGGCGCGCGCCAACGAGCTGCACGCTCGGTTCGGCGGGCGGACGCTCGACGAGGACGGCTTCGCGCGCTGGGACGAGGTGTTCCAGGACGGCTTCAGCGGCGCGTGGACGGCGCACGACGACGCCGAGGCGGTCGTCGACGCGCTGCTCGCGGCGGGGATCGCGGTCGGCGCGCTGTCGAACGCCTCCGTCGCGTACCAGACGGCCAAGCTCGAGCGCGTCGGGCTCGTCGACCGCGTGCCGATGCTCGTCGGCGTCGACACGCTCGGCTTCGGCAAGCCCGACCCGCGCGTGTTCGCCGAGGCGTGCCGGCTGCTCGGCACCGACCCCGCGCGCACCGCGTACGTGGGCGACGAGCTCGACGTCGACGCGGCCGCCGCCCGGGAGGCCGGCCTCGTGGGCGTGTGGCTCGACCGGCCCGACGGCCGTCGGCACCCGATCTCGGACGAGCAGATCACCGCGGCCGACGTCCGCACGATCCGCACGCTCGCCGAGCTGCCCGCGCTGCTCGGGGTCTGAGCGGCGCCGGCAGGATCACCCGGCTGCCGCGACGTCGCCGGCCCGGCCGTCCCGGCGACGTCTCTACACTCGCGCGGCATGGGCCTCTTCTCCCGTGGGCGTGACCGTGCCGCCGACCGTCCCGACCCCGACCTGCCGTCGCTGAGCGCCGAGCAGGCGGACTGGCTCCGCGCGCGGGTCGTCGCCGAGCTCGGCGTCGCCGGTGTGGGCGTCGAGGCGCGGGGGGACCACCTGGTCGCCGCCGACGGGCAGGTGTACGGGCTCGGCAACCTCGCGGCGATGGTCGCGACGGCGCCGCGCCGCGAGCGCGACGCGGTGGTCGCGACGCACGTGGGCGGCCTCCTGACGATGCGCGACTTCCGCGAGCCCGAGACGCTCGAGGAGATCACCGGGATCGTCGTCGCCCGGGTGCTGCCCGACGACCCGGCGCACGCGCCGCGCGACCCCGACGGGGACGCGGGGCCGGACCTCGGCCCTGGTCTCGTGGTGCGTGCGTGCCTCGACTTCCCGACGCACGTCTCGACGGTGACCGACCTCGCGAAGTTCGGCGGCTGGGCGGCCGTCGAGCCGTACGCCACCGCGAACCTGCGGGCCCTCCCGGCGCCCGACCACCAGGTGCTCCGGCCCGCACGCGGGGCTGAGGTGCACGTCTTCGCGTCCGACGACCTGTTCGGCGCCAGCCGGCTGCTGCTCCTCGACGACCTGCTGGCGTCGCACCTGCACCTGGAGCGGCCCGCCCACGGCGTCCTCGTCGCCGTCCCGAACCGCCACCTGCTGGCTCTGCACGTGCTGGCCGGGCCGGAGGTGACGCACGCGATGTCGACCCTGATCTCGCTCGCACGCGGCGAGTTCGACGGACCGGGCCCGGTCAGCCCGGAGGTGTTCTACCGGTCACCCGACGGGACGCTCCAGCAGGTCACCGGTCCGGCGGAGGACGGTGGGGTCGCGGTGCTCGTCACCGGGGCGTTCGCCGAGGCGATGGCGGCGCTCGGCCTGGTCGGCTGACGACCCGCCCGGCCGGTCAGCGCAGCGTCGCTCGCCAGGCGCGCGTCACGTAGGGCACGTCGACCTCGTCCCGCCCGCGCAGGTCCGGGTGGTGCGCGACGAGGTCGTCGACGCGGTCCAGCAGCGCGTCGCGCTCGTCGTCCGGCAGCGTCAGCAGGTGGCTGCGGCTGGCGGCGAGGACCCGCAGGTCGCCCGTGCGCATGCGTGAGGACCAGGACGTCTCGCGGTGCTCGGACGGCGTGAACGCGGGTCCCAGGTCGGGCTCGTGCGCGCTCGTGTCGAGCGGGTCGCCCGTGTGCACGATCTCCGTCCACCGCGCGACCCAGTCGGTGCGCGCGTCGCGCACGTTCCACACGACGGCGACCCGTCCGCCAGGCCGCAGCACGCGTGCGACCTCGGCGGACGCCGCGCGTGCGTCGAACCAGTGCCAGGCCTGCGCGACCGTCACGGCGTCGACGCACGCGTCGGGCAGGCCGGTCGCCTCCGCCGTGCCGGGGCGGGCGTCGGCGTCCGGGACCGTGCGCTCGAGCTCGGCACGCATCGCGTCCGACGGCTCGACGGCGACGACGTCGTAGCCGAACGCGACGAGCCTGCTCGTGAGCTTGCCCGTCCCCGCCGCGAGGTCCAGCACGTCGCGCGCGTCGTGCGGGACGCACCAGCGCACGACCTCGTCGGGATAGGTCGGTCGCGCCGCCTGGTACGCCGCGACGCCGTGCTCGAACGACGCCGCCCGCACCGCCCGCTGGTCCATCCGGCACCCCTCTCGCCCCTGGGACCGACGGTACGACGCGCCGACGCGCCTCACCTGTCCGGGCGACCTCGAGGGAGGGGCTGGCCGCGAGCCTGCTCGACGGCGGTCGTCGCCAGGGCTCACCATCTCGCTCAGGGCATGGGGTCGAGCAGCTCCAGGGCCTGGTCGTGCAGGAGCCCGTTGGACACGAGCGCGGAGCCGCCGAACGGGCCCGGGACCCCCCGCACCGACGTGAACCGGCCGCCCGCCTCGGTGACGATCGGGACGAGCGCGGCCATGTCGTGCAGCGCGAGCTCGGGCTCGGTCGACAGGTCGACGGCCCCTTCGGCGACCAGCACGTGGCTCCAGAAGTCCCCGTACGCGCGCGTGCGCCACACCCGCCGGGTGAGGTCGAGGAAGGCGTCGAGCCGGCCCTCCTCCTCCCAGCCGCTCAGGCTCGAGTACGACAGGGACGCGTCCTCCAGGCGGTCGACGGCCGAGACCTGCATGCGCGACGCCGACGCGAGCGACCGGCCCGTCCACGCGCCCGAGCCCTGCGCGGCCCACCAGCGCCGGCCGAGCGCGGGCGCGCTCACGAGGCCGACGACGACTTCGTCGCCGTCGAGGAGCGCGATGAGCGTCGCCCACACGGGCACACCGCGCACGAAGTTCTTGGTGCCGTCGATCGGGTCGACGACCCACCGCCGCGGGCCGTGCCCGGTGTCGGGCATCTCCTCGCCCTGCACCGCGTCGCGCGAGCGCGCCCGGGCGAGCTGGCCGCGGATGAGCTCCTCCGCCGCACGGTCCGCGTCGGACACGGGCGTCAGGTCCGGCTTCGTCTCGACGCGCAGGTCCTGCGCCTTGAACCGCGACATCGTGAGGGAGTCGACCTGGTCGGCCATCACGTGGGCGAGGCGCAGGTCGTCGTCGTACCCGGGGCGCAGGCTCATGGCGGACACCGTAGCGCCGCCCCCCAGGTCAGGGGCGCGCGGTCTCGCGCGACTCGCGCGGGTCGTTGTCCCCGGAGCCGAGCCGGCTGGCCAGGAGGCGGCGGAACGACTCGACGCGGGCCGCCCGTGCGTCGCGGGTCTCGTCGTCGGGCGCGTCCGTGACCCAGTCGTCCAGCGCGCAGTCCGGGGCGTCGGCGGCGTGCGTGCAGCCGCGCGGGCACTCCTCGGCGACCTCCGAGAGGTCGGCGAAGGCGCGGAGCAGGTGCGTCGGGTCCACGTGCGCGAGCCCGAAGGACCGGACGCCGGGCGTGTCGATGACCCACGTGGGCGCGTCCGTGCCGGGCACCCGCAGCGCGACCGCTGACGTCGACGTGTGCCGCCCCCGGCCCGTGACGTCGTTGACCGCACCGGTGGCGCGGTAGGCGTCGGGGACGAGCGCGTTCACGAGGGTCGACTTGCCCACCCCGGAGTGCCCGACGAGGACCGACGTGCGGCCGTCGAGCGCCGCGCGCAGGTCGTCGAAGCCGTGGATGACGCGCTCGTCGCGCGGGCCCTCCGTGCGGGTCACCACGACGCGGACGCCGATGGGCGCGTACATCGCGACGAGCTCCGACGGGTCCGCGAGGTCGGCCTTCGTGAGCGCGAGCAGCACGTCCATGCGCGCGTCGTACGCCGCGGCGACGCACCGGTCGATCATGCGCGTGCGCGGCTCGGGGTCGGCGAGCGCCGTGACGACGACGAGCTGGTCGGCGTTCGCGACGATGACCCGCTCGACGGGGTCGGTGTCGTCGGCCGTGCGCCGCAGGACCGTGCGGCGCTCGGTGATCCGCACGATGCGCGAGAGCGAGCCCTCGTCGCCCGAGGTGTCGCCGACGACGTCGACCCGGTCGCCCGGCACGACCCGCTCGCGTCCGAGCTCGCGCGCCTTCATCGCGGTCGCGCGTCGCTCGCCGGGGCCGTCCGGGTCGACGAGGACCGCGTAGCGTCCGCGGTCGACGCCCGTGACGAGCGCGGTCTCGGCGTCCGCGTGCTCGGGCCGGATCTTGGTGCGGGGCCGCGTCCCTCGTCCGGGACGGATGCGCACGTCCCGTTCGTCGTAGCGGCGGGTCGGCATCAGGACGCCTGGGTCCCCGCGTCGGCGGGTCCGAGCATCCGCTGCCACATGCCGACGAAGTCGGGGAGCGTCTTGCCGGTCGTCGCGACGTCCTCGACCTGCACCCCGGGCACGCGCAGCCCGACGAGCGCGCCCGCGGTCGCCATGCGGTGGTCCGCGTACGTCCGCCACACCCCGCCGGTCAGCGGGCGCGGCGTGATGACGAGGCCGTCGGCGGTCTGCTCGGCCTGCCCGCCGAGCCGCGTGATCTCGTTCGCGAGCGCCGCGAGCCGGTCGGTCTCGTGCCCGCGCAGGTGCGCGATGCCGCGCAGCCGAGTGGGGGAGTCGCCGAACACCGCGAGCGCCGCGATCGTCGGCGCGAGCTCGCCCGCGGGCTTGAGGTCGAGGTCGACGCCGCGCACCGTCCCGGTGCCCGTCACCGAGAGCACGTCGCCGTCGAGCCGCGTCGTCGCGCCCATGCGCTCGAGGATGCCGGGCAGCAGGCCACCGGGCTGCGTCGTCGCCGACGGCCAGCCGGGCACGCGCACCGTCCCCCCGACGGCGAGCGCGGCGACCAGGAACGCGCCGGCGTTCGACAGGTCGGGCTCGACGCGCACGTCCCGCCCGGCGACCCGCCCGGGGGCGACGTGCCAGATGTCCGGCCGGGAGTCGTCGACCTCGACACCCGCCGCGCGCAGGACGTCGACGGTCATCTCGATGTGGGGCAGGCTCGGCAGCGTGCGGCCCGTGTGCCGGACCGTCAGGCCCTGGTCGAACCGGGCGCCCGCGAGCAGGAGGCCCGACACGAACTGGCTGGACCCGGACGCGTCGACGTCGACGTGACCGCCGCGCACCGCGCCGCGGCCGTGCACCGTGATCGGCAGGTGGCCGGGCTCGCCGTCCTCGTCGACGCGCACGCCCAGTGCGCGCAGCGCCTGGATCACCGGACCCATCGGGCGCACGAGCGCCTCGGGGTCGCCCTTGAAGTGGACCGGGCCGTCGGCCAGGGCAGCGACGGCGGGCAGGAACCGCATGACCGTCCCGGCGAGCCCGCAGTCGATCGTCACGTGCCCGCGCAGGGGTGCGGGCGAGACGAGCCAGTCCGTCCCCGTCTCGACGCCCACGCCGAGGGTCTCGAGCGCCTGGCCCATCAACCGCGTGTCGCGCGAGGACAGGACCGCGCGCAGCCGGCTCGGACCGTCGGCGATCGCGGCGAGCACGAGGTAGCGGTTGCTGAGCGACTTCGACCCGGGCACCTCGACGAGCGCGTCGAGCGGTCCGGCGGCCTGCGGGGCGGTCCAGAGCGCGGCGGTCGGCTGCGGGTGGGAGTCGAGGGCGGTCATGGCGCCAGGCTACCGAGGACGGCCCGCGCGCCGATCGGAGCGACCACCCGACGGGCACCGCGTGACGGCGTCCGGCCGGGTCAGTCGTCGGACGCGTGGTGCGCGCGGTGCTGCTGGACGCGCCACGACAGGCCCGGACGGCCCTCGTAGTCGGCCGCGGCGAGCAGCGCGCCCCCGAGGGCGGACACGGCACGCACGAGCCGCGTGCGTCGCTCGGCCTTGACCACGGGGTCCCGGTCGAGGCCCTTGTCGGGGAGGTTGACGACGACGAGCGGCGCGGTGAGCGCCGCGAGGGCGAGCGCCGCGGTGCGCGGCGCCTTCCCGATCGCGAGCAGCCCGCCGGCGACCGCGAGCGCGGCGCCGTGCGCCTGGACCGCGGACCGCAGCTGGCGCTCGGTGAGCTCGAGGCCGAGGACCCCGCGCGTGGCGCCGGCACCGCGCACGGCCGCGGGCACGCGGGCGTCGACCGTGTCGAGCGCGGCGCGCGCGTGGGCCGCGTGCACGGCGGGGTGGCGCACGACGTCGAGGCCCTCGACGACGAACCAGGTGGCGAACAGGGGTCGGGCGATACGGCGCAGCAGCACGGGAGCTCCTCCTTACAGGACGCCGCCGGCCGCGGCCGGTGCGTCGGGTGACTCGCCGCCGTCGCCGATGGTCTCCCGGGCGACGAAGTTCTCGAGGTCGAACAGGTTGTCGCCGGCGCGCGTGGCGACGGTGAGCAGGGTGCGGGCGGAGGCGACCTCCTCGACCTGCTCCTTGAGGAACCACAGCAGGAACTGCTCGCCGAGCGCGTCGCCCTCGGTGCGGGCGGCCCGGAAGATCGCCTCGATCTGCTCGGTGACCTGCTGCTCCTGCGCGAGCGCGAGCGCGACCGGCTCGACGACCGAGGAGAAGTGGTTGCGGACCGCGCTGCCCGGCGGGATCTCGACGTCGAGGTCCCGGTCCAGCAGGTACTGGACGAGCATCATCGCGTGGTTGCGCTCTTCGAGCGCCTGCCGGTAGTAGTGCCGGGCCAGCTGCGGCAGGTCCTGGCCGTCGCACCACACCGCGATCGCGACGTACTGCTGGTGGGCGTCGAACTCGTGCCCGATCTGCTCGCGCAGCAGCCGGAGGAACTCCGAACCGGTCGACGGTGTCGTCATGTCGGCCACGCTAGTGCGCGCGGGGGCGTCGCGCCGCGAGGGCGGGAGGGCGACGCGCCGCGGGGGCGGGATGCCGACGCGCCGCGCGGGCGGGAATGCGTCGCGCGTACGTGTCGTTGTGCAGCGCATGAGCCCGACAGTCCAGGCGCCGACCCGTGCGCCCGCCCCCGTCGTGCCCGGCGTCCTCATCGGCTGGGCGGGTGTGCCGTCCACCGACGGTGCCCCCACCGGTGCGACCCCGTCGGCGGGGCTAGGCTCGTGGGCGATGAGCGAGGACACCCACCGCGCACCCGACGCCGAGGACGAGGGCGCCCGGACCGAGCGGTTCGAGGCCGAGGCGCTGGTCTACCTGGACCAGCTGTACGGCGCTGCCCTGCGGATGACGCGCAACCCGGCGGACGCCGAGGACCTGGTGCAGGAGACCTTCACCAAGGCGTTCGCGGCGTTCCACCAGTACCGGCCGGGCACGAACCTCAAGGCGTGGCTCTACCGGATCCTGACGAACACGTACATCAACTCCTACCGCAAGAAGCAGCGCGAGCCGCAGCAGTCGCGGTCGGAGGAGATCGAGGACTGGCAGCTCGCGCGTGCGGAGTCGCACACGTCGAGCGGCCTGCGTTCCGCCGAGGCGGAGGCGCTGGACCACCTCCCGGACTCCGACGTCAAGGACGCGCTCCAGCGCATCCCTGAGGAGTTCCGGATCGCGGTGTACCTCGCCGACGTCGAGGGGTTCGCGTACAAGGAGATCGCCGAGATCATGGGGACGCCGATCGGGACGGTGATGTCCCGGCTCCACCGGGGGCGTGCGCAGCTGCGGGAGCTGCTCACGGACTACGCGCGCGAGCGCGGCCTGGTGGCGGCGGCACCCAGTGCGCCGGAGGGTGCTCGATGAGCGAGATGGACGAGTCGGTCGCGCAGCTGACCGGCGGGTGCGGCAACAACTGCGAGGACGCGCTGGACCGGCTCTGGGAGTACCTGGACGCCGAGCTGGCCGACGTCGACGCCCAGACGGTGCGGACGCACCTGGCCGAGTGCCAGGGGTGCCTGCACGAGTACGACCTCGACGTCGTCGTGAAGCACCTGGTGCGACGCGGCTGCCAGGAGGTGGCACCCGACACGTTGCGGGTCCGCATCCACGAGCAGCTGACGGTGCACCTGCGCTCGCCGCAGCCCTGACGTGCCGAAGGCCCGGTCCCCGCGAGGGGTCCGGGCCTTCGTGCGTGCGGGAGCGTCCCGGCCTGTGTCAGGCGTTGGGACGCTTGCCGTGGTTCGCGCCGTTGCCCGCTCGGGAACGACGCTTGCGGCCGCGCTTGCTCATGGATCGTCTCCTCGACGTGTGTGCTGGTTGCCCTCCATCGTCCCACATCGCACGAGGCCCCCTGACGTCCGCTCAAGTCGGCGGGCAATCCGGCCGATAAGGGCTGCGTGACCCAGAGCACGCAGTCCGTCATCCCGTTCCTGCACGCCCTCGCCAGCACGGGCGGCTCCGACCTGCACTGCAAGGTCGGCTCCGCGCCGCGCGTGCGCGTCGACGGGCGGCTGCGCAAGCTGCAGGTGCCGGACCTGCGCCCGTCGGACACCGAGCGGATGCTCGAGGAGGTCCTGCCCGACGACCTGGTGGAGAAGTTCCGCACGACGCACGAGGCGGACTTCGCGTACTCGCTCTCGGGCGTCGGGCGGTTCCGCGTGAACGCCTACCAGGCGCGCGGCACGTACGGCCTGGTGTTCCGGCGGGTCGCCGTGGGCGCCGAGTCGCTCGGCACGCTGGGGCTGCCGGAGGTGGTGGGGGAGCTCGCGCTCGAGCCGCGCGGCCTGGTGCTGGTGACGGGCCCGACGGGGTCGGGCAAGACGACGACGCTCGCGTCGATGGTCGACCTCATCAACACGTACCGCGAGGTCAACATCGTCACGATCGAGGACCCGATCGAGATCCTGCACCACGACAAGAAGGCGATCGTGTCGCAGCGCGAGGTCCGCCAGGACACCGCCGACTTCACGGTCGCGCTGCGCGCCGCGATGCGGCAGGACCCCGACGTGATCCTGGTCGGCGAGATGCGTGACGTGGAGACGGTCCGCGCGGCGCTGTCCGCCGCGGAGACCGGCCACCTGGTCCTCTCGACGCTGCACACGATCGACGCCCCGGAGACGATCAACCGCATCATCGACTTCTTCCCGCCCCACGAGCAGAAGCAGGTGCGCGTGGCCCTGGCGCAGGCGCTGCGCGGCATCGTGTCGCAGCGTCTGGTGCGTCGGGCCGACGGGACGGGCCGGCGTGCGGCGGTCGAGGTCATGGTCAACACCGGCCGTACGGCCGAGGCGATCCTCGACCCGCTGGGCGGCCCGCCGCTCATCGACCTCATCAAGGACGGCGACTTCTACAAGATGCAGACGTTCGACCAGCACCTGTTCCAGCTGGTCCGGGACGACGTCATCACGTACGAGGAGGCCATGGCGGCGTCGTCGAACCCGCACGACCTCACGGTCGAGCTGCGGCAGGCGGGCCTCGTGTCCTGACCTCTGCACCACCTGCGTGCCCCCGGCGAGGCGCGCACCCGACCGACCGGCGGGGTGCGCGCCTTCGTCGTACCCGGGGGTTGCGTGTCGCGACAGACGCGATATAACGTGTTCGACGGAACGAGATATATCGCGAAGAGGAGCAGCAGCATGGCCACCGAGACGTGGGTCGTCGCCCACCCCCAGATCATCGAGGTCGAGCAGGTCGCAGCCCTGCGCGTGCAGCTCGTCGGCGGTCGCGTCGACGTCGTCGCGCGCGACGAGCCTGGCGCGCGGATCGAGGTGCACGACGTCGAGGGACGGCCGCTCGAGATCACGCTCGTCGACGGCGAGCTCCGCGTCGGCTACTCGTTCACCCTCAGCGGCTGGGAGGGGTGGCTCGAGAAGGTCCGCAACTTCCGCGACAAGGATCGCGCCGACGTGCACATCGCCGTCCCGCGCGAGGTCTACGCCAAGGTCGGCACGGTCAGCGCCGAGGGCCTGCTCGCCGGCACGGTGTCGGACTCGTCGGTGTCGACCGTGTCCGGGTCGCTCGTCGTCGACGGCACCCGCGGCCGGCTGTCGGCCAACACCGTCTCGGGCGAGGTCGTCGTCCGCGACCACGCGGGCGACCTCAAGCTCAACTCCGTGTCGGGCGAGCTCGCGGCGTCCGGCGAGCTGACCCTGGTCCAGGCGAACACCGTGTCCGGCGCGCTCACGCTCGACGTCACCTCCGGGACCTCGTCGCTCACCGCGTCGAGCGTCTCGGGCGACGTCACCGTGCGCCTGCCGTACGGCAAGGGCGTCCAGGTCCGCGCGCAGTCGGTGTCCGGGCGTCTCGTCGTCGACGACGAGGAGTACAAGGGCTCGATGCCGGGCCAGCGCAAGGTCGACCTGCGCACCGGCGACGGCGCGTGCTTCGTGCAGGCGAGCTCGGTCTCCGGCCACATCACGGTGCTGCGCGGGGCCGCACGATGATGGCTCCCGTGTTCGCGCACGGGCAGCTGCGGCTCTACCTGCTGTCCCTGCTGGAGTCCGGGCCCAAGCACGGGTACGAGCTCATCACCGCGCTCTCCGACCGGTTCGGCGGCACCTACCGTCCGAGCGCCGGCACGATCTACCCCCGCCTCGCCCGGCTCGAGGAGGAGGGCCTGGTCGTCCGCGTCGACCAGGAGCGCAAGAGCACCTACTCGCTGACCGACGCCGGGCGGGCCGAGCTCGCCGCGCGCGAGGCCGACCTCGCCGACCTCGAGGAGGGCATCGCCGACACGGTGCGCGACCGTGCCGCATCGGTGCGCGCCGACGTCCGGGGGGAGATGCGCGGGCTGCGCGCCGACCTCGCCGCCGCCGCGCAGCAAGCCCGCGCCACGGCCGTGCAGCACCAGCCGCCCGCGCCGACCGACGCGCACGCGGCCTCGCACGTGCGGCGCACCGACGCCGAGGCGATGCTCGGTCGCTTCCGGGACGAGCTGCGCGCCGACCTGCGCCGGGCGGACGCCCAGGGGAAGGTCGAGCAGCTCACGGTCGACACGCTGCGGACCGTCCTCGACACCGCGCTCGCCGCGGTCCGCCAGACGCTGCGCTGAGCAGCAGCGACGCCCGGCCCCGTCGAGGGGTGCGGGCGTCGTCGTGCGCGGAGCGGATGTCGCGCGTGAGGCGCGCCGGAAGGGGCGTCAGGCCGCGTCGTCCGGCAGCCCGAGCCAGGCGTGCCAGCCCGTGTGCAGGACGAGCCAGGCGATGAGGCCGTACCCGGCCTGACCGGGGAGCACGCCGTTGCCCGCGGCGAGGTCGCCCAGCCACTGGTCGTGGGCCGCGAGCGGCGTGAACGTGTCGACGTACGGCACGCGGCGGCGGGTCGCGACGTCGGCGAACGCGGCCGACAGGTCGGCCAGCTTCTCGGCGTCCGCCGTCGAGCCCGGGGGAGGGCCGACGACGAACGCGGGGATCCGGCGCTGCTCGGCGACGTCGAGGATGTTGGCGAGGTTGAGCCGGGAGCGCGCGAGCGACAGGCCCGCGTCGACGTCGGCGCGGCCGAGCGCCACGACGAGGCGGTTGTCGGCGTCGGCGGAGACCCGGCGGCCGACCTCGTCCTCCCAGCGGGCGCCGAGCCCGGACGTCGTCTCGCCCGGGACGGCGAGCGTGAGGGCGGTCAGCGGCTCCGGGGTGGGGGTGCGGGCGACGACGCGACCGACCCAGCCGAGCCCCTTCGGGTCGCCGACGCCGGCGGCCAGCTCGTCACCGACCACCGCCAGCCGCAGCTCGCCCACCGTGCCCTCGCCTTCGCCGTCGTGCGGCGCCTGCGGCACCGTCCCGCGGACAGTCTCTCAGGGCGGGGGCGCCGGACGCGGCTCATCGGTGGGCCTGTCGCCCGACGGGGTGGGGGGTGGTCGACGGTCGCGGGGCGGCGACCCCGGCGGTGGACCGGCGTCGCCGCCCCACGGGTGGCTGCGGGTGCGGCGTCAGCCGGCGACGCGGAACGGCTCGGACGGGAGGTCCGAGGTTGCGTCGGACCAGTCGGCGTGCGACGACGGCGGCGGCGTGGTGCCGAGACCGTCCCCGCGGACGGCCAGGACGAGGCGGGTGACCCACCAGGCCGCGGCGGCGAGTGCGACGAGGATCCAGAAAGTGGTCATGGCAGAAATTCTCCGACCATCGAAGTCGCGCCACGAGTGGCAGAACTGACGATGACCGTTGAGTTTCCGCCACTGCTGTGGGGATACTGGCGGCATGCTCCGTTCCGTCGCCGCGATCGTCCTGCCGAACACGGCCCCCTTCGAGCTCGGCGTCACCTGCGAGGTGTTCGGGATCGACCGCACCGACACCGGCGGCCCGCGCTTCGACTTCACGGTGTGCGCCCCGGAGCCCGGTCTCGTCACCACCAAGGCCGGCTTCTCCCTGCTCGTCGAGCACGGGCTCGAGGCCGCCGACGACGTCGACCTCGTCGTGATGACCGCGTACGGCGAGCCGACGCAGGTCCCCGACGCGGTCCTCGACACCCTGCGCCGCGCCCACGACCGGGGTGCCTGGGTCATGAGCATCTGCAGCGGCGCGTTCGCGCTCGGCGAGGCCGGGCTGCTCGACGGGCGACGCTGCACGACGCACTGGATGTACACCACCGAGCTCGCGCGCCGGTACCCCTCCGCGGTCATCGACCCCGCGGTGCTGTACGTCGACGACGACCGCGTCATCACGAGCGCGGGGACCGCCGCCGGCATCGACGCCGCGCTCCACCTCGTGCGCCGCGAGCTCGGTGCCGCGATGGCCTCCGCCGTCGCGCGCCGCATGGTCGTGCCCCCGCACCGGGACGGGGGCCAGGCGCAGTACGTCGACACGCCGCTGCCGTGCGACGCCGACACGCTCGCCCCGCTGCTCGCGTGGATGGTCGAGAACCTCGACCAGGACCTCACCGTCCCTGACCTCGCCGCGCGCGCGTTCGTCTCCGAGCGGACCTTCGCGCGCCGCTTCAAGTCGGAGACCGGCACGACGCCCGCCGCCTGGATCACCCGCCAGCGGCTCGTGCGCGCGCAGGAGATGCTCGAGCGCTCCGACGCGACCGTCGAGGAGATCGCCCGCCTCTGCGGCTTCGGCACCGCGGCCGTGCTGCGGCACCACTTCGCACGCACCCTCGGCACGAGCCCGCAGGCCTACCGCCGCACGTTCAGCGTCGAGGTCCCGGTCGGCTGACGCCCGCGCTGCCGGCGCGCCACCGACGACGAACCCCCCGGCACCTTCCGACGAAGGGCCGAGGGGTTCGTGTCGTCCGCGGGGACGTCAGCGCGCGTACGCCTGCTCGAGGAGCCGGGCCTGCTGCGCCTGGTGCTGCTTGGCGGACCCGGCGGCCGGCGACGCCGACTCCGGGCGGGACACGACCCGCAGCTCGCGGCCGATGAGCTGCGGCAGGTGCGTCGACAGGTACGTCCACGGGCCCTGGTTGCGCGGCTCGTCCTGGACCCACACGAGCTCGGCGTCGCCGTAGGGCGCGAGCGCCTCGCGGACGGCGTCCTCGTCGAGCGGGTAGAGCTGCTCGAACCGCACGATCGCGGTGTGCTCGTCGCCGGTCTTGACACGCTCCGCCAGGAGGTCCCAGTAGACCTTGCCCGAGCACAGCACCACGCGGTTCACCTGGCCGGCCTTGGCCGCGGCGAGGTCGTCGCCGATGACCGGGCGGAACGTGCCGGTCGTGAAGTCCTCGACCGCGGACGACGCGGCCTTGAGCCGCAGCATCGACTTCGGCGTGAAGACCACGAGCGGCTTGCGCGGCCGGTGGTACGCCTGCCGGCGCAGCAGGTGGAAGTGCGACGCGGGCGTCGACGGCTGCGCGATGACCATGTTGTCCTCGGCGGCCATCTGGAGGAACCGCTCGATGCGCGCCGACGAGTGGTCCGGTCCCTGGCCCTCGTAGCCGTGCGGCAGCAGCAGCACGACGGACGAGCGCTGGCCCCACTTCTGCTCGGCGGAGGAGATGAACTCGTCGATGACGGTCTGCGCGCCGTTGACGAAGTCGCCGAACTGCGCCTCCCACAGCACGAGCGCGTCGGGGCGCTCGACCGAGTAGCCGTACTCGAACCCGAGGGCCGCGTACTCCGACAGCGAGGAGTCGTAGACCCAGAACTTCGCCTGGTCCGCGGACAGGTAGAGCAGCGGCGTCCACTCGGCGCCGGTCTCGCGGTCGTGGAACACGGCGTGCCGCTGCACGAACGTGCCGCGACGCGAGTCCTGGCCCGCGAGGCGCACGGGCGTGCCCTCGACGAGCAGCGAGCCGAACGCGAGCAGCTCGCCGAAGCCCCAGTCGATGCCGCCGTCGCGCGACATCTGCTCGCGCTTGTTGAGCAGCTGCTGCAGCTTCGGGTGGACGGTGAAGCCCTCCGGCGGGCGCACGTGCGCCTTGCCGATGCGCTCGAGCGTGCCCCGGTCGACCGCGGTCTTCCAGCCGACCATGATGCCGGCGTCCTCGAGCTGCGACTCCGGGCGCTCGAGGCCCGCGACGGCCTCGGCCTCGGCGGGCGGCGGCGTCCAGCCGTCCTCGCGCGTCTCCGCGAACACGCGCTCGAGCTGCTGCTGGTAGTCCTGCAGCGCCTGCTCGGCCTCGGTCAGCGAGATGTCGCCGCGCGCGACGAGCGTCTCGGTGTAGATCTTGCGGACCGAGCGCTTGGCCTCGATGAGGTTGTACATGAGCGGCTGCGTCATCGACGGGTCGTCGCCCTCGTTGTGACCGCGGCGGCGGTAGCACAGCATGTCGATGACGACGTCGCGGTCGAACTGCTCGCGGTACTCGAACGCGAGCTCGGCGACGCGGACGCACGCCTCGGGGTCGTCGCCGTTCACGTGGAACACCGGGACCTGGAGGCCCTTGACCACGTCGGTCGCGTACTGCGACGAGCGCGACGACGACGGGCCCGTCGTGAAGCCGACCTGGTTGTTGATGATGACGTGGATCGTGCCGCCCGTGCGGTACCCGCGCAGCTGCGCCAGGTTGAGCGTCTCGAAGACCACGCCCTGGCCCGCGAACGCCGCGTCGCCGTGCACGAGGATCGGCAGGACGGAGAAGCCGTCGCCGCCCAGGTCGATGCGGTCCTGCTTGGCGCGCACGATGCCCTCGAGGACCGGGTCGACGGCCTCGAGGTGCGACGGGTTCGCGGCGAGGTAGACCTGGGTGGTCGCGCCCGACTCGGCCGTGAAGGTGCCCTCGGTGCCGAGGTGGTACTTCACGTCGCCCGAGCCCTGGACCGACTTCGGGTCCTGGTTGCCCTCGAACTCGCTGAAGATCTGCGCGTACGACTTGCCGGCGATGTTCGCGAGCACGTTGAGCCGGCCGCGGTGCGCCATGCCGATGCCGACCTCGTCGAGGCCCGCGTTCGCGGCCTTCGACAGGATCGCGTCGAGCAGCGCGATGACGGACTCGCCGCCCTCGAGCGAGAAGCGCTTCTGGCCGACGTACTTGGTCTGCAGGAACGTCTCGAACGCCTCGGCGGCGTTGAGGCGACGCAGGATGCGCAGCTGGTCCTCGCGCGGCGTGCGGGCGTAGCCGGACTCCAGGCGCTCCTGCAGCCAGCGGCGCTGGCGCGGGTCCTGCAGGTGCATGTACTCGACGCCGACGCTGCGGCAGTACGAGTCGCGCAGCAGGCCGAGCACGTCGCGCAGGCGCGCGCGGGGCTTGCCGGTGAACCCGCCCGTCGGGAACGTGCGGTCGAGGTCCCACAGCGTGAGGCCGTGGTTCTGCACGTCGAGGTCGGGGTGCTTGCGCTGGCGGTAGGCGAGCGGGTCGGTGTCCGCCATGAGGTGCCCGCGGGAGCGGTAGGCGTGCACGAGCTCGCCGATGCGGGCGGGCTTCATGGCCTCGTCGTCGGGGTCGTTCGACGTGTCGCGGACCCAGCGCACGGGCTCGTACGGGACGCGCAGCGCCGCGAACACGCGGTCGTAGAAGCCGTCCTCGCCGAGCAGCTTGAGGCCGAGGATGCGCAGGAAGTCGCCCGACTGCGCGCCCTGGATGATCCGGTGGTCGTAGGTGCTCGTGAGCGTGAGGACCTTCGAGACGCCCATCGCGTTGAGGCGGTCCTCGGACGTGCCCGCGAACTCGGCGGGGTAGTCCATCGCGCCGACGCCGATGATCGTGCCCTGACCCTGCATGAGGCGCGGGACCGAGTGGACCGTGCCGATCGTGCCCGGGTTGGTGAGCGAGATCGTCGTGCCCGCGAAGTCGTCGACCGCGAGCTTGTTGCCGCGCGCCCGGCGCACGACGTCCTCGTAGGCGTTCCAGAACTGCGCGAAGTCGAGCGTGTCCGCCTTCTTGATCGACGGCACGAGGAGCTGGCGGGTGCCGTCGGGCTTCGCGAGGTCGATCGCGATGCCGAGCGCGACGTGCGCGGGCTGCAGGACGCCGGGCTTGCCGTCGACGAGCGTGTACGCCGCGTTCATGGCCGGCATGTCGGCGAGCGCCTCGACGAGCGCGTAGCCGATGAGGTGCGTGAACGACACCTTCCCGCCGCGGCCGCGGGCGAGGTGGTTGTTGATGACGATGCGGTTGTCGACCATGAGCTTGGCCGGCACGGCGCGCACCGACGTCGCGGTCGGGACCTCGAGGGAGGCCTCCATGTTGGTCACGACGCGCGCCGCCGGGCCGCGGAGCTTCTGCACGTCGTCGCCCGACTCGGCGGCCTCGATGCGCGTCGGGCGCTGCGCGACCTGCGCGTAGGGCGCGGTCGCCGGCTGCGCGGTCGCGATCGGCGACGTGATGGCGGGCGGCTCGGTCGTCCCGGTGGGTGCGGGCGCCGCGGGGGCGCTCACCGCCGGCGGGGCTGCGGGGGCCGGGGACGGCGGGGGCGTCTGCGGGGCGGGGGCCGACGGGGCGGCCGCCGGGGCCGGCGACCCGTTGGACCCGCTCGGGGTCTCGGTCTCGCCGGGCTTGTAGCCCTCGAAGAAGTCCCACCACGCGGGGTCCACCGCGTTCCGGTCCTGCTTGAACTGCTCGTACAGCTCGTCCACGAGCCACTCGTTCGCGCCGAAGTCGGCACGGGTCGAGTCAGGCTCCGCCTTCTGGGTCACGCTGGGATCGCCCACTTCCGCTGCGGTTCGTGACCGCGTCGTCGCCGGATCTGTTGATGACAACATTACGGCCTGTCGGGGCTTCGGCCCGGCCGGGGGACGGGGTGGCGGACGATCTGCCGACCGTCTTCACCTGGTCGGCACACGAGGGTCAACGGCGGGCAACGCCGCCGTCGGTGCGGGCTCAAGCCGAGGTCGCCGCGAGACCTGCGGAGGTCATGGCTTGGCCCGCTCCCGACAGCATGCGAGACGAGCGGATCCCGTCAGGTGATATCGCGGCGGAACGTCGTGAACCGGCCGATCGCCGCGAAGAGCAGCGCGTACCCGGTCAGGACGGCGGCACCCTGGAGCGGGCTGAGCAGCTGGGTCGCCCCCATCTCGGCGTACAGGCTCCCGCCGGACAGCGCCTCGGCCGCGGCCCCGGGGAAGAACCGCGCGATGCCGTCGCCCCACGACGTGGCGGCGAGGCCGAACCGCAGCAGCGGCTCGAGGAACTGCGTGAACGCGAGGATCACGACGATGGCCGCGACCTGGTTGGTCAGGACGCTGCCGAACCCGACCCCGACGACGGCCCACAGGGCCAGCGCCACCGCGGACAGCGCGAGCACCCGCCACGTCGACGCGAGGTCGAGGTACGTCGGCTGGCCCGCGAGCGAGACGACGAGCGCCCCGGCGCCCGCGACGGTCGCCGTGCCGACGACGCCGAAGACGAGCCCGAGCACCGCGCCGGCGAGCAGCTTGGCGCCCAGCACGACGCTGCGTCGCGGCTCGGCGAGCAGGGTCGGTGTGATCGTCTGGTGCCGGAACTCCGTGGTGACGGCGAGGGTGCCCACGACGAGCGGGAACGTGTAGCCGAGCGTGACGGCGATCGTGTAGACGGTGCGGACGATCGCGTCGGGCGGCAGGGGACCGCCGCCCTCGCCGCCCGGGACGGTGCCCATGTCGCCGCCCTGCGTGACGACGAACGCCATGATCGGGGCGATGAACGCCATGTAGCCGACCATCGCGAGCAGCAGGACCCACCACAGGCGGGTCGTGACGAGCTTGCGGTACTCGGTCCTCAGTGCCGCGCCCATCAGGCCGCCACCTCCGGGTGCGTCGGGGCGGCCGGCGTCGCGACCATGTCGAGGAACAGTCCTTCCAGCCCGGGGTTCCGCGTGCTCAGCTCGTGCAGCTCGAGCCCCGCCGCGAACGCCGCGGCGCCGACGGTCGCGGCGTCGACGTCGACGAGGTCCACGGCGTGCCCGGTCGTGTCCGGGTCACCCGCACGGGTCCAGCCGCCGCGCGCCAGCAGCGCGGTGAGGCCGGCCGCGTCGGGGGAGACGACGCGCACCTGCGGGCGCGCGAGCCGGACCAGGTCGTCGAGCGGCGACGCGTGCACGAGGCGGCCGCGCGCGATGATCACGACGTCGTCGACGGTCTGCTCGACCTCCGACAGGACGTGGCTCGAGACGAGGACCGTGCGCCCCTCGGCGGCCAGGGCGCGCAGGAACACGCGGAGCCAGCGGATGCCCTCGGGGTCGAGGCCGTTCGCCGGCTCGTCGAGCAGCAGGACGGGCGGGTCGCCGAGCAGCGTGGTGGCGAGCGCGAGCCGCTGGCGCATGCCGAGCGAGAACCCGCCGACGCGGCGGTCCGCCGCGCCGCCGAGCCCGACGAGGTCGAGGACCTCGCTCGCGCGTGCGTCGGGCACGCCGACCTGCGGCGCGTACGTGCGCAGGTGGTCGAGCGCGGTGCGGCCGGGGTGGAAGCTCGACGCCTCCAGGGCGGCGCCCACGGAGCGCAGCGGGCGGGGAAGGCGGTGGTACGGGCGGCCGCCGATGGTGGCGGTGCCCGAGGTCGGGCGGACGAGCCCGAGCAGCATGCGCAGCGTCGTCGTCTTGCCGGCGCCGTTCGGGCCGAGGAACCCGGTCACGCGGCCGGGGTGCACCTCGAAGGTCAGGTCGTCGACCGCCCGGACGGGTCCGAAGGTCTTCGACAGGTGGGAGACCGCGATGACGCGGTCGTGGCTCGGCAAGGGCTTCGTCGTGGCCATGCCGTGACCCTACTGTTCTAACGCGACTAGAACAATGGGGTCAGGCGGTGCGCGCCCGCGGCGTCGCCGGACGGCCCGGGAGCGTCACGCGCATCGTGCAGCCCGGACCCTCGTCCGCGACCTCGATCCGGCCGCCGTGCAGGTCGACCGCCCAGCGCACGATCGCCAGCCCCAGCCCGGTGCCGCCCGTCGAGCCCTGCCCGGTGATCGCCGGGGTGTTGCCGCGCACGAACCGCTCGAACACGTGCGCCCGCTGCTCCGGCGCGATGCCCGGACCGTGGTCCACGACGTCGATCCGGACGTCCGTGCCGACGCGCGACGCGACCAGCAGCACCTCGTCGTCCGGCGGGGAGTGCCGGACCGCGTTGTGCAGCAGGTTCGCGACCACCTGGTGCAGCCGCTCGGGGTCCGCCTGGACCGACAGGTCCTCGGGCTCGACGTGCACCGGGAAACGCAGCCGCTTGGTCGACCCCACGAGCGCCGCGCCGTCCGCGGCCTCGTGCAGGAAGTCGTCGAGCCGGACCTCCTCGATCTGCAGCGGCACGTCGCCCGCCTCGAGGCGGGACAGGTCGAGCAGGTACGTGACGAGCCGCCCCAGGCGCTCCGTCTGCGCGAGCGCCGCCTGCATCGTCACCGGGTCGGGCTCGCTCACGCCGTCGACGATGTTCTCGAGCTGCGCCTGCAGCGCCGTCACCGGGGTGCGCAGCTCGTGCGCGACGTTCGCGACGAGCTCGCGCCGGAACGTGTCCGCCTGCTCGAGGTCGTCCGACATCGTGTTGAACGCCTCGGCGAGCTGGCCGACCTCGTCGTTGCTCGTCGCCTGCACCCGCTGGCTGTAGTCGCCGTCGGCCATCCGGCCCGCTGCGTGCGTCATCTCCCGCAGCGGCGACGTCATGCCGCGCGCGAGCAGCTGCGTCACGACGAGCGACAGCGCGATCGCGATCGGCAGCGTGCGGCTCGGACCCAGGTGGAACTGCGACAGGCCGACCCACGTGATGAACGACGCCAGCGCGACCGACGCCGCGACGAGCACGCCGAGCTTGATCTTGATCGAGCGGAACCGGTCCAGCGGGCGGACGTCCGGCAACCGTGACCTCCCCTCGCCGCGCACGTGACGCGGCGCGCTCACGACCCCTCGGACCTCGCCGCCGAGCCCTCGTCCGCGGGCTCGAACGCGTAGCCGACGCCGTGCACCGTGCGGATGAGGTCCGCGCCGAGCTTGCGGCGCAGCGCCTTCACGTGGGAGTCGACCGTGCGCGTGCCGCTCGCGTCGACCCAGTCCCACACCTCCGCGAGCAGCCGCTCGCGCGTGAGCACCGTGCGCGACGAGTTCGCGAGCGCGACGAGCAGGTCGAACTCCGTGGGCGTGAGGTGGACCTCCTGGTCGCCGCGCTGCACGCGGCGCTGCGCGCGGTCGATCGACACGTCGCCGATGACGAGCGGCGGGTCGGGCGTCGTCGCGACCGCGATCTCCGCGGCACGCGCGGCGCGCTCCTGACGGCGCAGCAGCGCCTTCGTGCGGGCGACGAGCTCGCGCATCGAGAACGGCTTCGTCATGTAGTCGTCGGCGCCGACGCCCAGGCCGACGAGCATGTCCGTCTCGTCGTCGCGCGCGGTGAGCATGAGGACCGGCACCGGGCGCTCGGCCTGGATCTGGCGGCACACCTCGAGGCCGTCGATGCCCGGCAGCATGATGTCGAGGACGACGACGTCGGGGCGCACCCGCGTCGCGGCGGCGACGCCCGACGGGCCGTCCGCGGCGGCCTCGACGCGCCACCCCTCGGCGGAGAAGCGGTGCGCGATCGCCTGCGCGATGGCCGGCTCGTCCTCGACCACGAGGACGGTCGTCGCGGCACCTCCGGACGGCGCGGGCGGCTGCGCACCGCTGCTGTTCGTCATGAGGTCAGCGTGGCACAGCCACCCCTCCCGCACCCGGAACCTCGGCGGGGGAGGCGGGGGGAAGACGTGTCGGACCGGTGCAGGACCGACCCCCGTGCGCACCCGGCGCGGCGGCGGACCGGACCGTAGGATGTCGCCACCATGAGCGGCTCAAGTAGCTGCCGGCGACCCCAGCGGGCCGACCAGCCCGGTGGCGACGGCGCCGGCCTCCCCGTCCCCTCCCGCCCGCACGTCGACCCCTCGCCCGTCGCACCCCCGGGCGGTGACCCGTGCTGACCGAGTGGCTCCTCGTGGGCCTCGGCGTCCTCCTCACGCTCGGCACCGCGGTGTTCGTCGCCGCCGAGTTCTCGCTCGTCACGCTCGACCCGGGCGTCGTCGACAAGCAGACCGCACCCGACGACCGGCGCGGGCAGTCCGTCGTCAAGGCGCTGCGGCGGCTGTCGACCGAGCTGTCCGGCGCGCAGGTCGGCATCACGATCACCACGATCCTGCTCGGCTACACGACGCAGCCCGCGGTCGTCCGCCTGCTCGGCGGGCCGCTCGAGTCGTCGCCGCTCGGCCGGGTCATCGGCGGCGCGCTCGCGGGCCTGCTCGCGATCGTGCTGGTCAACGGCTTCTCGATGGTCGTCGGCGAGCTCATCCCGAAGAACTTCGCGATCAGCCGCCCGCTCGGGACCGCGCGCGCCGTCGCCCCGCTCCAGCGCGGGTTCACCACGACCCTGCGGCCGCTCATCTCGCTGTTCAACGGCAGCGCGAACGCGATCCTGCGGCGCGTGGGCGTCGAGCCGCGCGAGGAGCTCGCCGGCGGACGGTCGCCGCAGGAGCTCGCCGCGCTCGTCCGGCGGTCCGCCGAGGTCGGGACGCTCGACGAGTCGACCGCGACGCTGCTCATCAACTCCGTCGAGTTCTCCGAGCTCACGGCCGTCGACGTCATGACCGACCGCGGGCGGCTCGTGCTCGTGCGACGCGACGAGGACTCGGCCGCCGACGTCATCGCGCTCGCGCGCACGAGCGGGCACTCCCGGTTCCTCGTCATCGGCGACTCCGCCGACGACGTCGTGGGCCTCGTGCACCTGCGTCGCGCCGTCGCCGTGCCCTACGAGAAGCGCGCCGAGGTCCCCGCCGCGGCGCTCATGGTCGACGTGCCGCGCGTCCCCGAGACCGTGCACCTCGGACCCCTGCTCGTCGAGCTGCGGCAGGGCGGGCAGCTCGCGGTCGTCGTCGACGAGTACGGCGGCACCTCGGGCGTCGTCACGCTCGAGGACGTCGTCGAGGAGCTCGTCGGGGACGTCGCCGACGAGCACGACCGGCGACGGCAGTCCGCCGCGCAGTCCGCCGACGGCTCCTGGGTGCTCGCGGGGGTGCTGCGTCCCGACGAGCTCGCCGAGGTCACCGGCCTGCGGGTGCCCGAGGACGGCCCCTACGAGACGCTCGGCGGCCTGCTCATGTACGTGCTCGGCCGGATCCCCGAGCAGGGCGACGAGATCGTCGTCGACCGCGTCCGCCTCGTCGTCGAGCGCATGGCCGGCCGCCGCGTCGAGCGCGTCCGGGTCCAGGCCGTCGCGACCGGCGAGGACGAGGAGGGCGACGCGTGAGCAGCAACCTCGCCCTCCTGGTCGGCGCGCTCCTGCTCGCCGGCAACGCCTTCTTCGTCGGCGCCGAGTTCGCGATCATCTCCGCGCGACGCAGCCAGGTCGAGCCGCTCGCGGAGGCCGGCGACCGCCGCGCGCGCACGGTGCTGTGGGCGATGGAGCACGTCTCGCTCATGCTCGCGTGCGCGCAGCTCGGCATCACCGTGTGCTCGACGAGCCTCGGCGTCGTCGCCGAGCCCGCGCTCGCGCACCTCATCGAGGACCCGCTGCACGCGCTGGGCGTGAGCGAGGACCTCACGCACCCCATCGCGTTCGTGCTGGCCCTGGCGATCGTCGTCTACCTGCACGTCGTGCTCGGCGAGATGGTGCCGAAGAACCTCGCGGTCGCCGGACCCGAGCGCGCCGTGCTGATGTTCGGCCCGCCGCTCGTCTGGATCGCCCGCATGGTCCGGCCCGTCATCGCCGCGCTCAACTGGCTCGCCAACCACGCGCTGCGGCTGGCCGGGGTCGAGCCGAAGGACGAGGTGTCGTCGGCGTTCACCGCGCAGGAGGTCCACTCGATCGTCGAGCGGTCGCAGGCCGAGGGGCTTCTCGAGGACGAGCAGGGCCTGCTCGCGGGCGCGCTCGAGTTCTCGGACCGGACCGCGGGCGACGTCATGGTGCCCGTCGACTCCCTCGTCACCGTGGGTCCCGGGGGGACGCCCGAGGAGGTCGAGCGGCTCGTCGCGCGCACCGGGTACAGCCGGTTCCCCGTGCTCGACGACGACGGCCACCCCGCGGGCTACCTGCACCTCAAGGACGTGCTCTACGCCGACGCGGACGCCCGCCAGGTGCCGGTGCCGACGTGGCGCGTGCGCGCGCTCGCGGTCGTCGCGCCGGGGGACGAGGTCGAGGACGCGCTCGCCGCGATGCAGCGGTCCGGGGCGCACCTCGCGCGCGTCGACGACGACGGTCGGACGGTCGGCGTCGTCTTCCTCGAGGACATCCTCGAGGAGCTCGTCGGCGAGGTCCGTGACGCCATGCAGCGCGGCCAGGCGTTCTGATCCGACCCGGACGCCGGTCCGGGTCGGATGCGACGCTGACCTGTGGGTCCGGTCACCCGGTGGCCCAGATCCGCCCGATGTGCACCGCGTGTCGCCGTGCGCAGGCCCTGGACGGCTGTCCAGGGGGCTTGGAAGCGCGACCGCGACCCGTTATGGTTTCGTGACCGCGGTCGCCGGAGCCGCCCCGAGAGGGACGCCTCCCCGGCCGCGGACGTCCGCCAGCGTGGACCGAGCGAGTGGAGGTGTCGTGGGGCCCGAGCACAACGAGGCGACCCCCCGGCCGACCCGTCGCAGCCTCCGTGAGGCCGAGCGTCGCGCCGCCGAGCAGACGTCCACCGCCGTGCTCACGCCCCCGGGCGTCCCCGTGACCTCCGCCCCGCAGCCCGCCGGACCTGCGCTCCCGTCGTGGAGCCAGCCGCGGCCCGACGGCGGGTCCGCCCAGCCGGCCCCGCGCTCGACCTACGGGGTCGCCGCGACCGCACGGACCTCTCCCGCGTCCGGCGCCTCCCGCACGACGCTGCCCGCGCCGGGCTCGCGCACGACGCTCCCCGCGCCCGGTCCGCGCACGACGGTGCCCGCGCCCGGCTCGCGTACGACGGTGCCCGCGCCCGGTACGCGCACGACGATGCCCGCACCTGGCTCGCGCACCACGCCGCCCGCACCCGGTTCCCGCGTGACGGCGCCCGCGCCACGGACGGCCACGCCGGCGACCGGTGCCGGAGCGCGCGCCGCGTCGCCGCGGGTCCCCGCGAACCCCGGCCCGTCCTGGACCGCGTCCGCGCCCACGACCTCGGCACCCTCCCCGCGGCCCTTCTCGCCCGCCGCCGCGCCGCAGGCGCCCGTCGCCCGGCCGGACGTCGTGGCCGAGGAGCGCGCGCCGCACGCGACCGAGCCCGGCGCGACCGCCGCCCACCCGCGCCCCGCGCCCGCACCGGCGTGGTCGGCGCTCGCCTCCACCGCGTCGTCCGCTCCCGCCGCCCGGTCCGCCGTCGAGACGACCGTCATGGCACCGCTGCCGCTCGACGACGAGCCCGAGCCCGCCGCCCCCTGGGCCTCGGCGCGCGCGGCCGTCGCCACGGAGACCGAGGCCGACGTCGAGCGACCGACCCGCTCGCGCACCGCGACGGTCCGCCCGACCGACCGCCACCCGGCCCGGATGCCGCGCCTCGCGGTCCGCCTCGGTGTCCTCGGTGCGCTCGCCGGCGTCACCGTCGTCATCCCGACCGTCAGCCAGGGTGCGCTCGAGGGGGTCGGCGTGCCGGGCTCCGACTCGCGCGCGGCCGAGGAGTCCCTGCCCGACACCGTCTCGGCGCTCACCGCGTCGTCGCTGTCGATCCTCCCGCCGTCGTCCCTCGTCTCGGCCGACGGCGCGCTCGCCGCCCGTGAGGCCGCGGGCACGAGCCGCACCGAGATCCGCTCCGCGCTCCCCGGCTGCGACGGCACCGACCGGCCCGCGGGGGAGAACGGCCTGCTCCGGACGGCCGACCTGTGCACCCTGTGGGACGGGCACACGCAGCTCCGCGCGGACGCGGCCGTCTCGCTCGCCGAGTTCAACCAGGCGTTCGTCGCGCGGTTCGGCGGCGACCTGTGCCTCAGCTCCGGCTACCGCTCGCTCGCGCAGCAGCGCGTCGTGAAGGCGCAGAAGGGCGGCCTCGCCGCCGCCCCCGGCAAGAGCAACCACGGCTGGGGCCTCGCCGTCGACCTCTGCCAGACGCAGACGTCGGGCGCCAAGTGGGCGTGGATCCTCGACAACGGGCCCGCGTTCGGCTGGGAGAACCCGGCCTGGGCGAAGCGCGGCGGCAGCGGGCCGTTCGAGCCGTGGCACTGGGAGTACGCCAAGGGCGTCCAGGAGGACGGCGAGTACTACGGCCGCTGACCGGCCGACCACCGCGCCCGGCTCACCCCGCCGCATCCGCTAGTCCTCGCATCCGCTGGTCCGCGCGTGCGCTGATCCTCGCGTGCGCTGAACCTCGCGCGCCCCGTCGGCGCCGCTCGGCCCCCGCGCCTCGCGCGCCTCGTCGGCGCCGCTCGGCCCCCCGCGACTCGGTGCGCCTCGCCTCGGACATGACGAGGGCGCCCAGGCGGGAGCCCGGACGCCCTCGACGGCGGCTGCGGTCAGAGCAGGCGCAGACCCCATGCGACCCGGTGGCTCGCCCCCGGCTCGAGCCGGACCAGGTCCGTGCCCGTGCGGAACGCGTCGGCGACGCACGTCATCGGCTCGGCTGCGACGCCGCGGCGGTCGAGGCGCGGGATGCCGTCGCCCGTGCACACCTGCCACGCGACGAAGCTCTCGTCGGCCCACATCGCGACCGTCCGGCCGTCGGGGCGTCCCAGGCGGATCCAGGACAGGCCCGCGTCGTCGCGCGTGACGCCGACCCACGCGTCGTCGAGCTCCACACCGCGCAGCGGGACGGCGGTGCGCAGGTCGAACGTGCCGCTCACCGGCTCGGCGCCGGTCGGGAGCAGCCGGTCGTCCACGGTGACGTGCACGTCGGCGTCGACCTGCAGGGTGCACTCGTCGACGGTCGCGTCGCCCGGGGAGAGCCACGGGTGGAAGCCGATGCCGTAGGGGGCGGTGGTCTCGTCGACGTTGGCCGCGGTCACCTCGATGCGCAGGCCCTCGTCGTCGAGCGTGTAGGCGACCGCGAGGTGCACGGACCACGGGTAGCCCGGCGTCGGGACGATCGTGTGCTCGAGGACGAGCCGGTCGTCGGTGTGCTCGCTCGCGGTGAACGCGACGTACGCGACGAGGCCGTGCAGCGCGGTCCGGCGTGCGTGCTCCGTGACGGGCACCTCGTAGTCGGTGCCGTCGAACGCGTACTCGCCGTCCGTGAGCCGGTTGGGCCAGGGGGCGAGGACCGCGCCCGAGTACGCGGGGGCCGACTCGGTCTCGGCGAACGGCAGGACGACGTCGACGCCGCCGACGGTGTACTCGCGCAGGCTCGCGCCGACGGCGGCGACCACCACGCGGGCGTCGCCGCGGGTGAGGGTGTGCTGGGTGCCCGTGGGCAGCGCGCGCGCGGGCCGGTGGGGGGCGGTGCTCGTGTTCACGCTCACACGGTAGTGGTCGGCGGGCCGGGTGCTGCGCGTCCTGGCCGCGCGCGCATCGCTCCGGGGCCGGGTCGTGTACTGTCGCGACATACCGAACGGTCGGTTTCGCGCTCGCCCGCGCATCGACAGCCTGCGTGGCGGTCGCACGGGCGTCCGGCAGGCCGCGGCGAGAGGACGTGATGAACAGGTTCGACGGCAGGGTCGCCCTGGTGACGGGTGCGAGCCGGGGCATCGGGCTCGCGGTCGCGCAGCGGCTCGCGGACGAGGGGGCGCGCGTCGTCCTCACCGGCCGGCGCGCCGAGACGCTCGACGAGGCCGTCGCCGCGATCGGGCCCGACCGTGCCGTCGGCGTCGCCGGCAAGGTCGACGACCCCGAGCACCGGGCCGCCGCGGTCGCCACGGCCGTCGACCGGTTCGGCCGGCTCGACCACCTCGTCAACAACGCCGGCATCAACCCGGTCTACGGTCCGCTGCTCGACATCGAGCGGGCTGCCGTCGACAAGATCCTCGCGGTCAACGTCGTCGCCGCCCTCGAGTGGACGCGGGACGCCGTCGCGGCCGGGCTCGGCGCGCACGAGGGTGCGTCGGTCGTGTGCACGGGGTCGGCCGCGGGGCTGACGTCGAGCCCCGGCATCGCGCTGTACGGCGTCTCCAAGGCCGCGCTGCTCAACCTCACCGCGCAGCTCGCGGTCGAGCTCGCGCCGCGCGTGCGCGTCAACGCGGTGGCGCCCGCCGTGGTCCGCACGCAGCTGGCCCGCCGCCTCTACGAGGACGACGAGACGGCCGTCGCGGCGCGGTACCCGCTCGGGCGGATCGGGGAGCCCGAGGACGTCGCCGGACCCGTCGCGTTCCTGCTGTCCGGTGACGCCGCCTGGGTGACGGGGCAGACGCTCGTGCTCGACGGTGGCGTCAGCGTGCGCCCGTGGGGGGAAGGATGACCGCATGAAGCAGACCAGCGTGGCCGACGACGTCCTGCGGGCCGCACTCGGGCTGTTCGCGGCCCAGGGGTACGCGAACACCTCCGTGCAGCAGGTCGTCGACGCGGCGGGCGTCACCAAGGGCGCCATGTACCACTACTTCCAGTCGAAGGACGACCTGCTCTTCGCCGTCTACGACCGGATGCTCACGCTCCAGACCGACCACCTCGAGGCGATCGCGGCGCGCGACGAGCCCGCCGACGTCCTCCTGCGGGAGGCGTGCGTCGACGTCATCGAGACGTCGATCGACTTCCTGCTCGAGGGCACCGTCTTCTTCCGCAGCGTGCACATGCTGTCGCAGCCGCGTCAGCAGGAGGTCACGCGACGCCGCCGCGCGTACCACGACACGTTCGCGGCGCTGCTGGAGAAGGGCCAGGCCGAGGGGTACTACCGCACGGACGTGCCGCGCGGCGTGATCGTCGCGCACTTCTTCGCCGACGTGCACTACCTGCCGACGTGGTTCTCGTCCGACGGGCCGGAGACCAAGGAGCAGGTCGCCGCGCAGCTCACCGACCTGTTCCTCGCGGGCATCGCCGCCCGTCCGGAGGGCTGAGCCGTGCGCGCGTGGCACGTGGAGCGGTACGGCGAGCCCGTCGACGTGCTGCGCCTCGCGGAGGTGCCCGACCCGGCCACGGGGCCCGGGCAGGTGCTCGTGGGCGTCCGCGCGGTCGCGGTGAACTTCCCCGACGTCCTGCTCGCGCGCGGGCAGTACCAGGAGCGGCCGCCGCTGCCGTTCGTGCCCGGCATCGAGCTGTGCGGGGACGTGCTCGCGGTCGGCGACGGCGTCGAGCACGTGGCCGTCGGCGACCGCGTCGTCGGGTCGCGGATCGGGGTGCTCGCCGAGCGCGCGGTGCTCGACGCGCACGAGGTGTGGCCCGCCCCCGCCGGGCTGTCCGACGAGCAGGCCGCCGGGTTCGTCATCGCGTACCAGACGGCGTGGTTCGCGCTGCACCGGCGGGCGGGCCTGCGGCGCGGCGAGAGCGTGCTCGTCACCGCCGCCGCGGGCGGTGTCGGGACCGCCACCGTGCAGCTCGCCGCCGCTGCCGGGGCGCGGGTCGTGGGTGTCGTCGGGTCGGAGGCGAAGGCTGCCGCGGCCCGTGACGCCGGCGCGCACGTGGTCGTGGACCGGTCCGCGCAGGACGTCGCCGCCGCCGTGCGGGACGCCACCGGCGGGGCGGGCGTCGACGTGGTCGTCGACCCGGTCGGCGGTGACGCGTACGAGGCGGCGACGCGGTGCGTCGCGTTCGAGGGGCGCATCGTGGTCGTCGGCTTCGCGGGCGGCACGATCCAGGACGCCCGCGCGGGCCATGCCCTCGTGAAGAACTACGGCGTCCTCGGGCTGCACTGGGCGCTCTACGCGCGGCGGCGACCGGACCTCGTCCGGCTCGCGCACCGGGCGCTCACGGGCCTCGTCGAGCAGGGTGCGGTGCGCCCCGTCGTGAGCGACGTCGTGCCGTTCGAGCGGGCGCCCGAGGCGGTCGCGCGGCTCGCGGGCGGCGGGACGACCGGGCGGCTCGTCGTGCGCGTCGCCTGACCCGGGACAGCCGGGCCCGGCGCTCCTGCCGCGTCCCGGGACCACGCCGACGACCTCCGGAGGTCCGCATGGCACGGCTCGACGGATCGGTGGCGCTCGTCAGCGGCGGCGCACGCGGGCTCGGCGCGGCGTACGTGCGCGCGCTGCACGCAGCGGGGGCGGCCGTCGTCGTGGGCGACGTGCTGGTCGACGAGGCCGAGCGGCTCGCGGCCGAGCTCGGGCCGGGCGCGCTCGCGGTGCCGCTCGACGTGACGTCGGAGGAGTCGTGGGCCGCGGCGGTCGGGGCGGCGGCGGCGCTCGGTGTCGTCGACGTGCTCGTCAACAACGCAGGGATCGCGAACGCGGGGCGGCTCGAGCGGTACGGCAAGGACCAGTGGGACGCCGTGATCGCGGTCAACCTCACGGGCACGTTCCTCGGTGCGCGGGCGGTGGTGCCGGGCATGCGGGCTGCCGGGCGCGGCTCGATCGTCAACATCTCGTCGGTCGAGGGCATGCGGGGCGACGCGGGGCTGCACGGGTACGTGGCGTCGAAGTTCGGCGTGCGCGGCCTGACGAAGTCGCTCGCGGTCGAGCTCGGCCCCGCGGGGATCCGTGTGAACTCGGTGCACCCGGGGTTCGTGGTGACGCCCATGACCGAACGTCTCGACGCGTCGCGCCAGCGCATCCCGCTCGGGCGCACGGCGACGCCCGAGGACGTCGTGGGGGCGGTGCTCTTCCTCGCGTCGGCGGACTCCGCGTACGTGACCGGGACCGAGCTGGTGGTGGACGGCGGCATGATCGCCGGCGTGCCGCACGCCTGACCCGTGAGGCTGACGCCCGCAGGGCACCCTGCGCGGTGGGGGGCATACCGGCTGGTCGGTTTCTGTTGTAGCCTCGGCGCATCGCGTCACGACGAGGTGCACGAGAGGTCGACCGTGAGTCTGCGCAGCCCGACAGCCGGACCGCCCATCGAGGGGGCGGCGCCGACCGGGCCGCGCCTCGTCGTCCGGGGTCTCACCGTCCGCTTCGGCGGGCTCACCGCGGTCGAGGACGTCGACCTCGACGTGTCCGACGGCGAGGTCGTCGCCCTCATCGGCCCCAACGGCGCAGGCAAGACCACGGTCTTCAACGCCGTCTGCGGGCTCGTGCGACCCGCGCGCGGGACGGTCACCTTCGAGGGGCGCCCGCTGGGCCCCACCGCAGGTCTCGCGCGCCGCGGCGTCGCCCGCACGCTCCAGGGCCTCGGGCTGTTCCCCGGCCTGAGCGTGCGGGAGAACGTCGCCGTCGGCGTGCCGGGCGGCGGGGTCGACGCCGCCGCGCGCGCCGACGCGCAGCTCGCGGACCTCGGGCTCGCGGCGCGCGCGTCGCAGCCCGTCGGCTCGTTGCCGTACGCCGAGCGCGCCGCCGTCGCGCTCGCCCGCGCGCTCGTCGCCCGTCCCCGCCTGCTGCTGCTCGACGAGCCGGCCGGCGGGCTCGGTCACGAGGACATCGCCGTGCTCGGCGCCGTCGTCCGGCGCGTCGCCGCCGACGGCACCGCGGTGCTGCTCGTCGAGCACCACGTCGACTTCGTCATGGGCGTGAGCGACCGGGTCGTCGTGCTCGACTTCGGGCACGTCATCGCGACCGGCGCGCCCGAGGACGTCCGGCGCGACCCGCGTGTCGAGGAGGCGTACCTCGGCATCGCCGCCGACACCGCCCCACACACAGGTCGGGACCTGCGGGCACCCGGCGCGACGGGCGGCCTCGGGAGCGCGACCGGGGGAGGAGGCCGATGACCCCCGCGCTCGCCGTGCACGGCCTCACGACGGGGTACGGCGGCGCGCCCGTGCTCCACGACGTCACGCTCGAGGTCCGGCCGGGGGCGCTCGTCGCGCTCGTCGGTGCCAACGGCGCGGGCAAGACCACGCTGCTCCGGGCCGCCTCGGGGCTGCTGCCGCTCGCGGCCGGCGCGGTCGCGCTCGCGGGCGACGACCTGCAGTGCGTCGGCGTCGAGGACCGCGCCCGACGCGGGCTCGCGCACGTCCCCGAGGGCCGGGGCGTGGTCGTCGAGCTCACGGTCGACGAGAACCTGCAGCTCGGCGGGCTCACGGCGCACCGCTCAGCAGGCGCCCGTCGTGCGGCGGTCGAGGAGGTGTACGGGCTGTTCCCGTCGCTCGACCGACGACGTGCCGCCCTCGGGCACCAGCTCTCGGGCGGGGAGCGGCAGATGCTCGCGATCGGCCGCGCGCTCGTCGCGCGACCGCGGGTGCTGCTGCTCGACGAGCCGTCGCTCGGCCTCGCGCCGCAGGTCGTCGCGCAGATCATGGCGCTCCTGCGGGCCCGCTGCGACGACGGGCTCGCCGTCCTGCTGGCCGAGCAGAACGTCGCCGCCGCGCTCTCCGTCGCCGATCGTGGCGTCGTGCTCGACCTGGGGCGCGTCGTCGCGTCCCGACCCGCCCGGGACCTCGCGCACGACGAGGCCCTCCGACACGCCTACCTGGGGTTCTGAGTGGACCGGTTCGTCTTCCTCGTCGGCGGCGGTGTCGCGCGCGGCACGGTGCTCGCGCTCTTCGCGCTGTCGCTCGTGCTCATCTGGCGGGCCGCGCGCCTCGTCAACTTCGCGGCCGGGGCGATGGCCGTCGTCGCCGCGTACGTCGCGGTCGGGGTCGCGCAGGCCACCGGCGGGTGGTGGTGGGGCGCGCTCGCCGGGGTCGTCGCGGGCGGGCTGCTCGGCGCCGCGGTCGAACGCGGGCTCATGCGGTACGCGACGACGCCGCTGGGCGGCGTGATCCTCGCGATCGGGCTCGTCATGGTCCTGCAGTCCGCGCTCGGGATCGTCGCCGGGCCGCAGCACGTCCCCGTCGCGCCGCCCGTGAGCGACCAGCCGTGGTCCGTCGGCGGGGTGCCCCTCGGGTCGCCCTACGACGTGCTCGTCGTCGCCGTGGCGCTCGGGCTCATGCTCGGCCTGCGGCTGCTGTTCACCCGCACCACGCTCGGCCTGCAGCTGCGCGCGTCCGCCTTCGCGCCCGAGGTCTCCCGGTTGCTCGGCGTGCGCGTCGCGCGCATGCGGACGGTCGCCTGGGCGCTCGCGTCGGCGGTCGCCGCGCTCGCGGCGCTGCTGCTGCTGCCCACCGAGCTCGGTCTCGACCCGCACGCGACCGACGTGCTGTTCGTCCTCGCGTTCACCGTCGCCGTCGTGGGCGGGCTCGACTCCCCGGGCGGCGCGCTCGTCGGGGGGACCGGCGTCGGCGTCCTCATGAGCCTCGTCACCGGGTACCTCGGGGCGGGCGTCACGCCGATCGCGGTGCTCGCGCTGCTCGTCGTCGTGCTCCTGGTCCGGCCGCAGGGTCTGGTCGCCGGGGTGGAGGCGAGGCGCGCATGAGCCTGCTGCCCGCCGCCGGCCCGCCGCGCGTCGTCGTCGTCGCCCTGCTCGGCACGCTCGCCGGCGTCGCCGGGACGTCCCTGCTCGACCCGTACCGCAACTACCAGCTCGCGCTCGTCGCGGCCTACCTGTGCGCGACCGCCGGGCTCACCGTGCTCGTCGGGCTGTCCGGGCAGCTCTCGCTCGGCCACTCCGCGCTCATGGCCGCGGGCGGGTACGGGTATGCGCTCACCGCGTCCGCGCTGGCCGACGCGCCGGGCGTCGTGCGCGTCCTCGCCGGGCTCGTCGGGGCCGTCGCGCTGTCCGGGGCGGTCGGGCTGCTCCTCGGGCTCGCCGGTGCGCGCCTGCACGGCCCGTACCTCGCGGGCCTCACGCTCACGCTCGTCGTCGCGCTGCCCGCCGTCGCGTCCACCGTCCCGGGCCTCGGCGGTGACCAGGGGGTGCGCGCGCCGCTCGAGCGCGTACCCGACGCGCTGGACCGGGTCACCGCCCTCGAGCAGTGGCACGCGTGGCTCGCGATCGCCGTCGCCGCCGCCGTCGTCGGCGCGCTGCACGTGCTCGCGCGCGGCCGGACCGGGCTGCGGATGCGCGCCGTCCGCGACGACGCGACCGCCGCGGCCCTCGCCGGGATCGCGCCCGGCCGCACCAAGGTGCTCGCGTTCGTCGTCGCGTCCGCCGCCGCCGGGCTCGGAGGCGCCGTCCTCGTGCTCGTCACGCAGTCCGTCACGCCCGGCGGGTACGGGCTCGCGACGTCGCTCCTGCTGCTCGTCGCGGTCGTCGTGGGCGGGCTCGGCTCGCTCGCCGGTGCTGCGGTCGGCGCGGTGCTCGTCGTCCTGCTGCCGTGGCTCGTCGCGACGCTCGTCGACGCCTTGCCCGTACCCGACGACCTCGCGCAGCGGCTCGACGGCAACCTCGCGCTGCTCGCGTTCGGCCTCGCGCTCGTCGTCCTCATGGCCGCCGCCCCCGCCGGCGTCGTCGGGTCGTGGCGCACCGCGCGCGCCCGCCGCGTCGCCGCCCGCCGCGCGGCCGGCGCCG
>NZ_JAHKSJ010000021.1:0-158381 GCF_019024305.1 Cellulomonas algicola | reverse complement strand
ACGAGCTCGAGACGTTCTACACCGACTGGCAGCAGTACCCCTCCGGCGGTATCGCCGCGAACACCGCGTCGCAGACCAACAACAAGATCACCATCGCGGCGAACTCGGCCGGCGCGACCTCCAACGCGGCGATCGACATCAAGCTGAGCCCCGGCAACGTCGTCTCGGTCGTCGTGGACTCCACCTCGCAGACGTACGCGATCAGCGGCTTCAACGAGAAGGGCACGGCGAACACGTCGGCCACCAAGGTCTTCAACTACACGAGCAACGGCGGCCTCGTGCCGGGCGCGCCCGGTGCGGCGGCGTCCGCGCCGACGCCGTGAGGCTGACGCACTGACAACGGGTCGGGTCGCGAGCATCGTCTCGCGACCCGACCTGCTCGCATACCACCACCGAGGAGACGGGCGTGAACGGACGGACGGGTCGCACCGCGGGTGCACTGCGTCTGCGCGGCGACGACGACGGCTTCACGCTCGTCGAGGTGATCGTGGCGCTGCTGGTGCTGTCGATCGTCGCGACGGCCTCCCTGTACTTCTTCGTCGGCGGCTCGCGCAGCGTCAGCTCGCAGCAGCGCCAGCAGAGCGGCGTCGCGGTCGGGAACCGCGCGATGGAGGACGTGTACTCGCTCGTCGCACGCGCGTCGGCGACCGGGACCTCGGGCCTCGTCGTGGGGCGCAAGCAGTCGGACGTCACGACCGCGTGGAACGCCGCCGTGACCGAGGGGACGCCCGGCCTCGGCGACAGCTACCCCGCGTGGGACAAGGCGACGAGCCCGCTCCCCGCCGCGGGCGTCGGCGACGACAAGATCAAGCTCACGCAGACCGTCGACGAGTCGGGCATCCGCTACACCGTCCGCACGCTCGTCGGGTTCTGCTACCGCGCGAAGGCCACGCCCGCCGCGCAGTGCACCCGCACGGGTGGCGATGCCGCAGGCGTGTCGACGACCGGCTACATGCAGCTCATGCGCGCGTACGTGACGGTGTCGTGGGCCGACACCACCGGGACGTGCAAGGCGTCGACGTGCCGCTACGACATCGCCTCCCTGGTCGACCCGAGCAACGACCTCAAGTGGAACAACACCACGCGCCTGCTCGCCGTCGACGACTCCGTGTCCGTCGACGCCGACGACGTGATCGAGATCGACGTGCTCGACAACGACACGATCATGGCGATCACGACGAACCCCGTCTCCATCGTGTCCAACCCGGTCCTCGCCGGGACCAGCACGCCCGCGGGCACCGCGACCGTCGACACCTCGACAGGGCGCGTGGTGTACGACCCGAGCGACGACGCGTGGGGCGAGGTCACCTTCACCTACCGCGTGACGATCGCCGCGCGCACCGCTCAGGCCGTCGTGCACGCCTACGTCAACCCGATGGCCCGGCCGCTGACCGGGAACGCGTACCCCGGGCAGGCCGTCGCGATCCCCGTCACGACGATGTGGGGTGCCGCGGCCAGCGGCCTCGCCGTGGTGCAGCCCGCGACCGGCGGCAGCGTCGTCGCCTCCGGCTCGTCGTTCACGTACACCGCCCCCGCCTCCACGGGCACCTACACCTTCCGGTACACGTTCACCCAGGGCGCGTACACGAGCACCATCGGCACGGGCACGGTCGTCGTGGCTGCGCCGATCCCGCCGGTCGCCGGGAACCGGACGTTCGAGACGGACGCCGTGATCACGCCTGCCGACGTCCCGCTGCCACTCCAGACGGCGAACGGGAACGCCGCCAACTACCGGGTGCGGATCATGTCGCTGCCCAGCGCGGGCACGTTGCGCCTCGACGGCAACAACGCGGCGGTCAACGGCGTCGGCAGCGCGGTGGCGTTCCGCCCGCCCGCCCAGACGGCCGGTGTCTACACGTTCACCTACCAGGTCGCCCCGCCGGCCCCGAGCACGACCTGGTCGGCGACCGCGACGGCGACGATCCTCGTCCAGCCGAAGGCAGCCGACGACCCGCAGACGACGGTCTCGAAGAACCAGTCGAACCGCATGCTGCAGGTCGGCGCGAACGACGGCTCCGTGGCGGGCACGACCCTCGAGATCGTGTCCAGCCCGGGCCCGGCATGCATCACCATCGCGTCGAACCAGGGCACGAGCTGGGCGTCGGGGAACGTGCAGTACAGCGCTCCGAACAAGACGGGGACCTGCAGCTTCACGTATCGCCTGAACCCGATCGACAACCGGTTGCGGCAGTCGGCGACGGTGACTGCCTACGTGAAGGTGAACTGATGCGCGTGCTTCGGGAGCGGCTGCGCCGCTCGCAGGACCAGGGTCGTGACACCGGCATGACGCTCGTCGAGCTCATCGTCGCGATGGGCATCTTCACGATCGTCATCGCGGTGTTCATGGGCGCGATGGTGACGATGTCCAAGAACACCGCCCGGGCGGCGGCGACGTCGCGCGCCGGCGACGAGCTGCGCGTGGCGTTCCAGCGGCTCGACAAGCAGGTCCGCTACGCCGACGCGATCAACTTCCCGGGCGCGGGCTCGGGCGGCAAGCAGTACGTGGAGTTCCGCATCCCTGCCGTGGCCGCCCCGTCGGGGGTCGTGACATGCGTGCAGTGGCGGTGGGACCCGACCGCACGGACGCTCGCGATGCGGACGTGGCCGCAGGGCGGCACGGTCCCGGCGTTCGTGCCGATGGTGCGCAGCGCGCTCCAGAGCGTCGACCGCACGACATCGCCGCCCACCCCGATCCCGGTGTTCGTCATGACGCCGGCGAACTCGGAGCACCCTCGGCAGGCGCTCGACGTCGCGATCTCGGTCAACGTCAACGCCAACGCGAAGGTCCAGTCCACGTCGTCGTCGTTCATCGCGCGCAACAGCACGACGGACTCCGACGGCAACGCCGACAGCGACGCCAACGGCGTCTCGGACCGGCCGGCGTGCAACGTCGCCGGGCTGCGCCCATGAGGAGGAGCGTGATGAGCGGGATCCGCGAGGTCTTCGCGCGCGTGCGGCAGGCGGGTCGCCGACCCGACGCGGGGATCGCCATGCTGACGGCGATCATGCTCGTCATGGTCGTCGGCGGGTTCGCGATGCTCACGCTCGCGCTCGTCGCGAACCAGGTGCGCCCCACGATCTTCTCGGAGAAGAGCACGCGCACCATCTTCGCCGCCGAGGCGGGCGTGGAGTCGGCGCTCGGCCGCATCCGCACCGCGCAGGCCGCGCCCGACTTCACGGGCCGCATCTACGGTGACCCGCGGCAGCTGCCGTGCACCGTGACGGGCTCCGTCGAGGGCACCGCCGGCACGTCGACCTACTCGACGCAGGTGCGCTACTTCATGGACGACCCGGCCGGGCGCAGCGACGCGTGGCTCGCGTCGAACGCGATGACGTGCTCGCCGACGAACGGGACGGGCACCGCGCTGCCGGCGTACGCGCTCATCACCTCCAAGGGGCAGGCGCCGACCGGGAGCAAGGTCGCGGCGTCGCAGGCGGACCGCGGCATCTCGATGACGTACAAGTTCGAGACGACCACGCAGAACGTCGCCGGCGGTCGGATCTACAACTGGAACTCCGGATTCTGCCTGCGGGCGAGCGGCCTGACCGCCGGCTCGACCGTCAAGTACCGCAGCGCCGCGTCGTGCGGCTCCTCGGCCAACGAGGACTACGAGCTGTGGATCTACGACTCGGACTACACGCTCACCCTGGCGAGCTCGACGACGAGCGGCACGAAGCTGTGCCTCTCGTACTCCGGCTCGAGCATCACGCTCGCGAGCTGCGGCTCGCCGTCCTACAACCAGCTCTGGGCGTGGCACAGCGGCGGCAACGCGACGTGGGTCGGCCAGAACTCGTCGATCAACGACGACACCAGCAAGTGCCTGTTCTCGGGCCGGACCTCCGGCAACCCGGTCGACGGCGACAACCTGCAGGTCGGCTCGTGCCAGAACCAGACGACGACCGGCGCGTTCTCGCCCGACCCCGCGGTGGGCCCCGGTGCGGCGAGCGCGAACACGCGGCAGATCGTCAACTACCTCGAGTTCGGCCGCTGCTTCGACGTGACCGACACGGACGTCAACAAGGCGTTCATGATCAGCTACCCGTGCAAGCAGGACCCGCCCGCCGCGTCCGGCCTCTACTGGAACCACAAGTGGTTCTACGAGGAGCCGCTCGTCGGCACGACGGCACCGGCCCAGCTGATCTTCGTCTACAGCTCCGCGGGCACGCAGTACTGCCTGCAGTCGCCCACCGGTGCGACCAACCCGAGCTCGCTCGGGTCCGCGTACTATCCGACGCTGACCAGCTCGTGCAGCCTCTCGAACACGGCGCAGCGGTGGACGCGCAGCACCGGCACGGGGGACAAGGCCACGAGCTGGACCATCCGCGACTCGACGGGGCGCTGTGTCGGTCTCGGGCCGAACCCGTACGTCGGCAAGTGGTCGACGCTCGTCGTCACCGCGTGCAACGGCAGCTCCGCGCAGAAGTGGAACGCGCCTGCGGACGAGGTGGAGGCCGAGGTCGGCAACTACCTGGAGGAGACCGGCTAGATGGACCCGACGAACCCGTACGACCTGACCCCCGTCCTCATCCCGATCCTGGGCGTGCTGGGCCTGGTCGTCGGCTCGTTCCTCAACGTGGTCGCCTGGCGGGTCCCGCGCGGCGAGTCGGTCGTCTCGCCGCCGAGCGCCTGCCCGTCGTGCGGGCACCACATCCGGTCGTGGGACAACATCCCCGTCGTGTCGTGGCTCGTGCTGCGGGGACGGTGCCGCGACTGCGGGGCCGCGATCTCGCCGCGGTACCTCGTCGTCGAGCTCGTCACGGGCCTCGCGTTCGCGACGGTGACCTTCTGGGTCGGGGCGTCGTGGGCGCTGCCCGCGCTGCTCGTCCTCGCCGCGCTGACCGTCGTGCTGACGGTGATCGACCTCGACGTGCACCGGCTGCCCGACGCGATCGTGCTGCCGTCCATCCCCGTCACGTTCGCGCTGCTCGCGCTCGCGTCGTGGAACCCCGGCGGCGAGGCCGACTGGGGTGCGCTGCTGCGGGCCCTGGTCGGTGCGGCTGCGCTCGGGCTGTTCTACACCGTCCTGGTCGTGGTCTCCGCGATCGTCTACGCGGGCGGGGGCATGGGCTGGGGCGACGCGAAGCTCGCCGTGGTCCTCGGCGCCTACCTCGCGTGGGTCGGCTGGGGCGCGCTCGTCGTGGGCGCGTTCGGCGCGTTCGTGGTGGGCGGCGTGTTCTCGGTCGTCCTCATGGCGGTCGGCCGCGCCGGTCGGCGCTCGCAGATCCCGTTCGGCCCCTGGATGCTCGCGGGAGCCTGGATCGGCCTGGTCGTCGGCGAGCGGCTCTGGGCCGCGTACACCGGCACGTTCTGACCGGGCGCGCACCCGCGTCCACCTCGGTCGCCGGGCCTGCGAGCCCGCTTCGCACGACCTCCAACCACCGGTCGCGGACGCCTCAAGGACGTCCGCCCCCGTGCCGATATGACCGGCACAAGCTCCTCCCACGAAGGGATGTCACGTGGCTTCCACGCGAGTGATCGGACTCGACATCGGCACCTCGGCGGTCCGTGCCGCCGAGGTCGAGTTCGGCAGCGGCGGGCCGGCCCGGTCGCAGCCGACCCTGCTGCACTTCGGCCAGGTCCCGCTCCCGCCCGGAGCGGTCCGGGACGGCGAGGTCGTGGAGCAGACGATCGTCTCCGCCGCGCTGCGCGAGCTCTGGGCGAAGGGCAGGTTCTCCGGCAAGGACGTCGTCCTCGGTGTCGGCAACCAGCGCGTCCTGGTGCGCGACCTGCAGCTGCCGTGGATGCCCGCCGCCCAGGTGCGTGAGGCCCTGCCGTTCCAGGTGCAGGACATGCTGCCCATGGCGACGACCGATGCGCTCCTCGACTACTTCGCCACCGGCGAGGGCGAGGGCGAGACGGGCCGCGTCCTGCAGGGCATGCTCGTGGCCGCGCAGCGTGACACGGTCGTCCCGAACATCCTCGCCGTCGAGGGTGCCGGCCTCCGGCCTGTGATGGTCGATCTGAACGCGTTCGCGCTGCTGCGGTCGGTCGTCCGCGGCGACCTCGCGACCCGCACGGTCGCGCTCGTCGACATCGGCGCCCGCATCACGAACGTCGTCGTCGCCGCGAACGGCATGCCGCAGCTCGCGCGCATGCTGCCGCTCGGCGGCCAGAACGTCACCGACGCGGTCGCCGCGGCCGCCGGGGTGTCCGCGCAGGACGCCGAGGCGCTCAAGCGGCACGTCGGGGTGGGCTTCGCCCCGCAGGCCGGGTACGAGGCGGTCGCGCAGGCGATCGACGGGACCGCGCAGGCCATCATCGAGGCGATCCGCAACACGTTCGTCTACTACGGCGCGAACCACCCCGGCGCCGGCATCGACGTCGTCGCCCTGACCGGCGGCGGCTCGCACCTGCCCGGCCTCGGCCAGTACATCTCGAGCTCGACGCGTCTGCCCGTCACGCTCGGCGACGGCCTCGCCGGATTCAAGTTCGGGTCCGGCCTGGACCGCTCCGCCCTCACCGGCCAGGAGTCGCTCGTCGCGCTCCCCGTCGGCCTCGCGTTCGGAGTCGCAGCATGAGCCCCGTCCTCCAGAAGCAGGCGACGGTCAAGGGCAAGCCGGCCGCGCCGGGCCGCCCGACGACGGCCGGCCTCCCGCAGGTCAACCTGCTCCCGCCCGAGATCCGGGCGACGCGCGCCCTGGCGACCGTGAAGCGGTGGCTCGTGATCGCGCTCGTCGTCGTGGTCGCGCTGGTCGGGGCGGTGTACACGTTCGCGCTCGTCGACCGCGGCGTCGCCGCCGACGAGCTCACCGAGGCGGACGCCGAGACGATCCGCCTGCGCGACGAGGAGCGCAAGTACGCGGAGGTGCCGCAGGTCCTGACCGCGATCGCGGCGACGACCGACGCGCGCACGGTCGGCATGGCGCAGGACGTGCAGTGGAAGTCGTACATCGACGCCATCGCGGCCGTGCTGCCGGCCGACGTCACCCTCGACTCCTTCCAGATCGCCGGGCCCTCGCCGCTCGCGGCGCCGTCGGCGGTGCAGGACCCGCTCGCGACGACCCCGGCGGTCGGCACCATCACGTTCGCGGCGCGCTCCGCGACCCTGCCGAAGACGGCGGAGTGGATCGACGCGCTCCGGACGGTCCCCGGCTTCAGCTCGCCGTGGGCGTCGACGATGGCGATCACGGCGGCGGAGGGCTCGGGCACGACCTACTTCTCGGTGCAGATGTCCGTGGACGTGACCGACGCCGCGCTCTCGCACCGCTACGACCCGACGGTCCAGGAGGGCAACTGACATGGGCGGATCGAAGACGGCCTCGTGGGTCACGGGCACCGCGCTGCTCGCGCTCGTGCTCGTGGCCGGCGGCTGGTTCCTGCTGATCGGGCCGGTGTTCGCGACGGCGGGCGAGACGCGCCTGCAGGCGCAGTCGGTCCGCGAGTCCAACGAGGCGCTCGCGCAGCGGATCACCAAGCTCGCGAAGCAGTACGAGAACCTCGAGCAGTACAAGGCGGAGCTCGCTGCTCTGCGCGCCCAGGTCCCGACGACGGCGCAGCAGTCGGAGTACCTGCGCGAGCTCCAGACCATCGCGGACGCGAACGGCGTGACGCTCACGACGGTCACCCCGTCGATCCCGTCGGCCTTCACCCTCGTCGGGCAGGCAGCCGCGGCGCCTGCGCAGGACGAGGAGATGAGCGGTGCGGGCGTGAGCGGACAGGACGGGGAGACGCCGGCCGACACGGCCACCGACCCGGCGGCCCAGCCCGCCGCACCGGCTGGCCCCGCGGTGCCGGCCGGTATGGCGACGGTGCAGCTGTCCATGACGGCGGTCGGCAGCTACGACGGCATCCTCGCGTTCGTCAACGCGCTCCAGACGGGGACGACCCGGCTGTTCCTGCTGACCGACGTGCAGGGCAACGGCCAGTCCGACACCGAGGCGGGCGCGGGGCGTCCGGCGACGGCCGTCGGCGACCTCGAGGTGCAGCTCACGGGCATGGTGTTCGTCCTGCCGGACAGCACGACACCCGTCGCACCGGCCGACCCCGAGGTCCCGGCCCCGGCGCTGCCCGGCGCGGTGCCCAACAAGAACCCGATGGTGCCGCTCGGGGGCTGACCCCCGCGCACGCTCACGGTCCACCCCCCGGGCAGTCGTCCGGGGGGTGGACCGCGTCATGGGAGGATCGCGGCATGCTGCGTTGGTTGACCTCCGGTGAGTCCCACGGCCCCGCGCTGGTGGGGATCCTCGAGGGCGTCCCGGCGGACGTCGAGGTCCGCTCGTCCGACGTCCAGGCGGCGCTGGCCCGCCGGCGGCTCGGGTACGGGCGCGGCGCCCGTATGAAGTTCGAGCAGGACGAGGTGCGGCTGCTCGGCGGCGTCCGCCACGGCCGGACCCAGGGCGGGCCGGTCGCGATCGAGATCGGCAACACCGAGTGGCCCAAGTGGGTCGACGTCATGTCGGCCGACCCGGTCGACGACCCCGAGGTCCTCAACCGCGCCCGCAACGCGCCCCTCACGCGCCCTCGACCGGGCCACGCGGATCTCGTGGGCATGCGGAAGTACGCGTTCGACGACGCGCGCCCGGTGCTCGAGCGCGCGAGCGCCCGCGAGACGGCGACGCGCGTCGCGCTCGGCACGGTCGCGGCCCACCTGCTCGAGCAGGCCGCCGGGGTGCGCCTGGTGTCGCACGTGGTGGGGATCGGACCCGTCGCGGTGCCCGAGGACGCCGCGCTCCCGACGCCCGACGACGTGGCGACGCTCGACGCCGACCCGGTCCGCTGCTTCGACGCCTCGACGTCGGCTGCGATGGTCGCCGAGATCGACGAGTGCCACAAGGACGGCGACACTCTCGGCGGCGTCGTGGAGGTCCTGGTGTACGGGCTCCCGTCCGGGCTGGGTTCCTACGTGCATGCGGACCGGCGCCTCGACGCGCGGCTCGCCGCCGCGCTCATGGGCATCCAGGCCATCAAGGGTGTCGAGGTCGGCGACGGCTTCCGCACGGCCGCCCGACGCGGGTCGGTCGCGCACGACGAGATCGAGCGCGACACGTCGGGCCGCATCGTCCGTCGCACGAACCGTGCGGGTGGTCTCGAGGGCGGCATGACGAACGGCGAGATCCTGCGCGTGCGCGCGGCGATGAAGCCGATCTCCACCGTGCCGCGCGCGCTCGACACGGTCGACACCGCGACGGGTGAGGCCGCGAAGGCGCAGCATCAGCGCTCCGACGTGTGCGCGGTGCCGCCCGCGGCGGTCGTCGCCGAGGCGATGGTCGCGCTCGTCGTGGCCGACGCGCTGCTGGAGAAGACGGGCGGTGACAGCGTGGCCGAGGTGCGGCGCAACCTGGACGCGTACGTCGCCTCGATCCCGTCGCTGCTGTCGTGACGGGCGCGGGCCGCGCACCGGGTCCCCGCGTCGTCCTGGTCGGCCCGCCCGGGTCGGGCAAGTCGACCGTGGGGCACGCGCTCGGCGAGCGCTGGCAGCTCGCGGTGCGGGACACCGACGCGGACGTCGAGCGCGTTGCGGGCAAGCCGATCGCGGAGATCTTCGTCGACGACGGCGAGCCGCACTTCCGCGCGCTCGAGCGTGACGCGGTGCTGGCGGCGCTCGCCGAGCACGACGGCGTCCTGGCGCTGGGCGGGGGTGCGGTGCTGCACGCGGACACGCGCGCGGCGCTCGCGGTGTACCGCGCGCGGGGCGGGGCGGTCGTGTTCCTCGACGTGACGCTCGCGCACGCGGCGCCGCGCGTCGGGTTCAACCAGTCGCGGCCGCTCCTGCTGGGCAACCCGCGCGCGCGGTGGCAGGCACTCATGGAGGCGCGGCGGCCGGTGTACGAGGAGGTCGCGACGCTGCGCGTGCTGACCGACGGGCTGCGGCCCGCGGACGTCGCGGTGGCGGTCGAGGACGGCCTGACGGTCCTGAGGGTGAGCGACGGTCCGGCGGCGGGCGCGGAGGGGGAGCGATGAGCACGACGGTCCGGGTCGAGGGCGACGCGCCCTACGACGTGGTGATCGGCCGGCACCTGCTGGGCGAGCTCCCGGCCCTGCTGGGCGAGGGCGTGCGCCGGGTGCTCGTGGTGCACCCCGCGGCGCTCGCGACGTCGGCGGAGGCGGTCCGCGAGGACCTGCTGGGGCACGGCTACGAGGCCTTCGCCGCCGAGGTGCCGGACGCGGAGGCGGCGAAGACGTCGCAGGTCGCGGCGTTCCTGTGGGGCGTGCTGGGCCAGGCGGACTTCACGCGCTCGGACGCCGTGGTCGCCCTCGGTGGCGGCGCGACGACGGACCTGGGCGGGTTCGTCGCGGCGACGTGGCTGCGCGGCATCACGGTCGTGCAGGTCCCGACGACGCTGCTCGCGATGGTCGACGCGGCCGTGGGCGGCAAGACGGGCATCAACACGGCGGAGGGCAAGAACCTCGTCGGCGCGTTCCACCCGCCCGCGGGTGTGCTCTGCGACCTCGCGGCGCTCGAGTCGCTGCCGGCGCACGACTTCGTCGCGGGGCTCGCGGAGGTCGTGAAGTGCGGCTTCATCGCGGACCCGCGGATCCTCGAGCTCGTCGAGCAGAACGTCGCGCTGCTGCGCGACCCGGTGGCCGCGTCGTCGTCGCCGGTGCTGGCCGAGCTGGTCGAGCGTGCGGTGGCGGTCAAGGCGCGGGTCGTGGGGGAGGACCTCAAGGAGTCGGGCCTGCGCGAGATCCTCAACTACGGGCACACGTTCGGGCACGCGATCGAGCAGGTCGAGCGCTACCAGTGGCGGCACGGCGCCGCGGTGTCGGTGGGCATGGTGTTCGTCGCGGAGCTCGCGCGCCTGGCGGGCCGGCTCTCGGACGACGTCGTCGAGCGGCACCGCGCGATCCTCACCTCGCTCGGCCTGCCGGTGTCGTACCGGGGTGACCGCTGGGACCGGCTCGTGGCGGCGATGCGGCGCGACAAGAAGACGCGCGGCGACCTGCTGCGCTTCGTCGTGCTCGAGGACGTCGGCCGCCCGGTGCGGCTCGAGGGCCCGGACCCGACGCTGCTCGCGGCGGCGTACGCCGAGGTCAGCGAGGGCGCTGCCGCGCCGTCGCGCGCGGTGCCGTTGTGACGCGTCCGCCCGGTGGTGCGCGGCGCGTCGCGCACCGGCGTGTCGCCTAGGCTGGGGCGATGACGCGCGCGCTGGTGCTCAACGGTCCCAACCTGGCCCGGCTGGGGGTGCGCGAGCCCGACGTGTACGGCTCGGCGTCGCTGGACGACCTCGCGGCGTCGGTCGAGAAGTGGTGCGTGGACCTCGGCATCGACGCCGACGTCCGGCAGACGGACGACGAGTCCGAGCTGGTGGGCTGGCTGCACGAGGCCGTCGACACGCGTGCGCACGTCGTGCTCAACCCGGCCGCGTTCACGCACTACTCGTACGCGCTGCGTGACGCGGCGGCGCAGGTCACGTCGGCGGGCCTGGTGCTGGTCGAGGTGCACATCACGAACCCGTACGCGCGCGAGGCGTTCCGGCACACGTCGGTCGTGGGCGGCGTGTCGACGGGGACGGTCGCGGGGTTCGGCTTCGACTCCTACCGCCTGGCGCTGACGGCGATCGCGCTGCGCGTCTGAGGTCGCACGGTCCCGCGCGGGACAAGCACCAGGGCTTGTTGTCTGTACGACAAGCATGCAGACTTGTCGCATGTTCGTCCTCACGATCGACCAGCGGGGGAGCCGCCGGCACGGCGACCGTGTCGAGCAGCTGCTCGCGGACCTCGCCGCGCACCACGAGCAGACGGGGGTCGACCCGCTGCGCGGGTTCGAGCGGACCGTCGGCGACGAGGTGCAGGGCGTCTACGACGACCCCGAGCCCGTGGTCGACGTCGCGCTGCACGTGCTGCGGCTCGGCGGGTGGACGGTCGGCATCGGTGCCGGACCCGTCGACGAGCCGCTCCCAAGCTCCCCGCGCGCGGGCAGCGGGCCGGCGTTCGTGCTCGCGCGCACCGCGGTCGAGGCCGCGAAGAGCCGCAGCCGGACCGTCCCGCTCGCGGTGCGCGGACGCGACGACGGGGCCGGGCGCGACGCCGAGGCGGTGCTGGTCCTCGTCGCCGCCGTCGCCGCGCGCCGGTCCGAGGCCGGCTGGGTCGTCGCCGACGCGATGAGCGTCGAGGCGCCGCGCCAGGACGAGCTCGCGGCCCGGCTGGGCGTCACCCAGCAGGCCGTGAGCCAGCGGCTGCGAGCCGCCCTCTGGGCCGAGGAGCGCGCGGCGCGGCCAGCTGCCGCGCGGCTGCTGGCCTGGGCGCAGGGAGTGGGGGAGGATCGTCCGGCTCGTCCCTGACGTCCCCGGAGGTCCCCGTGCCCGCACCGCTCGTCGCGGTCGTCGTCGTCGCCGCGCTCGCGCTGTCCGCCGCGGGAGGCTGGCCGGTCGTGTCGCTCGTGCTGCGCCTCGCCTCGCGCTCGCGCGACGCGGGCCGGCCGGGCCACGCCGGCGCGCACGCGCTGGCGGCGGAGGGGGCCACGGGCACGCCGTCCGGCGCGGGGACCGCCGGTGCGGAGCCGGTCGCGCCGCAGGCGGCGGAGGCGCAGGCGGTGGCCGGGCTGCACCCGTCGCCGCTCGCGGTGTCCGACGGGCCGCGCGGCGAGGGTGCGCAGGCGGTGCTGCGCGGCGGCACGTGGGTCGGCATCCTCGAGCGCCTCGCGGTGACGGGGTGCTTCCTGGTCGGGGAGGCCGGGGGCATCGCCGTCGTCGTCGCGGTGAAGGGCCTCGGCCGCTACCCGGAGCTGCGCGAGAACCCCGGGGCGTCGGAGCGGTTCGTCATCGGCACGCTCGCCTCGCTCCTGTGGTCCGCGGCGGTCGGGTTCGTGGCGGCCTGGACGCTCACCCTCTGACGCGTCCCGACGGGCGACCGGCGGGCGCGACGGGCCGGGACGTGCGCGCACGGTAGGATGGTCGGCGGTCTGCGGCCTGCCCGGGCCACGCGACAGCCCCGGTGCATCCGCGCCGGCCGGTGGGCGCGTCCCGGCGGCGCCGCGCATCCTCCCGAACCCACGACAGGAAGCGACGACTGTGGCGACCACGAACGACCTCAAGAACGGCACCGTGCTGCGGATCGACGGGCAGCTGTGGACCGTCGTCGAGTTCCAGCACGTCAAGCCCGGCAAGGGCGGCGCGTTCGTCCGCACCAAGCTGAAGAACGTCCTCTCGGGCAAGGTCGTCGACAAGACGTTCAACGCCGGCCTGAAGGTCGAGACGGCGAACGTCGACAAGCGCGACTACCAGTACCTGTACAAGGACGGCGACGAGTTCGTGTTCATGGACACGGACACGTACGACCAGATGCACGTCTCGGCGGCCACGGTCGGCGACGCCGCGAACTTCCTGCTCGAGAACCAGAGCGCGCTGATCGCGACGAACGAGGGCGTGCCGCTGTACGTCGAGCTCCCGCCGTCGGTCGTCCTCGAGGTCACGTACACCGAGCCGGGCCTGCAGGGCGACCGTTCGTCGGCGGGCACCAAGCCCGCGACGCTCGAGACGGGCTACGAGATCCAGGTGCCGCTGTTCCTCGAGGCGAACACCAAGGTCAAGGTCGACACCCGCGACGGCAGCTACCTGGGCCGCGTGAACGACTGACGTGGGAGCACGCACCAAGGCTCGCAAGCGGGCCCTCGACGTCCTCTTCGAGGCCGACCAGCGCGGGCTCGACCCGGTGACGCTGCTCGCGCAGCGCATCGCCGAGCCGGGCACCGAGGCGGCGCTGCCGCAGTACTCGGTCGAGCTCGTCGAAGGGGTCGTCGCCCACCGCGAGCGGATCGACGAGCTGCTCGCGACCCACGCGCACGGGTGGACGATCGAGCGGATGCCTGCGGTCGACCGTGCGCTGCTGCGGCTCGGCACGTGGGAGGTGCTCTTCAACGACGACGTGCCCGACGCGGTCGCCGTGGACGAGGCCGTGGAGCTGGCCCGGTCGCTGTCGACCGACGACTCGCCGGCGTTCGTCAACGGCCTCCTGGGCCGGATCGTCGACCTGAAGCCGACGCTGCTCGCCTGAGCCGAGCCGCCCCGGAGGACCGCCCGACGGCCCGCGTCTACCGACCGACGCGGGCCGTCGGCACGCTGCGGAGCGTGTGCGCGGGCGTCACGACCGGGATCGCCTCGGTGACGGGGCGCGGGCCGCGGACGGGCAGCGACGGGGTCGCGCGTCCGAGGAAGTTCCCCTGCACGCGTCGCACCCCGAGGTCGACGAGCGTCGTGAGCTGCGCGGCGGTCTCGACACCCTCGGCGACCACGTCGAGCCCGTGGTTCTCGGCGAGCGCGAGGATCGCCCGGACCGCGCCACGGCCGCGCTCGGTGCCGAGCTCGCGGATGAACGAGCGGTCGATCTTGAGCACGTCGACGGGCAGGCGCCCGAGGCGGGAGATCGAGCTGTAGCCGGTGCCGAAGTCGTCGACGGCGACGCGCGCGCCGCGGGCCCGCAGCTCGGACAGCACGGGCACGGCCTGCACGGTCTGCACGAGCGCGCTCTCGGTGATCTCGAGCGTGAGATGCTCCCAGTAGGAGTCGCCCCAGGCGGTCTCGAACTGCTCGAGCGCGTCGGGCTCGGTGAGCTGGCGGGACGCCACGTTGACGGCGACGGGCATCTGGAAGCGGTCGAGCGCGCGCCGGCTCTCGCGCAGCACGGCCAGGCCGATCGGGACGATGAGCCCGGACTCCTCCGCGAGGTCGAGCCAGTCCGCGGGCAGCACGAGGTGGCCGTGGTGGTTCCACCGGGCGAGCGCCTCGACCTGGAGGACCTCGAGCGTGGTGGTGTCGACGACGGGCTGGAAGTGCGCGGTGAACTGCCCGAGCGCGACGGCCTCCTCGAGCGCGACGCGCTGCAGCCGCTCGGCCTCGACGCGACGGCGCAGCGCGCGGTCGAAGACGCGGAACCCGCTGCGCGAGCGCTTGGCCTCGAGCATCGCGGTGTCGGCGTGCCGCACGAGCGCGTCGGGGTCGACGACGTCGCCGGGCACCCAGGTCGCCACGCCGACGGTGAGGCGCGTGGGGCGGCCGCCGTGCGACCGGTCCTCGAAACCCTCGCGCAGCGAGCGGGCGAGCGCGACGAGCGCCGCGTCCTCGGGCGCGCGCGCGACGATCGCGACGAACTCGTCGCCGCCGAGCCGTCCGACGAGGACGTCCTCGCCCGTGACGACCGTGCGGAGGTGGTCGGCGACGCGCGCGAGCAGGGCGTCGCCCCGGGCGTGGCCGAGCTCGTCGTTGACGCGCTTGAAGCCGTCGACGTCGCAGTAGACGACGGCGACACGTGTCCGTTCGACGTTCGCGCGGTCGAGCACGTCGACGAGGTGCTGCTCGACGGCGCGCCGGTTGGGCAGCGTGGTGAGCGGGTCGGAGAACGCGGTCGCGTGGAGACGGTCGTTGAGGTGGTAGCGCTCTCCGGCGGCCGCGACGATCTGCGCGAGGTCGACGAGGAAGCTGCGGGCGTGCGGGTCGAGGTCGGTGCCCTCGGCCGGGAACAGCTCGGCGACGAACCGGCCGCGGGCGATCGGCCGCAGCGAGCCCTCGATGGAGTCGTCGTCGAGGACGGCACGCGCGGCGTCGCGGGCCGTGAGCAGCAGCCGCTCGGGGTCGCGGGCGAACCACGCGGCGTTCGAGAGGCTCGCGACGGCGTCGCGCATGCGGTGCTGGCGGGCGGCGGTGTCCTGCGCGCCGACCAGGCGGCGCAGCGCGAGCACCTCGAGGCCGACGGCGAGCGGGACCGCCCAGAGCGCGGCGAGGATCGCGCTGAGCGCCTCGTCGGGCAGCAGGACGCCCGCCAGGAGGATGGCGACGGACTCGACGCCCGCGATGACGAGCAGCGTGCCGAGCGACCCCATGGGCGTGCGGCCGAACGCGACCAGCACGTAGACGATGACGACGAGCACGGCGGCGAGCAGGCAGCCCACGTCGACGAGCGCCGCCTCGGGGGCCGGCACGAACCACGACACCGTGCGCGCGACGAGCAGGACGGTCGCGGTGGCGACCCACCACCGCACGGACGCACCGTGCCCGATCGCCTGCGCGGCGGGCAGGGCGATCAGCAGGAAGCCCGCGACGAGCAGGCCGTGCGTGACCTCGACGGCGTCGCGCGGCAGTCCCGCGGGGACGAGGGGGAACAGGCCGCCGACGAGCAGCAGCAGCGCGACGTCGGCCGACCACAGCAGCGACCACGCGGCGCCGGGGTGGCGTGCCTCGCCGCGCCGCCAGAGCCAGTGCAGCACGCAGAAGCCCGCCACGAGACCGGCGACGAGCAGCTGCAGCACGGTGACCCACACCGGTACGGGACCCAGCACCTCCTAGACATCGGCGCGCAGGTCACGGGGCATGACTGGCATCCGGGTGACCTGGTCCTCGTCCGGTCGCCGCCCGTCCGGGTGACGGGCGGCGACCGGGACGCGCGCGGGCCGGGCCGCGGTCCGGTCCCGGTCAGCCCGGTGCGCTGACCGGGCGGTTCTGCTCGCAGGTGACGCACCCGTCGGCGGGGTCCCGGTCCAGCCCGGCGAGCACGTCGACGAACGTGCGCGTGAGCGGCAGGCCCGTGCGCTCCTCGACGAACAGCCACTGCCCGGACGGGTTGACCTCGAAGAACACGTGCTCGCCGTCGGGCCGGACGCGCAGGTCGATCGCGCCGTAGACGAGCCCCAGCCGGCGCATGAGCCGCACGACGGCGTCGCGCACGGGTGCGGGCAGTGCGTACGGCTCCATGGGGACGGTGTCGAGCTCGAGCCGGAAGTCGAGCGCGTAGGCCGTGCGGGCCGAGTGGATCGCGGCGGCGTGCACGGCGTCCCCGACGACGGTGACGCGCAGGTCGACGTCGCCGGGCACGTACTCCTGGAAGATCACGGGCGCGTGCCGCACGGCGTCGAGCAGCTCGACCTCGTCGGGCCGCAGCACGCGGGTCTCGCGCCAGGCCGACACCTGGGCGAGGAACGACTTGTAGACGGTCCGCCCCGGCCCGTGCGTCGCGACGAAGGCCCGGGCCCGGTCGGGGTCGTTGGTCATGACCGTGCGCGGCGTGACGAGACCGGCCCGGCGCGCCTCGCGCAGCTGGTACGCCTTGTGGGAAGCACGGGTGTCGGCGTCGGGGTCGTTGACCCAGACGGCCGGCAGGAGCGCGCGCAGCCCGCGCAGGCCCTCGTCGCTCTCGGTGAGCGCGAACACCTGCGCGGCCGGGTCGGTGACGGACGGGTCGAGCGTGTACGGCAGCGGCCGACGCCACCACGCCGCACGGCAGTCGGTGAGGTCGTGCTCCTTGCCGTCGACCGTGACCGCGAGCGCCGGGCCGTCGCCGTCGTCGTACGCGACGGTGACGGCGGTGGCGAGCGGGTAGCGCCCGGAGTCGAGCACCACGACGTCGTGGCCGCGGCGCTCGAGCTCCGTGCGGACGGGGGCGAGGTGGTCGTCGCCCTCGTGCGACTCGATCAGGATCATGCGCCCGGACCCGTCTGGCCGCCGAGCGCACGCAGCGCGGCGGCGACCTGGGCGAGCGCCTGCGCGGCGACCTCGGCGGCCTGCGCGGCGGCGGCGAGGAGCGCCGCGGTCTGGTCCGCGGGCGCCACCGGGGCGGGCTCGTACGCGGCTGCGGACGCGGCGTGGTGGGGCGTCGCGAGCGCGAACGGGAGGCCGCCGCCGGGCTGCGGGAGCGGGATCGGCGGGAGGCCGCCGCCGAGCCCGCCGGGAGGGTCGAACGCGTTCTTGGGCGGGTCGATGAGCTGCTTGGGCGGGTCGGTGAGCTGCTTCGGCGGGTCGAACACGTGCTTGGGGTCGAACACGTGCTTGGGGTCGAGGACCTGCTTGGGGTCGAGGAGCTGCTTCGGGTCGAGGAGGTGCTTCGGCGGGTCGACGAACGGCTTGTGGTCGTCGCGGACCTTCTTGAACCCGGTCTGGTCGTCGATGGGCTTCTTGAACCCGCCCGGGTCGTCCGTGACCTTCTTGATGGTCGGCTGGGGGTTCGTGGGGTAGAGGGTGCGGGCGGCGGCGATGTCGCCGTCCGAGAGCCGCAGGCGCTGGCCGATCTGGACGCCGGGCTGGACGGGCACGATCGTGGGCTGCCCGTTGGTGGAGAACGCCGTGGCGGGGTAGTGCATGATCGAGCCGTAGTCGTAGTCCCCGATGTCGTCGCCGTCGCTGATGTGCTGGTCGAAGTTGTGCACGTAGCCGGGGTCGACGTTCGCGAGGTTGACGGTGACGAAGCTGTCGCGGTCCTCGCGGCTCTGCTCGTGCCACAGCCCGATGGCGTGCCCGATCTCGTGGATCGCGTTGCCGGTCGTGCAGCCGCTGCCGAGCGAGAGGTCCTGACGCCCGCCGACCATGCCGACGGCCGACCAGCAGCCGCCGCCGTCGAGGAAGTGCACGTAGTTGGGGTAGGTGCCGGCGTTCGCGGCGGTCCGCTGGACGAACCGCAGGGGCGTGTACTGCTCCCAGTGCGCGATCGCGTCGGTCACGCGGTTCTGGTTCGGCAGCGCGGGGTCGATGTCGTACGGCACGGTGGCGTTCGGCCAGCGGTAGCGGCTGCCGGTGATCGCGACGCCGAAGGAGACGTCGTCGCCCCGGGCGCGCGCGGCCTCGAGGTCGGCGTGCCGGCCGAGGACGATGTCGCCCTCGAAGACCGCGAGGTCGCCGACCTTGGCGTAGGTGACCGCCTTCTCGGCGAAGCCGACGCCGCTGATGACGGTCGTGCCGGTGTCGACGGACGAGCGCTCCTCGGGACGCTCGGGCGTGCCGCCGGTCGGCCCGCCGGTGGGTTCGCTGCGGCGGCGGCCGCCGCCCCCGCCGGACCCGGACGTGCTCTTCGTGGCCATGGTGGTGCCTTCCCCTGGCGCGCGGGCCCCGGCGGCCCGCGCCTCGAGGAAGAGGAGCCCCACGCCTCGGTGTGAGATACGTCACACGGACTACGGTGGGGCGATGACGCCCGACGACGACCCCGCGGCGAGCGTGCGGGTGCGCGTCGCCCTGCCCGGCACCGGCGCCCCGACGACGCTGCCCTCGCTGCTCGTGTCCGTCGAGGACGTCTCGCGCGCCGACGCCCCCGCCGTCCGCGTGGGGGAGCGGCTCCTGCGCGACGTCGACGTCCCCGCCGAGGGCACGGTCCTCGAGGTCGACGTCCCCGCCGCGGCCGGCCCCGACCCCCGCCGCCGCTTCACGGTCCGCGTCCGGGCCGGCGCCGACCCGGACGCGCGCGCCTTCACGCCCGGCGACCTCGTCTCGACGACGTCCGTCCCCGTCCTGCTCGACGGCACCGACGACGTCGAGGTCGCCGTGCGGCCCGTCTGACGCGCGTCGCGCGCCGCCCGCGGACCGCGCCCCCGCCCTGGCATCATCGGCGCCCATGACGACGACGTCACCCGCCGCGCACGTGCCGCGGCGCACCGTGGTGGGCTACGCGGCAGGCTCGGTCGGCACCGGCGGCTTCGGCACGCTGCCCGGCCTGGTGCTCGCGTACTACCTCACCGACACGCTCGGCGTCGCCGCCGGGCTCGCGTCCCTGGTCGTCACCGTGCCCAAGCTGTGGGACGTCGTGATCGACCCGTTCGTCGGCGCCCGCTCCGACGCGTCCGCCGCCCGGCACGGCAGCCGCCGCCGCTACCTGCTCGCCGGCGCACTCACGCTGCCGCCGCTGTTCGCCGCCGTCTTCGCGGCACCCGCCGCCCTTGCCGGCGTCCCCGCCGCCGCCTGGGTCGTCGTCTGGTTCGTCGGTGCCGCCACCGCGTTCAGCCTCTTCCAGGTCCCGTACATCGCCCTGCCCGCCGAGATCGCGTCGACCTCCGCCGAGCGCACCCGGCTGCTCGCCCCGCGCATCGCCGTGCTCGCCGTCGCGATCCTCGCGTTCGGCGCCGGCGGCCCCCTCGTGCGCGACGCGGCCGGCGGCGGGCGCACCGGCTACCTCGTCATGGGCGTCGTCTGCGGCGCCGTGCTCGGGCTCGGCATGCTCGGCGCCTGGTGGGGAGCACCCCGCCGCGCCGCCGTCACCCCGCCCGCCGACGGCCCCGCGGTCGCCCCACGACCCCGCGTGCGCGGCGACGCCCTCCGCCTCGGCGTCGCCGCCCTGCGCGAGATCCCCGCCTTCCGCACGCTCCTCGCGACCTTCGTGCTCCAGGCCCTCGCCACCGGCGCCATGCTCGCGTGCGCCCCGTACGTCGCCACCTACGTCCTCGGCTCCGAGGGCGCCGTCACCGTGCTGTTCGTCGCGCTCGTCGCCCCCGCGCTGCTCGTCATGCCGTTCGCGACCCGCACCGGACGACGCCTCGGCAAGCGCGGCGGGTACGTCGCCGCGTCCGGCCTCTTCGTCGTCGCGACCCTCGCGCTCGTCCCCATGCGCTGGGCCCCCGGCCCGTGGGTCTACGCGCTCGTCGCCCTCGCCGGCGTCGCCTACGCGGGCATGCAGCTCTTCCCCCTCGCGATGCTCCCCGACGTCGCCGCCGTCGACGCCCGCGAACGCGGCACCGACCGGGCCGGCGTCCTCGGCGGCGTCTGGACCGCCGCCGAGACCGCGGGTCTCGCGCTCGGCCCGACGCTCGTCCTCGGCGCGCTCGCGGTCACCGGCTTCGTCTCGCGCGAGGGCGGCGCGCTCGCGGACCAGCCCCCCGCGGCGGTGACGGGCATCGCGCTCGCGTTCAGTCTGCTCCCCGCGGTCCTCACGGCCGCGAGCGTCGCGACGCTCCGCCGGTACCGGCTCACCGAGGCGGTCGTCGACGCCCCGACGACGGGGGTGGCCGCGTGACCCGCGCGTGGACGGGCCGGCCCGCCGCCGACGTCCTCGCCGACCTCGCCGACCTGCGCCGCGTCGACCCGCCCACGCACGGCGGCCGCGTCCTGTCCTACGTGTACGACTCCGGTCGCGCCGACGTCGACGCCGTCGCCGCCCGCGCCGTCGAGCTGTTCCTGCCCGTCAACGGGCTCGACCCCACCACGTTCACGTCCGTCGCCGCCCTGGAGAGCCGCCTCGTCGCCCGTGCCCGCGACGTCCTGCACGGCGGACCCGACACCGCCGGGTCGGTCACGACCGGGGGCACCGAGTCCTGCCTGCTCGCCGTCAAGTCCGCGCGCGACACCTGGCGCGCCGCCGACCCGGCCCGCGTCCACGCCCGGCCGACCCTCGTCCTGCCCACGACGGCCCACCCCGCGTTCCACAAGGCCGCCGCCTACCTCGACCTCGACGTCGTCCCCGTGCCCGTCGACCCCGCCCGCGGCACGCCCGACGCCGACGCGGTCCTCGCCGCCGTCGACGACCGCACCGCCCTCGTCGTCGTGAGCGCCCCCAGCTACCCGTTCGGCGTCGTCGACCCCGTCACCGAGGTCGCCGCCGGCGCCTCCGCCCGCGGCGTCGCCTGCCACGTCGACGCCTGCATCGGCGGCTGGGTCCTGCCGTGGTGGGGCGACGACGTCCCGCCGTGGGACCTCGCCGTCGACGGCGTCACCTCGATCTCCGCCGACCTGCACAAGTACGGCTTCGCCCCCAAGGGCGCCTCCGTCGTCCTCTACCGCGACCCCGCCCGGCACCGCGCCCAGTACTTCGCGACGACCGCCTGGCCCGGCTACCCGGTCGTCAACCCCACCGTCCTCGGCTCCCGGTCCGCGGGAGGCCTCGCCGCCGCGTGGGCCGTGGTCGAGGCGCTCGGGGACCAGGGGTTCGCCGCGCTCGTCGCCCAGACCCGCGACGCCACCACCCGGCTGCGCGACGCCGCCACCGCCATCGCCGGACTGCGCGTCGTCGGCCGGCCCACCGGACCCCTCCTCGCGCTCGCCACCGACGACGACGCCCCCGACGCCGACCGCGTCGACCCCTTCCACCTCGTCGACGCCCTGCGCCGCCGCGGCTGGCTCGCCCAGGCCCAGCCCGCCCTCACCCAGCCCGACGGGACCGTCCTGCCCCGCACCGCTCACCTCACGATCACCCCCGTCACGCAGCGCGTCGCCGACGACCTCGCCACCGCCCTCCACGACGCGGCCGCCGACGTGCGCGGCCGCGGCCCCGCGACCCCCGACCCCGCCCTCGCGCAGCACGTTCTCACCGACGGCCTCCCCGACGACCTCGCCGCCGTCATGGCCACCCTCGAGGCCCTCCCGCCCGACGTCGTCCGCCCGCTCCTCGTCGAGGTCCTCGCCCGCGCCGTCGCCCCCCCGCCCGTGACGCTCGTCACGGACCCGCCGCGCGCATGAGACGGCACCCCGCTCCGGCAGGGGGCGCGGGTTAAGATCCGAGCACCACCAGCGTCCTTTAAGACCCGTCCCGTGAGGCGGGGAAGGAGTCCGCATGAGCACAGGCATGCCCGCGTCCAGCGGCAGCCTCGAGCACGCCAACGTCGTGCTCGGCGCCCCCGAGATCGGCCGGGCGCTCACCCGCATCGCCCACGAGATCCTCGAGCGCAACAAGGGCGGCGACGACGTCGTCCTCCTCGGCATCCCGACCCGCGGCCTCCCGCTCGCGCGGCGGCTCGCCCAGCGCCTCGCCGACGTCGAGCCCGGCCTCGACCCGGGCGCGCTCGCGGGCAGCCTCGACGTGACGATGTACCGCGACGACCTGGCCCACCAGCCGACGCGGACGATCGGCGCGACCGACATCCCGGGCGGCGGCCTCGACGGGCGCGTCGTCGTCCTCGTCGACGACGTCCTCTACTCCGGCCGCACGATCCGCGCCGCGCTCGACGCGATCAGCGACCTCGGCCGCCCGCGCGCGGTGCAGCTCGCGGCGCTGGTCGACCGCGGGCACCGCGAGCTGCCGATCCGGGCGGACTACGTCGGCAAGAACCTGCCGACGTCCACGACCGAGCGCGTGCGCGTGCTGCTCGAGGAGACCGACGGCCGCGACGCCGTCGTCATCGACGGGGGGACCCGATGAGGCACCTGCTGTCCGCCTCGGACCTCGACGTCCGCGACGCGGTGCGCATCCTCGACACGGCCGGGCAGATGGCCGCGACGCAGGCGCGCGAGATCAAGAAGCTCCCGACGCTGCGCGGCCGCACGGTCGTCAACCTGTTCTTCGAGGACTCGACGCGCACGCGCATCTCGTTCGAGACGGCCGCCAAGCGGCTGAGCGCCGACGTCATCAACTTCTCGGCCAAGGGGTCGAGCGTCTCCAAGGGGGAGTCGCTCAAGGACACCGCCCTCACGCTGCAGGCCATGGGCGCCGACGCGGTCGTCATCCGGCACCAGGCCTCGGGTGCCCCGCACACGCTCGCGCACGCGGGCTGGACGTCGGGCGCGGTGGTGAACGCGGGCGACGGGACGCACCAGCACCCGACGCAGGCGCTGCTCGACGCGTACACGCTGCGCCGCCACCTCGTGGGCGACGGCGGCCGCGCCGACGTGAGCGGCCAGGACCTCGCGGGCCTGCGCGTCGCGATCGTCGGCGACGTCCTGCACAGCCGCGTCGCGCGGTCGAACGTGCAGCTCCTGCACACGCTCGGCGCGCACGTCACGCTCGTGTCGCCGCCGACGCTCGTGCCGGTCGGCGTCGAGGCGTGGCCCGCGCGGGTCTCGTACCACCTGGACGAGGTCATCGCCGACGACAAGCCCGACGCCGTCATGATGCTGCGCGTCCAGCGCGAGCGGATGTCGAGCGCGGGCGGCGGGTTCTTCCCGAGCCCGCTCGAGTACACCCGCGGCTACGGCCTCGACGCGCGCCGCCTCGCGGCGCTGCCCGAGCACGCGATCGTGCTCCACCCGGGACCGATGAACCGCGGCCTGGAGATCTCCGCCGACGCCGCCGACTCGCCGCGCGCGGTGATCGTCGAGCAGGTCGCCAACGGGGTCGCCGTCCGCATGGCCGTGCTGTACCTGCTGCTCGCGGGCGAGTCGCCCGCCCCGACGACGAAGGTGGACGCGTGAACCCCCGGTACCTGCTGACGTCCGTCGCCCCGCTGGGCGCGGATCCCGTCGACGTGCTCCTCGCGGACGGCGTGCTCGCCGCGATCGGCGCGGACGCCCGCGCGCAGGCCGGTGACGACGCGACCGAGGTCGACGGCACCGGTCTCGTGCTGCTGCCCGGCCTGGTCGACCTGCACACGCACCTGCGCGAGCCCGGCCGTGAGGACGCCGAGACGATCCGCACCGGCACGCGCGCCGCGGCACTCGGCGGGTTCACCGCGGTGCACGCCATGGCCAACACCTCGCCCACGCAGGACACCGCGGGCGTCGTCGAGCAGGTCTGGCGGCTCGGCCGCGAGGCCGGCTGGGTCGACGTGCACCCCGTCGGCGCGGTGACCGTCGGGCTGGCGGGGGAGCAGCTCGCCGAGCTCGGCGCGATGGCCCAGTCCGAGGCCGCCGTGCGCGTGTTCTCCGACGACGGCAAGTGCGTGCACGACCCGGTGCTCATGCGGCGCGCGCTCGAGTACGTCAAGGCGTTCGACGGCGTCGTCGCCCAGCACGCGCAGGAGCCGCGGCTCACCGAGAACGCGCAGATGAACGAGGGCGTCGTCTCGGCCGAGCTCGGGCTGACCGGCTGGCCGTCCGTCGCGGAGGAGGCGATCATCGCGCGCGACGTGCTGCTCGCCGAGCACGTCGGGTCGCGCCTGCACGTCTGCCACCTCTCGACAGCCGGCTCGGTCGAGATCGTCCGGTGGGCCAAGTCGCGCGGCATCGACGTCACCGCCGAGGTCACCCCGCACCACCTGGTGCTCACCGACGACCTCGCCCGCGGCTACGACCCGGTGTTCAAGGTCAACCCGCCGCTGCGCACCGACGCGGACGTCGAGGCGGTCCGCGCCGGGCTCGCCGACGGCACGATCGACATCGTCGCGACCGACCACGCGCCGCACACGCGCGAGGACAAGGACTGCGAGTGGGCGGCTGCCGCGTTCGGCATGACGGGGCTCGAGACCGCGCTGTCCGTCGTCCAGCAGACGATGGTCGACACCGGCCGCCTCACCTGGGCCGACGTCGCACGCGTCCTGTCCGAGGCGCCCGCCCGGATCGGCCGCGTCACCGACCACGGCCGCCCGATCGCGGTCGGTGAGCCCGCCAACCTCGTGCTGTGGGACCCGGCCGCGCGCACCACGGTCGACCCGGCGCAGCAGGCCACCAAGGCCGTCAACTCGCCGTTCCGCGGCCGTGAGCTGCCGGGACGCGTCGTCGCGACGTTCCTGCGCGGCCGCGCGACCGTCCTCGACGGCGAGCCGTGCGACGCGGCAGTGGTCCGCTGATGCGCACCGCGCTCGCCGTCGCCGGCTGCGTCGCGCTCGCGCTGCTCGCGCTGTGGGGCATGCGCTCCGGCTGGCGGGCCCGACGACGACGCACCGAGGAGGTCGTCCCGTCGCTGCCGACCGAGCCCGCCGACCTGGGGGAGACCCGGTTCGGTCCCGTCGAGGCGCTGTACGTGTCGTCGACGCGCGCCGGTGACTGGCTCGACCGGGTCGTCGCGCACGACCTCGGCGTCCGCAGCCCGGCCGTCGTGGCGGTCCACGACGCGGGGGTGCGGATCACCCGGACCGGCGCGGCCGACGTGTTCGTCCCGGCCGGCACCCTGCGCGCGGCGGGCACGGCGCCCGGCATCGCGGGCAAGGTCGTCGGCGGCGACGGGCTCGTCGTCCTCACCTGGCAGCCCGACCCCGACGACCCGCGCGGCCTCGACACCGGCCTGCGCCCCCGGCACGCCGCCGACCGCCCCGCGCTGGTCGACGCCGTCGCCGCCCTCATCGACCACACGCCCGGCGCCCCCGCCGGGCAGGAGGAGACACCATGACCGACGCAGTGCTCGTCCTCGAGGACGGCCGGACGTTCGCCGGGCAGGCGTACGGCGCCACCGGCCGGACCCTCGGCGAGATCGTCTTCAACACCGGCATGACCGGCTACCAGGAGACCCTGACCGACCCGTCGTACCACCGGCAGATCGTCGTCATGACGGCGCCGCACATCGGCAACACCGGCGTGAACGACGAGGACCCCGAGTCGGGGCGCATCTGGGTCGCCGGGTACGTCGTGCGGGACCCCGCGCGCCGGTCGTCGAGCTGGCGCGCGCGCCGCACCCTCGACGAGGAGCTGGACGCGCAGGGCGTCGTCGGGATCAGCGGCGTCGACACGCGTGCCCTCACGCGGCACCTGCGCGAGCGCGGCGTCATGCGCGCGGGCGTCTTCTCGGGCGACGCGCTGGTCGGTCCCGAGGGCGACCGCCGGCCGGTCGACGAGCTGCTCGACGAGGTGCTCACGGCACCCGCCATGGTCGGCGCCGACCTGGCCGGTGAGGTCTCGACCGACGAGCCGTACGTCGTCGAGGCGCTCGGCCCCGACGGCACGCCGCTGGACACGCCCGTCGCCACGGTCGCGGCCGTCGACCTGGGCATCAAGGCCATGACCCCGCAGCGGCTCGCCGAGCGCGGCGTGCGCGTGCACGTGCTGCCCTCCACCTCGACGATCGACGACGTCCTCGCGACGCAGCCCGACGGCGTGTTCTTCTCGAACGGCCCCGGCGACCCGTCGGCCGCGACGCACGAGGTCGAGCTCCTGCGCGACGTGCTGGACCGCAGGATCCCGTTCTTCGGCATCTGCTACGGCAACCAGCTGCTCGGCCGCGCGCTCGGCTACGGCACCTACAAGCTCGGCTACGGGCACCGCGGCGTGAACCAGCCGGTGATCGACCGGGCCACGGGCAAGGTCGAGATCACGGCGCACAACCACGGGTTCGCCGTGGACGCGCCACTCGACGGCGAGTCCACCGCACCGCACGACGGCGGCCGCTACGGCCGGGTCGTCGTGAGCCACGTCGACCTCAACGACGACGTGGTCGAGGGCCTGCGCGCGCTCGACCTGCCGGCGTTCTCCGTCCAGTACCACCCGGAGGCGGCCGCGGGTCCCCACGACGCCGCCTACCTGTTCGACCGCTTCGTCGGCCTCATGACCGGCACCGACGACCCGACCACGAAGGGTGCCGCCTGATGCCCCGCCGCACCGACATCTCCAGCGTCCTGGTCATCGGGTCCGGCCCGATCGTCATCGGCCAGGCGTGCGAGTTCGACTACTCGGGGACGCAGGCGTGCCGCGTCCTCAAGGAGGAGGGCCTGCGGGTCGTCCTGGTCAACTCGAACCCCGCCACGATCATGACGGACCCCGAGTTCGCCGACGCGACGTACGTCGAGCCGATCACGACCGAGGTCCTCACGAGCATCATCGCCAAGGAGCGCCCCGACGCGATCCTGCCGACGCTGGGCGGCCAGACGGCCCTCAACGCGGCGATCGCGCTCGACGAGGCCGGCGTCCTGGCGAAGTACGACGTCGAGCTCATCGGCGCCAACATCCCCGCGATCCAGAAGGGCGAGGACCGCGAGCAGTTCAAGCAGGTCGTCGAGGTCTGCGGCGGCGAGTCCGCGCGGTCGGCGATCGTGCACACGATCGACGACGCCCTGGCCGCGGTCGAGGACCTCGGCTACCCGGTCGTCGTGCGCCCGTCGTTCACGATGGGCGGCCTCGGCTCGGGCATCGCGTACGACGAGGACGACCTGCGCCGCATCGTCGGCCAGGGCCTGCACTACTCGCCGACCACCGAGGTGCTCCTGGAGGAGTCGATCCTCGGCTGGAAGGAGTACGAGCTCGAGCTCATGCGTGACAAGCACGACAACGTCGTGGTCGTCTGCTCGATCGAGAACGTCGACCCCGTCGGCGTGCACACCGGTGACTCGGTGACCGTAGCCCCCGCGCTCACGCTCACCGACCGCGAGTACCAGAAGCTGCGCGACATCGGCATCGCGGTCATCCGCGAGGTCGGCGTCGACACCGGCGGCTGCAACATCCAGTTCGCGGTCGAGCCCACGACGGGCCGCGTCGTCGTCATCGAGATGAACCCGCGCGTGTCGCGGTCGTCGGCGCTCGCGTCGAAGGCGACGGGCTTCCCGATCGCGAAGATCGCCGCGAAGCTCGCGGTCGGCTACACGCTCGACGAGATCCCGAACGACATCACGGGTTCGACGCCCGCGTCGTTCGAGCCGACGCTCGACTACGTCGTCGTCAAGGTGCCGCGGTTCGCGTTCGAGAAGTTCCCGGCCGCCGACCCGACGCTCACGACGACCATGAAGTCCGTCGGCGAGGCCATGGCGCTCGGCCGCAACTTCACCGAGGCGCTCGGCAAGGCGATGCGGTCGATCGACAAGAAGGGCTCGGTGTTCCACTGGGCGGGCGAGCCGGCGACGGGGGAGGCCCTCGACGCGCTGCTCGGGACGATCGGCCGGCCCACCGAGGGGCGCCTGATCGACGTGCAGCAGGTGCTGCGCGCCGGTGTGGACGTCGACGAGGTGTACGCGCTCACGGGCATCGACCCGTGGTTCCTCGACCAGGTCCAGCTGATCAACGAGGTCGCGGCCGAGACCGCCGCGGCGCCCGCGCTGACCCGCGAGGTCCTCGCGCACGCCAAGCGGCACGGTCTGTCGGACGCGCAGGTCGCGCAGCTGCGCGGCACGACCGAGGACGCCGTGCGCGGCGCCCGGCACGCCGTGGGCCTGCGGCCCGTCTACAAGACGGTCGACACGTGCGCCGCGGAGTTCGCCGCCCTCACGCCGTACCACTACTCCTCCTACGACGAGGAGACCGAGGTGCGGCCGCGCGAGCGGCCCGCGATCCTCATCCTCGGCTCGGGGCCGAACCGCATCGGCCAGGGCATCGAGTTCGACTACTCGTGCGTGCACGCCGCGCTGGCGCTCAAGGGCGAGTTCGAGACCGTCATGGTCAACTGCAACCCCGAGACCGTCTCGACGGACTACGACACCTCGGACCGCCTGTACTTCGAGCCGCTGACGTTCGAGGACGTGCTCGAGGTCTACCACGCGGAGCTCGCCGCGGGTCCCGTCGCGGGGCTCATCGTGACGCTCGGCGGTCAGACGCCCCTGTCGCTCGCGCAGCGCCTCGCGGACGCCGGTCTGCCGATCCTCGGCACGCCGCCGTCGGCGATCGACGCCGCGGAGGACCGCGGGGAGTTCGGCAAGGTGCTCGAGGCCGCGGGCCTGCCCGCGCCGGCCTTCGGCACCGCGACGACGCTCGCCGGCGCGCGCGAGACCGCGCGTCGGATCGGCTTCCCGGTGCTCGTGCGCCCCTCGTACGTCCTCGGCGGTCGGGGCATGGAGATCGTCTACGACGAGCACCAGCTCGCCGAGTACGTGCAGCGTGCTCTCGACAACGCCGCCGACGGCGGCCGCGCCGGGACGCTCCCGCCGCTGCTCATCGACCGTTTCCTCGACGACGCGATCGAGATCGACGTCGACGCGCTGTTCGACGGCGAGGAGCTGTTCCTCGGCGGCGTCATGGAGCACATCGAGGAGGCCGGCATCCACTCCGGTGACTCGGCGTGTGCGCTGCCCCCGGTGACGCTGTCGACGTCCGAGCTCGAGCGCATCCGCCTGTCGACCGAGGCGATCGCCCGGGGCGTCGGCGTGCGCGGCCTGCTCAACATCCAGTTCGCGCTCGTCTCCGACGTGCTCTACGTCCTCGAGGCGAACCCGCGCGCGTCGCGGACCGTGCCGTTCGTCTCGAAGGCCACGGGCGTCTCGCTCGCGAAGGCCGCGGCGCTCGTCATGGCGGGCCGGTCCATCGCGGACCTGCGCGCGGCGGGCCTGCTGCCCGTGCAGGACGCGAGCGTGCTCGACCTCGACTCTCCGGTCGCCGTCAAGGAGGCCGTGCTGCCCTTCAAGCGGTTCCGCACCGCCGACGGCGTCGTCGTCGACACGGTCCTGGGGCCGGAGATGCGCTCGACGGGTGAGGTCATGGGCTTCGACGTCGACTTCCCGACCGCGTTCGCGAAGTCGCAGGAGGCGGCGTTCGGCGGCCTCCCGACGAGCGGCACCGCGTTCATCTCCGTGGCGGACCGGGACAAGCGCTCGATCGTCTTCCCGGTCAAGCGGCTCGCGGAGCTCGGCTTCGAGATCCTCGCGACCGAGGGCACCGCGGCGGTCCTGCACCGCAGCGGCATCCGCTCGCGCGTCGTGCGCAAGTACTCGTCCGGCCGGGGCGTCGACGGCGAGCCGACGATCGTCGACCTCATCACGGCCGGCGACGTCGACATCGTCGTGAACACGCCGTCGGGCCAGGGCGCGCGCGCCGACGGCTACGAGATCCGCGCGGCCACGACGGCCGCCGACAAGGCGATCGTCACGACCGTGCAGCAGCTCGGCGCGGCCGTGCAGGCGATCGAGGCCGCGCAGGCCGGGCCGTTCACGGTGACGAGCCTGCAGGAGCACGACGCCGCGGCGGACCAGCGGCGCGCGCAGGCGGCCGTGGTGACCGCGTGACGGGCCTGGCGGGCGCCGACGCGTCCGGTCACGCGACCGCGAGCGAGCCGTTCGGCGCGCGCCTGGCCGCCGCGATGGACGCGCACGGCCCGCTGTGCGTCGGCATCGACCCGCACCCGGTGCTGCTCGCGGACTGGGGGCTGACCGACGACGCCGCCGGCCTGCGGGCGTTCGCGTCGACGGTGATGGCCGCGGTCGCCGGCCACGTCGCGGCGGTCAAGCCGCAGGCCGCGCTGTTCGAGCGGCACGGCTCCGCGGGCGTCGCGGTGCTCGAGGAGGTCGTGGCCGAGGGTCGCCGCACGGGCACGCTCGTCGTGGTCGACGCCAAGCGCGGCGACATCGGCTCGACCATGGCGGGCTACGCCGACGCGTACCTGCGGGACGGCTCGCCCCTCGCCGGGGACGCGCTCACGGTCTCGCCGTACCTGGGCTTCGGATCGCTCGACCCGGCCGTCGACGCCGCGCTCGCGACGGGCCGCGGCCTGTTCGTCCTGTGCCTGACGTCGAACAAGGAGGGCCCCGAGGTGCAGCACGCCCGCACCGCGGACGGCTCGACCGTGGCAGCGACGATCGCGGCGCGCGCCGCGGCGCTCAACGCCGGCGTCGACCCGATGGGCTCGATCGGCCTGGTCGTGGGCGCGACCGTCGGCGACGCGGCCGCCCGGACCGGCACGGACCTGACCGCGGTCAACGGCCCCCTCCTCGCCCCGGGGGTCGGCGCGCAGGGCGCGGGCCCGCGCGAGCTCACGGCCGTCTTCGGCGCCGCCCGCCGGCAGGTCCTCGCGTCGTCCTCGCGCGGCGTCCTGGCCGCGGGACCGGACGCCGCGCGGCTGCGGGCGGCCGCCCGCCGCGCCGCGGACGAGGCGGCCGCCGCGCTCGCCTGAGCCACGCCGTCGCCGCACCGGCATCCCGAGGACCCCGGGTGCCGGTGCGGCTGCCTGCGCGCGCAGGCGCCCCGGGCACTCGTGGGATGGTTGCCCGAAGGGGCGTCCTCGCAGGTCGCTCCGGCGCGTCCGCGTTGCCGACCTCGGTGGGCCTCGCTAGTTTCGTTGTCACGATCCTGCGCATCCGTCGAGATCGCTGGCCCACTGACGAGAAGGTGACGCGCGTGGCTCTTCCTCCGCTGACTCCCGAACAACGAGCCGCAGCGCTCCAGAAGGCCGCCGCCGCCCGGCAGGCCCGTGCCGAGGTCAAGAACCGCCTCAAGTACTCCCAGGGCACCCTGTCCGAGGTGATCGAGCAGGGCCAGAAGGACGAGACGATCGGCAAGCTCAAGGTGCTCGCGCTCCTCGAGTCCCTGCCCGGTGTGGGCAAGGTCAAGGCTCGTGCGATCATCTCCGAGATCGGCATCTCGGAGACGCGGCGCGTCCGCGGCCTCGGACCCCACCAGGTGAAGGCGCTCGTCGACCGCTTCGGGTGACGGTCGCCCGTCACCGCTGCGCACGAGGAGTACCGCACCACCCATGACGACGACGCCCGCCCGGCTGACCGTTCTCGCCGGACCCACCGCCGTCGGCAAGGGCACGGTGTCCGCCGACGTCCGCACGCGCTACCCCGAGGTCTGGCTGTCGGTGTCCGCGACGACGCGGCCACCGCGACCGGGCGAGGTCGAGGGGGTGCACTACCACTTCGTCAGCGTCGACGAGTTCGACCGCATGGTCGAGAACGGCGACCTGCTGGAGTGGGCGGTCGTCCACGGACGCAACCGGTACGGCACGCCTCGGGAGCCCGTCGAGCGTCGGCTCGCCGCCGGTGAGCCGGCGCTCCTCGAGATCGACCTGCAGGGCGCCCGCCAGGTGCGGGCGTCCATGCCGGACGCCCACTTCGTGTTCCTCGCCCCGCCGTCGTTCGCCGAGCTCGAGCGCCGGCTCGTCGGGCGGGGGACCGAGGACGCGGAGGAGCGCGAGCGGCGCCTCGCGACCGCCCGCGTGGAGCTCGCGGCCGAGTCGGAGTTCGACACCGTGATCGTCAACGACGACGTGCACCGGGCCACGGACGAGCTGGTCCGGGTGATGGGGATCGCGACCAGGTAGGATCGTGGGCAGGCTCCGCCCCGCGGCCACCGCGCGGCACCCCCCACCGACCTCACGGGAGACCATCGTGTCCGGAACCGTCGCCGCCCCCACGGGCATCACCGACCCGCCGATCGACCAGCTCCTCGAGCGCGCCGACTCGAAGTACGCCCTGGTGCTGTACTCGGCGCAGCGCGCCCGCCAGATCAACGCGTACTACTCGCAGCTCAACGAGGGCCTGCTCGAGTACGTCGGCCCGCTCGTCGACACGCGCCCGCAGGAGAAGCCCCTGTCGATCGCGATGCGCGAGATCGACGCCGGCCTGCTGACCTCCGAGGCCACGGAGGGCTGAGGCACCGCCCCATGCGGATCGTCCTGGGCGTCGCGGGCGGCATCGCCGCGTACAAGGCGGTGCTGCTGCTGCGCCTCTTCCGTGAGGCAGGGCACGACGTGCGCGTCGTGCCGACGGTCGCCGCGCTGGAGTTCGTCGGGCGCGCGACGTGGGAGGCCCTGTCCGGGCAGCCCGTGACGACCGACGTCTTCGAGGACGTCGACCAGGTCGCGCACGTCGCCGTCGGCAAGACGGCCGACCTCGTCGTCGTCGCCCCGGCGACCGCGGACCTGCTCGCGCGGGCGGCGGCCGGCCGCGCCGACGACCTGCTCACCGCGACGCTCCTCGTCGCGCGCTGCCCGGTGCTCATGGCGCCGGCGATGCACACCGAGATGTGGGAGCACCCGGCGACCGTCGCGAACGTCGACACCCTGCGCCGTCGCGGCGTGCACGTGCTCGACCCCGCGAGCGGCCGGCTGACCGGTGCCGACACGGGCCCCGGGCGGCTGCCCGAGCCCGAGGAGATCGCGGCGGCAGCGCTCGCGCTCGTCGGCCCGCGCGACCTCCTCGGCCGCCGCGTGGTGGTGTCCGCGGGCGGCACGCGCGAACCCCTCGACCCGGTCCGCTTCCTCGGCAACCGCAGCTCCGGTCGCCAGGGCGTCGCGCTCGCGCGCGCCGCAGCGGCGCGCGGCGCGCACGTCACGCTGGTCGCCGCGAACCTCTCCGTCCCCGTCCCGCCGGGGGTCGAGTCCGTGCCCGTCGAGACCGCGGCGCAGCTGCGCGACGCCGTGCGCGCGGCCGCGAAGGACGCCGACGCGGTCGTCATGGCCGCGGCCGTCGCCGACTACCGGCCGGCCACCCTCGCGGACGCCAAGATCAAGAAGCGCGGCGACGGCTCGACGCCCGCGCTGCACCTCGTCGAGAACCCCGACGTGCTCGCCGAGCTCGCCGCCGACCGGCTGCGCGACGGCCAGGTCGTCGTCGGGTTCGCCGCCGAGACGGGCGACGACGACGGCTCGGTCCTCGAGCACGGCCGCGCCAAGGCGCTGCGCAAGAAGGCCGACCTGCTCGTCGTGAACGCGGTCGGGGACGGCCGCGGGTTCGGGACGGACGTCAACGACGTGGTCGTGCTGGATGCCCGCGGCGAGGTCGTCTCCGCCGCCGCGGGCAGCAAGGACGACGTCGCGCACGCCGTGTGGGACGCGGTGCTCGCCCGCTGGTGAACGGCCGGTGAGAGGGTCGTTTCCGTCCCGTTAGGCTGTGCGCCATGACTGAGGCTTCCGCGCGCCTGTTCACGTCCGAGTCGGTGACGGAAGGCCACCCCGACAAGGTCTGCGACCAGATCTCCGACGCGATCCTCGACGCGATCCTCGACCAGGACCCGGCAGCCCGCGTGGCGGTCGAGACGATGGTGACGACGGGTCTCGTGCACGTCGCCGGCGAGGTGACCACGAGCGCGTACGTCGAGATCCCGCAGGTCGTCCGCGAGGTCGTCAAGGGCATCGGCTACACGTCGTCGCACATCGGGTTCGACGGCGACTCGTGCGGCGTGTCCGTCTCGATCGGGCAGCAGTCGCCCGACATCGCGCAGGGCGTCGACAAGTCGATCGAGGTCCGGCAGGACTCCGCGGACATCGACCCCCTGGACCTGCAGGGCGCGGGCGACCAGGGCCTGATGTTCGGGTACGCGTGCGACGACACCCCGTCGCTGCTGCCGCTGCCGATCTGGGCGGCGCACCGCCTCGCGGAGCGGCTCGCCGAGGTCCGCCGCCAGGACCTCGTGCCGGGTCTGCGCCCCGACGGCAAGACCCAGGTGACCATCGGGTACGAGGGTGACCGCGCGGTCTCGCTCGACACCGTGGTCCTGTCCACGCAGCACGACCCCGACGTCCAGCTCGACAGCTACCTGCGGCCCGCGATCGCGGAGCACGTCGTCGCGCCGGTCCTCGCGCAGCTCGAGCTCGACGCGAGCGACCACCGGCTCCTCGTGAACCCGACGGGCACGTTCGTCGTCGGCGGCCCCAAGGGTGACGCGGGTCTGACGGGCCGCAAGATCATCGTCGACACCTACGGCGGCTTCGCCCGGCACGGTGGTGGCGCGTTCTCCGGCAAGGACCCGTCGAAGGTCGACCGGTCGGCCGCGTACGCGATGCGCTGGGTCGCCAAGAACGTGGTCGCCGCGGGCCTCGCGAAGCGCTGCGAGGTCCAGGTCGCGTACGCCATCGGCAAGTCGCACCCCGTCGGGCTGTACGTCGAGACGTTCGGCACGGGCGTCGTGCCCGTCGAGCGCCTGACGGCCGCGATCCGCGAGGTGTTCGACCTGCGCCCGGCCGCGATCATCCGCGACCTCGACCTGCTGCGGCCCATCTACCGGCGCACGGCGGCGTACGGCCACTTCGGGCGTGAGCTGCCCGACTTCACGTGGGAGCGCACCGACCGCGCGGCCGACCTGCTGGCCGCCGTCGGCTGAGCCGCCGCGCGTGCCGGCGACCGGTGCGGCCCGCCCGCGTGACGGGTCCGTGGACGTGACGGCGGGCGAGCAGCTCGTCCTCGACGGGGTGCCCGGTCCGCGCCGTCGCGCGCGACCGCGTCTGGGCGCCGCCGACCTCGAGCCCGCGGAGCGGATGCCCGTCGCACGGGTCGCGGTCGACCTGTCGCCCCCGCACCTCGACCGGACGTTCGAGTACGTCGTCCCGGCGCGGTTCGACGCGCAGGCGGCCCCGGGCGTCCGGGTCAAGGTCCGCTTCGGCGGTCAGGACGTCGACGGCTACCTGCTCGACCGCGCCGAGACGGCGGAGCACGCAGGGCGGCTCGTGCCGCTGCGTCGCGTCGTGTCCGGCGAGCCCGTGCTCACGCCCGACGTGCTCGCGCTGGCCCGGGCGGTCGCCGACCGGTGGGCGGGCACGCTGTCCGACGTGCTGCGGCTCGCGGTGCCGACCCGGCACGCGCGCGTCGAGGCCGAGACGTTCGCCGTCCCCGACGGCACCCCGCGTCCGCCCGTGGCCGGCGCCGACGCGTCGGCGTGGTCGGCCTACCGCGGCGGGCCCGCGTTCGTGCAGCACGTGCAGGCGGGCGGTGCGCCGCGCGCGGTCTGGACCGCGCTGCCCGGGGCGCTCGGGGACCGGTGGGAGGACGCGGTCGCGCAGGCCGTCGCCGCGTGCGTGCTGGGCGGTCGCGGCGCGCTCGTCGTGGTGCCGGACGCGCGTGACGTCGTGCGCGTGCTGGCCGGGCTGGAGACGGCGGGCGTGCCCGCGTGGTCCCCGGAGACGACCGGGGGAGTCGTGCGGCTGACGGCCGACGACGGGCCCGCGCCGCGGTACCGGGCGTTCCTCGCGGCGCTGCGCGGCGCCGCCGACGTGGTCGTGGGGACGCGCGCGTCGGCCTTCGCACCCGTGCGCGACCTCGGCCTGGCCGTCTGCTGGGACGACGGGGACCCGCTGCACGCCGAGCCTCGCGCCCCGTACCCGCACGTGCGCGAGGTGCTCGCGCTGCGGTCCGACCTCGCGGGCTGCGCGCTGCTCGTCGGCGGGCACGCGCGCACGGTCGAGGCGCAGGCGCTCGTGGCGTCCGGCTGGGCGCGTGAGGTCGCGGCGGACCGCGCGACCGTCCGCGCGCGCACCCCGCGGGTCCAGGCGCTCACGTCCGTCGAGCTCGCCCGGGAAGGCCCCGCAGCGGCCGCGCGCCTGCCGTCCCCGGCGTGGCGGACGATCCGTGACCGGCTCGCGGCCGGTCCGGTGCTGGTCCAGGTGCCCCGGGCGGGCTACGTGCCCGTCGTCGCGTGCGGGCGGTGCCGCGCGGACGCCCGCTGCGGCACGTGCCACGGCCCGCTGGGGCTCACCGGTCAGGACGGCGTGCCGACGTGCCGCTGGTGCGGTCGGCTCGCGACGTCGTGGCGCTGCGACGAGTGCGGGTCAACCGCGTTGCGCTCGGTCCGCGTCGGGTCGGAGCGGACCGCCGAGGAGCTCGGCCGCGCGTTTCCCGGGGTGACCGTGCGGGTGTCGGGCGCGCGCGCCTCGGGTGGCGTGCTCGACCGGGTGCCCGACGCGCCCGCCGTCGTGGTCGCGACACCGGGTGCCGAGCCCGTCGCGCCCGCCGGGTACGCGGCCGCGGTCCTGCTCGACGCCGCCGTCGGCACGTCGGGCGCCGGTCTGGGCAGCACGGTCGCGGCCCTGCGGCGCTGGCTCACCGCCGCCGCGCTCGTCCGGCCGTCCGCCGAGGGCGGTGCCGTCCTCCTCGTCGGCGATGCGCCCGAGCGGCCCACGCAGGCGCTCGTCCGCTGGGACCCCGCGGGGCTGGCCGAGCGGGAGGCGCAGGAGCGGGTCGAGCTCGGGCTGCCGCCCGCGGTCCGCGTCGCCGCCGTCACCGGCCCTCGCGACGCCGTCGAGGCCGTCGTCGGACGCATCGACCTCGACGACGTCGACGTGCTCGGGCCCGTCCCCGCGCCGGCCGCACCCGGTCGCGGCCCGACGACCGCCCTCGAGCCCGACGTGCGTGCGCTCGTGCGCGTCCCGCGCGCCCGGGGTGCGGCCCTCGCGCGGTCCATGGCGGCGTCGCTCGCGACCCGCAGCGCACGACGCGAGGGCGGCACGCTGCGCGTCCAGCTCGACCCGGCGGACCTGCTGTGAACGTCGTCGTGCTCGACCTCGGCAACGTCCTCGTGCGGTGGGACCCGTACGGGGCGTACGCCGGGCGCATGGCGCGGGCCGACGTCGACCGGTTCTTCGCCGACGTGGACTTCGCGGCGCTCAACCACCGGCAGGACGCGGGCCGGCCCTGGGCCGAGGCGCGCGAGGCCGTGCGCGCGACGCACCCGCAGCACGTCGACGCGCTCGACCTCTACGTGCGGCACTTCGCCGACACCCTCGCCGGACCCGTCCCCGGCAGTGCCGACATCGTCCGCGACCTGGCCGCCGCGGGCGTGCGCCTCCTCGGCCTGACCAACTGGTCCGCGGAGACGTTCCACCACGCCGCACCCGCGGCACCGGCGATCGGCCTGCTCGAGGACGTGCTCGTGTCGGGCGAGGTGGGGCTCGCCAAGCCCGACCCGGCCATCTTCCGGCTGCTCGCGCAGCGGTTCGGCGTCGACCCCGCCGACGCGGTGTTCGTCGACGACTCGCCGGCCAACGTGACCGCGGCGCGCGAGGTCGGCTTCGACGGGATCGTCTTCACCGACGCGACCGCGCTGCGCGGCGACCTCGTCGCGCGCGGCCTGCTCGGCGCAGGGGCCGACGCCGACGCCACCTAGGATCGGTCGCATGCGACTGCTCTTCGCCGGAACCCCCGCGGCCGCGGTGCCGTCGCTCGAGGCGCTCCTCGCGTCCCGCCACGAGGTGGCCGCCGTCCTCACCCGGCCCGACGCCCGCTCGGGCCGCGGCCGCACGCTGCACCCCAGCCCCGTCAAGGAGCGCGCGCTCGACGCGGGCGTCGAGGTCCTCACCCCGCAGCGGCCCCGCGACGAGGACTTCGTCGCGCGGCTCACGGAGCTCGCCGTCGACGCCGCGCCCGTCGTCGCGTACGGCGCGATCCTGCCCGCGAGCGTCCTCGACGTGCCGACCCACGGCTGGGTCAACCTGCACTTCTCCGTCCTGCCCGCGTGGCGCGGCGCCGCACCCGTCCAGCACGCCCTCATCGCAGGCGACGAGGTCACCGGCGCGACCACCTTCCGGATCGAGCAGGGCCTCGACACCGGCCCCGTGTTCGGCACGCTCACCGAGACCGTGCGTCCCCGCGACACCGCCGGCGACCTCCTCGACCGCCTCGCCCACGCCGGCGCGGGCCTGCTCGTGCGCACGCTCGACGCGATCGAGGACGGCATCCTCAGCCCCGTCCCGCAGCCCGCCGACGGCGTGAGCCACGCCCCCAAGATCGAGGTCGACGACGCCCGCGTCCGCTGGACGCACCCCGTGCACGCCGTCGACCGCCGCATCCGCGGCTGCACGCCCGCACCCGGTGCCTGGACGACGCTCCCTGACGGCGCGCGGCTCGGGATCGGACCCGTCACACCGCTGCCCGACGTGCACGACCTGCGCCCCGGCGAGCTGCGCGCCACCAAGCGCGAGGTGCTCGTCGGCACGGGCGGCGGTGCGGTGCGCCTCGGCCTCGTCACGCCGCCCGGCAAGCGGCCCATGGAAGCCGCCGACTGGGCGCGCGGCGCCCGGCCGGCGGACGGCACCCTTCTCGGCGCGGAGAGTGCCGCGTGAGCCCGGCCGACCGCCCCGACGGCGACGGCGGACGCACGCGTCGCGGGCCGCGGGACGACGGCGATCGTCGCGACGCCCAGGGACGCCAGCGCGGCGCCGCCCGCCGCGAGGGCCGCTCGACCCGCACCACCGCGGCACCCTCCCAGCGTCGGCGCAGCACCGACCCCGCCCGGCGCGTCGCGTACGACGTGCTGCGGACCGTCGCCGAGAGCGACGCGTACGCCAACCTCGTCCTCCCGCCGCTCCTGCGCGAGCGCGGGCTGACCGGCCGCGACGCCGCGTTCGCGACCGAGCTCGCGTACGGCACGCTGCGGCTGCGCGGCCGCTACGACGCGATCCTCGAGATCGCCGCGTCCCGCACCACCGACCAGATCGACGCGCCCGCGCTCGACGTCCTGCGGCTCGGCGCGCACCAGCTGCTCGGCATGCGCGTCCCCCCGCACGCCGCCGTCTCCGAGACCGTCGGGCTCGCCCGCGACGCGCTCGGCGCCGGACCCGCGCAGTTCGTCAACGCCGTCCTGCGGGCCGTGTCCCGCGAGCCGTGGGACACCTGGGAGCAGCGCATCGCCGACGCCGCCGGCGAGGACCCCGTCGCGCGCCTCGCGGTCGTCGGCAGCCACCCCCTGTGGGTCGCCCGCGCGCTGCGCGAGGCGCTCGCCGGTGACGCGCGCCCGGTCGACGAGCTCGGCGCGCTCCTCGACGCCGACAACACCGCACCGCTCGTCACCCTCGTCGCCCGCCCCGGCCTCTCCGACGCCGACGAGCTCGGCGCGACCGCGGACGGCCCGGGACCGCTGTCCCCGACCGCCGTCGTGCTCGCGGGCGGCGACCCGGCGTCCGTCCCCGCGGTGCGTGACGGGCGTGCCGGCGTGCAGGACGACGGCAGCCAGCTCGTCGCACTCGCGCTCGCGGCCGCGCCGCTCGAGGGCCGTGACGAGCGGTGGCTCGACCTGTGCGCGGGTCCCGGCGGCAAGGCGGCGCTGCTCGCCGCGGAGGCGGCCGGCCGGGGCGCGCGGCTCGTCGCGAACGAGGTGCAGCCGCACCGGGCCAGGCTCGTCCGGCAGTCCTTGCGGGCGGTCCCGCCGGGTGCTGTCGAGGTCGTCCGGACCGGCGACGGTCGCGTGCTGGGCGACGACGAGCCCGGCGCGTTCGACCGCGTGATGGTGGACGCGCCGTGCACGGGCCTCGGCGCGCTGCGGCGTCGGCCCGAGTCGCGGTGGCGACGAACCCCCGCGGACCTCACGGCACTGACCGGCCTGCAGCGCGACCTGCTCGGCTCGGCGCTGCGCGCGGTCCGCGTCGGCGGTGTCGTCGCGTACGTCACGTGCTCGCCGCACCTCGCCGAGACGCGGCTGGTCGTGAAGGACGCGCTGCGGGCCGCGGCGAAGGCCGGCATCGACGTCGAGCGGCTCGACACCGCCGCCGTCGTGCAGGGCGTCGCGCGGCGCGAGGTCGAGCTCACCGACCGCTCGCACGTGCAGCTGTGGCCGCACGTGCACGGGACCGACGCGATGCACCTCACGCTGCTGCGCCGCACGTCCTGACGCGCCCGCGTCGACGACGGCAGGCCTGCCGGACCGGCGCGGCGGGCGACGCCACGGCTGGCTACGCTGACGGCGTGCCCGCCCTCATCAACCCGAGCATCCTGTCCGCCGACTTCGCGAACCTCGAGCGCGACCTCGCGGCGATCGCGACGGCGGACTTCGCGCACGTCGACGTCATGGACAACCACTTCGTGCCCAACCTCACGCTGGGGCTGCCGGTCGTGCGCCGCATCGCCGAGGTGTCGCCGGTCCCGCTCGACGTCCACCTCATGATCGAGGACGCCGACCGTTGGGCCCCCGAGTACGCCGAGGCCGGCGCGGCGTCGGTGACGTTCCACGCCGAGGCCGCGCAGGCGCCCGTACGGCTCGCGCGCGAGCTCCGCGCAGGGGGGGTCCGGGCGGCGGTCGCGCTGCGTCCCGCGTCGCCGGTCGAGCCGTTCCTCGACCTGCTCGCCGAGGTCGACATGGTGCTGGTCATGACGGTCGAGCCGGGCTTCGGGGGCCAGTCGTTCATCGAGGGGACGCTGCCCAAGATCCGGCGGACGCGCGCGGCGATCGACGCCGCCGGCCTCGACACCTGGGTGCAGGTCGACGGGGGAGTGTCGCGCGACACGATCGCGCGCATCGCCGAGGCGGGTGCGAACGTGTTCGTGGCCGGCTCCGCCGTGTACGGCGCGGACGACGTCGCCGGCGAGATCGCCGCGCTCCGCGCGCTCGCCGACGCGGCCTGACGCACGCCCTGACGCACGTCCCGGCACGTCCCGACCGGCGGACGGCGGTCGCCTCCGGCCACGGCGTCCGGTTCGTGGACCTGCCGTCCCGGAGGATGAGACGGCCGCCCACGCGCGCCGGTCGGGAATTCCCCGTGTGGCAAGATCGTTGGCGCAGTGCAGAACACGAACACGTGCTCCGGGGTCGGTGTAATTCCGAGCCGGCGGTGACAGTCCGCGACCCGCACGGTCCTCAGGACCGGGCGGTTGACCTGGTGGAACTCCAGGACCGACGGTGAAAGTCCGGATGGGAGGAAGTACGTGGCGGGGCGACGCTCGGCGTCGTCCCGTGGCAGGACTCACCCTCCTGCGCGACCCCGGGGCTCGACGGCGCCCGGAGGTGGACCATGACGAGCACGGCGACCGGTGCCCCCACCCCGCCCGCCGTCCCCGCAGCGGCCCCCACGCGTGCGGCCGCACCCGTCGAGATCGCGGCGCTGCGCCAGGCGCTCCTGCTCGCCCGGCGCGGACCCCGCCACGGCCCCAACCCGCGCGTCGGGTGCGTCCTGCTCGGCCCCGGCGGCGTCGTCCTGGGGGAGGGGTGGCACGCCGGCGCCGGCACACCGCACGCCGAGGTCGCGGCCCTCGCCGACGCCACGCGCCGCGGGGCCGACACGAGCGGCGCGACCGCCGTCGTGACCCTCGAGCCGTGCAACCACACCGGCCGCACCGGACCGTGCACCGAGGCGCTGCTCGCCGCCGGCGTCCGGCGCGTCGTCGTCGCCGTCCCCGACCCCAACCCCGTCGCCGCGGGCGGCGCCGACCGGCTGCGGCAGGCGGGCGTCGACGTCCTCACCGGCGTCCTCGAGGACGAGGGCCGCACGCTGCTCGGGACGTGGCTGGCCTCCGTCGAGCGCGGCCGTCCCTTCGTCACCCTCAAGATCGCCACGACCCTCGACGGGCGCGTCGCCGCCGCCGACGGCACGAGCCGCTGGATCACGTCCGACGTCGCGCGCCACCACGCGCACGACCTGCGCGCCGAGGTCGACGCGATCGCCGTCGGCACCGGCACCGTCCTCACCGACGACCCCGCCCTCACCGCGCGCAACGCCGCCGGCGAGCTCCACACCGACCAGCCCTTGCGCGTCGTCGTCGGCCACCGCGACGTCCCCGCCGACGCCCGCCTGCACGGCCCCGGCGGCGAGCTCGTCCACGCCCGCACCCACGACCCCGCCGAGGTCCTGCGCGTCCTCGGCGAGCGCGAGGTCCGCCACCTCCTCGTCGAGGGCGGCCCCACGCTCGCCGCCGCGTTCCTGCGCGCCGGGCTCGTCGACGAGGTGCACGCCTACGTCGCCCCCGTCCTGCTCGGTGCCGGGCCCCTGGCCGTCGCCGACCTCGGCGTCACCACGATCGGCGACGCCGTCCGCCTCACCACTCGCAGCGTGCTGCCGCTCGGCCCCGACGTCCTCGTCGTCGCCACCCCCGAGCTCGCGCACGCCACCCCGACCCCGCAGCCCACCCAGGAGGACTGAATGTTCACCGGCATCGTCGAGGAGATCGGCACCGTCGAGGCCGTCGAGCCCGGCACCGACGCGAACGGGGTCGTCACCGACGCCCGCCTGCGCGTCCGCGGCCCGCTCGTCACGTCCGACGCCCGACCCGGCGACTCGATCGCCGTCAGCGGCGTCTGCCTGACCGTCACCGACCTCCCCGGCGACGGCACGTTCACCGCCGACGTCATGCCCGAGACGCTGCGCCGCACCGCGCTCGGCGAACTCGGCACCGGCGGGCGCGTCAACCTCGAGCGCGCGCTCGCGGTCGGTGGTCGGTACGGCGGGCACGTCGTGCAGGGCCACGTCGACGGGGTCGGAACCGTGCTGTCGCGCACGCCCGGCCCGCGCTGGGACGAGGTCGAGATCGGCCTCGATCCGGCGCTCGCGCGGTACGTCGCGGAGAAGGGGTCCATCACGGTGTCCGGGGTGTCGCTCACCGTCACGCGCGTCGGCGACGACTCCTTCGGCGTCTCGCTCATCCCGACGACGCTCGCGGTCACGACGCTCGGCTCGCTCGCGCCCGGTGCGCGCGTCAACCTCGAGGTCGACGTGCTCGCCAAGTACACCGAGCGCCTGCTCGCCACCGCCGGCACCGCGGGGACCGCCCGGTGAGCGACGTGCGGCTCGGCACGGTCGAGGACGCGCTCGACGCGCTGCGCGCCGGCCGGCCGGTGCTCGTCGCCGACTCGCCCGACCGCGAGAACGAGGCCGACGTCATCCTCGCCGCGCAGTCCGCGACCCCCGAGTGGGTCGCCTGGACCATCCGCCACTCGTCGGGGTACCTGTGCGCGCCCATGCCCGCGGCGCGCGCCGACGCGCTCGACCTGCCGCTCATGGTCCCGCACAGCCAGGACCCGCGACGCACCGCCTACACGGTCACCGTCGACGCCGCGACCGGCGTGACGACCGGCATCTCCGCGTCCGACCGCGCGCGCACGCTGCGCGTCCTCGCCGACCCGGCCTCGGGTCACGAGGACCTCATCCGTCCGGGGCACGTCCTGCCGCTGCGCGCGGTCCCCGGCGGCGTCCTGCACCGCGCGGGCCACACCGAGGCCGCCGTCGACCTGTGCCGCCTCGCCGGCCTGGAGCCCGTCGGCGCGATCGCCGAGCTCGTGAACGACGACGGCTCGATGACCCGTCTGCCCGACGCGTCGGCGCTCGCGCAGGCCGAGGGGCTCGTGCTGCTCACCATCGAGGACATCGTCGCGTGGCGCACCGCGCACGACGACGTCGAGCCCGTCGACCCCGCGGCCGCTCCGCTGCGCGACCGCGTGCACGCCACGCACACCGCGTACCTGCCCACGCGGCACGGCGACTTCCGCATCCACGGCTACCGCGACCTGCGGACGGGCGACGAGCACGTCGCGCTCGTGCCGACGCGCGGGCTCGCCGCCACGCCGGTCGTGCGCGTGCACTCCGAGTGCCTCACGGGCGACGCGTTCGGGTCCGCGCGGTGCGACTGCGGGCCGCAGCTCGACGCCGCGCTCGAGCTCGCCGCCGAGCAGGGCGGTGCCGTCGTCTACCTGCGGGGGCACGAGGGCCGGGGGATCGGCCTGCTCGCGAAGGTCGCCGCGTACGCGCTGCAGGACGAGGGGCGCGACACCGTCGAGGCGAACCTCGACCTCGGGTGGCCTGCCGACCGGCGCGAGTACGGGGCGGCTGCGGCGATCCTCGCCGACCTCGGCGTGCGCCGCGTGAGCCTGCTGACGAACAACCCCGCCAAGGTCGCCGGTCTGCGCGCGCACGGCATCGACGTCGCGGAGGTCCGCGGGCTCGAGGTCGGCCGCACCCCGCAGAACGAGGCGTACCTGCGCACCAAGGCCACGTCGATGGGGCACCTGCTGCACCTGCCGACCGGCGCGCAGCGCGACCCGATCCCCGTCCGCCCCGTGCTCGCGGCCCCCGCGACGCCTGGCGCCGACACCACCGACCACGCGTTCGAGAACCTGGAGGACCTGGCATGAGCGGTGCCGGAGCACCCACCCTGACCGTCGACGGCACCGGCCTGCGCGTCACCGTCGTCGCCGCGAGCTGGCACACGACCGTGATGGACGGCCTGCTCGACGGCGCCCGCCGCGCACTCGCCGCCGCACACGTCACGGACGTCCGTGTCGTCCGCGTGCCCGGCACCTTCGAGCTGCCCGTCGCGGCCGCCGTCGCCGCGCGCACGTCGGACGCGGTCGTCGCGCTCGGCGTCGTCATCCGCGGCGGCACCCCGCACTTCGAGTACGTCTGCCAGGGCGCGACGCTCGGGCTCACCGACGTCGCCGTCCGCACGGGCGTGCCCGTCGGCTTCGGCGTCCTCACCTGCGACGACGAGCAGCAGGCGCTCGACCGCGCGGGCCTCGAGGGCTCGCACGAGGACAAGGGCGCCGAGGCCGCCGAGGCCGCCGTCGCGACGGTCGTCGCCCTGCGGGGTCTGTGAGGTGGGACCGCTCGGCTGGCTGTTCGACGCGACCCTGACGATCGCGGGGCACGACGTCCTCTGGCGCGAGATCGTCGGCAACCTGTTCGGCCTCGCGTCCGCCGTCGGCGGCCTGCGCCGTCGCGTCTGGGCGTGGCCGGTCGGCATCGTCGGCAACGTCCTGCTCTTCACCGTCTTCCTCGGCGGCGTGTTCCACACCCCGCAGCAGACCGACCTGTACGGCCAGGCGGGGCGGCAGGTCTTCTTCGTGGCCGTGTCCGTGTACGGGTGGGTGCGCTGGCGGCAGACGCAGCGCGCGGCACTCGACCACGGCGCACCCGCCGACACCCCGGCCGTCGTGCCGCGGTGGGCCGGGCCGCGCGGGTGGGTCCTCATCGGAAGCGTCGCCGTCGTCGGTACCGTCGGGTTCGCGGCGCTGTTCTCGGCGCTCGGCTCGTGGGGCCCGTGGGCCGACGCGTGGATCTTCGTCGGCTCGCTGCTCGCCACGTACGGCATGGCGCGGGGCTGGATCGAGTTCTGGCTCATCTGGATCGCCGTCGACGTCGTCGGCGTCCCGCTGCTCGTCTCGGCGGGGTACTACCCGTCGGCGGTCCTCTACGTCGTCTACGCGGGTGTCGTGATCTACGGCTTCACCGTGTGGCTGCGCGCTCGGGGCGAGGAGCCCGCCGTGCCGGCGGGGGAGCGGAGCGAGGTCGCCGCCTGAGCCACAACCGCCGGACGGCGGGGAGGCGGCCCTGCTCCGGGGCGTGCCGATCGCGCATCCCGCGGGCAACGCGGCCTCCGGCAAGGGGGCCGGCGGGGCGTTGGGCGGCAAAGCGAGGCGCGACGATCCCCGTGTGTCCGGAATGTGCGATAACAGGCCATTGCGCTTCTCGCACCCGAGATGCCCGCTGCCACCGACGCGCTCCACGCTCACCACGGTCTGCGGCAGGCCCAGGAGGGAGGGGGCGACGCCTGACTGGCGGACGCGCGACAGGCCACCCCGGACGCCCGTCTAGGCTTGTCCGACGTGAAGACCTTCGACGTCCTGTTCGCCGAGCTCGCCGAGAAGGCGGCCACGCGCCCCGCCGGCTCCCGCACCGTGACCGAGCTCGACGGCGGCGTCCATGCGATCGGCAAGAAGATCGTCGAGGAGGCCGCCGAGGTGTGGATGGCCGCCGAGCACGAGAGCGACGAGCGGACCGCCGAGGAGATCTCCCAGCTGCTGTACCACCTGCAGGTGCTCATGCTGGCCCGCGGGCTCACGCTCGACGACGTGTACACGCACCTCTGAGCCTCCCGCCCCGCCCGCACCGACACCCCGATAGGACCCCCGTGCTGAGGATCGCCGTCCCGAACAAGGGCTCGCTCTCCGAGCCTGCCGCCGAGATGCTCCGCGAGGCCGGCTACCGCCAGCGCCGCGACAGCCGCGAGCTCGTCCTGCCCGACCCGGACAACGACGTCGAGTTCTTCTTCCTGCGCCCGCGCGACATCGCGGTGTACGTCGGAGCGGGGACGGTCGACGTCGGCGTCACCGGCCGCGACCTGCTGCTCGACTCCGAGTCGGCCGCGGTCGAGCACCTCCCGCTCGGCTTCGGGCGCTCGACGTTCCGCTGGGCCGCGCCCGTGGGCGAGATGAGCGACGTGTCGCACGTCCAGGGGCGCCGCGTGGCCACCTCCTACCCGGGTCTGGTCGCCGCGTACCTCGCCGAGCGCGGGGTGAGCGCTGCGGGGATCGTGCGCCTCGACGGCGCGGTCGAGACCGCGACGCGCCTCGGGGTCGCGGACGTCATCGCCGACGTCGTCGAGACGGGCACGACGCTCAAGGCCGCCGGCCTCGAGATCTTCGGGGACCCGATCCTGCGCTCGGAGGCCGTCCTGGTCCGCCGCGCCGGCGTGGACGAGCCGACGGGCCTCGACGTGCTCACCCGGCGCCTGCAGGGCGTGCTCACCGCCCGGGAGTACGTGCTCATCGACTACGACGTCCCGCTCTCGCTCGTCGAGCAGGCCGTCGCGATCACGCCCGGCCTCGAGTCGCCGACCGTCTCCCCGCTGCACAACCGTGAGTGGGCCGCCGTCCGCGCGATGGTGCAGCGGTCGCAGACCAACCGCGTCATGGACGCCCTCTACGACCTCGGAGCGCGCGCGATCCTCGTGACCTCGATCCACGCGTGCCGCCTGTGACGGTCGCCATGACCGCCCCGACGGTGTTCCGGCCGCGGCTCGCGCGGCTCGTGACGCTCGCGCTGGCCGTGGCGGTGCTCGTGCTCACCGCCGTCATCATCGGGGTCCTGCCGAACGCCGGACCGCTGGACCGTGCGGGCTTCGCGCTCGTCGGCATGCTCATCGCGTGGTTCTGCTGGCGGCAGGCCACGGTGAGCGCTCGCGCGGACGAGGGAGGCCTCACGGTCCGCAACCTCATGCTCACGCGGCGGCTCGAGTGGTCCGAGATCGTGTCGGTGCGGTTCGGGCACGGTCGTCCCTGGGTCCAGCTCGACCTGGCCGACGGTGACACGCTCGCCGTCATGGGCATCCAGCGCGCCGACGGCGAGCTCGCCGACGCGGAGGCCCGCCGGCTCGCGACGCTCGTCGCGGAGCACACCCGCACCACCCGGGACGACTGAGGGTCGACCGGCGGTCGGGCGCGGCGAGGGACCGCCGTCCGGGGTGACGTGGCAGCCGGTCGCGTGAGCCCGGCGTGATGTCCGCGTCGGGCGCCTCGGCCGCGGCGGGTCAGCCTGCGATGTCCAGCAGGTCCACCGCGTGGACCCCGGCGACCGCCGCAGCGAGGAACGCTGCGGGGTCGTCGTCGAGCCCGCGGCCCATGGTCGACAGCCGCACCGGCGAGCCCGCGAGCGCGCTGAGGAGGTCCGCGCCGGCGTCGACGTCGACCAGCCGGTGCCGTCCGTGCGGTGCGGCGAGCGCGGCGACCTGGTGGCGCACGCGTCGCCCGAGGGCGTCGAGCCCGCCGTCGGGGTCGGGGTCGAACACGGGGACGGGGACGTCGGCGGCCGCGAGCGCGACGCGTCCGTAGGCGGTGAGCGAGTGGTGCGAGACGCCGAGGTGTCGTTCGCGGGGGTCGGCGCCGCTGACGCGCAGGGAGGCGACGGGGCGGCCGCGGAGGGTGGCGGCGGCGTTGACCGCTTCTCCGGCGGCGACGCCGGAGAAGCCCCAGCGGGTGCCGGTGCCGAGGTTCCCGGGTCCTTGGGCGAGGACGACGAGGTCGGCGCCGACGACGTGGCGTGCGGCGAGGAGGCCGGTGTGCACGGTGACGGCCTCGTGGTCGCCGCCGAACGCCTGCCCGGTGGTGACGCACGCGTCGATCCAGCCGGCGTCGCGCAGGCCGGCGACGGCACGGGAGAACCAGGCGGGGAGGGCGCCGCCGTCGGTCATGACGTAGGCGACGGTCGGTGCAGGGCGGCCGGCGCGGGCGGCGGCGTAGCGGGCGCCGGCGACGACGGCGGGAAGCGCGGAGTGCAGGTCGGCGACGACGACGGGCAGGCCGTCGAGGTCGTCGGCGTCGCGCAGGGTCTCGTGGTGGGGGGACTCCTGGTCGTCGACGCCGAGGACCATGGCCTGGAGCGGGGTGTAGCGGGCCTTGACGAGATGGCCGGGCCCGGGCGGCGGGTCGGCGGGCAGGTTGCCGCCGGGGGCCGCGACGAGCGCGTAGCCGCCGGTGCCGAGCCCGCGGGCCAGTGCGGAGACGTTGAGCAGGACCCGGTCGCCGACGGCGGGGGAGCCGACGAGGGCGGGGTAGGCGAGCGCCCTGACGGTGTCGGGCAGGGCGCCGGTGCCCGGGTGGTCGAGGGCCACCGTGAGCTCCTGTGCGCCCGGCCAGGCCGTCCCGCTCGCGACGACGACACCCGAACGCCACGTGATCACGGCCCCACCGTACCGGGGCGGCTACCGTGGTCCCCGATGCCCCCCGCGATCCCGCCCGCAGAGCGCCTGCTCAACCTCGTCATCGCCCTCGTGAACACGTCCGGCCGCATGACCAAGGAGCAGGTGCGCGCCAGCGTCGCCGGGTACCAGGACGCGCCGTCGGACGACGCGTTCGAGCGGATGTTCGAGCGTGACAAGGACACGTTGCGCGAGCTCGGGATCCCGGTGCTCACGGTGACGGACGCGGGTCACGGTGACGACATCGGGTACCGGATCGACGCCGAGCAGTACGCCCTGGCCCCGCTGGACCTGACGGCGGGGGAGCTGGGTGTCCTCGCGATGGCGGCGCAGCTGTGGCAGGACCAGTCCCTGCGTGCCGACACGTCGCGGGCGCTGACGAAGCTGCGTGCGGTCGGTGCGGCGCCGCAGTCGACGGATCTGGTGGCGGGGCTCGCGCCGCGCGTGCGGTCGGGCGGCGGGGCGATCGGTCCGCTCCTCGACGCGGTGCAGGCGCGGCAGGTCGTGCGGTTCGTGTACCGCGCGGCGAACACGGGCGAGGTGCGGGAGCGGACGGTCGAGCCGTGGAAGCTGCTCGCGCGCCGGGGTGGCTGGCTGCTGGTGGGCCGTGACCGCGAGCGCGACGCGGCCCGCTCGTACCGGCTGAGCCGGGTCGAGGGGACGGTGCGGCTGGTGGGCGCGCCGGGTGCGTTCGAGCCGCCGCCTGCGGAGGAGCTGGCGGCGGCGCTGCACCCGTGGGAGGAGCGTCCGGAGCGGGTCGCGACGCTCGCGGTGCTGCCGGAGCGTGCGGGTGCGGCGCGGGCGCGTGCGGTGCCGGCGCCGGCGGACGCGCCGGACGTGTGGTCGGATCCGCGGGCGGCTGCGGCGCTGGCGCAGCGCGACGTGGTGCACGTGCCGTTCCGGCTGGACTGGGAGCTGGCGGAGGAGCTCGTGGGGTACGGCGACGCGGTGGTGGTGCTGGACCCGCCGAGCGTGCGGCACGCGGTGCTGCACCTGCTGCGGACGGCGTCGACGCTGGACCGCGCGACGGTCGGGGGTGGGACGGATGGCTGAGCGCGCGAGCGACCGCCTGCTGCGCATGCTCGGGATGATCACGTACCTGGACCGGCACGCCGGCGTCCCGGTGGAGGAGATCGCGGAGCAGTTCGGGGTGACGGCGGACCAGGTGCTGTCGGACATCGACACGTTGTGGGTCACGGGGACGCCGGGGTACTTCCCGCACGACCTGATCGACTTCGACGCGGCGTCGTACGAGCAGGGTGTGGTGCGGCTCACGGAGTCGCGCGGGATGACGCGTCCGCTGCGGCTGGGTGCGCGTGAGGCGGTGGCGCTGCTCGCGGCGCTGCGGGCGCTGGACTCGTCGCTGCGGCCGGCGCTCGACCGGGAGCAGGCCGCGGTGCTGTCGTCGGCGCTGGACAAGCTGACGACGGCGGCGGGTGACGCGGCTGCGGCGCTCGACGTGCGGCTGGGGCTCGACGCGGCGCCGGACGTCGCGACGGCGGTGGCGACGGCGCTGCGCAACGGGCGCCGGCTGCACCTGCGCTACGTGGACGCGTCGGACGTGACGACGGAGCGCGACGTGGACCCGCTGCGGCTGGTCACGGACGACGAGCGCTCGTACCTGCTGGCGTGGTGCCGGCTCGTCGACGGGGAGCGTCTGTTCCGGGTGGACCGCATCCTGGCGGCCGAGGTGCTCGACGATCCGGTGGCGGACCACACGGTCGCGCCGGACGCGGGGGAGTTCCAGCCCGGGCCGGACGGCGAGCTCGTGACGTTGCACCTGCGCAGCTCGGCGCGCTGGGTCGCGGAGAGCACACCCGTGGAGGCGGTGCGGAACCTGGAGGACGGGTCGTTCGAGGTCGACCTGCGCGTCCTGCGCCCGGCCTGGCTGCGGCACCTGGTGCTGCAGGTCGCGGACGAGGTGCTCGACGTGCGGCCCGCGCGGGTGGCGACGGAGGTCGCCGCTGCGGCGCGTGCCGCGCTGGCCGCGTACGGGCAGCTCGCGGACGAGGAGGGCTGACGTCGTGCTGTGGTTCAGCGTGTGGACGGTGCTGGTCGTGGGCACGCTCGTCGGTGCGTTCTTCCTGGGTCGGCGCCTGTGGCGGTCGGGTCTCGCGCTCGGCCGGGAGCTCGCGAAGGCCGGGGAGACGTGGGGGCAGCTCGCCGACCGGCTGGCGGAGCTGCAGGCGCTGGCGGAGCAGAACCGGGTCGACACGGGGCCGACGGTGTTGTCGCCGCGCGGTCCGCTGGTCGAGCGCCGGGCGGCCCTCCGCGAGGAGCGCACCGCACGTCGCGCGGCGCGCGAGCAGCGGCACTGGCGCACGCGCGAGTCGTGGCGTGCGTACTGGAGCTGAGGGAGCATCCGGACAGGTCCGGCGGGGTTAGGATGCGCGGGACTCGCACCGCGACGGAGGTAGCCCCGTGATCCGAAACCTGAGCGCCTGGCACATCATCGTGCTGGTGCTGGTCGTCCTGCTGCTGTTCGGGGCGAACCGCCTCCCGGGGCTCGCCAAGAGCGTCGGCCAGTCGATGAAGATCTTCAAGACCGAGGTCAAGGACCTGCGGGACGACGACACGCGTCCTGACGAGCCGACCGAGGGCACCACGCCTCCGAAGGTCTGACCGCGTGAGCAGCTCCCGCCGCGGGCGCGACCCCGGCGGCAGGATGCCGCTGCGGGCCCACCTCCTCGAGCTGAGGAAGCGCCTCGTCCTCGCGTCCATCGGCGTCGTCCTCGGCGCCGTGCTCGCCTGGATCTTCTACGACCCCGTCTTCGAGGCCATCCAGCAGCCGCTGGAGGCCGCCGGATCGACGCGTGACGGGCTCGTCTCCCTGAACTTCGCGGGCGTCGCCGCGCCCTTCGACATGCGGGTCAAGATCACGATCTTCCTCGGCGTGATCCTGTCGAGCCCGTGGTGGCTGTACCAGCTCTGGGCGTTCATCACGCCCGGGCTGACCCGCCGCGAGCGCGGGTACGCCTTCGGGTTCCTCGGTGCGGCCGTTCCGCTGTTCCTGGGCGGTGCCCTGCTGGCCTGGTACGTGCTGCCGCACGCCGTGCAGCTCCTCATCGAGTTCACGCCGTCCGGTGCGACGAACCTCGTCGACGCGCAGACGTACCTCGGGTTCGTCATGCGGGTGATGCTCGTCTTCGGTCTGGCGTTCCTGCTGCCCGTGGTGATGGTCGCGCTGAACTTCGCGGGTCTCGGCACGGCGGCGACGTGGCGCAAGGGCTGGCGGTGGGCCGTGATGATCGCGTTCACGTTCAGCGCGATCATGACGCCCACGCCGGATGCGATCACGATGATCGCGGTCGCGATCCCCATCTGCCTGCTCTACGCGGGTGCCCTGGTGATCTGCACGGTGCACGACCGTCGGGTCGACCGTCGGCGGGTCGCTGCGGGACTGCCGCGTCTCGACGGCACGTTCCCCGACGACGCCGAGCCTGCCGCCACGTGAGGCACGTCGGCGTCGTCGTGAACCCGACGGCGGGCAAGGGACGCGGGGCGCAGGCCGGCCGACGCGTGCACGAGCTGCTCGTGGCGCGCGGCATGAAGGTCGAGGACCTGTCCGCGCCGACGCTCGCGCAGGCCACCGACCGGGCGCGTGCGGCCGCGGTCCACGGCCTCGACGCGCTCGTCGTGGTCGGCGGTGACGGCATGGTGCACCTCGGGGCGAACGTCGTCGCGGGCACCGCGCTGCCGCTCGGGATCGTCCCGGCCGGCACGGGCAACGACATCGCCCGGGCGCTCGGGCTGCCGCGCGGCGACGTCGAGGCGGCCGTCGACGTCGTCGAGCGCGCGCTCGACGCGGGACCTCGCCGGATCGACGCGGTGCGCGTCGGCACGCCCGAGCACTCCGCGCACGAGTGGTTCCTCGGCGTGCTGTCGTGCGGCATCGACGCGGCCGTCAACGCGCGCGCGAACACCATGACGTGGCCGGCCGGCTCGGCCCGCTACGTGCGCGCCCTGGCTGCCGAGCTCGCGTCGTTCCGGCCCTACGGGTACCGCGTGACGCTCGACGACCGGACGTGGGAGTCGGCCGGCACGCTCGTCGCCGTCGCGAACGTCCCGTCGTTCGGCGGGGGCCTGCGGATCGCGCCCGACGCGTCCGTCGACGACGGCCTGCTCGACGTCGTCGTCGCGGGACCGCTGTCGCGCTCGGCGGTGACGCGGATCTTCCCCGGCATCTACCAGGGCCGGCACGTGCACCACCCGGCGGTGACCGTCGTGCGCAGCCGGTCGGTGCTCATCGAGCCGCTCCTCGACACGGGGGCGGCGCCTCCGGCGGCGTTCGCGGACGGTGAGCGGGTCGGGCCGCTCCCGTTGCGCGTGCAGGTCGACCCCGGCGCCCTGTCCGTCCTCGCCTGACCCGTCCTCGCCTGACCCGTCCTCGCCTGACCGGTCCTCGCCTGACCCGTCCGCGAGCGCGCCCGGCGCGCCCGGGGTTCGCAGCGTGCGACGTGCCCTCGCGTGCCTAGGGTGTGCCTGTGGTGTCACGCAGGCGTCGTCCGTCCTCCGGTCCCGGCTCGTCGACGGTGCCGGCCGAGCCGTCGCCCGCTGAGCGGTACGCGGCCGCGCGCCGCCGCGCGGAGACCGAGCGCGGCGAGCTGGCGCAGTTCCGCGAGCTGCTGAGCTTCCCTCTCGACGACTTCCAGGTCGAGGCGTGCGCGGCCCTCGAGCGCGGCAGCGGCGTCCTCGTCGCGGCGCCCACGGGCGCGGGGAAGACGGTCGTGGGGGAGTTCGCGGTGCACCTGGCCCTCGCGGCGGGCCGCAAGGCGTTCTACACGACGCCGATCAAGGCGCTGTCGAACCAGAAGTACGGCGATCTGGTGCGCCGCTACGGCCCTGAGCGGGTCGGGCTGCTGACGGGCGACACGACCATCAACGGGGAGGCGCCCGTCGTCGTCATGACGACCGAGGTGCTGCGCAACATGCTGTACGCGGGCTCGCAGACCCTCGCCGGGCTCGGGTTCGTCGTGATGGACGAGGTGCACTACCTCGCCGACCGGTTCCGCGGGCCCGTCTGGGAAGAGGTGATCATCCACCTGCCCGACGACGTGCAGCTCGTGTCGCTGTCGGCGACCGTCTCGAACGCCGAGGAGTTCGGCGACTGGCTCGCGACGGTCCGCGGCGACACCGAGGTCGTCGTCAGCGAGCACCGGCCGGTGCCGCTCGGCCAGCACGTCCTCGTCCGCGGCGACCTGCTCGACCTGTACGCGGGGCACGTCGACCCCACGGACCCGGGCGTCGACCCGCCCATCAACCCGGACCTGGTGCAGCTGCTGCGCCGCGGCGAGCGCTCGGAAGGGCCGGGGCGACGCGGACCGGGGGACCGTGGCTTCCGCGGGCGCGGCGGTCACCGGCCCGGGGGAGGGTCGGTCTTCGGGCGCCCGACCCCGCGGTTCGCGGTCGTGGACGCGCTCGACAAGGACGAGCTCCTGCCCGCGATCGTGTTCATCTTCTCCCGCGCGGGCTGCGAGGGGGCCGTGCAGCAGTGCCTGGCCGCCGGCGTGCGCCTCACCGACCCGGGCGAGCAGGCGACGATCCGGCGCATCGTCGAGGAGCGGTGCGCCGCCGTCCCGCCGGAGGACCTCGACGTGCTCGGGTACTGGGACCTCCTCGACGCGCTCACGCGCGGCGTCGCGGCGCACCACGCGGGCATGCTGCCGCTGTTCAAGGAGACCGTCGAGGACCTCTTCTCCCGCGGGCTCGTCAAGGTCGTGTTCGCGACGGAGACGCTCGCGCTGGGCATCAACATGCCCGCCCGGTCCGTCGTCCTGGAGAAGCTCGTCAAGTGGGACGGGTCGAGCCACGTCGACGTGACCCCGGGGGAGTACACGCAGCTCACCGGGCGTGCGGGGCGCCGCGGCATCGACACCGAGGGGCACGCCGTCGTCGTCGCGCACGCGGGCCTCGACCCGGTGCAGCTCGCGGGCCTCGCGTCGAAGCGGCTGTACCCGCTGCGCTCGAGCTTCCGGCCCACGTACAACATGGCGGTGAACCTCGTCGCGCAGGTCGGTCGCGACCGCGCGCGCGAGGTCCTCGAGACGTCGTTCGCGCAGTTCCAGGCGGACCGCGGCGTCGTCGGGCTCGCCCGGCAGGCGCAGTCGCACGCCGAGGCGCTCGACGGGTACGCCGAGGCGATGCGGTGCCACCTCGGCGACTTCGCCGAGTACGCGCGCATCCGCCGCGACATCAGCCGGCTCGAGCGCGACCAGTCCCGCGCCGCGGCCGCCGCTCGCCGTGCCGACGTCGCCCGCTCGCTCGAGGGCCTGCACGTCGGCGACGTGCTCGAGATCCCCGTCGGGCGACGCTCCGGCCACGCCGTCGTCATCGACCCCGGCGGCGCGGGCGGTTTCGACGGCCCCCGGCCCATGGTGCTCACGACCGACCGGCAGGTGCGGCGGCTCACCGTCGCGGACGTCGGGACGGGCGCACGGACCGTCGGGCGGCTGCGCGTGCCGAAGGGGTTCAGCGCGCGCGTCCCCGCTGCCCGACGCGAGCTCGCCGCCGCGCTGCGGGCCTCCGTCTCGTCCGGCGCCGTGGGCGACGGCGACCCGCGCGGCGACCGGCGACCCGGGGCGCGCCGCGGCCGCCCGCCCCGGCACACCGCCGCGCAGGACGACGCGCAGATCGCCGAGCTGCGCCGACGGCTTCGCGCCCACCCGTGCCACGCGTGCCCGGACCGTGAGGAGCACGCCCGCTGGGCCGAGCGGTGGGACCGCCTGCGCGGCGAGCACGACGCCCTCGTCCGCCGCATCGAGGGCCGCACGGGCTCGATCGCCGCGGTGTTCGACCGCATCTGCGACGTCCTGGTCCGGCTCGGCTACCTCGACCGCACCGACGGCACCCTGCAGGTCACCGACGACGGACGCTGGCTGCGGCGCCTCTACGCCGAGAACGACCTGCTGCTCGCGGAGTGCCTGCGTCGCGGCACCTTCGACGAGCTCGACCCGCCCGGGCTCGCCGCCGCCGTCTCCACGCTCGTGTTCCGCTCGCGTCGTGAGGACCAGGGCGAGCCGCACGTCCCCGGCGGCCCGGCGAGCCGGCTGGGTGTCGCGCTCGACGGCACGCTGCGCGCCTGGTCGGAGCTCGAGGACCTCGAGTCGGAGCACCGGCTCGAGACGACCGTGCCGCTCGACCTGGGGCTCGTGGAGGCCGTGCACCGCTGGGCCGCCGGGCGCAGCCTCGACGCCGTCCTGCGCGGGGGCGACCTGTCCGCGGGCGACTTCGTGCGCTGGTGCAAGCAGGTCATCGACGTGCTCGACCAGGTCGCCCAGGCCGCCCCGCACGAGCGCACCCGCACCACCGCCCGGCGGGCCGTCGACGCCGTCCGGCGAGGTGTCGTCGCGTACTCCTCGGTCTGACGCGGGGCCTGTGACGGGGCCGACGGTCCCACCCGTGCCGATCCGTCCGGATTTCGCCCGGGTGCGACGCCCTGACCTGCCCTATCGTGAGCCGATGTGAGCTCGACCCTCTACCGCAACGGCGTCATCCACTCCCCGGCCGACCCGTTCGCGCAGGCGCTGCTCGTCGACGACGGCGTCGTGGCCTGGCTGGGTGACGACGACACCGCCGACGGGCTGGCCGCCCGTGCCGACGAGGTCGTCGACCTGGACGGGGCGCTCGTCGCACCGGGGTTCGTCGACGCGCACGTCCACGTCCTCGAGACCGGCCTCGCCCTCGAGAGCGTGCCGCTGTCCGCCGACGCCGGGGTCCGGTCCCTCGGGGACGCGCTCGACGCCGTCGCCCGCGCCGCCCGCGAGCGCTCCGCGACCGACGCGGACGTGCCGCTCCTCGGGTTCGGCTGGGACGAGACCGAGTGGCCCGAGGGTCGCCCGCCGACACGTGCCGAGCTCGACGCGGCCGCCGGGGGTGCGCCCGTGTACCTCGCGCGCGTCGACGTGCACTCCGCCGTCGTGTCGACCGCCCTCGCACAGGCGGAGGGCCTCGACCGGCTGCCCGGCTGGTCCGACGACGGTCGCGTCGAGCGCGAGGCGCACCACGCCGCGCGCGAGGCCGCCCGACGCCTGACGCCCGAGCGGCGCACCGCCGTGTACGGCCGCGCGCTCGCGCACGCGGCGTCCCAGGGCGTCGTGTCGGTGCACGAGCTCAGCGCGCCGTTCATCGACACGCGCGAGGGCCTCGTCGAGCTCCTCACCTCCACGGCCGACGCCGCGAGCGCGCTGCCGCTGGTCGTCGGGTACCGCGGCGAGCTGTGCGTGACCGTCGACGACGCGCGCGAGATCCTGGCCGCGATCCCGGGCCTGACGGGCATCGGGGGCGACCTCAACGTCGACGGGTCCCTCGGGTCGCACACCGCTGCGCTGCGAGCCCCGTACGCGGACGCCGACGGCTCCGGCGCGCTGTACCTGTCGGCCGAGCAGATCGCGAACCATGTCACGGCCGTGACGCGTGCCGGCGTGCAGGGCGGTTTCCACGTCATCGGCGACCGTGCCATGGACGAGGTCGCGCTCGGCCTGCGCGCCGCCGCCGACGTCGAGGGGGTCGAGGCGATCGGCCGTGCCGGGCACCGCCTCGAGCACGCCGAGATGGTCGACGCCCCGACCCTCGCGTCGCTCATCCTCCTCGGCGTGCGGCTCAGCGTGCAGCCCGCGTTCGACGCCGCGTGGGGCGGGGAGAAGGGCATGTACGCGACGCGGCTCGGCGCCGGTCGTGCGGCCGCGCTGAACCCGCTCGCCGACCTCGCGGGCGCGGGCATCCCGCTCGCGTTCGGCTCCGACGCGCCCGTCACGCCGGTCGACCCGTGGGCGGGCGTCCGGGCGGCCGTCCTGCACACCGCGCCCGAGCAGCGGATCTCCGCACGTGCTGCGTTCCGGGCCTCGACGCGTGGCGGCTGGCGGCTCGCCGGCCTCGACCACACGGGTGCGGGTGAGCTGCGGGTCGGCGCACCCGCGCATCTCGCCGTGTGGCGGGCCGAGCACCTCGTCGTGCAGGCGCCCGACGGCCGGCTCGCGTCGTGGAGCACGGACGCCCGGTCGGGCACCCCGCTCCTGCCGTTCCTCGGCCCCGACGAGGAGTCGCCGCGCTGCCTGCGGACGGTGCGCGACGGCGTCGTCCTGTACGACGCGCTCGGCTGACCCACACGCTGCTCGACGCGAGCGGGTGAATCTTCGGCAGCGTTGCGCGGCGCGCCGTGCTGGACGCCTGTCCGATTTCCGCGACACGCCCCACGACACGCCGCCCCGACGGGTGTGTCGTCGGCCCACGCCGTCGAGGTGACCTGCGTAGAGGCCCACCACCTGCGGCGACGGCGCCTTGACACGTCGCCTGATCTCGGTAGGTTCCTGAAGGTATCCACGACCGGGGGGACCGGTCGGGTGCCACCGCCCTCGAGGCCGACGCGGCAGTCGGCCGGCGGCAGGCCCCGACGAGGCCGGTGGTCGGATCCCAGGGTTCCGACCGGGCCCGCGTGTTCAACAGACAACGGTCGCGCCGTGCGCGCCGACCGGTACGAAGGACACGCGGGCCGGTCGGTCGGGAACGCTTCCAGGACGCCGGTCCCGACGGCCCGCACATGCTGCTGTCGTACTCTTGCGCGGTGCTCGTCCGTGAACCCTCCCGCTGGTGGGCGGTCGGCCTCGCCCTGATCAGCGGCCTGGTCACACGCGCGGCGTTCCCCGCCCCCGGCTGGTGGCCCGCGGCGTTCCTCGGGATGGCCCTGCTGTACCTCGCGATGCGGCGGGACTCCGCACGCTGGAACGCCCTCGTCGGCTTCGTCTGGGGCCTCGCGTTCTTCGGCCCGCTCATCACGTGGGCGAACGACGCGGTCGGGCTCGTGCCGTGGCTCGCGCTCACCGTGCTCGAGGCGTCCTACGTCGCGCTCTTCGGTGCCGCGTGGGCGTGGGCACGACGAGGCGAGGCCGTCTGGCGCAACGGCGGCCTGCAGGTCGTGGTGTTCACCGTGCTGTGGGTCGCGGCCGAGGACCTCCGCTCGACGTGGCCGTTCGGCGGCTTCCCGTGGGGCCGGCTCGCCTTCTCGCAGGCCGACTCCCCGCTCGTCGCGTTCGCGTCGTGGGGCGGGACACCCCTGGTCTCCGCGCTCGTCGCGGCGGTCGGCGTGCTGCTCGCCCGGGGCGCGGTCGCCGTCGTCCGCGGACGCGTGCTGCGCGCGCTCGGCGCCGTCGTCCTCGCCGCCGCCGTCGCGGTCGGTGGGCTGCTCGTACCGCTCGCGACGGCAGCCCAGGCGGGCCAGCTGCGCGTCGGCGCCGTGCAGGGCAACGTGCCCGGGACCGGCCTCGACGCGTTCGGGCAGCGGTCCGCGGTCCTCGGCAACCACGTCACCGGGACCCTCGCGCTGCTCGACCAGGTGCAGCCGGGCGAGCTCGACCTCGTGCTGTGGCCCGAGAACGGCACCGACATCGACCCGCAGGTCGACGCGCGCGCCGCCGACCTCATCGACTCCGCCGCGAGCGCCGTCGACGCTCCGATGCTCGTCGGCACCGTCGAGTACCCGCCTGAGGGCGGCCGCTACAACACCGCGGTCCTGTGGGTGCCCGGCGAGGGCGTCACCGCGACGTACACCAAGCAGCACCCCGCGCCGTTCGCCGAGTACATCCCGATGCGGTCGTTCGTCCGCAACTTCTCGTCCGCCGTCGACACCGTCACGCGCGACATGCTGCCGGGCGACCGTCCGGGCTACGTGCCCCTCGAGTCGGAGCGTCTGGCCCGCACCGTGGGCATCGGTGACGTCATCTGCTTCGAGGTCGCCTACGATGCGCTGGTCCGGGACGCGGTGCGCGCCGGGGGAGAGGTGCTCGTCGTCCAGACGAACAACGCGTCCTTCGGCCGGAGCGACGAGTCGACCCAGCAGCTCGCGATGTCGCGGCTGCGGGCCGTCGAGCACGGCCGCGCGACGGTGCAGATCTCGACCGTCGGCGTGAGCGCGGTGATCGGTCCGGACGGGTCCGTGAGCCAGCAGACCGGTCTGTTCACCGCCGAGCAGATCGTCGCGGACCTGCCCCTGCGCACCACCTGGACACCGGCGACGGCGCTCGGCCCCTGGCCCGGCCTCGTCGTCGACGCCCTCGCGGTGTGCATGGTGGTCGCCGGAGCCTTCGGTGCCCGCCGCGTGCCCCGTCCGGACCGAGAAGAGAGCGCGGCATGAACCCCAGCGCGGCACGTGTGCTCGTCGTGATCCCGACGTACGACGAGCGCGAGAACATCCCCGTGGTCCTCGAGCGGCTGCGGGAGCACGCCCCGACGGCCGACGTGCTGGTGGTCGACGACGGCTCGCCGGACGGCACCGGGGAGCTCGCGGAGAAGATCGCCGCCGACGAGGCCACCTCACCCGACGCGACCCGTTCGCTCGCGGTCCTGCACCGCTCCGGCAAGCTCGGCCTCGGCACCGCGTACGTCGCCGGGTTCGGGTGGGCGCTCGCACGCGACTACGACCTCGTCGTGGAGATGGACGCGGACGGCTCGCACCGCGCGCAGGACCTGCCGCGGCTGCTGGAGGCGACGGCCGACGCCGACCTCGTGCTCGGCAGCCGGTGGGTGCCCGGCGGGAGCGTCGTGAACTGGCCGGCGCACCGCAAGGTGCTCTCGCTGGGCGGGAACACCTACACGCGGCTCGTGCTGGGTATCCCGCTGCGCGACGCGACCGGCGGCTTCCGGGCCTACCGCGCCGACCTGCTGCGGTCCTTGCCCCTCGGGGAGGTCGCGTCGCAGGGGTACTGCTTCCAGGTCGACATGGCGTGGCGCGCGGTGCGCGCGGGCGCTCGGGTCGTCGAGGTGCCGATCACGTTCGTGGAGCGTGAGGTCGGCCGTTCGAAGATGAGCCGCGCGATCGTCCTGGAGGCGCTGCTCAACGTCACCCGGTGGGGGATGCGCGAACGCTCCCGCCGGCTGGCGGGAGCGTTCGGCAGGACGCGGAGCGCGCGGGTGCGCTGAGGCGGGGGCGTGCCTCGGCGCGGGGCGTCAGGCGCTGCGGCGCAGCTTCCCGGCGCGCAGGAGACCCAGGCGCTCGTCGAGCAGCTCCTCGAGCTCGCCGATCGTGCGGCGCTCGAGCAGCATGTCCCAGTGCGTCCGGGCGGGCTTGCCCGCCTTCGCCTCGGGCTTGGACGCGTCCCGCAGCAGGGCCTCGGCGCCGCACCGGCACTCCCACACCACCGGGACGTCGGCCTCGACCGAGAACGGCAGGATGATGGTGTGCCCGTTGGGGCAGTCGTAGTGCGCCTGGAGCCGGGGGGCGAAGTCGACGCCCTCGTCCGTCTCCATGCTGTGGGACCCGATGCGCATGCCGCGCAGGGACCGGTTTGCCATCAGGGGACCTCCGTGCCGGGTTCCGGCCGTCGAGTGAGAACTTCCACCGTTGTCAACGGCGGGGGACCTCTCCGTGTTCCAGCCAGCCGTGAAGGTCTGGTGAACGGCCGCCGCCGACAGGGGAGAGGGTGCGCACCCGAGCGACCTGGTTCTTCTGATGAGTGGCCGCTGCCTGACCGGGACGTAGAGTGCTGCGGGTGACGACGAACACCCCGCCGCCCATGTCCTTCCGCCGGCTCGGGGCCAGCGGGCTGACCGTGTCCGTCGCCGGACTCGGCTGCAACACGTTCGGGGCGACGCTACCGCCGGAAGGGGTGGGGCCGCTCGTCGACGCCGCTCTGGACGCCGGGATCACCTTCTTCGACACCGCGGACGTCTACGGCGGCAGCCCGGGGCAGAGCGAGGAGCTCCTCGGCGCGGCGCTGCGCGGCCGACGCGACGACGTCGTGGTCGCGACGAAGTTCGGCATGGACGTGGGCGGTCTCCACGGCACCGACTGGGGTGCGCGCGGTTCGCGCCGGTACGTGCGCCGTGCCGTCGAGGGGTCGCTGCAGCGGCTCGGCACCGACCGCATCGACCTGTACCAGCTGCACGCTCCCGACCCGGTCACCCCGATCGCGGAGACGCTCGCGGCGCTCGACGAGCTCGTGACCGAGGGCAAGGTGCTCTACGTCGGGTCGTCCAACTTCGCGGCCTGGCAGGTCGTCGACGCGGACTGGACCGCGCGCACGACGCACACGTCGCCGTTCGTGTCGGCGCAGAACCGCTACAACCTGCTCGACCGCGGTGCGGAGGCGGAGCTCGTCCCGGCGCTCGAGCGGACGGGTGTCGGTCTGATCCCGTACGTCCCGCTCGCGTCCGGGCTGCTGACCGGGAAGTACCGGCGCGGTGCCGAGGCGCCGGAGGGCAGCCGCCTCACGCGCATGCCGCAGCGCCTGGCAGCCGCGGACTTCGACCGCATCGAGGCCCTGGCCGGTCTCGGTGCGGACTGGGGGATCGACCTGCCGACCCTCGCGCTGGGCGGACTCGCGGCGCAGCCCGCCGTCACGAGCGTCATCGCGGGCGCCCGGACGCCCGAGCAGCTGCGCGCGAACGTCGCGAGCATCCTGTGGGAGCCGGAGCTCGAGCAGCTCGCCGCGATCGACGAGGTCGCACCCGGCCCGGCCTGATGTCGCCGCGGCGCCCGCCGTGCGGCGCGGCGCCGCTCACCACTCGATCCTGCGGGTCGATCACGGAGGTCGATCACACGGGCGCGGCTCCCGCCGACCGCGGCTCGCGCCGCTCACCACTCGATCACGCGGGCCCGGCTCGCACCGATCGCGGCGACCGCGCGGATGCGGGCGCCGTGCTCGTCCGCCGCGTCGCGCAGGACGGGTGCCCACGACGTCTCGAACGTGCCGCGGTCCCCGCCGGACGCGCGCACGAGCCCGACGAGCACCGACCCGCCCGGCGCGTCGCGGTCGAGCACCGACGCGAGCACGTGCATGACGTGCGCGGCGACACCGGGCGACGCGGTGAGCGGGACCTCCGCCAGCGGCAGCACGACGGGCAGGCACCGGTCGTCGGCGTCGAGCAGGACGAACCACAGCGCGGGCGGGCCCGCGCGCTCCGGTCCGACGAGCCGCAGGAGCAGGTCCAGGACGTCGTCGCGCTCCCGCAGCGGCCGGGTGGGCACGCGAGGGAGCCCGCCGTCGCCCGGGAGGGCGGGGTCGAGCAGCCACGGCACGTCGGACCAGTCGTCGGCGTGCAGGCGTGAGTCGGGGTCGTGCGTCGGGGCGCCCGGCTCGGGAAGGCCGGTGCGTGGCTCATGATCGCCGGGTTCGCGGTCGGACTCCCAGACGAGGTCGTGCGGGTCGTCGGTCATAGCCCTCAGCGTCGTCCGCGCGGCGACGTCGCCCCGGGGCACGAAGCCCATCCGGGGGAGCGGCCCCCCGGACGCGGGCTGTGGACGGCTCGTCAGGCGAGGAACGCGCGCAGCGCCTCCACCACGAGCGCGTGGTCGTCCGCCTGCGGGAGCCCGGACACCGTGACGACGCCGACCGGTCCGACGCCGTGCACCCGCACCGGGAACGCACCGCCGTGCGCGGCGTACTGCTGGAGCGGCAGGTCGTGCTGCTCGGCGAACGTGGTGCCGCGCTCCTTCGCGCGCAGCCCCACGAGGTAGGACGACGCGCCGAACCGCTCGACCACGCGCACCTTGCGCTCCACCCAGGAGTCGTTGTCGGGCGTCGTGCCCGTGCGCGCCGCGTGGAAGAGCTGCTGCGTGCCGCGCCGGATGTCGATCGTCACCGCCAGGTCGCGCTCCTCGGCGAGCTCCACGAGCAGGCAGCCGAGCCGCCACGACTCGTCGTTCGTGAACGACGAGAGCACGAGCTCGCGCTCCTGCTGCTCGACCTCGGCGATGGTGGCACGGACGTCGTCGGTGGTCATGTCGTCATCGTCGCGTACGCCGGAGCGGTCCACACGACGGCACGCGGACGGCCGACCCGGATCAGGACTGGCGGGGACCGGACCGGCGGGGACTAGGACGGCACGGCTGCCGTCGCCGCGTCGGTCGCGCCGACCTCGCGCAGCACGCGTCGCGACGGCGAGACGAGCACCGCGTCCCGGACGTCCGCCGCGGTGGCCTTCACGTAGATGCCGGTCGTCTTCAGGTCCTCGTGGCCCAGGAGCGCCTGCACGGCGGGAGCCGGCACGCCCGAGCGGATGAGCCCCTTCGCGAAGGTGTGCCGGAAGCCGTGCGCGGCCTCGCCCTCCTGCTTGGACACGCCCGAGCGGCGGATCCAGCCGTCGACGAGGTGGTTGAGCGCACCACGCTGCAGCGGCCGCCCCGACGACAGGCGCAGCAGGGGAGCGCCGTGCTCGGGCTGGCCGAACCGGTCGTCCCGCTCGGCGACGTACTCCTGGACGACGCGCAGCGCCTCCGGGGGGACCGGGACGTTCCGCTGCCGGTTGCCCTTGCCGATGACGGTGAGCACGGCCTCGCCGTCCTCCTCGACGCGCAGCGACCGGTCCGTCAGGCCGCACAGCTCGGACGCGCGCACGCCGGTCGTCGACAGCAGCGCGAACGCCGCACGGTCACGCGCCGGCCAGCGGCGGTTGTCGCCGGGGGAGACGTCCCACGCGACCTTCGCGAGCCGCAGGAGCTCGGCGTCGTCCCATCCGGCAGGGAGGCGCACCGGCCGCTCGGGGGCCTCGATGCGGAGCGTCGGGTCGACGGCGAGGTGCCCCTCCATCTGGAGCCACCGGACGAACAGACGGAGTGTTCCGACCCGGCGCTGGACGGTCGACGCGGCCTCGCGCCCACGGATCGACCGGTAGGCGTTCTTGACGTTCAGCTCCGTGAGGTCGTCGGACGTGAGCAGCGCGAGCGGGTCCTCGCCCTCGTCGCCCGTGAGGCGGCCGACGTCCTGCGCGATCTGGCGCGCCCACGTCGCGACGTCCTGGCGGTAGCCCGCGCGCGAGCCGTCGGTGAGACCACGCCGCGTGAGCGTGGCGCGGTCGGTGAGGAACGGCTCGACGACGGAGGCGAGGGGCACGGCCATGTGCCGACCGTACGGGCCGACATCACCGGTCGTCGGGGGACGCGCCGGAGTTCTGCCAAAGTTCCGATCGGGGTGTCGACGGCGCCGACCAGTGAAGGGTGGCGGGCCCCGAACACCGACTGCCAAAGTTCCGATCGGGGTGTCGACGGCGCCGACGAGTGAAGGGTGGCGGGCCCCGAACACCGACGAGCGGTCGGCCGGGATGCCCGGACGGCTCCCGAACGGTGCCGGGGACACGCGCGAACAGTCGACGGCCGTGGGCGGCTCGTCTGACGCCGAGACGGCGCGTCGGCGCTCGATACGAGAGAGCGAGCCGGGGCGGCTGTGCGGTCGGGTGCATGACGTCGTCGAGCGGCAGGGGCGCTCCGGAGACGAGATGACGTCTGAGTGCGACGAGGAGCCCCATCCCTAGTTCTGCCAAAGTTCCGGCTATGGTCGAAAACTCATCGAGCGGGGCCGGTGGGGCGCGGTGGTGATCCGGCAGGACATCGCGCGTGTCCGTCACTGTCCCGCGGCCTGCGCGATCGCCTCACGACGCGGTCCGCACGCACCGTCTGTCTCGTGTGGCACCAGACGTCCGCCATGAGGGCCGCTGTGGCCACGCCGCGCGTCGCGTCGACGTCGTCGATCGCCAGGACGCCCCAGGTGCCGGCATCGGCGCCACCGGGCACCGGTCAGCACCAGGCATGCGTCGCCGAGCGCGACTGGCGGCAGCAGAAAGACGACAGCCGAGTTGCTGGGTCGCGTTCCGACGTCGTCCGGAACCTGACGTGCACACGGCCGTCAGGTCAGTCGCGAGCCGTCTGCGGGCCTCGTGCCGGACCGCCGCCGCGCGCGGCGGCGCTGCGTCGCCCCCCCGACGACTCCCCGCCGCGCCGGCGCCCATGCCGCGCGGGAACTATGGCAGAAAGCGCCCGGCTGAGCCGCTGTCGCTCTCCCACCGACGCCGCCAGTGGTCGGTATCTCGACCAGCCGAGGCCGGTCGTGGACGGCCGTGCACGGCGAGAGTCCAGTCAGCGCAGCTGCGGCTCGTCGAGCTCGCGCACCCACCGCTCCTCCACGAGCGACGGATCCCGCGGAAGGGGCTGACGCTCCCCCGTCCGCGCGAAGCCGGCGCGCACGTACAGGTCCCCCGCCGCGTTGTTGCCGTCGAGGATCCACAGCGAGAGCGTGCGCGCACCATCGGTCACGGCAGCGGCACGGACCGCGTCGAGCAGCGACCAGCCGATCCCCTGCCGGCGCGCCTCCGGGGCGACCCACAGCGCGACGACGTGCCGGTCGTCCACGGGCGACCCGGGTTCCTGGATCATCGAGACGAGCCCGCGGCCCACCTGGTGCTCGTCGACCGCGATCCACGTCGGGCCGGTCCGGACGCGCATCCGCCAGTGCGACTCGCGGAACGACTCCTCGCGCGCCAGGGACGAGCCGAACACCTCGGGGCTCTCCCGCAACGCCCGCAGACGCACGTCCCGCACGAGGGCCCAGTCGTCTTCGGTGGCGCGGTGGATCTGCACGCGACCAGCATGCCCCACGCCGACGCACACGCACGTCAGGGCGCCCCTCAGCCGGGCGCGTCGCCCATCGGCTGGCCCATGGCGGCGGAAGCACGCGCTCCGGGTGAGCTGAGATGCCCGCGGCCGCCGGTGCCGGGCGGTGGTGCCCGTCAGGGCGCCGGGAGCGTCCCTCCGTGACCTTCGGGGTCCGGGACGGACCGCGCGACGTCGGCGATCTCCTCCTCCGGGCGCGGCGGGACGGTCTCGTCGAACTCGAGCTCGGGCACGTCGTGCCCCACGGGCTGCGTCACGCTGCCTCCTTCGTGGTCCCGGCTGGCCGGGTCGAGGTGGACGCCCACCGTACGGCGGGCGGGGGTGGTCCTGGAAGGCCGTCAGACGTCGAGCGACTCGCCGTCCGCGAGGTCGACGGGGTCGCCCGCGCCGCCGAGGCGCCCCAGCAGCGTGCGGGACAGCCCCCGACCGGCGTCGCTGAGCTGCGCGTCATGGATGACCGCGATCCGGGCGGGTCGCACGGCTCGCACCCAGTCGACGACCTCCGCAAGCTTGAGCCACGGCGCGGCGAGCGGCGTGAGCAGGACATCGACGGCGTAACCCGCGGGGTCGACGAGCGCGTCACCGGGGTGCAGCACCCCGTCCACGAGGTACGCGACGTTCGCGACGCGCGGCACGTCGGGGTGGATGAGGGCGTGCCACTCCCCCAGCACGACCACCTCGAACGGGCCGACCGAGACGGTGTCGCCGTCCCGCACGGCGTGGAGCCTGTCCTGCGGGGCGCCCGCGGCGACGAGCGCGTCGAGCGCGGCCTGCGGCCCCCACACCTCGAGTCCCTGCCCGACCGCCTCGGCCACGCGCGGCACGTCGAGGTGGTCGACGTGCTCGTGGGTCACGAGGACGGCCGGTGCGCCCGAGAGCGCCGCGTCGAGGTCGGAGAAGGTGCCGGGGTCGATGACGAGGTTCCCCCCGTCACGCTCCAGCCGCACGCACGAGTGTCCCCATCGGGTCAGTCGGGTCGTCATGGCCCCAGTCTGCCTGCGCTGCGCTGTCGCCGCAGGTCAGCGCGCCCGCGTCCGCCGTGGACGACGCGCGCGCGGTCCGGCGTCGGCACGGGCGGCCGCCGGCGACGGGCGACAGCGACGATCACGCCGTCAGCGAGGGGTGCCGGTTTCCTCGGAGGCCCGCCGTGCCCGTACCGTGGGCGCCGTGCTGGTGCTCGGGGTGTGCAGTCTCAAGGGTGGCGTGGGCAAGACGTCGGTGACGCTCGGCCTCGCGTCGGCGGCGCTCGAGCGCGGCGTGCGCACGCTCGTCATCGACCTCGACCCGCAGGGCGACGCGACCATGGCCCTCGGTGCACGTGCGGCCGGGACGGGCGACGTCGCGGGCGTGCTGAGCGAGCCCGGCGCCGAGTCCGTCGCCGCCGCGACCGTCCTGAGCACGTGGGCCGACGACGGCCTCGACGTGCTGGCCGGTTCCGAGCGCTCCGCCGTGCACGACCGCCTCGACGAGAGCGACGTCGACCGCCTGCGTTTCGCGCTGTCCTGGGTCTCGGGCTACGACCTGGTGCTGATCGACTGCCCGCCGTCGCTCGGCGCGCTCACGCGCACGGGCCTGACGGCGTGCGACCGCGCGGTCGTCGTGACCGAGCCGGGGCTGTTCGCCGTGATGGCGGTGGGGCGTGCGATGCGCACGATCGACGAGCTGCGCCGCGGCCCGGCCGCTCAGCTGCAGCCGCTCGGCATCGTCGTGAACCGCGTGCGGGCGCGCTCGGTCGAGCAGGCCTTCCGCATGGAGGAGCTGCGCACGCTGTACGGGCCGCTGGTCCTGTCGCCGTTCGTGCCCGAGCGTGCGGCGCTCCAGCAGGCCCAGGGTGCGGCCCAGCCGGTGCACGCCTGGCCCGGAGCCGCGGCCGCCGAGCTCGCGACGACGTTCGAGACGCTGCTCGACCGCGCGATGCGCGCGCCGCGCCGCTGACCGTCCCGACACGTCCGGGCCCTCACCCGTCTCCCAGCACGACGACGCCCCCCACGCTTCGTGGAGGGCGTCGTGGAGCGTGCGTCAGCCTGCGGAGCGCGCCTGCCGACGCAGCGCGAGCTCGTCCTGAGGCGCCGGTGCGGCGTCCTCGGCCGCCTCGTCCTCCGCGCGCTCGGTCGGCAGCTCGGCGAGCGACCCCTCGACCTCGCGCCAGACGCGCCCGACGGCGATCCCGAAGACGCCCTGACCGCCCTGGACGAGGTCGATGACCTCGTCGGCCGACGTGCACTCGTACACCGAGGCGCCGTCGGACATCAGGGTGATCTGCGCGAGGTCGTCGACGCCACGCTCACGCAGGTGGCCGACCGCGGTGCGGATCTGCTGGAGCGAGACGCCCGTGTCGAGCAGTCGCTTGACGACCTTGAGCACGAGGATGTCGCGGAAGCTGTAGAGCCGCTGCGTGCCGGAGCCGGTCGCGGGGCGGATCGACGGCTCGACCAGCCCGGTGCGTGCCCAGTAGTCGAGCTGCCGGTAGGTGATGCCGGCAGCGCGGCAGGCGGTCGGCCCGCGGTACCCGGAGTAGGTGTCGAGGTCGGGCAGGTCGTCGTCGAACAGCAGGCCCTGCGCGCGCTGCGGCACCGCGGCGGGGTGCTGCTCGGCGCTGTCGTTGCTGCTCACGGGTCCTCCACTTTCGCCCGCCCGACGGCGCGCTGGTCCTCGACTGCCTGCAACGCTAGGCCTGCGGTCACCCCGATGCAATGACGCCCCGCCCTGGCGTGTCGCGCTCGGCGAGTCTCACCTTCCACCTGAGGTCGAAGGTTCACCCGTTCGCGCACGTCGAACGCCCTAACGGCCACTCTCGCCGGGCTCCTCCCCCGTCGAGAAGTCGTCCGGCGTCACCACGTCGAGGAACCTCCGGAACCGCTCGAGGTCCTGCTCGGTGCTCGTGGTCCGCACCTCGACACCCGCGACCGCGACCACCTCGGCCGCGCACAGCACGGGGCAGCCGAACCGCAGCGCGAGCGCGATCGCGTCCGAGGCGCGCGAGTCGACGCGCGGTCCGGTCGTGAGCACGAGCTCGGCGTGGAAGACGCCCTCCTCGAGCCGGGTGATCTCGACGTGCGCGACGCCCGAGCCTGCCGCGACGATGACGTCCCGCAGCAGGTCGTGCGTCATGGGGCGGGGCGGCACGATCCCGGCCTGCGCCGACGCGATCGCGCTGGCCTCCGTCGGGCCGATGAGGATCGGGACCAGCAGCTCGGACTCGGGGTCGAGCAGCAGCACGACGATCTCGTCGTCAGCCAGGTGCTGACGCACCCCGACGACCTCCACCTGCACCATCCCGCCGTCCTCGCCCACACGTCCAACGTACGACGTCGGCGGCGGATCGGCGCGTCCCGTCGTGCAGACGGTCGGGCGGGTGCTCAGGGGGTCAGGTCGGCGACCGCGGCCCGCACGAGCGCGGTGTGCATCTGGGTGCAGAGCTCACCGACCTCGGCGGCGACCGTGCCCGCGCGCGCCGCCGCGGAGGCACCCCGACGACCCCGCCAGGGGGCGACGACCTGCTCCACGAGGTCCGCCTGACGGTCTGCCGCGGTCCGGAACTGCCGCAGGTGGCGGGCGTCGATGCCGTGCTCCGCCAGCGCGGCGGCCGCGACGACCACGTCACGCGCCCACGGGTCGAACGACGAGCGTCCACGCGGGCGCAGCACGCCGGCCTGGACGAGCTCCTCGACGAAGGCGACCTCGACGTTCGCCTCGGTGGCGAGCGCGTCGACGGTCCAGCGCACCTCGCCCGACTGCACGACGCCGTCGCGTGTCGCGAGGCGTGCCCGCGGTGCGGTCTCCTCCTCGTCGCCCGCGTCGAGCGCGGCCAACCGTTCGCCGATCACCTTGAGCGGCATGTACTTGTCGCGCTGCTGCCGCAGGACGAAGCGGAGCCGCTCGATGTCGGCGGGCGAGTACTGCCGGTAGCCCGCGGGTGTGCGGACCGGCTCGACGAGGCCCTGCTCCTCGAGGAAGCGCAGCTTGGACGTCGTGACGGCCGGGAACTCGATGCGCAGCGCGGCCAGGACGTCGGAGATCCGCATCGACGCGCGTCGGGAGATCCCCCGCGGCCATGGCTCGGTCGCCCCCGGGCGCGCGACGGCCCGGTCGTCCTGCTGCGTGCGCTGCGCCTGCGCGCCGCTCATGCGTCCCTCCCCCACGGACCCGTGCTGACCAGGACGGCGCTCACCCGCGAGCGACCTCGCGGTGCGGGCTGGGGTGGAACGTCATGCGGTACTTGCCGATCTGCACCTCGTCGCCCGAGCGCAGCACGGCCTGGTCGATGCGCGTCCGGTTGACGTAGGTGCCGTTGAGCGAGCCGATGTCCCGCACGACGAACTGCTGCCCGTCGCGCACGAACTCCGCGTGCTTGCGGGACACCGTGACGTCGTCGAGGAAGATGTCGGCCTCGGTCGACCGGCCGGCGACCGTGCGGTCGGCGTCGAGGAGGAACCGCGCACCCGCGCTGGGCCCCCGCTGCATGACGAGGAGCGCCGACGTCGGCGGGAGCGCGTTCACCGCGGCGACCTCGTCTGGCGTCAGCCCGACCGGCGCGGCGGCCTCGATCTCGACGGGCTCGAGCGCACCGAACGACATCGTCGTGTCCGGACCGTACGCGGGCCGACCCGTCTGCGGTCCAGGGACCCCAGGGGCCTGCTCGTCGCCGCTCATTCCGCCTCCCGCGCGCCCTGCTCGTCCGATCACCCGGCACCGTCCTCGGTGGGGTCACGCACACCCTATGCGGAGCCGGCGCGTCGTCGCAGCACGGATCGCCTGGACGCGCGGGTCAGCCCGCTGCCGGGGGCACCGGAGTCGCGTGCACGGGGTCCGGCACGACGCGGATCGCGCTGACCTCGACGAGGTCCTGCGGCTCGACCGACGCGTTCCCGCCGTTGTTGCGCACCTCGGCGAACGCGCCGCCCGGCATCTGCAGCGCGGTCGCGATCGTGTCCGGGTCGCCGATGGCCTTCCAGACGTACGGCGCGGTCAGCGTCGCCCCGTCGAGCTGGACGGCCCCGGCCGTGCCGGTGAACGCGCTGCTCGCGGTGATCCGCAGGTCGTTGAGCTGCATCGCCTCCGCGCCCGCGTTGCGCAGCTCCTCGAGCATGTTGAGCATCGTCACCGGCTTGACCTGCCCGCTCCCGTCGCTCACCGTGACGACCACGCCACGGCCCTCCGCCGGCAGGCGTCCTGCGAGGATGCCCTGCGTCTCGGCGCTGCGCCGCAGCGCGTCGAGTGCGGCCTGCCGGGTGTCGGAGCCGGACAGCAGCTCGTCGCGCTCGTCGAGGAGGTCGGCGCGCTCGCGCTCGAGGGAGTCGCCGCGCGTCGTCGCCTCGTCGAGGATGCGGACCAGGTCCGCCTGGCGCATGCCTGACAGGCTCAGGTCGCTGGTCTGCCGGATCTGGACGGCGAGCGCGAACCCGAGCAGCGCGCACAGCACGCCCGCGAGGACCTGGGCACGGTTGACGCGGGGGGCCAGGGCGCGACCGAGGACCGACCACCCGCTGCGGGGTGCGGCAGCCGTGGCGGTGGGCGCCGCAGGCGGCGGCACGGGTCCGCCGGCCGTGGCTGCCGGGACCACGACCGGGGTCGCGCCCTCGGGGACGCCGCCGGCGCGCGGGTCGTCGACCGCACCGGCGTCCGGCGTGTGCACCTCGATGTGAGCGACGGTGTGCACGTCGGTGGGCAGGGGCTCGTCCCACGCGGCGGTCGACGTGTCCGCGTCCGGCGCGCCGCTCGGCGCCCCGTCGTCGGGGGCGTGGGTGGGCAGGTCCGGGTCCGTGGCGTCGGCGGGTGTGGCGAGGACGGACAGGTCGTCCGCGTCCTTGCCGAGCACGTGCGCGAGGGGCGCGTCGAGCGGACGGACGAGCGCGTCGTCGTCGACGTGCACGACGTCGGACGGCACGCCGCCGTCCCGGTCGTCGAGGTCGCCGGGTGCGGAGCCGTCCTGCTCGCCGTCGGGAACGGCGTCGGGCGACACGAGCGGGGCGGGCAGGTCGGCACCGGCGGTGGGTGCGTCGACGACGTCGTGCACCGGTTCGCTCGTCAGGACGTCTTCGGCCCGGTCGGGCGGCGACGCGTCGCGCTCGTCGGCCGTCGGACGGTCGCCGACGTCGTCGGGCTCCGCGACGTCGTCGGGCTCCGCGGCCTCGGCGGGAGGAGCGGGCTCGGCGAGGCCGTCCTCGACGGGTGCCGGGAGCTCCACGGGGGCGTCGGCGGGGTCGTCGCGGCGCGTCTCGTCCACGGTCGGAGAGTCGGACACCGGCTCGTCGAGGCTCGGCACGTCGACGTTCGAGAGGTGGGCGCTCGCGAGGTCCGCGCTCGGCGGGTCGGTGCGCGCGCCGTCGGGACGGTCGAGGTGCTGGTCGTCGCTCATGCGCGGAGGTCGCTCACGCCTTGAACAGGTGCCGGCGGATCGAGGCGGCGTTCGAGAAGATCCGGATGCCGAGGACGACGACGACCGCGGTGGACAGCTGCGACCCGACACCGAGCTGGTCGCCGAGGAACACGATGAGCGCGGCGACGACGACGTTCGACAGGAACGACGTGAGGAAGACCCGGTCGTCGAAGATGCCGTCGAGCATCGCGCGCAGGCCGCCGAACAGCGCGTCGAGCGCGGCGACGACCGCGATCGGCAGGTACGGCTGCAGCTCGGGGGGGACGGTGGGCTGCAGCACGAGGCCCACGACGACCCCGACGACGAGCCCGATCACTGCGATCACGTACGTTCCCTCCCCGGATGACGTGCCGACCCTGCCACACCGGCCGCCTCTCCCGCACCCTCCGACGACGCCCCGGCGTCCGGTGTGCCGAGCGGCTCGTCGCTCGTGCTGGACGGGGTCGGCGGGGTCAGGCGCGACTCCTCCGGCACGGTCGCGTCGTGCAGCTTCACCTGCCCGGTGCCGGGCAGCTCGAGCGCGGTCTGCGACGACGTGTCGACGCCGATGCCGTAGGTGTTGCGGAGCGTCGCGAGGAGCTGGCCCGCGGAGCTGCGGGCGATCTCGGTCTGCATCGCGACGGGGTCGCCGACGGCCTCGACCACGTACGGGCTGACGAGCGGCACGAGGTCGACGCGGACGACCGGACCCGAGCTGCGGATCGCGGAGGTCGTGGTGAGCCGCTCGCCGTTGATCGCGACCGCCTCGGCGCCCGACGCCCAGAGCCCGTTGACGAGCACCTGGAGGTCGAAGTCCTGCACGCGCGACGACGGGTCCTCCTCGCTGCTCTCCGGGTCGACGGGCGCGTCGGTGAGGACGATCCGCAGCCCCGTGCCGGTGACCGGCACGACCCCGGACGCGATCTGGCTCGCCTCGAGCTCCGCGGCCAGCGCGGGGTCGACGTCGTCGAGCGCGGACTCCTGCAGCGCGCGCACCTCGTCGCTGAGCGCGGTGATGTCGGCCTCGAGCGCCTCGGCCTCCGCGTCGTGCTGCTCGATCTGGTTCTGCAGCAGGTTGCGGGCGGCGACCACGGACGGCGGGGGCGTGCGCAGCGACACGGCTGCGGTGACCGTCCCCAGGCCCAGCAGGACGCCCAGCACGAGGAGCAGCGCGGCACCCCGGCGGGTGCGCGGCGGGCGCGTGCCGGTCCGGCGACCCTCCGCGGCGGCGGCGTAGCCGGGGTCGAGCGGGCGCCGGTACACCTCGTTGAGGAGCGTCATCGACGCGTCGGGGGCGGGCCGCTGCACCGCGTCGCCGTGCCGGGAGGTCATGCCGTGGCCGTCCCGCCGCGCAGCAGGTCGCGCGCCTGCACGAGGTACAGCGCACCCGCGAACCAGTAGAGGCCGACGCCCCACAGCGCGCAGGCCCACCCGAGCACCGACGCGACGGGCCCGAGCGGCGCCGCCCACTGGCCGAGCAGCAGCAGCGGGAACGCGTACAGCAGGGCGAACGTGCCGGCCTTCCCGGCCATGTGCACGGGCAGCGGGCCCCAGCCGGCGCGGGCGAGGCGCAGGAAGACGCCCGCGAGCAGCACGTCGCGTGCGACGAGGACGGCGAGCAGCCACCACGGCACGGCACCGCGCCAGACGAGCCCGACGAGCGTGACGAGGATGAAGAGGCGGTCGGCGGCCGGGTCGAGCAGCTGCCCCAGCCGCGACACCTGGTGGAGCCGGCGGGCGAGCACGCCGTCGAGCCAGTCGGACGCGCCCGACACCGCGAGCACGACGACGGCCCAGCCGTCGTGCCCGGTCGCGATGAGCCAGCCGAACACCGGCACGAGCAGCAGGCGGACGAAGCTCACGAGGTTGGGCACCGTCAGCACGCGGGGTGTGACGAGCTCGTTCTGGCTCACTGCCTCCCCCGTCGCTCTCGGTGCTTGCGGCGACGATCCTACGGCGCTCGACCCCGCCGACCTGCTCCCCCGTCCGCGTCCGCGCGTCGGAGCCGTCCACCCCGCGGGCGTCCGGCCCGGTGCCGACCCGGGTCCGGGGTGTGCCCGCGCGTCCGACCGGCACGGCGTGCGAGGCTGCGGGCGTGACCCACCACAACGACACCGACGTCATCCGCCGCCTCCTGACGACCCCGGGCCGCTGGGCCGTCGTCGGGCTGTCGACGAACACCGCGCGCGCCGCGTACGGCGTCTCCGAGTTCGTGCAGGCGCGCGGGAACGAGATCGTCCCGGTGCACCCGAGCGCCCCGACGGTGCACGGTGCGACCGGGTACGCGACGCTCGCGGACGTCCCGGGCGACGTCGACGTCGTCGACGTGTTCGTCAACAGCGCGCTCGCCGGTGCCGTCGTCGACGAGGCGATCGCGGTCGGCGCGCGCGCGGTGTGGCTGCAGCTCGGCGTCGTGGACGAGGACGCGGCCGCCCGTGCCGCCGCAGCGGGACTCGACGTCGTCATGGACACGTGCCCGATCATCGAGGCGCGCCGGCTCGGTCTCTGAGCACGACGCAGCACGACGCGGTGAACCCCGCGCTCGTGCGGGCGACGACGTCGTGTGCGCGAACTCACCTGCTCCTCCGCGACCACCGGGCGGCCCGCGCCCGTAGACTGGTCCACGACTACCGGAGTTCGTCGCGCGTCCCCCGTCGAGCCTGCACCCTGTGCGGGCTCGTGTCGTGAAGTCTGGGCACCGTCCTGGTGCCGTCGGGTGTGCGGGGCAGCAGCGACCCGCCGTCCGCCGTCCCGGCGCACGGTTCAGGGCTCCCCCGCTCCACCGAACGGTTCCCCCATGAGCACCCTCGTGCCCCCTGCCCCCACGACCGACGCGACCGACACGCCGGACCCCCGGTTCGACGACCTCGGCCTGCCCGCCGCCCTCGAGCGCGCGGTGGCCGACCTCGGCTTCGTCACCCCCTCCGCCATCCAGGCCCAGGCCATCCCCGCGCTCCTCGCGGGCCGCGACATCGTCGGTGTCGCGCAGACCGGCACCGGCAAGACCGCCGCGTTCGGCCTCCCCCTCCTCGCGTCGGTCGACGCCGGCACCGCCGGCGTCCAGGCCGTCGTCCTCACCCCGACGCGCGAGCTCGCGATGCAGGTCGCCGACGCGATCTCCTCGTTCGCGACGCACCTGACCGGGCTCGGCGTCGTCGCCGTCTACGGCGGCTCCCCGTTCCTGCCGCAGCAGCGTGCGCTCGCGCGCGGCGCGCAGGTCGTCGTCGGCACCCCCGGCCGCGTCCTCGACCACCTCGACCGCGGCACGCTCGTCATGGACCAGGTCCGGTACCTCGTGCTCGACGAGGCCGACGAGATGCTGCGCATGGGCTTCGCCGAGGACGTCGACCGCGTCCTGTCCTCGACGCCCGACCGTCGCCAGGTCGCCCTGTTCTCCGCGACCATGCCCGCACCGATCCGTCGGGTCGCCGAGCAGCACCTCCACCAGCCTGTCGAGATCACGGTCGCGCGGCAGTCGTCGACCGTCACGACGGTCCGCCAGACCTACGCGGTCGTGCCCCACCGCCACAAGGTCGGCGCGCTCGGCCGCGTCCTGTCGGTGACCGACGCCGACGCGACCATCGTGTTCGTCCGTACGCGCGGTGCGGCCGAGGAGGTCGGCAGCGCGCTCGTCGAGCGCGGCATCTCCGCGGCGCACATCTCCGGCGACGTCGCGCAGAGCGACCGCGAGAAGATCGTCGACCGCCTGCGCACCGGCGCCCTCGACGTGCTCGTCGCGACCGACGTCGCGGCACGCGGTCTCGACGTCGAGCGCATCGGCCTCGTCGTGAACTTCGACGTGCCGCGCGAGGCCGAGACCTACGTGCACCGCATCGGCCGCACGGGCCGCGCCGGCCGCGAGGGTGAGGCGCTGTCGTTCGTCACCCCGTCGGAGCAGTCGCGCCTGCGCAGCATCGAGCGCACCACGCGCGTCCCGATGGAGCAGGTCCAGATCCCGTCGCCCGCCGAGGTGAGCGGGCACCGGGTCACGCGACTGCTCGACCGCGCACCCGGGCGCGCCGAGCTCGGCCGGCTCGACGTGTACCGCGAGGCGATCGCCGCGCACCTCGCCGCCCACCCCGGCACCGACCCCGTCGACCTGCTCGCGTCCGTCGCGGCGCTCGCGGTCGGCGACGAGGGTCCCGCGGCGCGCACGGGCGACGACCTGGACGACGCGCTCGAGCGTGCGCGCCTCACCCCGGGCAGGACCGAGCGCACGGTGAGCCACGACGACCGTCCGCCGCGCGAGCGTCGCCGCAGCGACACGCACATCGCGGGCGGTCCGCCGCGCTGGCGCGTCGCCGTCGGCCACCGCGACGGCCTCCAGCCGGGCGCACTGGTCGGTGCGCTGACCGGTGAGGGCGGGCTGACCGGCAAGGACGTGGGCAAGATCGACATCTTCGGCAGCTTCGCGCTCGTCGACATCCCCGGCGGGCTCACGGCCGACGCGGTCGACCGCCTGGCCCGGGCCCGCGTCGCGGGACGCCCGCTCCGCATCCGCATGGACACGGGTCCGCGCCCGGGTCACGGCGCCTCGCGTCCGTCCCACGGCCCGCAGCGCGGCCGCTCCTGACACCGGCGTGCCCGCCCTCCGCGGCGGGCACGCACGACGACGCCGGGCGTCGCTCGACGTCGTCTCGTCGCCGGGCGTCGCTCGACGTCGTCTCGTCGCCGGCGTCGCGCTCAGCGCAGGACGGAGCCCGGGCGCGACTCCTGCCGCCAGGTCGTCGTCGACCCGCCACGCAGGAGGGCGATGTCGACCTCGCGGAGCACCTCGGAGACGTCGCGGAACCCGCGGATGCTGCCGAGCGCACCGACGCGGATGCGCGCGCCGAGCTCGTGGCGCAGCTGGTCGAGCAGCTGACCCACCCGTCCTGGCACGCCGCCGGGCCCGACGTCGTCGAGCAGGACCGCGAAGTCGTCCTCGGCGATGCGCGCCGGGGTGTCGCCCTCCCGCAGCGGCCGACGCAGCCGGCGCACGAGCTCGCGGTGCAGGTCGAGGTGGACGTCGCCCTCCTCGTGCCGCCCCTGGGTCGGGATCGCGTGGTCGTCCGCGACGCGCACGAGCACGACCGCGCAGTCGTACGACGGCGAGCGGCGCGTCCGCAGCAGCGCGGAGGCGAGCCGGTCGAGGAACAGCAGCCGGTTCACCAGACCCGTCTCGGGGTCGTGCAGCGCGTCCCGCTGGAGCGCGATCTCGGCCTCCTTGCGCTCGGTCACGTCGACGAGCGCCCCGACCAGCCGGGCGGGGCAGCCCGCGTCGTCGAGCACCGTCACCGCGCGGCACAGCATCCAGCGGTAGTCGCCCGACGACGTCCGCACGCGGTGCTCGAGCTCGAGCGGCGTGCCGGCGCCCGCGAGCTGCGACGCGATGGCCGCGGACAGGTCGTCGCGGTCGGCGGGGTGCACGCGCTCGAGCCACTCCGCGGGCGAGTCGCCGATGACCTCGTCGTCGTAGCCGAGCGTCTGCTTCCAGCGCGGCGAGTAGTACACCGTGCCCGCCGAGACGTCCCAGTCCCACGTGCCGTCGTGCGCCGCCATCGACGCGAGCGCGTACCGCTCCTCGCTCGCGCGCACCGTGTCCGCGAGGGAGCGTTCCCGCGCAGCGGCCTGCTCGAGCGCCCGGCGCTGCTCGCGCAGCGACGTGAGCAGGCGCTCCTGGTCCAGCGCGACCGCGAGCAGCGCCGCCCAGTGGTTGAACCGGTCGCGCGCGCTCGTCGCCCGCGTCTCCGCGGTGCCGTCGATCGCGAGCAGACCCCAGTCGCTGCCGCCGAACGTCACCGGGACCACGAACGTCAGCTCGTTGCTGCCGACCGTCCCCGCGCGCGTGAGCGCCGCCGGCGGGAACTGGCTCGCCGTCGTGCGCATCCCGACGAGGCGCGACAGCGTGCCCGACGTGTCGTGCACGCCGACGATCTCCATCTCCCGGTCCCCGGGGCCACGATCGGCGCCGAGCCACAGGCCGAGGCACGCGTGACCGCGCACGCCGCGCGGCAGCCACCCGAGCGCCCGCGGGCTCGCGCCGTCGCCGCGCAGCAGGTCCATGTCGACCTCGTACTGGTCGACGATCGTCCGCTCGAGCTGACCGCTGCGCGCGAGCATCGCCCGCGTGCAGCCCTTGGTCAGCGCCAGCAGGACCTCGGTCACCGCGCGCCGCACGGCGGTCTCGTGCTCGGGCCGTGGCAGCGCCGCGAGCGTCGCGCTCTCGATCCCGCGCAGGCACGTCACGAGCTGCTCGAGGGCCTCGGGGTGCGGCTGCATCGCGGCCGTGAGGTCCGCGAGCCGCGCGAGCGTCGCCGGCGCAGGCACGGCACCGCGCTCGGCCGCGGCCTCGAGCGGCTCGACGACGGCGTGCCACCACGTGTCCCGCGGCGCGCTGCCCGCGCGTCGGCCCGCACCCGCACCGACCGGTCCCACGAACGCCGTCTCGGCGAGCGCCCGGAGCACCTGGTGACCGCCCGCGACGCCCGTGGGCTGGTCGGCGGCCGACGCCGGCCCCACCTCGGTGCAGCCGCACGACTCGCGCAGCACGAGCGTCGACGGCGTCCGGTACTCGCCGCCCACGATCTCCTCGCCCCGCATGCGCGCGAGCAGCAGCGACACCGCCGTCTCGCCCACGCGGTCGTAGTGCGCGTCGACCGTCGACAGGCGCGGCGTCACGCGTGCACCCGAGTCCGCGTGGTCGAACCCGATGACGGCCTGGTCCCGCGGCAGCACCAGGCCCGCCGCACGGAGCGCGCGCTGGAAGCCGATCGCGTTGCGGTCGGTCGCCGCCACGACGGCCGTCGTCTGCCGGCCCAGCGCCAGCATGCGTGCCGCGGCGTCCGCGCCACCCTGCTCGTGGTTGTCCGTCGCGTCGTACCACCACGCCTCGGCGGGCTCGATCCCGTGGTCCGCGAGGGTCGCGCGGTAGGCCGCGAAGCGTTCGCGCATGTCGCGCTGCGTGAGGCAGCCGACGAACCCGATCCGCGTGTGCCCGTGCCCGACGAGGTGGTCCACGGCCGCCCGCACACCCGCGGTGTTGTCCGGCACGACGACCGGGTCGTCCTGCGACGTCGGCTCCTCCGACACCAGCACCAGCGGCACGCCCCACTGCTGCACCGCCGCCAGCCGGTCGGCGCGCAGCGCCTTGCCGACGACGACCAGGCCGTCGACCGCGCCCAGCGCGACGGGGGCGTCGAGGATCGACTCGTCGGGGTACCGCTCGCGGTCGAGGCCCGCGGGATAGGTCTGGACGGCGACGACCCGATGGCCCGCCGCGCGCGCCGCTCGGGCGACGCCGGCGATGAGCGCACCGAAGTAGAAACCCCCGACGACCGGCGACAGCACACCGATGGTGCGCCGTGCCGTCGGCGACACCGGACCGCGCCGGACAGTCCCCATGGTTGCTCCTCGCCTACGTCGTCGGAGTCGAGATGGTGCAATTGTGCCGCATCGGGCGACACACTAGGTGATCGTGGTCACACCTGCATATGACTCGTCCACCGATGGAAGCACTCCGACCCCCTCCGGGCCGGGACCGCTTCCACCGTCCACCCCGGCGCCGAGGCGTCCGACGATCACCGACGTCGCCCGCGCGGCAGGCGTCTCGATCGCGGTCGTCTCGTACGCCCTGAACGGTCGTCCCGGCGTCTCGGCCGCCACGCGTGAGCGTGTGCTCCGCGTCGCCGACGAGTTCAACTGGCGGCCGAGCGCGGCGGCCCGCTCGATGCGCACCGGTCCACGGGCGGTCGGGCTCGTCGTCGACCGCGCCGGTGCGGGCCCGGCGGCGCAGGCGACCGGCGTGCTCGAGTTCGTCACCGCCATCCAGGAGGTGCTCGCGACCCGGAACCTCGCGCTCGTGCTGCAGATCGTCGACGGTCCCGAGGCCGCCGTGGCGCTGTACGGCGAGTGGTGGGCCGAGCGGCGGTTCGACGTCATGGTCGTGACCGACGTCCTCGTCGAGGACCCGCGCATCGACGCGCTGCGCCGGCTGCGGGCGCCCGCGGTCGTCGTCGGCGGCTCGCCCGAGGACCACGACCTCGCGAGCGTGCGCGTCGACGAGGGGGACGCCTACGCGCGTGTCGCCCGGTACCTCCTCGAGCTGGGCCACCGGAACGTCGCCGCCGTCACCGCGCCCGACGGGCTCGCCCGCACGCGGTCGCGTGTCGGCGCGCTCGCGCGGGTGCTCGACCCGGCGGGCGGGCACCTCCAGCACGAGGCGACCGCGGGGACCGCCGAGGAGGCGGCCGTCGCGACGCGACGCCTGCTGACGGCGGGGCGCCCGCCGACCGCGATCGTGTTCGACTCCGACCAGATGGCCATCGCGGCGCTCGACGTGGCGCGACGCACGGGTCTCGCGGTGCCGTGGGACCTGTCGGTCGTCGCGGGCTCCGACTCGGCGCTGTGCCGGCTCGCGACGCCGTCGGTCACGACGCTGCCGTCGGCGGAGCGCGACCTGGGCCTCGCGACCGGCGAGGCGGTCCTCGCGGTGCTCGACGGCGACACCCGGGTACGGCGCGAGCTGCAGGTCGGCGGGCTCGCGGTGCGCGGCAGCACGGGTCCGCGGAGCCGCTGACCAGCGGCTTCGCCACCCCGTGCGGGCGTCGATCGGGTAACGAATGGGTAACGCGGGATGCTTAAACGATTTGCCCCATGCCGTCCCGATCGCGGTGCGTGTTGAGGTAGCCGCCAGTCGCCGTGGACTCCCCCCGGGCGACTCGCGCCCGACCGGGACGGTCCGCTCGGGTGTGCCGATCGACACCCGGAGGACCACGTGTCCACACACGGCAAGCGAGCGACGGTGAGGCGGCGGCTACGTGCCGCGGCGACCGTCGCCACGGCGACGGCACTCGCCGCCGTCCCTCTCACGACCCTGGCGACGAGCGCGAGCGCGGCGCCGACCCATGTCGACAACCCCTACTCGGGCGCGGTGCAGTACGTGAACCCCACGTGGTCCGCCTCGGTCACCGCCGCCGCGGGCCGGCAGAGCGCCGACCCGACCCTCGCCGCGAAGATGCGGACGGTCGCGACGCAGCCCACCGCCGTCTGGATGGACCGGATCTCCGCGATCACCGGCAACGCCGACGGCAACGGCCTGAAGTTCCACCTCGACAACGCCGTCGCGCAGCAGAAGGCCGCGGGGAAGCCGCTCGTCTTCAACCTGGTCATCTACGACCTGCCCGGCCGCGACTGCTTCGCGCTCGCGTCCAACGGCGAGCTCCCCGCGACCGACGCGGGCCTCGCGCGGTACAAGACCGAGTACATCGACCCGATCGCGGACCTCCTCGACAACCCGGAGTACGAGAACATCCGGATCGCCGCGACCATCGAGCCCGACTCGCTGCCGAACCTGGTCACGAACATCTCGGAGCAGGCCTGCCAGCAGGCGGCGCCGTACTACCGCCAGGGCGTCAAGTACGCGCTCGACAAGCTGCACGCGATCCCGAACGTCTACAACTACATCGACATCGGCCACTCCGGCTGGCTCGGCTGGGACAGCAACGCGGGTCCGTCCGCGACGCTGTTCGCCGAGGTCGCCAAGACGACGACCGCGGGCTTCGCGTCGATCGACGGCTTCGTCTCCGACGTCGCCAACACGACGCCGCTCGAGGAGCCGCTGCTCACCGACTCGTCGCTCACGATCAACAACAACCCGATCCGGTCGTCGAAGTTCTACGAGTGGAACTTCGACTTCGACGAGGTCGACTACACCGCGCACATGCACAAGCTCCTGGTCGCGGCGGGCTTCCCGTCCACGATCGGCATGCTGATCGACACGTCGCGCAACGGCTGGGGCGGCCCGAACCGTCCGACGGCGATCACGGCCAGCACGGACGTGAACACCTACGTCGACGCGAACCGCGTGGACCGTCGTGCGCACCGCGGCGCGTGGTGCAACCCGCTCGGTGCGGGCATCGGCCGGTTCCCCGAGGCCACCCCGTCCGGCTACGCCGCGTCGCACCTCGACGCGTTCGTCTGGATCAAGCCCCCGGGTGAGTCCGACGGTGCGTCGTCGGAGATCCCGAACGACCAGGGCAAGCGGTTCGACCGCATGTGCGACCCGACGTTCGTCTCGCCCAAGCTGAACAACCAGCTCACCGGTGCCACCCCGAACGCGCCGCTCGCCGGCCAGTGGTTCGAGGAGCAGTTCGTCACGCTCGTGAAGAACGCGTACCCGGTCATCGGCCAGACGGACCCGGGCAACGACACGCAGGCGCCGACGGTCCCGACGGGCCTCACCGCCGGCACGACGACGTCGACCTCGGTGCCGCTGTCGTGGACCGCGTCGACCGACAACGTCGGCGTCACCGGCTACGACGTGTACCGCGGCACGACGCTCGTGGGCACCTCGACCACGACGAGCTACACGGTCACGGGCCTCACGCCCGCCACGGCGTACTCGTTCACGGTCCGTGCCAAGGACGCGGCGGGCAACGTCTCGTCCGCCTCGACCGCCGTCTCCGCCACGACGCAGTCCGGCACCGTCACCGACACGCAGGCGCCCTCGGTGCCCGCGGGTCTGACCGCCGGCACGACGACCACCACGTCGGTCCCGCTGTCGTGGACCGCCTCGACCGACAACGTCGGCGTCGCGGGCTACGAGATCCTGCGCGGCTCGACCGTGGTCGGCACGTCCACGACGACGAGCTTCACGGTCACCGGTCTCACCGCCGGCACGACGTACTCGTTCTCGGTGCGGGCCAAGGACGCCGCGGGCAACACGTCGGCCGCCTCCACCGCCGTCTCGGCGACGACCAAGACGGACACCGTGGTCGACACGCAGGCGCCGACGGCGCCGACGGGTCTCGCCGCGGGCACCGCGACCAGCACGACGATCCCGCTGTCGTGGAGCGCGTCGACCGACAACGTCGGCGTCACGGGCTACGACGTGTACAGCGGCTCGACGCTCCTCGGCTCGACCACCACGACGAGCTACACGGCGACCGGTCTCACCGCCGGCACCACGTACTCGTTCACGGTCAAGGCGAAGGACGCCGCGGGCAACGTCTCGACGTCGTCGTCGGCCCTGTCGGCCTCGACGCTGCCGAGCAACCCGACCGGTGGATGCACCGTGAAGTACACGGCCAGCTCGTGGAACAACGGATTCACCGCCTCGGTCCGCGTGACGAACAACAGCACCAGCGCGCTCAACGGCTGGTCGCTCGGCTTCTCGTTCGCCAACGGCCAGAAGGTGACGCAGGGCTGGAGCGCCGACTGGTCGCAGTCGGGCTCGGCCGTGACGGCCAAGAACGCGGCGTGGAACACCACGCTCGGCGCGAACTCGTCGGTCGAGATCGGCTTCAACGGCTCGCACTCGGGCACGAACAACGCACCGACGGCCTTCACGCTCAACGGCGTGGCCTGCACCGTCGCGTGACCTGACGTGCTCGCCGCACCGACCGCATGACGGGCGGGGGTCCTCCGGAAAGTCCCGGGGGACCCCCGCTCCGCGTGCCCACCCGGCCGCACCACCGGGCTCGCCCGGCCGGGACCCACCGGCCGGACCGGATCGACCCGAGGAGAACCACGTGCACTCCCCCCTCCGTACCCGCGTGCGCGCGGCGGTCACGGGCCTGCTGGCCGCGACCGCCCTCACCGCGCCGCTCGCCCTGGTCGCCGCGCCTGCACAGGCGGCCGCCGGCGACGACTGGCTCCACGTGCAGGGCAACACGATCGTCGACGCGTCCGGGAAGGAGGTCGTGCTCTCCGGCGTCAACTGGTTCGGCTTCAACGCGAGCGAGCGCGTCTTCCACGGCCTGTGGTCCGGCAACATCACCGAGATCACGCAGCAGATGGCGAACCGCGGCATCAACACGGTCCGCGTGCCGATCTCGACGCAGCTGCTGCTCGAGTGGAAGGCGGGCACGTTCCTCAAGCCGAACGTGAACACCTACGCCAACCCCGAGCTCGAGGGCAAGAACAGCCTGCAGATCTTCGAGTACTTCCTGACGCTGTGCCAGAGGTACGGCATCAAGGTGTTCCTCGACGTGCACTCCGCCGAGGCCGACAACTCCGGGCACGTCTACAACATGTGGTGGAAGGGGTCGATCACCACCGAGGACGTCTACGCCGGGTGGGAGTGGGCGGCGGCGCGCTGGAAGAACGACGACACGATCGTCGGCGCCGACATCAAGAACGAGCCGCACGGCACGCAGGGCTCGACCGAGCGTGCGAAGTGGGACGGCACGACCGACAAGGACAACTTCAAGCACTTCGCCGAGACGGCGTCGAAGAAGATCCTCGCGATCAACCCGAACTGGCTCGTGTTCGTCGAGGGTGTCGAGATCTACCCGAAGGAGGGCGTCTCGTGGACCTCGACCGGGCTCACCGACTACTACGGCACGTGGTGGGGCGGGAACCTGCGGGGCGTGCGTGACTTCCCGATCGACCTGGGGGCGAACCAGGACCAGCTCGTGTACTCGCCGCACGACTACGGGCCGCTCGTGTTCGACCAGAAGTGGTTCCAGAAGGACTTCGACAAGGCGTCGCTGACCGCGGACGTGTGGGGCCCGAACTGGCTGTTCATCCACGACGAGGACATCGCGCCGCTGCTCATCGGCGAGTGGGGTGGCCGGCTCGGCCAGGACCCGCGGCAGGACAAGTGGATGGCCGCGCTGCGCGACCTCATCGCCGAGCGGAAGCTCAGCCAGACGTTCTGGGTGCTCAACCCGAACTCGGGTGACACGGGCGGCCTGCTGCTCGACGACTGGAAGACGTGGGACGAGGTCAAGTACTCGACCATGCTCAAGCCGACGCTGTTCCAGCACGGCGGCAAGTTCGTCGGCCTCGACCACGAGGTGCCGCTCGGCGGCGTGGGCTCGACCACCGGCATCTCGATCTCCCAGGTGGGCGGCGGCACGTCGGACACGACCGCGCCGAGCGTCCCCGGTGGCCTGAAGGCGGGCACGCCGACGGCGTCGTCGGTGCCGTTGTCGTGGACGGCCTCGACGGACACCGGCGGGTCCGGCGTCGCGGGCTACGAGGTGTACCGCGGCTCGACGCTCGTCGGGACCACGACCTCGACGTCCTACACCGTGACCGGCCTGACGGCCGACACCGCGTACTCGTTCTCGGTGCGGGCCAAGGACGGCGCGGGCAACGTGTCGGCGGCGTCCACCGCGGTGTCGGTGCGCACGGCGGCCGGCACGGGCGACACCACCGCGCCGAGCGTGCCGACGGGCCTCACGGCGGGCACGGCGACCAAGACGTCGGTCCCGCTGACGTGGACCGCGTCGACGGACACCGGTGGCTCGGGCCTCGCGGGCTACGACGTCTACCGGGGCACGACGCTCGTCGGGTCGACGACCACGCCGTCGTACACGGTGACGGGCCTGACCGCGGGCACGTCGTACTCCTTCACCGTCCGGGCGAAGGACGCGGCGGGCAACGTGTCCGCCGCGTCGGCGGCGCTCACGGCGTCGACCGCGCCGGACGTCGCGACCGGGTCGTGCTCCGTGGCGTACACGGCCAACGGCTGGTCCAGCGGGTTCACGGCGGCGGTCAAGGTCACGAACACCGGGACGACCGCGCTCAACGGCTGGACGCTGGCGTTCGACTTCCCCAGCGGCCAGACCCTGACGCAGGGCTGGAGTGCGACGTGGGCGCAGTCCGGTGCGAAGGTCACGGCGACCAACGCGGACTGGAACCGGGTCCTCGCGCCCGGGGCGAGCGTCGAGATCGGGTTCAGCGGGACGCACACCGGCACGAACACCGCGCCGACCGCGTTCACGGTCAACGGGGCGAGCTGCACCCGCTGACCTCTCCGGTGGGTGCGTCGGACGTGGAGGCCGGCGCACCCGCCCTCGGCGCCGGTGGGACGGGCTCAGCCCCGTGCCACCGGCGCCGTCGCGTCAGCCCTGCGCGTCGAGCAGCCGACGCAGCTCGGCGAGGAAGGCGTCGACGTCGGCCTCGGTCGTGTCGAACGCGCACATGAGCCGCACCTCCCCGCTCTCCGGGTGCCAGTCGTAGAACGTCCACGTGCGCCGCAGCTCGGCGGACACCGCACGCGGGAGCGTCACGAAGACGCCGTTGGCCTGCGTCGGGAGCGTCACGTGGACGCGGTCCCCGAGCGCGTCGAGCCCGGCGCGCAGGCGCGCAGCCATCGCGTTGGCGTGCCGCGCCGACCGCAGCCAGAGGTCGCCCTCGAACAGGGCGACGAGCTGCGCGGACACGAACCGCATCTTCGACGCGAGCTGCATGTTCATCTTGCGCAGGTATGCGAGCCCGGGGGCCGCGGCCTCGTCGAGGACGACGACCGCCTCGCCGAACAGCAGCCCGTTCTTGGTGCCGCCCAGCGACACGACGTCGACGCCGGCGTCCGTCGTGAACGCGCGCAGGGGCAGGTCGAGCGCGGCGGCCGCGTTCGCGATGCGCGCCCCGTCGACGTGCAGCCGCAGGCCCAGGTCGTGCGCCTGGTCGGCCAGCGCGCGGACCTCGTCGGGCGTGTAGAGCGTGCCGAGCTCGGTGCTCTGCGTGATCGACACGACGCCGGGCTGCGCGCGGTGCTCGTCCCCGAAGCCCCACGCCTGGCGGGCGACCAGCTCGGGCGTGAGCTTGCCGTCCGGTGTGGGGACCGTGAGCAGCTTGAGCCCGCCGACACGCTCCGGCGCGCCGTTCTCGTCGGTCTGGATGTGCGCGGTCTCGGCGCACACGACGGCGCCCCAGCGGGGCAGCAGCGCCTGGAGCGACAGCACGTTGGCGCCCGTCCCGTTGAACACCGGGTACGCCGTCGCGCCGGCACCGAAGTGCGCCCCGACGACCTCCTGGAGCCGCGCGGTATAGGCGTCCGCGCCGTACGCGGTCTGGTGGCCGCCGTTCGCGTCGACCAGCGCGGCGAGGACCTCGGGGTGCGCGCCCGCGTAGTTGTCGGAGGCGAAGTCACGGTGGTCGGCGTCGTGGAGTCGTGTCACTCCCCCAGTCTCCCCCGGCCCGACGGGTGCCCGGGACACCTGTCGGGCGGCACGAGGGCGCCTGCGGCATGATCCCCTGCGACACGACCGAAGGAGGCACCGTGCCCGCGCAGGACCAGCTGCACGACGAGGACCGCAACGAGACGTTCACGGAGCGGATGGACCGGAACTGGAACGAGCTCCTGCAGGAGCTGCGCGTCACGCAGACCGGCACGCAGATCCTCACGGGTTTCCTGTTCACCATCCCGTTCCAGCAGCGGTTCGCGGACCTCGACGCGTACCAGAAGGACCTCTACCTCGTGCTGGTCGTGCTCGCGGTCCTGGCGACGGCGCTCCTCGTGGCGCCGGTGAGCCTGCACCGGGTGCTGTTCCGCAAGCGGCTCAAGCCCGAGCTCGTCGCGGCCGCCAACATCTTCGCGCGGCTCGGGCTCGTGGTCCTGGCCCTCGTGCTCGCGGGCTCGGCGATGCTGCTGTTCGACGTCGTGGTCGGGCGTCAGGCGGGGTTGCTCGTGGGGGGCGTCTCGCTCGTGGTGCTCACGTCCGCGTGGTGGCTCGTGCCGCGCCTCATGCGTCGCGCGGCGGGCTGAGCGGGCGCTGGCGCGGTCAGGACGCGGCGGCCGCCCGGCACGAGGCGCACGTCCCGACGAGCTCGATCGTGTGGTCGACGTCGGCGAACCCGTGCGCGGTCGCGACCTGCGCGGCCCACGCCTCGGCCTGCGCCGCGTCGATCTCGACGGTCCGCCCGCACGACCGGCAGACGAGGTGGTGGTGGTGCGTGCGCTGCGCGCACCGGCGGTAGACGGACTCGCCGTCCTCGGTGCGCAGGACGTCGACCTCGCCCGTCTCGGTCAGGCTCTGCACCGCGCGGTACACGGTCGCCAGGCCCACCGACGAGCCGCGTGAGCGCAGCAGCTCGTGCAGCTGCTGGGCGCTGCGGAACTCGTCCAGACCCGCGAGCAGGTCGAGGATCTCGGCACGCTGCCGCGTCTGCCGTACCACCGCCATCACGTGCCGCTCCTTCATGAGACTCGTTCGCATCATAGTGGACGCGCACGAGACAGGGCCGGGCCCGACCTCGACGGTCGGACCCGGCCCTGAGTCGGGTGTCAGCCCTGGACGGCGCGCTTGAGGGCGCTGCCCGCCGTGAGCTTCACGCGGTAGCCCGCGGGGATCTCGAGCTTCTCGCCCGTCTGCGGGTTGATGCCCGTGCGGGCCGAGCGCTCGGCGCGCGCGACGGCGAGGAAGCCGGGGATCGTCACGGACTCCCCTGCGGCGAGCTGCTCCACGAGGACCTCCTGGAAGGCCTTGAGGACCTTGTCGGCCTCGGCGTTGGCGGTGCCCGCCTTCGCGGCCACGGCCTGGACGAGCTCGGTGCGGTTGACGCTCACGAGATGTGTGCTCCTTGTTGACTCGGTTCCTGCGGACCCTGGACGGGCCTGGACCCGTCGGGCGCGCGGCGACACCGCGTGACCGGGGGCTGCGCAGACCCTAACGCGTCCACCCGTGCGCTTCCGCACGTCCGACCGGGCGTGTCAGCGGTGCGATCGCTCACGCAGCCGCTCGACGGGCCACGTCGTGATGACCCGCTCCGGGTCGATCGCGTGCTGCGCGGCCCGCTCGCACCCCGCCGTCAACCAGTCCAGCTGACCCGGCGCGTGCGCGTCGGTGTCGATGCTGAACAGGCAGCCGACCTCGACCGCGACCGCCAGCAGGTCGTGCGGCGGGTCCAGGCGGTCGGGGCGGCAGTTGATCTCCACCGCGACGCCGTGCTCGGCGCACTCCTCGAAGACCCGGCGCGCGTCGAACTCGCTCTGCGGGCGCTGCCGGCCCGTCAGACGCCGGCCGGTGCAGTGCCCGAGGACGTCCGTGCGGGGGTTGCGCACCGCCGCGACCATGCGCTCCGTCATCGACCGCGAGTCCATCCGCAGCTTCGAGTGCACCGACGCGACCACCACGTCGAGCTCGTCGAGCAGGTCCGGGTCCTGGTCCAGCGCGCCGTCGTCGAGGATGTCGCACTCGATGCCCGACAGGACCGTGAACGGCGCCACCGCGCGGTTGAGCGCCGCGACCTGCTCCAGCTGCGCGCGCAGGCAGGGTGCCGACAGGCCGTTCGCGACCGTCAGCCGCGGCGAGTGGTCGGTGATCGCGAGGTACTCGTGCCCGAGGTCGAGCGCCGCCAGCACCATCTCCTGGATCGGCGTCGCGCCGTCGCTCGCCTCGCTGTGCGCGTGCAGGTCGCCGCGCAGCCGCTCCCGCAGCGCCGCGACCGCAGGCTCCGGCGCCTCCCCGGCCGCCGCCTCCGCCTCCAGCCGCTCCAGGTACTCGACCGGCTTCCCGCGCACGACCAGCGACACGACCTCGGCCGTGCGCGCCCCCACCGACGGCAGGTCCGTCAGCGCGCCCGCCTTCGCGAGCGCCACGACACGGTCCGGCGCCGTCCGCTCGACCGACGACGCCGCCGCCCGGAACGCCTCGCTCCGGTACCCGCTCGCCTGCGCGCGCTCCAGCAGGAACGCGATCCGGCGCAGCGCCGCGACCGCGTCGTCCCGCAGCGCCGCAGCCGTCACGACGCCTTGCGGCGCGTGCGGCGCGGCGTCGGCTCGTCGCCCTCGGCCTTGGACGTGGCCTTGGCAGCGGGCTTCGCCTTCGCGCCGTCAGCCGCCTTCGCGCTCCCGGAGGACTTCGCGCTCCCGGAGGACTTCGCGCTGCTCGACGACGTCGTCCCGCTCGACCTGGTCCCGCTCGACGCCTTCGACGTCGACGCCTTCGTGCCCGAGGACCTCGACGACCGCGCGCCGGTCGACCGCTTCGCACCGCCGTCCGACGCGTCCTCGTCACCCTCGTCGACGTCGTCCGTCCCCGTCCGCGCCCGCGACCGCGGCTTCTCCTCCGCCGCCGGCTCGCCCGCCCCGCCCCGCGTGCCTCGCGCCTTCTCGACGCTGCGCTGGAGCGCCGCGAGCAGGTCGACGACCTCGCCACCGCCCGACTCCCCCTCCTCGCCCGCGGGTGCCGGCACCGCACGCGTGTCGCCCGTCTGGATCTTGGTCTCGATCAAGGTCTCCAGCGCCGCCGAGTACCGGTCCTCGTACTGCGTCGGGTCGAAGTCGGCCGCCAGGGAGTCCACCAGCGACGACGCCATCGCGAGCTCCTGCGGCTTGACCGACACGTCCCCGTCGAGGATCGGGAAGTCCGCCGCCCGCACCTCGTCCGGCCACAGCAGGATCTGCATGCAGATCACCTTGTCCCGCACCCGCAGCACCGCCATCGACTCGCGCTGCCGGATCGCGACCTTCACGACCGCCATCCGGTCCGCCTGCTCGAGCGCACCGCGCAGCAGCGCGTACGGCTTCGCCGCCGTCTTCTCCGGCTCCAGGTAGTACGTCTTGCCCAGCAGGATCGGGTCCACCTGCTCCGCCGGCACGAACTCCATGACCTCGATCTCGCGCTCCGTCGACAGCGGCAGCCGCGAGAAGTCCTCGTCCGTCAGCACCACGAGCTCGCCGTCGTCGGTCTCGAAGCCCTTCGCGATCTCCCGGTACTCGACCTCCTCGCCGTCGATGCTGCACACCTTCCGGTACCGGATCCGGCCACCGTCGGCCTTGTGCACCTGGTGCAGGGTCACCTCGTGCTCCCCCGTGGCCGCGTACAGCCGCACGGGCACGTTGACCAGCCCGAAGGCGACCGCGCCCTTCCAGATCGCTCGCATCGTCGACCACCTCCGTCGGTTCGGCGGCACCGCCTGCCGGGCACGCCCCGGCGAGCCCGCGACGGACGCGGACCACCTGGGCAGGATGGACCCGTGGAGCCCATGCTCGCCACCCCAGCAGCCCGGACGGGCGCACTTCCGCGCGGGCCGCAGTGGGCCTACGAGGTCAAGTGGGACGGCGTGCGGGCGCTCGCGGACACCACCACGGGCGTGCTGCGGCTGTGGAGCCGTGGCGGTCGGGACGTCACCCCGGCGTACCCCGAGCTCAGCGGGCTCGTCGACCTGCCGGGCACGGTGCTCGACGGCGAGGTCGTGCTGCTCGACGGCGGGCGACCGTCGTTCGCGGCGCTCGCCGAGCGCATGCACGTGCGGGACCCGCGCCGCACAGCGGCCTTCGCCCGGTCCCGGCCGGTCACGTACCTCGTGTTCGACGTGCTGCGCGTCGCGGGCGCCGACGTCACGTCGCGCGCGTACGACGAGCGACGCGCGCTGCTCGACGGGCTGCCGCTTCCTGATCGCGTCCAGCTCTCCCCCGTGTACCCGGACGGCGACGAGCTGTGGGCCGTGACCGCGGAGCACGGCCTCGAGGGCGTCGTCGCGAAGCGGCGGTCGTCGGTCTACCGGCCGGGCGTGCGCTCGGCCGACTGGGTGAAGTCGGCGCACCAGCACCACCGCACGGCGCTCGTCGTCGGGTGGCGCGAGGAGACGTCGGGCAGCGGGCGGCTGGGCGCGGTCCTGCTGGGGGCGCACGACGCCGACGGGCGGCTGCGCTACCTGGGTCGCGCAGGCAGCGGGCTCACGGGCGCGCTCGCGACGGCGCTGCACGCCGCGGTGACCGCGCAGCCGCGCGACACGTGCCCCTTCGACGACGACGTCCCACCGCTCGACGCGCGCGGCACACGCTGGTGCGCGCCCGTGGTGGTCGTCGACACGCGCTACCTCAACCGCACCCCGACGGGCCGGCTGCGCCAGCCCGTCGTCCGGGGCGTGCGGACGGACACCGACCCCGACCCCTGGGAGCAGCAGTGACGCCGGATCGGCAGATGGTCGAGGTGGACGGGCGGCAGGTCCGCGTGACCCACCTCGAGAAGGTCATGTACCCCGGCACGGGGACGACGAAGGCCGAGGTCATGAACTACCTCGTGCGGGTCGCACCGGCGCTGCTGCCGCAGCTGCACGAGCGGCCCGTCACCCGGATCCGTTGGCCCGACGGCGTCGCGGGCGAGAAGTTCTTCGAGAAGAACGTGCCGCGCGGCGCACCGGACTGGCTGCGCCGGCAGACGCTGCCCGCGGCGCCGAACAACGACGACGGCGAGGGCACGATGCTCGACCTGCCGTTCGTCGACGACCTGGCCGGGCTCGTGTGGTGCGCCAACCAGGGCGCGCTCGAGCTGCACACTCCGCAGTGGACGGTCGGGCCGCGCGGCGGGGTGCGGAACCCCGACCGGCTCGTGATCGACCTCGACCCGGGTGCGCCCGCGGGCCTCGACGAGTGCGCCCAGGTCGCGCACCTCGTGGCGGACCGGCTGCGCGAGGACGGCCTGGACGAGACGGTCCCGGTGACGTCGGGGAGCAAGGGGATGCAGCTCTACGCACGCCTGCCCGGCCGGAGGACCGCGCCGGAGGTCCGGCAGTACGCGCGCGACCTCGCGTTCGCGGTCGCGAAGCAGCACCCGTCGCTCGTCGTCGCGGTCATGCGCAAGGACGTCCGCGGGGGCAAGGTGCTCATCGACTGGTCGCAGAACCACCCGGCCAAGACGACGATCACGCCGTACTCGCTGCGCGGCCGTGACGAGCCGCGCGTCGCGGCCCCCCGCTGGTGGGACGAGATCGGTCCCGGGCTCGCGCAGCTCGGTCCCGACGAGGTGGCGGAACGGCTCGACCGCGACGGCGACCCGTTCGGGTGACCGGCCGTTCCGCTGGCGAGGGGGCCGGTCCTGCGGCAGCGTGGACGGACACCCGGGCAAGACCTCGCCCGGTGGTCACGAGCTGAAGGAGGAGTCCCCTCATGGCACGTTCGCTGCCCAAGTACACGGTCCCGTCGCTCACGCCCGAGGACGGCGCGAAGGTCGCCGAGATCCTCCAGCAGCGGCTCAACGCGCTCAACGACCTCGCCCTCACGCTCAAGCACATCCACTGGAACGTGGTGGGCCCGCACTTCATCGCGGTGCACGAGATGATCGACCCGCAGGTCGACGCCGTCCGCCTCATGGTCGACGCGATCGCCGAGCGCATCGCGACCCTCGGCGTCGCCCCGGTCGGCACGCCGGGTGCGCTCGTCAAGGCGCGCAGCTGGGACGACTACTCGATCGGCCGGGACAGCGCGATCGCGCACCTCGGCGCGCTCGACGAGGTCTACGTCGGCGTCATCACGGACCACCGCCAGGCGGCGAAGGACACCGAGGAGCTCGACGACGTCACGAACGACCTCCTCATCGGCCACCTGCACGAGCTCGAGCTGTTCCACTGGTTCGTGCGCGCCCACCTGGAGTCGGCGGGCGGTGCGCTGAGCACCGCGTCGGCCGAGGGCGAGAAGGCGTCGGCGGACAAGGCCCGGGCGAAGGACAAGGCATCGGCATGACGACCCGCACGGAGCACCCCGCGGACGACCGCGCGGTGCTCCGTGCGGCACGTCCGGGCCACCGTGCCGTGGGCGCGGGATCGCAGCCGCCGAGCCCGACGCGCCGCCTGCACGTCGCGGCCCGGCTCGAGGACGCGTTCGACCGCGCCGTCGCGCACCAGATGCGCCACCGGGGCTGGACCGTGCGGATCGAGCCGTTCGCCGGCTACGGCGCCCCGGGCTGGGTCCGGGTCATGGCGCGCACGCTCCTGGCACCGCCCGAGGTCCCGGACCACGAGCTGCCGGGGGCCGGCGCCGACGCGCACATCGACGCGGCCGAGCCGCCGTCGACGCGCGGCTGGCGTTCCTTCGCGACGGCTCAGGTCGCGGGCGTGGCGCTGCACGTGCGCGTGGGCGGCCACGAGCACTCCGTCGTGTCGGACCGCGGGGGCTACCTCGACGTCCGGCTCGAGTCCGACCTCGAGCCGGGCTGGCACCACGTCGAGCTCACGACCGAGGACGGCACGAGCGCGCAGGCGCCGGTGCTGGTGATCGACCCGGCCGTCCGCGTCGGCCTCGTGAGCGACATCGACGACACGGTCATGGTGACCCGCCTGCCGCGTCCGCTGGTCGCGGCCTGGAACGTGCTCGTGCGCAACGAGGACGCGCGCGAGCCCGTGCCCGGCATGGCCGAGCTGTACGCGGAGCTGCGCCGACGTCACCCGGGCATGCCGGTGGTCTACCTGTCGACGGGTGCCTGGAACGCGGCGCCGGCGATCTCCCGGTTCCTCAAGCGGCACGGCTACCCGGCCGGTCCTCTGCTGCTCACCGACTGGGGCCCGACGAACACCGGCTGGTTCCGCAGCGGCCGTGCGCACAAGGTCGCGCAGCTGAGGCGCCTCGTGCACGAGCTGCCCGACGTGCGATGGGTCCTCGTCGGTGACGACGGCCAGCGCGACCCGGAGATCTACGCGGGTGCGGCGACGCACCACCCGGACCACGTGCGCGCGATCCTGCTGCGGCAGCTCACCTTCAGCGAGCACGTGCTCGCGCACGGCCTGCCGGCGCCCACCCCGGAGTCACGGGCGGCCGAGCGTGCCGCCGCGGCGGCGCCGGACGGCATCCCGGTCCTGCAGGCTGCCGACGGGTACGAGCTCCGTCGCGAGATCGGCCCGGAGGGCATCGCCGGCGGCTGAGCCGGTCCGGCGCCCACGAGGTGAGGCTCCCCACCGAGAGCGGCACCTGCGTGCCGTGCCCTCGGCGGGGAGCCTCATCGGCGTCGGGGACGCGGTCCGGCCGGGCGTCGGAGCCCGTCAGAGGCGCTGCGGGTCGTCCCAGTCCTCGCTGCTCGCGATGGCCTCGTCGTCGGCCTCGATCTCGACCGCGTGCAGCGACCGCGGGGCCCGCGTCGGGTCGCCGCCCGAGCGTGCGTCCGCGGCGGCCAGCTCGGCCTCCGGGAGCGGGGGCTCGGCGAGGTGCTCGGCGGCGGGGTCGGAGGTCAGGTCGCGGCTCATGGGAGGTTTCTACCGCTGCTCCTCCCCCGTCGCACCTGCGGACCACCGGCTGACCCGCACCGCGTCGCGGGCTGGACGCGGGCCGGGCCCTCCCGGTCGGGTGGCGTGCGAAAGGTTTCGTCCCCTGACCCGCTCTCGAAGCGCTTCGATACCGTGCGGCCACCCGTCGTCCGGCGCCCTCCCGAGGCCGTCCGGCTGCGGGGTCGACCGGCCGGGCAACCCTCGCCCGGCGGGCACACCACCGCCTTCACGAAGGAGTGCAGCGGATGCGCGTCCCTGCTCGAACCTCCCCCGTCAGACCCGGCCGCCCGCCACGACGCCTCGCCGGCGCCGTCCTCGCAGCCGCACTCGTCACCGGCGCCGGCACGGCCGTCGCCCTCGGCTCCCCCGCGACCGCGGCCACCCCGTCGTACACGTGGGGCAACGTCGAGGTCGTCGGCGGCGGGTTCGTCCCCGGCATCGTCTACAACCAGTCGGAGAAGGGCCTCGTCTACGCCCGCACCGACATCGGCGGGGCGTACCGCCTCGACCAGGCGACTCAGCGCTGGGTCCCGCTGCTCGACCACATCGGCTGGGACGAGTGGAGCCACACCGGCGTCCTGAGCCTCGCGACGGACGCGGTGAACCCCAACAGGGTCTACGCGGCCGTCGGCACCTACACGAACTCGTGGGACCCGCAGAACGGCGCGGTCCTGCGGTCCTCGGACCGCGGGGAGACCTGGCAGAAGACCACCCTGCCGTTCAAGGTCGGCGGCAACATGCCCGGCCGCGGCATGGGCGAGCGCCTGCAGGTCGACCCCAACGACAACCGGGTCCTCTACCTCGGCACCGAGAGCGGCAACGGGCTGTGGCGCAGCACCGACTCGGGCGTCACGTGGGCCAAGGTCAGCTCGTTCACCAACCCCGGCACCTACGTGCAGGACCCCACGTCGACCAACGACTACCTCACGAGCAACCAGGGCGTCGTGTGGGTGACGTTCGACCCGTCGAGCGGCACCAAGGGTTCGCCGACGAAGACGATCTACGTCGGCGTCGCCGACAAGGAGAACACCGTCTACCGGTCGACCGACGCGGGTGCGACGTGGCAGCGGATCCCCGGCCAGCCGACCGGGTACATCGCGCACAAGGGCGTCTACGACGCGAAGGGCAAGCAGCTCTACCTCGCGACCAGCGACACGGGCGGCCCGTACGACGGCGGGCACGGCGACGTCTGGCGCCTGGACACCACGACCGGCACGTGGACGAACATCTCCCCCGTCCCGTCGTCCAGCAGCGACCAGTACTTCGGCTACTCGGGCCTGACGATCGACCGGCAGGACCCCGACACGCTCATGGTCGTCACGCAGATCTCCTGGTGGCCGGACATCATCGTGTTCCGCAGCACCGACCGGGGCGCGACCTGGAGCCGGATCTGGGACTGGGCCGGCTACCCGAACCGCGACCTGCGCTACGACCTCGACTACTCGGGTGCGCCGTGGCTCACGTTCGGCAAGACGTCCGCGCCCGTGGGCGAGCCGCTCGTCAAGCTCGGCTGGATGACGGAGTCCTTCGAGATCGACCCGTTCGACTCCGACAAGTTCCTCTACGGCACCGGCGCGACGGTCTACGGCGGCAGCAACCTCACCGCGTGGGACACGGGCGGGAAGGTCAAGATCGGCGTCAAGGCGCAGGGCATCGAGGAGACGGCCGTGCTCGACCTCGCCGCTCCGCCGGGACCGGTCGAGCTGATCTCCGGGCTCGGTGACGTGGGTGGGTTCGTGCACACCGACATCACGAAGGTGCCGGCGCAGATGTACACGCAGCCGTACCACGGCTCCGTGACGGGCGTGGACTTCGCCGAGGCGAAGCCCGCGACGATGGTCCGCGTCGGGCAGGCCGTCGACGGGACCGTCGAGTCGCACATCGGCGTCTCGACCTCGTCCGGCTCGTCGTGGTGGGCGGGCCAGCAGCCGGCGGGCGTGACCGGCGGCGGGACCGTCGCGATGTCCGCCGACGGCGGCACGATCGTCTGGAGCCCGGCCGGGACCGGCGTGCACCGCTCGACGACGCTCGGCTCGTCGTGGACCGCGTCGACGGGTGTCCCCGCGGGTGCGCGCGTCGAGGCCGACCGCGTGAACGCGCAGAAGTTCTACGCGTTCGGCGACGGCCGGTTCTACCGGTCGACGGACGGCGGCGCGTCGTTCACCGCCTCGGCCGCGACCGGCTTCCCGACCACCGGCAACATCCGGTTCGGCGCGGTGCCCGGCCACGAGGGCCACGTCTGGCTCGCAGGTGAGACCGGCCTGTGGCGGTCGACCGACGCGGGCGTGACGTTCACGAAGCTCGCCGGGTTCGAGGACGGCGGCGCGGTCGGGTTCGGCAAGGCGGCCCCGGGCGCGACGTACCCCGCGATCTACACGACGTCGAAGCTGAACGGCGTGCGCGGCTTCTTCCGCTCGACGGACGCGGGTGCGACGTGGGTGCGGATCAACGACGACGAGCACCAGTACGCCTGGACGGGCGCCGCGATCACCGGTGACCCCGACGTGTTCGGGCGCGTCTACGTCGGGACCAACGGGCGCGGGATCGTCGTGGGGAACAGCTCGGGCACCGAGCCGACGGTGACCCCGACGCCGACCGTCACGCCGACGGTGACGCCCACGGTCACGCCGACGCCGACGGTCACGCCGACCCCGACCGTCACGCCGACGGTGACGCCCACCGTCACGCCCACGCCGACGGTCACGCCCACGGTCCAGCCGACCGGCTGCTCCGTGCGGTACACGACGAACGACTGGAACACGGGCTTCACGGCGTCGGTCCGGGTCACCAACAACGGCTCGGCGCCGATGAACGGGTGGACCCTCGCGTTCACGTTCCCGTCGTCGCAGCAGGTGACCAACGGGTGGTCGGGCAGCTTCACGCAGACCGGCCAGTCCGTCGTCGTGACGAACGCGCCGTGGAACGGCACGATCGCCGCGAAGGGCAGCGTCGACATCGGGTTCAACGGCTCGCACGCGGGCAGCAACCCGAAGCCGACGGTGTTCACGCTCAACGGGACGGCCTGCACGGCGGGCTGAGGCCCGCGACCAGCACCGACGTCCACCGCACCACCTGACGGGGGCGGCGGGCCGCGCACCACGGCGGCCCGCCGTCCCCGTCGGTCGTCCCACGACCTGTCTGAAGTCATGGGACGAGAGAGACGAAGGTCACACGTTCCTCGCTGTAGAGATTCTCGACGTCGACATACGCTCGAATCGTGGCGCATCGCGAAGAGACAGTGGACGTCGTCCTCGTCGGCGGCGGGATCATGAGCGCGACCCTGGCCGCGCTCATCACGACGCTCGAGCCGACGTGGACCGTCGAGATCCACGAGCGCCGGGCCGAGGTCGCGACCGAGTCGTCGAACCCGTGGAACAACGCGGGCACCGGCCACGCCGCCCTCTGCGAGCTCAACTACACGCCGCAGCGCGCCGACGGCTCGATCGACATCTCCAAGGCCGTCACGATCAACGAGCAGTTCGAGCTCTCCCGCGAGCTCTGGAACCACCTCGCGACGAACGGCCGCCTCCCCGGCGGGACCGGCTTCCTGTCCTCGACCCCGCACATGACGTTCGTGCGTGGCGCGGCGAACGTCGAGTACCTGCGCCGCCGCTGGGAGACCCTGCGCGCGCACCCGCTCTTCTCCGACCTCGAGTTCAGCGCGGACCCGGCCACGATCGCCGACTGGGCGCCGCTCCTCGTGGACGACCGCGACCCCGCCGAGCCCGTCGCCGCGACGCGCGCGACCTCCGGCACGGACGTCGACTTCGGCGCCCTCACGCGCTCCATGCTCGACGACGCCCAGGCCCGCGGTGCCCGCCTGCACGTCGAGAGCGAGGTCACGCGCCTGCGCCAGGGCCGCGACGGCGCCTGGACGCTGCGCGTCAAGGACCGCCGCTGGAACGGCAACCGCAAGGCCCGCCGCGTGCGTGCACGCTTCGTGTTCATCGGCGCCGGCGGCGGCGCGCTGCCGCTGCTGCAGAAGTCGGGCATCCCCGAGGCCAAGGGCTTCGCGGGCTTCCCGATCAGCGGGCAGTTCCTGCGCACCACCAACCCCGAGATCGTCGCCCGGCACCAGGCGAAGGTGTACGGCAAGGCCGACATCGGCGCCCCGCCCATGTCGGTCCCGCACCTCGACACGCGCGTCGTCGACGGCGGCACCGCGCTGCTGTTCGGCCCCTACGCCGGCTGGAGCATGAAGTTCCTCAAGCACGGCTCGTGGCTCGACCTGCTGCGGTCGATCCGCCCCGACAACCTCGTCCCGATGCTCGCCGTCGGCGTGCGCAACCTCGACCTGCTGAAGTACCTGATCAGCGAGGTCACGGCGACGGACACCGACCGCCTGCGGACGCTGCGAGCGTTCATGCCGACCGCGCACCCGCGCGACTGGGAGCTCATCACCGCCGGCCAGCGCGTGCAGGTCATCAAGCGCGACCGGAAGAAGGGCGGGGTGCTCGAGTTCGGCACCGAGCTCGTCACCTCCGCGGACGGCTCGATCGCCGGTCTCCTCGGCGCCTCCCCCGGCGCGTCGACGGCCGTCGCGACCATGCTCGACCTGCTGGACCGCTGCTTCCCCGAGCGCGTCGAGGGCTGGCGCCCGCAGCTGCGTGCGATGATGCCGTCGCTCGGCGGCGCGCACTGGGACGAGTCGTTCGAGCTCGACCAGCTCGTCGACGAGCGGGTCGCCACCGACCGCTGAGGAACGCCATGACCGTCCACGACGCGGCGACGCCGGTCGTGCCGGTGAGCGCCGAGATGCGCCGCGCCAAGGTGCGCGCCGCGACCGACCACACCACCGTCGGGCTCGTCGACACCACGTCCGACGGGCGCGTCACCATCGCGTGCGCGTGCGGCATGCAGCTCACCAACGGCCCGACCTGGACGCTCGACGAGCACATCCGGCTGCACCGGGCCGAGGCGCGCTTCCTCGCGCTCTCCGCCGTCGCTCCCCCGGGGATCCCGCGGCTCGTGAGCGCGCACGTCGTCGCCGGCGAGGGCACCGACCCGCTGTCCTGACGCCTCGCCGGTCTCGGCGACGACCGCTCCGCCCGCTCTCCGGTGGCCGGTCGTGTGGCGGGCCGGTCGTCGGCCGTGTGGAGGGACCGTCGCGTCAGGCGCACCACACCTTCCACGCCACGTCACCCACCGCGTCGCTCGACGCGGTCGGTCGGGATGCCGGTCAGCGGGCGGCCGCGACCTCGTCGAGGTCGTCGTGCAGGTCGTCGTCCTCGTGCGTGTGCGGCAGGCCGAGCTCGTGCGCCCGCTCGTGCGCCTCGCGCGCGGCGATCCGCTCGGCGATGCGCGCCTGGACCTCCGGGCGGCGCAGCGGCGGCACGGTCGCGGGCGGCTGGCGTCGGGCGGGCAGCTCGTCGAGCAGGCGCGCGGTGATCGCCGCGATCTCGGCCACCGCGGCCTCGAACGGGTCGCGCGTCGCGTCGCTGAGCGACTGGACGCCCGTCACCTTCCGCACGTACTGGCGGGCGGCCGCCTCGATCTCCTCGGTCGTCGCGGGCGGCTCGAGCCCGCGCAGCGTCGTGATGTTCCGGCACATGCGCCCGACGCTACGCCGCACGTCCGACTCGCGCCTCCAGCTCGAGCAGCACGTGCTTCGCGGCGTCGCCGCCCGCGTACCGGCCGGGGCTGCCGTCGGACCGCACGACGCGGTGGCACGGGACGACGAGCGGCACGGGGTTGAGCGCGCACGCGGTGCCGACCGCGCGGACGGCACGCGGGCTGCCCGCGGACGCCGCGACCTGCGCGTACGACGCCGTGCGCCCGTACGGGATGTCCGGCAGGTGCTCGACGACCGAGCGGCGGAAGCCCGCGGTCAGGCGCAGGTCGACCGGGACGTCGAACGTCAGCCGTGACCCGGCGAAGTACTCGTCGAGCTCACGCGCCACGTCGTCGAGCGCGCCTGGGGCCTCGAGCACGCGCGGGCTGACCCGCACCGCCAGGTCCTGGAGCACCGCGTCGTGGTCCTGGACGGCGAACGCCACCCGCACGACGCCCGCGGGCGTGCGCGCCAGGAGCAGCGGCCCGAGAGGGCTGTCGACCGTGCGGTAGGCGACGTCGAGCAGCCCGTCCTCGGCGGCCCGTGCCACGAGCCCGGCGCGCAGCCGCACGAGGTGCTCCTCGGTCCCCGGGGTTCGTCCGTCCGTCATCACTGCTCTCCCTCCTCGGCGAAGCGCGGGTACGTGCGGCGCAGTGTCGCGACCCCGTCGGCCGCCGCCCGTCGCGCCGCGGCCGACGTCCCGCCGAGCAACGACGCCACCTCGTCGTACGGCAGCCCGCCGAGGTGGTGGTAGGTCACCGACCGCCGCTGCTTGTCCGGCAGCGCGGCCAGCGCGGCCCACAGGTCCAGGTCGCGCCCGTCGGCCGGCGCGGTGCGCTCGGGCAGCTCGGCGACCGGGACGGCCTGCCGGGTGGCGCGACGGACAACGTCGATCGAGCGACGCCGGGCGATCGTGACGAGCCACGCCTCGACGTTCGCGTCGGCCGGCAGGTCCGGGTAGGCGCGCAGCGCCGACAGGAACGTCTCGGACCACGCGTCGTCGGCGTCGACCGGTCCCAGCACCGACCGGCAGACGCGCAGCACCGTCGCGCCGTGCTCCACGACGACCCGCTCGAACGGTTGCTTCACGCCCACAGTGTGCAGACGTCCGGGGCGCGCCGGGTGTGAGGTGCCACCGACGGGTCGGCGTGCCAGGCGTGGTGCTCCCGACCGGTCGGGGTGTCAGGCACAGTGGAGCCATGACGAACCTGGAGGTCCGCCCGGAGGAGGCGCTGTGCGAGGCGCTCGGGATGCGCGGCCCCGTCGCCGAGCTGCACGAGGCACGCGAGGTCCCGCTCGGCGGCGTGCGGGCGATGCAGGTGCGCCGGACCCTCCCGCAGCGTGCGCTCCCCCTGGTCGGCGCGTGGTGCTTCCTCGACGAGATGGGCCCGCAGTCCGTCGACATGCGCGTCCTCCCCCACCCGCACACCGCGCTGCAGACCGTGACGTGGCCGCTCGTGGGCGAGATCCTGCACCGCGACTCGGTCGGGTCCGAGGTCGTCGTGCGACCCGGGCAGCTCAACCTCATGACCGCCGGCCACGGGGTCGCGCACTCGGAGTTCACGCTCGGCGACGCCGCGCCTCTCCACGGGGTCCAGCTGTGGGTCGCGCTGCCCGACGACGTCATGGACGGCGCGCCGTCCTTCGAGCAGGTCGCAGACCTGCCGGTGTGGGAGGCGCACGGGGCACGCGCGACGGTCTTCGTCGGCGGGCTCGACGGCGCCCGGTCACGCGCGCGCGTGCACACGCCGCTGCTCGGCGCCGACGTCGTGGTCGAACCCGGTCACGACGTGGTGCTTCCGCTCGAGCGCGGGTTCGAGCACGCCGTCCTGGTGCTGGGAGGTCGGGCGCTCGTCGCGGGTGTCGACGTCGCGCCCGGGCCCCTCCTGTACCTCGGCGACGGCCGTGACGAGGTGACGGTGCGTGCCGGTGCCGAGGGTGCGCGCCTGATGCTGCTCGGCGGCGAGCCGTTCGCGCACGACCTCGTCATGTGGTGGAACTTCGTCGGCCGGTCGCACACCGACATCTCCGCCGCGCGCGCCGCGTGGGAGTCGCCCGACGCCGCCGAGCGGTTCGGTTCGGTCGTCGGCCACGGACCCGAGCGCATCCCTGCCCCCGCCCTGCCCAACGTGGGGCTGCAGCCGCGCCGCCGCCGTCACCGACCGGAGAACCCGTGACCGAGACCCTGCCCCCGTCCGCCCGCCGCGTCGCGGACGCCCTCCGTGCCGCCGGTGTCGCCGGGCAGGTCACCGTCCTGCCGGACTCCGCGCGCACGGCCGCCGAGGCCGCCGCCGCGCTCGGCTGCCCCGTCGGCGCGATCGCGAACAGCCTCGTCTTCCTCGCGGACGGCGAGCCGCTGCTCGTGCTGACCAGCGGCCGGCACCGCGTCGACACCGTCGGGCTCGCGCAGCGGCTCGGGCGTGAGCGGATCTCCCGCGCGACACCCGAGCAGGTGCGCGCCGCGACCGGTCAGGCGATCGGCGGCGTCGCACCCGTCGGGCATCCGGCGCCGTTGGAGACGGTGGTCGACGTGGCCCTCGACGAGCACGCGCAGGTGTGGGCCGCGGGCGGGACGCCGCACTCGATCTTCCCGACGACGTTCGACGAGCTCGTCGCGATCACCGGAGGCACGCCGCTGGTCGTGGCCGACGACGAGGTCGCGACGGGCTGAGCGCCGGGCGGCGGCACCCGTGCGGGAGCGACCTTCCCCCTGTCGCGGCCGCCGCCGGGCGGTCCAGGGCGGGCGCGACGGTGACGACGCCCGTCAGGTCATCGCCGCGGCCAGCGGGTCGTCCGCGCCCTGCAGGCGGATCTCGACGCGCGCGATGTCGTCGGCCGGGATGCTCGACGACGCCCCCAGCCCGCGCGCCTGGCCGCTGTGCGACGACCACGTCGCGACGACCGTCGCCGTGCCGTCGCCCTCGACGAGCACGAGCTCGTACACGAGCGTGTAGTCGGCCGGCGGCGCCGGGTACTCGCACGACCAGTCCAGGCGCGTGCCCCAGTTCTTCTGCTGCATCGTGAGGTTCGCGGTCACGTCGACACCGCCCACCGGCCGCAGCGCGAGGTGCGCGGCCTGCGCGGTCACCGGTGCGGGTGCGACGGTGCGTGCGACCCATGCGCCCCCGACGGCCGCGACGAGGGCGACCGCGGCGGCCGTCGCGATCGTCGCCAGCCGGCGGCGACGGCGTGCCGAGCGTGCGCGCCGGGCGACGGCCGCGAGGTCCACGACCTCCGCCTCGGTGAGGTCGGACGGCTCGGGGGCCAGGAGCGCGACGGCCTGCTCGGGCGGCAGGGCCCGCAGGAGGCCCGGCATCCCGGCGAGCTCGGCGACCCGGTCCTGGCAGGCGTCGCAGACCGCCAGGTGCTCCTCGAACCGTCGACGGTCCGACGGTCCGAGCGCCCCCAGCACGTACGCCGCGTCCCACTCGCGGAACGGGTCGTCCGCGGGCAGGTCGGGCCGGTCGGCGCTGTCGCGGCCGGTCATGACGTCACCCCTCTCTCCTGCAGCGCGAGCCGCAGCGCGCGCAGCCCGTAGTGCAGCCGCGACTTCACGGTGCCCTCCGGGATCTGGTTCTCGCGGGCGAGCTCCGCGACCGACCGCCCCCCGTAGTACGCCCCGACGACGACGGCGCGGTGCTCGGCGGACAGGCCCGTGAGCGCGTCCGCGACGAGCCACGCGTCGAGCACGGCCTGCGTGCCGTCGGGCGTCGGGACGTCCGGCGTCTGCTCCGTCATGTGCTCGCGCACGTGCCGGGCGCTGCGCCGGTCGTCGATCACGAGGTTGCGCGTCACCCGGTACAGCCAGGCGCGCGCCGCGTCGTCGTCCCGCGCCATCACCTCGGGATGCCGCCACGCGCGCACCATCGCCTCCTGCACGACGTCCTGCGCGAGCTCGTGGTCGCCCGTGAGCCGCACGACGTAGTGGTGCAGCGGTCGCGCGTAGGCCGCGTGCAGGGCGCGCAACAGCTCGTCCGCGTCGTCGTCCACGCGCACCCCACCTCCCCGTCCTGTCACTCACACCACGGAAAGCACCGGCCCCGGGTTCAGGTGAACCCGAGACCTCACCCGCCCGTGGACTCCACGGGGAGCCCGCGACACCGCACCACCCGGGCGCGGTCCCGCTCCCCCGGGGAAAGGGGACCACCGTGCGACGCTCCATCCTGCTCACCACGCTCGGCCTCGTCGCGACCGCCACGCTGGTCGGCTGCTCGGGTTCCGGCGACGACGACACCGGTGCCCAGACCGAGGCGACCACCGACGAGATGACGGAGTCGACACCGTCCGACGACGGTTCGGCGGGCGCGGCCGACCTCATGACGGCCGACACGAGCCTCGGGTCGGTCGTCGTCGACAAGGACGGCATGACCGTCTACTACTTCCTCAAGGACACCCCCGGCTCCGGGACGAGCGCGTGCACGGGCGACTGCCTCACGGCCTGGCCGCCCGTCTACGCCGAGTCCGAGGACGTGGTCGCCGACGGCGTCACCGGTGAGGTCGGCACCATCGAGACGCCCGACGGCGAGTACCAGGTCACGATCGACGGACGGCCCGTCTACCTGTTCGCGCAGGACGAGGCGCCCGGCGACGTCAACGGTCAGGGCGTGAACCAGGTCTGGTACGCGGTCGCGCCGGACGGGTCGCAGGTCGGCCCGTGACGCTCAGCCCTCCGCGCCGGTCTCGACGTTGAGGATGTTGCCGTCCGGGTCCGCGAACCAGGCCGCCTTCATCTCGCCCGAGACCAGCACCCCGTCCTGCCACGTGCCCTCGGGCACCTCGAAGGTCTGGAAGCCGACGCCCCGGTCGCGCAGGTCCGCGACCTCGGCGTCGAACCGGTCCGCCGACAGCTGGAAGGAGATCGCCGTCGCCTGGTTGGTGCCCGCGTACCCCGACGGGTACACGAGGAACGAGCCGCCCCCGGACCGGTACATCACGCCCTCCGCGGCGTCCCCCGCGCTGGTGAACCCCAGCGTGGTCTCGTAGAACGCGCGCGCCTTCTCGAGGTCCGTGACCGCGAGGACGGGGATGGCGTCGAAGTCGGAGAGCATGACGGCCTCCTGGGCGGGCCAGACGACCCTCGGCTGGCCGGCGGCTCGACGCTAGGACCGGGCCGTGACAGGGTCAATCGCGCTGCACGGACGTGCACGTTGTCGATCCTGTCGCGGCCCGCGCGTCATGGGGTCGTCCGCCGGGCCACCGCCGCCCGGTTCCTGCGAGCGACGGAGAACCACCATGCGCTACATGCTGCTCATCTGCACCGACCCGACCGGCGAGCCGTACACCCCCGAGGGCGACCGCATCCAGGAGTGGCTCGACGAGACCGGGTCCGCCCGCCTCCACGGCGACCGCCTGCGTCCCGTGTCCGACGCCCGCACCGTCCGTGTCCGCGGCTCCGAGACCCTCGTGTCCGACGGTCCCTTCGCCGAGACGGCCGAGCACATCGCCGGGTACGACGTCGTCGAGTGCGAGTCGCTCGACGACGCGCTGCGGATCGCGGCCGGTCACCCCATGGCCCGCTTCGGGCGCGTCGAGGTGCGGCCGTTCTGGCCGTTCGAGGGCTGAGGCGTCCCGACGCGCGGTCGCGAAACGGGTGGACGGCCACCCCGCCCCGGTGAGGTAGAGTTTCCGAGGCCCCTGCGGGGGCCATCGGGCTGTGGCGCAGCTTGGTAGCGCACTTGACTGGGGGTCAAGGGGTCGCAGGTTCAAATCCTGTCAGCCCGACGCATCAGGCCTGGTGAGACGGTGTCTCACCAGGCCTGAGGAGTCTCTGGACATGGTCCATCCCGCGTTTATCCCGCGTTTTCGGCTCACGAGCACCGTCGCGGGAGCGTCAACGTCGAGCTGGGCGCGCAGCGCCGCGCACTGCGTCGCGACATCTGAGCGGGGTGCGCACACCTGTCTGCATGACCACGCAGACCCATCTCCCGAACGACGTCGCCGGCCCGAACTCGACGGTCCCGGGCCTCGAACCGCTGCTGAGCATCGACGCGCTGGCCGAGTACGTCGGCGTGCCGGTGGTCACGATCTACCGCTGGCGCACAGAGGGCAAGGGGCCGTGCGCCCTGCGCATCGGCCGGCACCTGAAGTTCCCGTTGTCATCCGTGCAGACCTGGCTCGACAGCGTCCGGGAAGCCTCGCCAGGGACGTATCCCGCTGGGCGGTGAGCGGACGTGCCTAGGTCACGCCTCGCGGTGGGCGCCTTCGGCGAGATCTCGACGCAGCAAACACCCGGCGGCCGGTTCCGAGCCCGGGTGCGCTACCGGGACGGTCATGGCCGCTACCGCCAGCTCGAGTCGACCGGCGGCAGCCGGGCCGACGCGCGGCGGCGGTTGCAGCTCAAGATGACGACGGTGTCCGACGAGCTCGAGCCGACGAGCGAGATCACGGGCGCGACCGCGTTCGCGGACCTCGTGGCGTACTGGCTTGCGGCTCTGGAGGCCGAAGGCGAGCTGGCGATCAGCACGCGTGAACGCTACGCGTGGGAGGCCGAGCACCTCCTGCTGCCGGCGTTCCGGGACTTCACCATCCGCGAGATCACCGTGGCCCGCGTGGAACGCTGGCTCACGCAGCAGCGCGCGTTCAGCTACGCCCGTGCCGTGCACTCGAAGAAGATCCTCAGCCTGGTGATGAGCCTTGCGGTGCGGCTCGAGGCGATCGACCGGAACCCGGTCCAGAGCACGCGCCGGCTCAAGCGGCCTGCGCGAGCTCCCATGGCCCTGGAAGCCGTCGAGCTCGACGTCATCCGCGATGCCGTCGCGTCGTGGCGACGGAACGGAACACCGAAGGGCCCGAGACCCGACGGTCAGCTCGAGGCGATCATCGAGGTCATGGTCGGTACCTCGGCGCGCATCGGTGAGGCGCTTGCTCTCCGCGTATGCGACCTCGACCTCGACGTCGAGCAGCCGACGATCCGGATCGCCGGCACGATCGTCTCGCCCAAGAGCCGGCCGACGTACCGACAGGACCACCCGAAGTCCGCGAAGTCTGTACGCCGGGTCGCCGTCCCGTCCTTCACCGTCAAGGCTGTGCGCAAGCGCCTCGCTGTCACGGGGCCACTACCGCAGGACCACCTCGTCTTCTTCAGCCGCAACGGCACGCCCCTCGCGACCGCAAACGTTCGCCGCCGACTACGGGAGGCGCTTCAGTCCGCGGGGGTTGCGATGGTGACGCCGCACGCGTTCCGTCGCACGGCCGCTACGGTCGTCGACAAGCACGGCGGGCTCGACCTCGCAGCTGAGCTCCTCGGCCACACGTCGACGGCTATCACGCGGCTCCACTACATCCAGCCGGATGAGCAGGTCGACGCACGAACCGCCGAGATCCTCGAACACTTGGCGCCCGGCAGCGGTCGCCCACCCGAGGCCCGTCCCTCATGACCTCGTCGTACGTGCGCTCCGACAGAGGCGAGGCTAGGGCTCGACCCCTGCTCCCTCGATTCGGGGCGACGCCTATGCGTGCAGGGGCAGATTTCGTCTGCGCTCCGCTCGTGGTGTCGTTCTACAGCTTGGCCAGCCTGATGACCGAACTCTCGGCGTCCACCGGCACCGACTTGTGGCAATGGACAGCGACTGCGACGGTTGTGGTGTTCGGGAGACGTACGCGTTGGCGACAGCGGCGTCATCGGCCCTCTCATCGCACCCTGAACTCAACCCGGCAGTATGGTCGCCGCAGTACCATCCCCAGCGATGAATCGCTTGCGGGACACTGCAGCGCAGCGCAAAGGCAACACCTTAGGTGAGGGAGGGACGGTTGACGCAGGTCGAGTACGGCCATCTTGGCAAATTCATCGCCTCGGTCGGGTTGCTGTTGATCGGCGCGTCGGCCGTAATCCACTGGGCCATCGTCGGCGAGATCGCGACGTTTGAAATCACGCGATCTGAACTTGCTTCACTTACACCCGTCGCACGGGAATCCCTATTGCAGAGACAAGACCAGCTGGCCTTCATTAACGACTGGTATCAGCCTTTATGCGTCGCCCTTGCCGTCCTTGGGCTCCTTTGCTTACTCTACGGATTTCTGCTGTGGCGACCTCAGCAAGCCGCTGCAGACAAGTTGGCCAAGGCCCAAGCGGTCGAGGCGTACAAGGCGCTGCAAGATGCTTCGAGCGAAGCCAGGAAGCAGAAGGTAGCGCAAGAAGCCGAGGAGGGCCGGGAGGCAGAGCTGAGTCGCCAGCCGACCTCTGATTCCGTCTCCCGCACGCCAGGTTCGGATGGCGAGCTGGCCACTCCGGGGTCTTCTCGACCTGAGGGTGGGGCCACAGCACCACCGCACCGATCGCGGGCGGACTACATGGCGGAGTACAGCCAGGTAGAGGCGCAACTGATCAGTCTTCTGAAGCGCGCGCTCCAACCGAACTATCTCCTGCGAGGCGATGTGCGCGTGTCGTCGGACGCCACGGCGACGCGTCATGGTGTCGCCGACTTGGTAGCAATCTCTACGAAGAACGATTTGCCAGACCTAGTGTTCGAAACGAAGTACTTGCGGGTAGGGTCGGACATCAGGAGACGGATTCGAGAGGCCGCTCTCACTGCGCAAGAATTGGCCCGGAGTCTCGAACGATCGCAGCCAGCACGCAAGATCGTTCCTGTTGTCGCGATCGCGTGGGAGGATGGCGTCCCTGCCGCGGCGCGGGTAGAGGCCGAACAGTCGCTCGCTCGAACTGGCGTGATTGCCATCTCTTCGTTGGTAAGCGCAATCGATTCGCTCGATCCGGCAATGACGTGGAATGGATTGCACCAAGCTCTCCAGGGAGCAATCGCAAACTGACGGGCTGGAGTCGGCGCGCGGAGCCCCCGCCGCGGCGTGCCTGACGGCGACCTTCAGGCCTCCATCGAACGGCTGCTCGCACTCGAGCACCTCCCCCTCGAGGTCGGTGAAGACGTTCCCCCACTGGTCGGATCGAGACCGCCGCGACGAGCCCACCACCATGCAGATCACGCGGTGCGAACGAGTCGCTCGCCGGTGTCCCCAGCGGAACGGACCGCGCTTCGCGCCAGGTTGACGCCGTCGTCGTGTCACGACCTGCGCCGGGCATCATCCAGTTCAACGTCTCCAGGAGATAGCGTTTAGCGCTCGAGCACTCCGACCGCGGAGGAGCCGACGACGCCCGGGAATCGAGCATGTGAAGTGGTTCGCCGAGGCCGTTCGTCGCAATGTCCTCAACCGTGGTCTTTTGCGAGCTGCTGCTGACCGACGAGGTCGAGGCGACTAACAGACCAGCACGTTGCTCGGCCCCACCTGATCCCGCGGCACCGTTGGCTGGCAGACGACCTTGCGGCCGCCCTCCGCCAAGCCGCCGTCGACGGTGACATCCTGCCGATGGACGTCTCCAAGAGCGAGATGGAGGCTGTAGTTCTTGTTGCCTGACGGACGGACTGCAAACTGCAGTGGCTGCTCGATCGCAACTGGACCTCGTCGGAATCTACGAGAACCACTTCCGCCGCCCCGCCGCGCCGGCGTGTCAACCGGGCATCGCGCTCGAGCCCGTCCCTTCGCCCGGCGCCGGGCAGTGATGGAGGACGAGCAGAAGTCTGCTCGCGCCCATCGCGCGTCGCGCTTCGCGGTTTCGCTCTCGCCTCCCGTTCTCGACCGCTAGCGTCTCGGCCGTGGAGTTCCCTACTGACGTCCAGGTCGCGCTCGTCGGTCTCGGTGGCGCCTTTCTCGGTGGTCTGTTGACGGTCGGCTGGCAGGCGATCTCAACGGCCCTATCGAACCGCCGGGCGGACAAGGAGGCGCGTCGTGCCGAACGCAAGGATCTCTACATCGAGGCGCTGTGGGGCTTGCGCGCGGTGCGTCGCGAGATGCGCGAGTCGTTGTTCGCTGAGCAGCGGGCGCACGCAGAGGGAGAGACGCATGTCCCGCCTGACCCCGCCGAATGGTGGAAGCTCGAACGGCTCGTCTTCGAGGTCGGCCTCCTGGGCGACACCGGGGTGTTTGAGGCCTTAAATGATGCCGCGGAGACATATCGAGAATGGGTAATGAGTCTCGGTTCCACGGAGGGAGACGTTATAACCTGGTCCGTGATCGAGCCGAAAATGAACGCGCTTGAGCCGCCGCTTCGGAGGGCGATCCGCGACGACCTTGGCATCGACTGACATGACCACAGCCTCGCTTCGCGGCTTAGGCGAGGGCGCCATGCACCGTTGTGACTGTCCGTTCTGGAACACTCGCACGACCGCGCTCGTGGATCGCCGGCTGAGAGGATCGATCCTGTGACCGAGCTGTTTGCCGTCGACGGCACCGTGAATGACGAGAAGCTGACAGAGCTCTTGGCTGTCGGGCACGAGACCCAGCACCTCGACTACAAGCGTGGGTGGGATCTGTCGAAGTCGGAGGCTGGGCGGAAGTCTCGGCTCGAGCTCGCTGTCTGCGTGGCGGCGTTCGCCAACACGCGGCTTGGTGGGTACATCGTCGTCGGTGCCGACAACGACGGCTCACTCGACCACGACGAACCGCCAATCGATCCACGGCAATTCGACGAAGCGAACCTCTCGCAGATCGTCGAATCCTTCATCTCCGGCACGGTGACACTCCACGTCAAGGTTCACGAGCGGGCCGCACGCCTCGTCGCCGTGATTTTCGTTGGCCCGACTCAAGATCGGCTCCCGGTGATCTTCACCAAGGAGGGAACGGTCGAGCCGCAGAACCCACGCTCTGCGGTCATGTTCCGCCCCGGCCAGGTGTACGTCCGCCGCGGTACGAAGTGCGTCCCTGCTGAACACCGCGACTGGGCTGAGGTCCTCGCCCGGCTCGTTGATCAGATCCGTGCCGAGGCTCGTGAGGTGGCAAGCGACGAGATACAGCAGATCATGGCCGCGACGCCACCCACCAGTGAACGAGCGCTTCGGTTGGCCGTCGACTTCGACAGTGAGCCGCGTGCCTTCGCGGACACTCTCGCCGAATCTGCGCAAAGCGAGAGCTTTGGGCGGCTGCTGCGCCGTCGCGTTCGCGCGACCGCCTGGCATCGCGAGGATCCGAACGACCTATCGGCGGTCCTGCCGATGCTCGACCGACTGTTCATCGCTGGCGCCCACGCGATCCTCGAAGACGATGAAGGGTTGCTCAACACCGTTCTGACGTGCATGGTCGACCTCTACCGTCGCCCGATGAAGGAGCGGGCTGGCGACCTCGCGGGCGCGCTCCTTTGGCGAACGATTGCAGCCGGAGCGATGGCTCTGGGGGGCCTCGCCGTGCGAGAGGAGGCGTGGGCGTTCGTCGGCAAGCTCGCGATGCCACCCGACCTGAGTCCTGTGCGAGAGTTCGAGGGCTCGTCCCGCTACCAGTCATGGATTCGCCACGCCAGCACGATGGCTTCTAGAGCACACCTTCTTGGCGCCGTCGATCAGCCACTACCCGGCGCGCTGATCCGTTTCGCACGCGTGAAGGCGGGCGAACTCCCACTCCTGGCCGACGACGTCACTGGTGGAGCATCGTTCGAACTCCATGGACCGATCCTCGACCAGGACGCCGTACTCGACTCGCTGTGCCAGTTCGACTTCCTCTGGTGCACATTGGCGCTTCTCGCTGACCCCTCGCACGCCGGCTTCCAGACGCTTCCCGGCTTCGCAACGTTTTACGCCCACCGCACGGTGCCTGTGATTGAGCAGCTCGTCGACAGGTCCTCGCTCAGGTACGAGCTCCGTACGGCACTAGAGCCGGAGTGGGCGAACGCGCTCATAGCGCTTGACGACGTGGCGACTCGCTACGGCCAGAGCACCGTCGGCTGGGCATGGAGCATGCACGGATCGCCAAGCGTCCAGCAGTTCATCGCGGAGTGGGGTCCGACGTCCCCCGGGCTCGCCTGATCGGTCGGGCTAGTCCGGGCCCGGCCGCCGATAGGCCATGCATCGGCCCCGGGCAGAGCTTGGGCGCCATGAAGGACGGCATGGCGGACGATGCGGAGTGGGCCGCGAGTGTCGTCCCACTGAGGCGACAGTGTAATCGGCGGTTATCCGCGACCCTTTCGGCGACCATCGCCACAATCGCGTCGACGAGCTCTCGGTTGTTGTTGCTGCGAAGGCTCTGCACCCAGGCCGCACGTGGGTCGCGCTCGAGGTGACACCCACGGCCCGGAGCGTGCGACCTAGACGAGGGAGCCCGTGCCCCGTGGTCGACAGACGGACGTGCCCTTGAATGACGTCGCGGTGACGCGTTGATGACGTGCGCAGACGCTGGACAGTCGCGGGCTCGCCGTCAGCGCTGCGTCTAGCGCGCGTGAGCAGTGTCGCTTCCGACGACAGTTCGGAGGCCACAATGAGTACGAGCTTGCGCGGCCAGCCGCCGCAAACGTCCAGGGACCACGCATCGCTGCTTGCGGCGCTCGGCCGCATCGATGTCGAGGGCTGGGACGGACCGAGCGCGACGGAGCTCCTGACGTTCGTCCGAGTCCAGATCGCTCGCCCGCTCGCCATCGACGTGGGTCTGCGCGGCCTCGCCGCGTCGCAAGCAGAGGCTTCGGCGTGGCAGGCGGCGTGGATCGCGATGACGAAGCCGGCGCTCCGGCGTGCCGAGTCGCCGTGGGGCGTCGTCTGGCGCGCGGCCAAGCGAGCAGCGCTGGGTGAGGTGATCGCGGCCCGGTACGGCAAGGTCGAGCGTCGAGCATGGGAGCTGCTGCGCCCGGCGGACGGCTCGGCGCCCGTCCGGCTGCCGCTCAGCCTCGACGTCCTCCTGGAGAACGGCTGGGAGGCTGCGACGCCCGAGCCCGCGGCCGGCGAGCTCCTCCCGGTGATCGACTGCGTCGTCTCGGCGCTCGTCGAGAACGGGTGGCCCGACGAGGAGGCCCGGCGGATCGTCCGCGCGGTCGTCGACCTTCCCGACGCCTCGAACGATCCACGCTCAGGAGCGCTCGGCTGGCGGCACATGGCTCGCGACCTCGATCTCCCGCCGTGGCAGGCGCGTCGTCTGTGCGTGGCGCTGCGTGGGACGGCGACATGGTCCGGTCTGATCGCGAGGATCCTGCGTGACGGTCCGGCCGCAGCCGCCACGCCACCGATGCGCGCCGCCCTTCGTTCGACCCGCGTACGCCGACACCGGTCCCCCGTGCTCGCCGCGGAGCGAAGTGGCGCGCCGCTCGACGGTCCACAGCCCGCTTCGCGGTGAGCCTGTCCACAGATCCGACCGGATCAGCGGCGCGCGTTGGCAGACTCGTGGCACACCTGCACCTATGACGACGTCCACGATGCTCTGGGACACGTGCCCAAGATGCGCGCGTCGCGCCGAAGGGTGTGCAATGGGCGCTCCGACGCAGTCGTCGAGCCGGTTCGCGGGCGCGCGAACCGCGCAGGGGGCGGGTGTCCGATGAGGCATCGACACATCTCCACGCGCTCCGCGTTGGGCGGGCTTCTCCTCGCCGGCGCGGTCCTCCTCGCTGGCTGCACTCAGCCGGGACCGGACCCGACCCCCACGACTACTGCCTCGCCGGCATCTCCGACACCGTCGGCGAGCCCGACGCCGACGCAGGACCCCGCCACCGCCTCGGCAGAGGCCGCGATCCTTGATGCCTACCGTGGCTACTGGGCGGCGAAGGTGACGGCGTTCAGCGACCCCACCGTGGAGCCGGGTGCGGAGCTCGAGCGGTTCGCCGTCGACACGGCGTTCGCGGAGGTCATCTCTGGCGTCTACACGTTCCGTCGCAACGGCATCAAGGTCCTCGGCGAACCGACGCTCTCCCCCCACGTCTCGGAAATCGTCGTCGGCGAGCAGGGCACGGCCACGATCGTCGACTGCGTCGACGGCGCCAACTGGACCCCGGTGTACGCCGCGACCGGAGAGTCCGCGGCGCAGCCTGGCCAGGCGTCGAAGCTGACAACGACGAGCACCGCGTACTACTACGTCGACCGCTGGACCATCCGGTCGTCAGTGGTCGACCACGAAGCGCCATGCTGATCGACGGTGCTGTCGCAGTGGCACTCGCGCTCGGCTCTGGCCTCGGTACGAGCGGCGAGGTCGTCTGCTCGCCGCACTCGACGTTCTGCGTCATCGACGTCGGCACGCCGGGCGCGCCCGCCCAGCCCGCACCGCCCGCGGGCGGGGGCAGCGGGATCGGCGCCGAGCGTCGGTGCATCGTCTCTGCGACCGGCGTCGAGGTCCCGTGCCAGAGCCCGCTCGGGTGGTTCAACGACCGCGACGACTGCTATTGGCGCAAGCTCGACGTCCAGCCACCTGCCACCGACGTGATCTGGGCCGGCCACCACCCCGAGGGCGCGATCTACTCCGTGTCGTGCGTCGGTACCCAGCCCGGCGGGCGCCAGGGCTGGGTCTGGTCGGCGGCCGAGCCACCCGGGTACGGCGGGACGTCGATCACGCCGCAGCAGCTCGCCCAGCGGGCGGTGTCGCTGCTCGAGCTCGCCGGGCCAATGATCCGGCTCACCATCGGCCCGGACGAGGCTGGCGTCGTCGGTGTCCCTGTCTGGCTGTGGACAGACGTCACACCGTCGACGTGGGGGCCCGCTTCGGCGACGGCAAGCGTGCCCGGGCTCTCTGTGACGGCCACCGCTAAGGCGCGACACATCGCCTGGTCGATGGGTGACGGGCGATCGGAGACTTGCGCCTCGCCCGGGACCCCGTACGTCGAGGGCGGAGTCACCTCCCCGACCTGCCAGCACATCTACGACCGCCCGTCGACGGCCGAAGCGAACGGGGTCTTCCCGATCAGCGCCACCACGACGTGGGACGTGACCTGGAGCGGAGGCGGCGCGTCGGGCTCCCTCACCGTCACGCGCCAGTCCACGGCCAGTGTCCGCATCGACGAGGTGCAGGTGCTCGTGACCCAGCAGTGAGCCAAGCAGGAGGGGCCATGACGGCCACCAGCGAGAAGCAGACGCACGACGGATCCCCGGCTCGGCCGGATCTCCGGCCACCGCTGACCATCGCGCCACGAGGGCGGCGTCGACCGTCGCTGGTCATCGCAGGCGTTGCCATGGTTGCTGTCGGCGCCCTCGCGGTGGCGTGGCTGGTGTCCTCGGCCGGAGACCGCGAGGAGGTTGTCGTCATGGCCCGCGACGTGCCGTACGGCGCGACGATCACGGCGGCCGACCTCACGACCACCTCGGCCTCGCTCGACCCCACTGTGCGGGCGGTGCGGGCGGGCGACGCCGACGACCTTGTCGGTCTCGTCGCCTCGACCGAGCTCACGCGGGGCAGCCTCGTCTCCCCGGACGATGTCGCGACGGGCGGCATCGTCGGAGCCGACGAGGCGCTCGTACCTCTTCCCCTCGTGCCTGAGCGCGTTCCGGCGGGCGGACTCGCTGCGGGCGACCGGCTCCTCGTGGTCGACGCTCCTCCACCCGGCGCGGACCCCGTCGCCGGCGCTCCCTCGACGCATGAGGCTCGCGTCGTCCGAGTCGGTTCCCCCGACGTCAACGGGACGGTCGTCGTCGACGTCGTGACCAGAACGGACGATGGACCCGACCTCGCGACACGAGCCGCGACGGGGCGCTTCGCGATCGTGGTCCTCCCGGCTGAGGTCTCGCCATGACCGTCGTCGCGCTGTGCTCTGCAGGAGGCGCACCGGGCGTCACGACGACCGCGCTCGCCCTCCTCGCCGCGTGGCCGTCCGGACGGCCGGGGCGGCGGGTTCTCCTCGTCGACGCGGACCCGGCAGGTTCCGGACTTCTGGCAGGCGCGCTCCTGGGGACGCCGACGGAGTCGGTCGGGGTCTCGCTGGTGGCGGCAGACCGGGGGGCGGTGTCGCCCAGCTCGGTCATCGAGCGGACGGCTGCGCTCGACCTCGAGGCGAGCCGGATGGTGCTGCCGGGCGTCAGCGAGCCCCGACAGGCACGCCCGCTCCTCACGCTCTGGCCCGCGCTCCTCGACGTCGCACGAGACCTCTCCGACGACGGGATCGACGTCGTGGTGGACGTCGGTCGGATCGGGCATCGGTGGGAGCCGACGCCCTGGATCTCCGGTTCCGACGTCGTCGCCCTCGTGGTCCGGCCCGAGGTCGGGTCAGCCGTTCGAGCCGCAAGCGCGATGAGGGCGATCGCAGCCGAACGCGCTGGTCGTACCCCGCCGCTCGGCATCCTCGTGGACGCCGGTGGATACCGACCACCCGAGATGGCGGACGCGATCGGCGCAACCGACGTCCTTGCCCTGGCGTTCGACCGCTCGGCTGCAACGACGCTCTGCTCGCCGGCGTCTCTCGACTCGCACCGTCTCGCCGCCTCGCGACTCGTGCGGTCGTCTCGCGCCGTCGTGGAGCGGCTCACCGAGCTCGCGCCGGACCCCATGGCGGTGGCGCCGTGACCGGGCGTGACGTGGGCATCGACCACAGGAACGGCCACGCCGCAGGGTCGCCCTTCGCCGCGACGTCGGTCGCCATCCAGTCCCCCGCGGACTCGGTCGCCGCCGACCTCTCGCTCGTCCGCGACGTGCGAGCGGTCGTCGCGGCACGGCTCGCCGAGCGCTTGCAGGCCCAGCGGATCGACTCCCCAGGGGCGCGTCGGGAGCTCGCGCGGTCGCTGGTCGCCGCTGAGCTCAGCGAACGAGCGCGAGACCGCGTCCGCCGTGGCGAGGACCCGTGGCTGCTCGAGACCGAACTGGCGACCGGGCGGGCTGTCATGGCCGCGCTGTTCGGCCTCGGGCGCCTCCAGCCCCTGATCGACGACCCGGCGGTCGAGAACATCGAGGTGGATGGGCACGACCGCGTCTGGGTGTCGTATGCGGACGGTCGCATCGTCCGCCATGCCCCGGTGGCCGACTCGAACGACGAGCTGATCGAGGTGCTGCAGCTGCTCGCGGCGCGCACCGGCACCGCAGAGCGCACGTTTTCGTCCGCGCACCCGGCGCTCCACCTCCGGCTCGACGACGGCTCACGTCTCGCTGCGGTCGCCTGGACGACGCCGCGGCCGCACGTCGTCATCCGCCGGCACCGGGTCCGTGACGTCGACCTCGACGACATGGTGACGCTCGGCTCGCTCGACACCGTCCTCGCCGCCTTCCTGCGAGCTGCGGTCCGAGCCGGCAAGAACGTCGTCGTGACAGGTCTCCAAAACGCGGGCAAGACGACGCTGGTCCGGGCGCTGGCGAACGAGTTCGACCCGATGGAGCGGTTCGCCACGATCGAGAAGGAGTACGAGCTGCACCTGCACGATCTCCCAGACCGGCACCCACGTGTCGTCGCGATGGAAGCCCGCGAGGGCTCGGCCGAGCTCGATGCGCTCGGGCGTCGTGCGGGCGAGGTCACTCTGACCGAGCTCGTCACCACGGCGCTGCGGCTGAACCTGCGCCGCATCATCGTGGGCGAGGTTCGGGGGGCCGAGATCCTGCCGATGCTCGAGGCGATGTCGACCGGCGACGGTTCGCTGTGCACACTGCACTCGCGGTCGGCGCATCACGCGGTCGACCGGATCGTCACGCTGTGCCTCTCGGCCGGCGTGCACATGACCGACACGTTCGCTTACCGCCTCCTCGCCGGGTCGGTCGACTTTCTCGTGCACATCGAGCTCGTCGACGAGCCACCGCCTGGGAAGCGTGAGCGCTTCGTCTCCCAGGTCGTGGAGATCGACGGACTCGGCGAGCGCAACCGGCCTACGACGACAACGGTCTTCGGGCCCGGTCCGGACGGACGCGCCGTCCCGCTCCACCGACCCGCGTGCCTGGCGGACCTCGTCCGGGCGGGCTTCGACGAGCGACTGCTCGACCACACCATGGGCACCTGGGCAGCGCACGAGGCGGGGGCTAGCTCATGACCAGCGTCCTGGCCTCCGTAGCGGGCGCAACGCTGGCGGGTGGGCTCGTGTTCGTCGGCATCGGGCTGCTGCGACGTCCCGATGCGGACGCGCCCCGCGCACGACGGATCTCACGGCGACGGGCCTCTGCGGCCGGCTGGCACCGCTGGCGGGGGCTCGCCGCCGGCGCAAGCGGGGTCGCGGCGTGGGTGGCGTCGTCGTGGCCGGTGGCCGGTGTCATCGTCGCCGCCGCCGTCTTCGGCCTTCCCTATTTGCTCGGGTCCGAGAGGGTCGCGGCACGGGCGATCCTGCGCGTCGAGGCCATCGAGGAGTGGACACGGCGTCTTGCTGACGTGCTCGCCACGGGTGTCGGCCTCGAGCAGTCGCTACAGGCGTCGGTGGGGACGTCCCCTGCGCCGATCTCGCGCGAGGTCGGCGCACTCTCCGCGCGACTCTCGGCGCGCTGGACGACCGAACTGGCGCTGCGATCGTTCGCCGACGACCTGGACGACGCCGCCGGCGACTTCGTCGTCGCATCCCTCCTGCTCGCGTCACGGCGGCGCGGGCCTGGGCTCTCCTCCGTGCTCACCGCCGCTGCCGGATCGGTCGCCGACGAGGTGGCCTCTCGCCGCAAGGTGGAGGCCGAGCGAGCCCGGCCTCGGTCGACCGCTCGCCTCGTCACGCTCATCACGCTCGGTGTCTCCGCGGTGCTCATGCTGAACGGTTCCTACCTGGCACCGTACGGCGACGGACTCGGGCAGCTGGTGCTTCTGGCGATCGCCGGCGCGTTCACGGGTTGTCTGCTGTGGGTGCGTGCGCTGACTCTCAGCCCGCCCTCCCCTCGCTTCCTGGCGGCCCCGGACGGTGCACGATGACGGCGAACCTCGTCATCCTGATCGCCGGCGGGCTCGTGGGCGCCGGGATGGTCGTCGTCACGGCGGGCCTCAGACCGGCGCGGCCCGACGTGGTCCAAGCTGTCCGCTCGCTGACGGAGTCGTCCCCATCGCGCCGTGCGCCGAGGACGACGCGATGGGGCGCGCTCCAGGACCGCGCGCTCCCTCCGGCCGCTCATGTCTTCAGACTGACGCGGTACGCCAGCGACCTGCGGATGGTCGAGATGTCGCCGGAGGATCTCGCGGCGCGGAAGATCCTCTACGGCCTCGTCGGTGTCGCCGCTCCCCCGGTGATGTCCGGGCTGATGCTCGTCGCGGGGGTCAGCCTTCCGGCTGGTGTGCCGGTCGGGGCGAGCGTCGCGCTGGGCGCGGTCTTCTTCCTGCTTCCCGACGTGAACGTCCGCCAGCAGGCGGTCACCGCGCGAGCGTCGATGCGGGCGGCGACGTGCGTGTTCCTCGAGCTGGTCGCGATGGAGCGGCTCGGCGACGCAGGACCTACGGAGGCGCTGGACCGAGCGGCGGGCGTCGGAGGGTCGCGTGAGTTCGCGCGCATCCGGGACGCCCTCCTCCGGGCGGAGCTCGCGGGCCTGCCGTCGTGGCACGGCCTCACCGAGCTCGCGGCAGCGACACGAGTCCCCGAGCTCGGCGACGTCGCCGACATCATGCGCCTCGCCGGGCGCGACGGCGCCGCCGTCTACGCGACGCTCCGCGCCCGCGCCGCCTCCCTCCGTACCCAGCTGCTCGCGACGTCCGTCGCCAAGGCGAACGCCGCCTCTGAGCACATGGTCGTGCCGGTCTCGCTGCTCGGCCTGTGCTTCATGGCCCTCCTGGGCTATCCCGCGTTCGTGCGCATCCTGCTCGCCTGACCGGAGGACCTCATGCTCCCGCTCCTCGCCCTCGCCTACCTCGACAGCCTCATGACGTCCGCTCGAGCGAGGGTGCGCTCGCGAGCGGGGTCGGACGCCGGCGCCTCGACCCTCGAGCTCGTGATCATCATCCTCGGCCTCATCGCCGTGGCCGGCGTGCTCGTCGTCGCCATCACCGCCGCCGTCCAGCGGCGGGTCGACCAGATCACGTGACGGCGACTGATGTCGTCAGCCATGCGCCCGCGGGACGAGGGGTCGGCCAGCGTCGAGCTGGTCATCCTCTTCCCCGCCCTGCTGCTGATCGTGACCGCGCTCATCCAGTACGGGCTGTGGTTCCACGCGCAGTCGGTCGCGACCGCGGCCGCGCAGGAGGGCGTCGCCGCCGGCCGCGCGCTCGACGCTGGGCCGGGCGTCGCACAGGCGAGCGCACTGTCCTTCATCGCTGCCCACGGGTCCGACACGCTCGTCGATGCCACTGCCACCTCGGCAGGGCGCGTCGGAGAGATCACGGTGGTGGTGACGGGCCGCTCGTTGTCAGTCGTTCCCGGCGTCGGAGGCCTCGCAGTCCAGGCCTCCGCGCACGCGCCCGTCGAGCGCTTCGTCAGGGAGGACGCCGGATGATGCGCCTGCCACCTCACGACGACCGCGGCTCGGTCACTCTCGAGCTCGCGATCATCGCGCCTGCGCTGCTGCTGCTCCTGGCCCTCGTCGTCGTGGCCGGACGGGTCACCACCGCGGCAGCTGCTGTCGAGCAGGCAGCGCGCGCGGCCGCTCGGGAGGCGTCGCTCGCTCGGTCTCCGGAGGGTGCCCGAGACGCGGCGACAGCTGCAGCCCGGGCGGGCCTCAACGAAGCGCGCTGCACCTCTTCGAGCATCAGCGTCGACACCAGCGGCTTTGCCGCGCGACTGGGCAGCGACGGCAGCGTCTCGGTCTCCATCGTCTGCCTGGTCACCTTCGGCGACCTCGTGGCGCCCGGGATCCCCGGTTCCCGCTCGATCACCACGTCGTCGACGTCACCGCTCGACAGGTACCGGTCGCGATGAACGCCCGCCTGCAGGCTCTCGTCGCGGACTCCGACCGGGGATCGGTCTCGGTGTTCGTCGCCATCAGCATGCTCGGACTGCTTGTGCTGGTCGGGCTTGTCGCCGACGGCGGAGCGAAGCTGCGGGCGACGCAGCGCGCCGATGCTGTGGCCGCAGAGGCGGCTCGTGCCGGCGGCCAGGCACTCGACCTGCCCGCCGCCGTCATCGGCCAGCACGACCGGGTCGATCGAGCGGTCGCCGTGCGTGCTGCGGAGGCGTACCTGGCAACCGTGGGCGCGACCGGTTCCGTCACGGTCAGCGGCGACCGGACGCACGTCGAGGTCACCGTCACCGACACCGCGCCCACCGCCTTCCTCGGCCTCCTCGGGATCGAGCAGCTCACGGTGACAGGGAGCGCCTCGGCCACGCTGGTCGACAGCACAGGAGGAGGTGCGCCATGACCGCGTCATCTGCGCGATCGGAGACGGCTCGGGACACCCACGACGTCGTCCGCGCGCTCGCTGCCGTAGCGACCCTGGCGGCGTTCGTCTTCGGAGTGCCGTTCGCGCTTGTCGCCCTGGCCCCCTCCTACGTACCGGGCGGGGCCTTCGCAGCGTCCGAGAGCCCGGCCGACCTCGTCACGCGTCCGGACGACGGCGCGCTCCTCCTGCTCGTGCTCGCCGCCGCGGCGTGGCTCGCGTGGCTCGCCTTCACTGCATCGGTCGTCGTCGAGGTCGTCGCGAGCCTCAAGCGGGCGGCATCACCGCGGTTGCCCGGCCTGCCAGGGGTGCAACGCGTGGCCGCGAGGCTCGTCGCGTCGGTGTGGCTGCTGGGCTCGGTCGGCTCCGGAGTGGCCGCGCTTGGAACGCCGGCCCTCGCGTCGCCGGCGACGCTGGCGTCCGCGCCGGTGGTACCGCACGGGCCAGCCGATGGTGAGCGACCGCCGCTGAGTCCCGAGCCTGAGTCTGTGCCTGAGCCCGCGGTCGACGGTGGGGTCACGCCCACCACCGGACCGATCGTCCGCGTCGAGAGGGGCGACACCCTGTGGAGCCTGGCCGAACGCCACCTGGGCAACGGTGCGCGGTACGTCGAGATCCGGGACCTCAACGCAGGCCGCCTGCAGGCCGATGGTCGGACGTTCGAGGACGCTGACTGGATCCTGCCCGGCTGGACGCTTGAGCTCCCGAGCGATGCGGTGGGCGTGCAGCCCGCACCCGGGGCTCCCGCACACGAGGCGGCAGCGACCGTCACCGTCGAACAGGGCGACACTCTCTGGGACCTCGCGGCCGAGCACCTTGGCGACGGTGGGCGCTACGGCGAGATCCTCGACGCGAACCGCGGGACCACTCAGCGCGACGGCACCACGTTGACGGACCCCGACCTGATCAGGCCCGGGTGGGTCCTGCAGATGCCCGGCATGGACGCTGCCCTCCCGGCAGCCGAAGCCGAGATCACCTCGCCGGCCGCGACGTCAGAACCGGTGCGCCCGAGCGCGGCCACTGGGAGTCAGACGCCTGCCGTCGGGTCGCCTCTCGAGGAGACTGCCACGCCAGACGCCGAGCTGAGCGATGCCGCAACAGCACCCGCTCTGGCGGACCTCGCGGCAGGCGCAGGTCGGGATCAGGGCACCACTGACCAACCTGGAGAGGCGAACCAGCAGCTCTGGTACCTCGGGCTGACCGCGCTCGGTGCAGCCGGTGTCGTGGCAGAGATCGTCCGGCGCCGCCGCCTCCAGCACCGAGCGCGCCGGCCAGGTGAGCTCATCCCGATGCCGACTCCGGATTCCGGAGCGGCTGCCGCCGAGCGCTCGCTCCGGGCGGCACCGGCGCCGGTGAGCCCGGCAGCCCTCAAGGTCGCGCTCGCGAACCTCGGATGTCGGTGCTTCGACGCCGGACTCGACCTCCCACGGATCGGCGCGATGCTCCTCGACGAGCACTCCCTGACCGTGCTCCTGACGGAAGACTTCGTGCAGCCCGTTACCCCGTTCGTCGCGGTCGACAGCCGCACGTGGCGGGCGGCGACCGCGGACATCGCGGCGGAGCGTCCGATGGAGGACAGCGAGCAGTCCGTCCCGCACCCTCTCGTCGTCGTCCTTGGTCATACGGAGTCGCAGACGCTGCTCGTGAACCTCGAGGCAGCGGGCACGCTCGTCGTCACCGGGCAGACTCACGTCCAGGACGTCGTGCGAGCGCTGCTCGTCGAGCTTGCGACGTCTCCGCTCTCCAGCGACGTGACCGTCGTCGTCGACTCCGAGTGGTCGCGGCTGGCCGAGGTCTTCGAGGCACATCGGATGCGCGGGCGACACGACGACGCCGAACGGCAGACCCTCGCGCGACACGTCGCGCACCACCTCACGGCGACCGGCGTCGACGACGTCCTCCAAGCACGGGGAGATCGCCATGCGGGCGACTCCAGCATGCCGATCGTGTTTGCGGAGCACGAGGCAGTGGGCACGGAGAGCGCGCCGTGGAGCGGTACCGCGCTGGTCACGACAGACAGCGCAGCCGCCGGATGGCGGCTCGACATCTCGCCTGAGGGCGAGGCAACACTCGTGCCCTGGGAGATCCGGTTCCGCCCTCAGCGACTCGACGCTGCCACGACCGAGCGCCTCCATGAACTGCTTCTGACGTCCGTACCGCCGGCACCGGCGGAGGTAGCACCAGCTCCGGGCGGGGACCCGCTCGACCTCCTGAGGGAGCCGCCAGAAACGGCGGTCGCCCGGAGCTCTGATGAGAACGCCGATCCGGTACTCGTCCGCGTGCTCGGCCACGTGGAGATCGAAGGCCTGCGGAGGCCAACAGACAGTCTCAGCCCGAGGATGACCGAACTCATCGTCTACCTCGCCCTTCACGGACCTGCGACCGGCGCCGAGCTGGACGACGTGCTGTGGGACGGCGCGAGGATCAGCGCCGGAACTCGAAACGCACTCGTCTACAGGACGAGGCAGAAGGTCGGCGAAGAAGTGCTCCCGCTCGTGGGACCGGACGGGATGTACCGGCTGGGCCACGAGGTGGACTGCGATTGGCGGAGGTTCCAACGCTTCGCCAACGAAGCCGCCGGCGCTTCGGGCGATGCCCTCGTCGACCTCTTGCGCGGTGCGCTCGACCTCGTCCGCGACACGCCGTTCAAGGGCGTCGCCGGAACACAGTTCGCCTGGGCTGACCCGGACATCGAACGGATGTCGAGCACGATCGCCGACGCATCGCTCGCCCTTGCTCAGGCGCTCGCGGGCGAGCACCGGGACCGCGAGGCCCTCGACGTCGCGTTGCGAGGACTCATGTCCGAGCCGTTCTCGCGCCCCCTGCAGGATCTCGTGGTGCAGACGACCGCCGCGACGAGCGGCGTGGAGCAAGCCCGGGCGCGCCAGAGGCAGTTCGTGGCTCGGATCTCGGACCTCGATCCTGAACAGCTCTAGCGGACCGGCGACGTGCGCCTCACCTCGTGCGGGCGAGCTCTACCTCCTCGAGCGGCACGTCAGCGGCGTCGAGCGGGCTCACGACCGGCCATCGCTTCGTCGATCGCGGGCCGCTGCAGAGGTGATCGTGCGCGCGTCCGTGCGCGGCCGTGGCTGATGACAGCGACGCCCGACAGGATGCTGGAGGCGGCCCAGATCTGGGGCTGCGTCAGCCCGAGCAGGACGTGCTCGTTGAGGCGCAGAAGCTCAACCAGGAACCGCGCGACACCCGACAGGACCAGGTACGCACCGAGGAGCTCGAAATCTGGCCGCCATCGTCGCTGGAGCGCCCAGAGCACTGCGGCGATCGCCACCGCGGCGAGCGCCTCGTAGAGCGGTGTGGGATGCACTGGCACGTCGGTTGCCACGGTCGCGTCAGGCAGCGCAGCGCCCCACGGCAGCGTCGTCGGCTTGCCGTAGGTGCCGTCCCCCGACAGCCAGCACCCCACACGGCCGACGCCGTATGCAAGCGTCAGCGGTATCACCGCGGCATCGACGACTACCGCGGTCGGCAGGTGCCTGCGGCGGGCGACGACCAAGAAGGATGCGACCCCACCCACCAGTCCGCCGTACCACGTGAAGCCAGAGCCCCCGAGATGGTGCCACGTCACCTCGTCGGCGTGCTCGAGCAGGAAGTAGACCTTCGCACCGACGAAACCCCAGATCGTCGCCCACATCACGAGCGCGTGAGCATCGTCCCGACGAAGCCCGCGATGGGTGAAAGCCCGGCCGAGCACATATGCGGCGAGGAGCGCCGCGGCCGCCTTGCTCACCCCGTACGACTGGACGTCGACGCCGAAGATCGAGAAGAGAACTGGCTGCACCTCAGAGTCCTTTCGTCGTCGGCAGAGGAGGGCTCCGCGCGACGCCCACGGCATCCGTGAGCACTGCCGATCCTCGAGCTGCAGCACCGCCGTCCCGATCTTCTTGCCGTCAAGGTTTGGTCAACAGGAGGACCGAACGCGTTTGACGCGACCAAGCAGCGCTTCACAGGCCGCCAGGTCGTTCACGGCTTAGTCGGAACTTCACCAAGCCTCGACCGAGCGCGCTGTGGAACCGCTCCACGATGGGCGCCATGACCGATGTCGAAGCCCGCGTTCGAGCCGACTCGGCCCCCGAGCGCCCGCCAGGGACGGCCGGCCGACTGCGCGCGGTGTGGACCGCAGTCTCGGGAGCCATGGGCTTCGTCGCGGGTCTGGCTCCGCACGTCCTCCACCACGTCGGGCCACTGATCGGTACGGCGCTCGTCGCGGGTGCTGGAGGAACCGTGGTGTTCGCCGTCATCGGGCTCGCCGCGTCCATCCCCTTGCTGCTCCGCCTACGTCGGCGCTTCCGCTCCTGGTGGGCTCCGGGAGTCGCTCTGGCCGTGTCGGGAATCGCCTTCGCTCTGTCGACCGTGGTGATAGGGCCGCTGATCAGCGAACAGCCCTCGGCTCCCACGACCCCCGCGGAGCACGCCCAGCATCACTAGCGGTGGCCGCTAGCGGAGAACGGCGCCACATCGAGTCCGCGAGCCGCGTCCGATCGGCAGGGTCTCGCCCGCTGTCGCCCGCGTCCGAGAAAGCACAAGCGAAGGAGCATTCGGCACCGCGGCAGGCCGGTCAGATGCGGGCGTTCGTTGCCGCCGGTCCCCGCGAAGCCCGAGACGCGGAATGGGACGACACAGCGCAGGACGGCCGACGGCCGTGCACGGGCGGGACGGACAAGACGAGCGGCACAGCACGCCACGACGCAGAACACCGTCCCGCCTCGTAGCGCCGGCCAAGATCGCCGTCGCGGTCACTCTGGCGACGTCGCTGGGCGGCGCAACGGTGTCGGCGCTCGCGGGCACAGGGGCGTCCGCTCGCCCGTCCACGTCATCGGCCGGCCCCAGCACGGTTGAGGCGCTCACCTCCGAGCTTCCTAACCTCGTCCCTCCTGCATCGCTTGTAGCGAGCAACAGCGGGGACACGAGGCGTCTCGCAGTGGGACGAGCGTCCCGCGCCTCTGCTCGGCCGGAACCGGAGACCGACAATGGTCCGGACGCGTGTGACGGCGTCGTGACCGACCCGGGCACGAACGGTCGGGTACCTCGGTCGGAACTGTGCGCACTTTGGCAGCGTCCGTTCGAGGACAGGGCGGATGCTGTCGTTGCCCTGTTCGCGCTCAACGACGAATACGCCGCGGTGTTCGGCGAGCCGATCTGCCTCTCGTCGGGCTACCGCACGTATGAAGAGCAGGCAGCCCTGCGTCGCACGAAGGGGGCCGTGGCGGCTCCGGCGGGCCTGTCCAACCACGGCTGGGGGCTCGCCGTGGACCTCTGCGGCGATGCGTACGCGGGTGCGCGTGGTCGCTGGCTCGCGAAGAACGCCGGAGCCTTCGGCTGGGAGAACCCCGCGTGGGCCCGGAAGGGCGGTTCCGGCTTCTACGAGCCGTGGCACTGGGAGTACGTGCCCGGACGGGACGCCGTAGACGCCGCTCAGCGCTGACTTGGCGGGAATGTCGCGCACGCGATCGGATCCCGCTGCGTCGCACGTTGGGTGACCTGCCGCGCACCTCCCAACAGAGGCCGTGCCCACGGCTGAGGCGATGCGGAGGTCAGTGGAATGAGCGCGCAATCCGTCTGCTGCCGCCTGGGAGACCCCGGCGTGACGCCGAACGAGAGCGGGCTTCCAGGGCTCAGCGTGGCGCGGGAGGTCGTCGGAGCGCTCATGACCTGGGGGCTCGTCGCATGCGTCGCTGGTGTCATCGTGTCGGTGATCGTCTGGGCCATCGCTCGAGGCAACGGCAACTACTCGTACGCCTCGGGCGGCAAGACCGGTGTACTCGTGTGCGCGGCCGGGGCGCTGCTGATCGGCGGCGCGAACGCGATCGTCGCGTTCTTCTCTGGGCTGGGCGGGCAGATCTAGATGTCCGTCGCGACTGTCGACCCATGCGTCGGCCCGATCGCCTTCGTCTGCGACGTCGCCAACGCGACTCAGGAGGCGGCGGCCGACTACGTGCTGGGCAGCCTCGGTGCCGGCTTCGTCGAGAGTGCCGCACAGGTCGGGGAGCTGGCCGTCGCCGCTCTCGACTCGACCACATCGATCGACCTCGGGGTGGCGTGGTTCCGGGACAACGTCGCGGTCATCTCGGCCGTCGCGCTCCCCATGATCGTCGGCTTGTTCGTCGTCCAGGTCATGGCGTCGGTGGTGCGGCGCGAGCCCGGCGGGCTCGTGCGCGCGGTCGTCGGTGTCGCGAAGGCGCTCGTCGGGTCAGTGCTGGCGCTGGCGGTGACGCAGCTCGCGCTGACGGCGGTGGACGGTGTCTGTGAGTACATCGCCCGCAGCGCGGGGACGACCGTGGCAGAGGCGGCCGCGCGGTTCTTCGACTTCGCGGCGATGCTCACGTTCGCACCCGGGCTGCAGCTGCTCCTTGGATTCGCGCTGATCGTGGGCTTCTTCCTCCTGTGGGGAGTCCTGCTGTTCCGCAAGGCGGCGCTCGTGCTCGTCGCCGTCTTCGCTCCCATCGCCTTCGCCGGGTCCGTCTGGGACCAGACGCGCGTCTGGACCCGACGGTGGATCGAGGTGGTCGCGGCCCTGGTGTTCTCGAAGATCGTCATCGTCGTGACCTTCGTCGTGGGCTCGTCGGCACTCGCCGGCGATGCCGGCGCCAGTGCGCCGACGCGCGTCGCCGACGTCGGTGCAACCGGGCTGTCGGACATGCTCGTCGGCATCCTCCTGCTGGCCATCGCCGTCTGGGCGCCGTGGCTGACGTGGCGTTTCGTGCACTGGTCGGGGATGGAAGCGGCGGGTGTCATGCACAGCGCCGTCGCGGCCAACCCGATCAGTCGAGCGGCGCGGTCCGCAGCGACGACGAGCCGGCACGTGACGCAGCAGCTGGCGATGAGCGCTGCGACGTCTGGCGTCAGCGCCGCCGCTGGCGGTGCACGCGCTGCAGGGAACGGGGCACGAGTGGCGGTGCCGCAGCGGCCGAGCCCTCCCCCGCACCCCACTCCCTCGTCAGCCGGTGAGCAACCATGACCTCGAGCACCGCGGCGCCGACGCGCTTCGGGCGCCGGGAAAGTCGGGGCATCCTGCTCGGGCTCACCGCGGCTCAGCTCGGCGTCGTGACAGTTGCGCTCGCCGTCGCCGTGGGGGCGGTCTACTCGTCGGGCGCTGCCGGACTCGTATCGGCATCACCAGCCTGGGGGCTCCTGCTCGGGGTCGGCACCGTCAGCGTCAGCGACCGACCCCTGGTGGACTGGACGCCTGTCGCCGCCGAGTGGTGCATCCGGAAGGCGCTCGGGCGCACGACTGCGGCGCTGTCGACGCGTGGCCGCGACTCGGACGGTGTTTTCGTTCCGGGGCTGGCTCGCCGCATCGACCTCGTTGACTGCTCGTCGGCCGGCGCGGTGCTCGCGATCGATCGAGCAGCGGGCACCGTCTCCGCCGCACTGCGTGTCGACGGCACCGGATTCCTGCTCGCGGACGGCGCCACCCAGGACCACCGGGTGAGCGCGTGGGGGCGCGTCCTGGCGGCGCTCTGCCAGCAGCGGGACGTCGTGCGCGTCCAGGTGCTCGTCCGGACGCGCCCGGGTGGGATGTCACGGCCGCGCGCCTGGTGGGCGGAGCACTGCGTCCAGCGCGGCGACACCGTCACAACGGAGCTCGTACGGCTCCTCGACACCTCGTTCGTCGACCCGTGGGTGCACGAGGCGTTCGTCGCCGTCTCGATGAAGCTGGCGCGAGGGAGGCAGCGTGGCATGTCCTCCACCGACGTCGAGGCGACTGCCACGACCCTCAGCAACGTCGAAGCCGCCCTGGAGGCCGCTGAAGTCAGGTCGTCAGGGTGGCTCGACCGTGAGCACCTGCTGGACGCGATCCGAGCGTCCTACGAACCCGGACCCAGCGGCCGGGCTGAGGGCGTCGTGACGACGTCGGTAGCGACGGGTGTCGACGAGCACTGGACGCATCTCGTGACCGGTGAGGCCGTGCACGCGACGTACTGGATCGCCGAGTGGCCGCGGAGCGAGGTGCATCCGGGCTTCCTCCAGCCGATGCTGCTCGAGAGCGCTGCTCGGCGGACGTTCTCCCTGACCGCAGAGCCGCTGCCGATCGCGAAGGCGCTCAGGGAGATCCGGCGCGCCAAGGCCGAGCACGCCGCTGACGCCGTGCAGCGGGCGCGACTCGGTCAGGTTGAGAGCGAGGTGACGCGCGCAGAGGTCGCGGAGCTGGCACGACGAGAGGCCGAACTCGTCGCCGGCCACGGCGACGTCCGGTTCACGGGGCTCGTCTCGGTCTCGGCGGACGACGAGCACGAGCTGGCCCGACGGTGCGCAGCGCTCGAGACAGCTGCGGCGCAGTCGCTGTGCGATGTGCGACGACTCGTGGGCCAGCAGGGCGCGGCTCACCTCGCCGCGTGCCTACCGCTCGCGCGAGGTGTCCTGTGACCGGGCGGCCGCGTCGCCGGCTGTTCCGCGCGACGGTCGGGCGGTACCGCCCTGGCCCCGTTCGACTGCCACCGCACCGCGCGTCGACGGCTGTCCTTGCCGGCGCCTACCCCTTCTTGGGCACCGTCCCGAGCGACGTCGGCGTCCCCGTCGGCGTCGACGCCTTCACGGGCTCGCTCTACTGCTTCGACCCGTGGGCGCTCTACGCCCGCGACGAGCTGACCAACCCGAACGTCGTCCTGGCGGGGGTGATCGGGCAAGGGAAGTCAGCCCTCGCGAAGTCAATCGCCCTCCGGTCCATCGCTGCCGGCCGTCGGGTCTACGTCCCGGGTGACCCGAAGGGCGAGTGGGCAGCGGTCGCCGAAGCCGTCGGCGGGACGGTGATCCGCCTGGGGCCCGGGCAGCCCTCGAGGATCAACCCGCTCGACGTGTCCGCCGCAGGCGATGACGGCGCACGGGGTCGGCTGCTCGCGGCCTGCGCCGGGAGCAGCCTGCGACGCGACGTGTCGGCGAGCGAACGCGGCGCGCTCGACGCCGCTCTGAAGATCGCCGCCGCGCGGGCAGGTTCTCCGACGATCGCCGACGTGGTCGACACCCTGATGACGCCCGACCGCACCGCGGCTCAGCAGGACGGGATCACCGTCGCCGACCGGACGCTCGACGGCCGCGACGTGGCGCACGCGCTGCGCCGTCTCGTCCGGGGCGATCTCGCCGGCATGTTCGACGGCCCGTCGACCGCGCACATCTCCGCCACGTGTCCCATGGTCGTGCTCGACCTGTCGGCGCTGGGCACGGACGACGACGCTCTCGCGATCGCGATGACGTGCTCGGCCGCGTGGCTCGAGTCGACGTTCGAGGGCTCGTCCGCCAGACGCTGGGTGATCTACGACGAGGCGTGGCGCCTGATGCGCGACGTGGCGCTGGTCCGCCGCCTCCAGGCCCACTGCAAGCTGTCGCGGGCCCACGGGATCGCGAACCTGCTCGTTCTGCACCGCCTCACCGATCTCGACGCCGTCGGGAAGCGCGGCTCTGAGGCCCGGGCGCTCGCGGAAGGACTGCTCGCCGACTGCTCGACCCGGATCGTCTACCGCCAGGAGTCGGACCAGCTCGCCGCGACACAAACCGCGCTCGGCCTCACCCGGCCGGAGCGGGACCTTCTTCCGCTGCTCCCTCGCGGGACCGGCCTCTGGCGGACACCAAGCCGAGCCACGGTCGTGCACCACGTGCTTCATCCCGTGGAGCTCGACCTCATCGACACAGACCGAGCGATGCGTGACGAACCCACCGGTGGAGATGATCGCGATGCGGCATGACGAGCTCGTGCGCCTCGCCGAGCAGGCGACGCTCGGCGGCCTCATGCTGCGACCGGAAGCCCTCGGCTCGGTCCGGCCGTGGCTGCGAGCCGACGACTTCGCCGACTCGTGGCACGGCCAGGTCTACACCGCGCTCCTCGAGCGTGAGCCGGTCGGCGGCCGCGATCCACACTCGATGGCCGCAGTGCTGGTGGACAGGCTGGGGACTCGACGAGCGAACCTCCCGCGTTTCGCCGACCTCATCCACATGACTCCCCCGGCGCCCGAACCGGCCGAGTACGCGCGCATGGTCGCCGGCAACGGGCTCCGCCGAGAAGTCGCCGGGCTCGGCGTGCTGCTTCAGGCGGCGGCTCTCGCCAGTGCCAACGACCTGAGCGCGGGCCCCCTCACCGCCACGTGCTCGCTCGTCGACGCCGGCCTCGACCGCGTCGACATGAGGTGGTCGGGCGCCACCGGGACACCGCACGACGATGTCGTCGTCCCGCTTCAGCTGCGCGCGGCGGCCCGGAACACGGGGCGTGCTGCTCGCCTCGCCGCCGACAAGTACCTGACGGCACATCCGCCGCGCGACCACGAGTCGGAGCGCCAGCATGTCGCGCTCCTCGTCGGGTCCTTGATCTCGCACCCCGGGCGCATTCCCGACGTAGGCCGTTGGCTTCCTCCGACTCGGATCGAGGACGCCGGGTGGCGCGTGCTGTACGGGGCCACGCTCGAGCTCGCGGAGCTCGGGCGACACGTCGACGTGCTGACCGTCGCCTGGGCCGCCGCCGCCCACGCACACCACGGCCCGGAGCTGCCGAGCCTGGCGTTGCTGCGGCAGACGGTCGATGACGCCTGGTACGTGCACCCGCCGGAGATCACGCGGCTCGTCGCCGCGGACCAGGCGCGCCAGATCGCCGACGTGGGCGCCGAGCACCTGCAGGCTGCGGCCTCGAACGTCTCGCTCGAGATCGGCGACCTCGTCGACGCAGGACGGGCGGTGACCACGACCCTCCGGACGATCGCAAGCGCACTCGAGCCCCGCCCGGCGACCGAGCCGACCACGGTTCGCATCGTCGAACCGCCCGCGATCACGGCACAGGGCGCCGCACGATGATGTCGTCACGGCCGCCTGTCCGCCCCGGCCCAGCACGCTCCAGCGGATCGGACCTGACGTCATTGGCGACTGCTGCTCTCAGCGGAGTTCTGGCCGTCGCCAGTGTCCTGTGGGCGGGAGCTGCCGTCGGATGCTTCCTCACCGGGCGCGGTCTCCCACGTGGCGGGCTGGTACCGCCGCTCGTCGCCCTGCGGCACGCTTCCGCGCCGTCGACTGCGTGGCCGTTCCCGGCCGACCTGCCGGGCGCCGGCCCTTACTGGCTCGGAACGGCGCTGGTCGTCGTCTCACTCGCGGTCGGTGGCGTCGCGGTGTGGCGCTGCAGGCACCGTCTCGCCAGCACGGCCGGAGCCGTCCAGGCGCTCCGCACACTCCCCGGCATGGCCGCACCGGGTCAGGTCATCGCGGTCGCCGGCGCGCGGGCTCTGCGTCGACAGGCAAGCGTCGTCCGCCCATCGCTCGCCGGTCCGGTACCGGCCGACCAGGTCGGGTACCGGCTCGGCTCCCTACGAGGGCACGACCTGTGGTGCTCGGTCGAGGACTCGTCGCTCGTGGTCGGACCGCCTCGCATGGGGAAGGGACTGCACGTCGTCGTGCCGTGGGTCCTCGACGCACCGGGCGCGGTGGTCGCGACGTCGACACGCCCTGACACCCTTGCCGTGACGCTGCGCCACCGGCGTCGGAACGGTCCCGTCGCCGTCTTCGACCCGCAGCGACTCGCAGGACTTCCTGGGGGCCTCGCGTGGTCGCCCGTGCGCGGCTGCGAGACGCCTCGGACCGCGCTGGTCCGCGCGCGCGGGCTCGCGGCGGGTGCGGGCTTCGGCCACACCGTGTCGGACTCCGACTTCTGGGCGGGCCAGACGGAGACCGCGCTCCGGTGCCTGCTGCATGCCGCAGCACTCGACGGGCGCCGAGCGGTGGACCTCTACCGCTGGTCGCTGAACCCTGCGCTCGCCGAGGACGCCGTCACCATTCTCAACCGAACGTCGTCCGCCGACGGCTGGGCAGACGCACTGGACGCGGCGATCCACTCCGACCCGCGGACGCGGGACTCGATCTGGCTCGGCGTCCGGCAGTCGCTCGCAGCGCTCGCCGACCCCGACGTCCTCGAGGCCGTCGACCCAGCGGCCGGCGCAGAGTTCGACCCGCACACGTTCCTGGCAGAGGCCGGAACGCTGTACATGCTGGCGTCGGCCGTCACGTCCGGATCGTGCGCCCCGCTGATCGCGGCGTTCGTCGAGGACATCACCGAGACCGCGCGAGCCGTCGCCGCCCGCTCCTCCGGCGCGCGCCTCGACCCCCCGCTCCTGCTGGCGCTGGACGAGATCGCGAACCTCACACCGCTCCCCTCTCTTCCCTCGCTCATGGCGGAGGGCGGCGGATCAGGGATCACGACCCTGGCCGTCCTGCAGTCGCTCGCACAGGCTCGGGCGCGCTGGGGCGAGCACGCTGCGGATGCGATCTGGGACGCCGCCACGGTCAAGGTCGTCCTGGGTGGGCTGGCGAAGTACCGCGACCTCGACGACGTCGCGCGCCTCCTCGGCGAGATCGACGAGCTCACCGAGACCCGGTCGTCCGGCCGCGGCGGCGAGCGGTCCTCATCGACATCCGTGCGTACCGTGCCGGTCATGCCGGCGTCGGTGCTGCGCACACTGCCGTTCGGGACCGCGATCCTCCTCCTGCGACAGACGGCGCCGACGGTCATCGACCTCTCGCCGTGGACCGCCCGACCCGACGCGACCGCACTTCGAGCCGACCAACGTGCGGTCGAGCACGCGACGGCGACCGGGACGGCGGTGCCAGCGTGATCGGCAAGCTCCTCGGCGCCCTCGGTGTCCTGGCCGTGCCTGCGCTCGCCGTCGTGACGGCCATCGGAGTCGGCCTTCAGGCAGGCGCATGCATCAGCATGTCCGCACTCGGGCCGCTCAGTGACCACGCCCCCGTCCCGCCGGAGGCGCGGCCATGGATCCGCGAGGTGCGCGCAGGGTGCTCGGACCTCCCGGAGGTGTGGATCGCGGCCGTCATGGCGCAGGAGTCCGGCTTCCAGCCGGTCGCGTACGCCGACGACAGCAACGGCGGCACCTGGGGTCTCTTCCAACTCAACCAGAGCATCTGGCGCGCGCACTATGGCCACCCGTGGTCTGCGGATCTTGACCACGACGGTCGCTGGGACGTCACACAGCCGGAGATCCACGCCTCCGTCGCCGGCCGTTACCTCTGCGCCCGCCTCGCAGGCGTCCGGGGCATCCGTACCGAGCACCCGGATTGGCCGTCGTCGTCGATCCCGGAGCTCGACGCACTGATCGTCGCGCACAACGCTGGCGAGTCGAGGCTGCGCAGCTACCCGCGGATCCAGACCGTGACGGCGAGGTTCATCGAGACCGTCGACGAGCGCGTCCGCGTCTGGTCGGGGAGCACCCCGCCGGACAGCCGCGAGGAGAACCCCTCGCCTAGCGCGGCCGAGCCGGCGGCGACGTCGTCCGATCCCCCGACCAGCGATGGATGCGTGCCCGAGCTCGGCGACGGGACCGTGGACCTTCCACGCGGCACCGCCGACGACGTCGCGACCGCCGTGAGCAACGCGCTCGCCTACGTCGGTGTGAAGTCAGGGTGGGACCAGCTCTGCGACAGGCTCGCGTGTCGCGCGTACGGGTACGTCGGGTCTGGATTCACCTCGGCGAAGGTGCACTGGCAGACGATGGTCACCGACGGGCACGCGCATCCAGGCGACCGCTGCCCGCCGCTCGGCTCCTTCGTCTTCTTCGAGACCGGCCGCCCGTTCGGACACGTCTCGATCGTTGTGCAAGCGGATCCCGGGCGGTGCGACCCCGAGCAGATCCTCGTGACGTCGAACAGCGCGTTCGACGCGGCAACAGGCAACCACGGCGGCGTCTACCTGCTGAGTCTCGCTCGACTCAACAGCTTCTACCTGCGCGGCAACGGCTACCTCGGCTGGTCGGATCCCGTCTGCCGTGGCGCCCTTCTCGCGGCAGACGTGACCCACCCTGCACCACCCGGGCGATGAGCGCGATGCGGTCACGACAGAATCCTTCGAGCGACGACCGGCTGCTGGCGATCCACGTCCAGCTCGTACAAGCCGTCGAGGACCTCATGCGGTCAGACGCCTGGATGGCTACGCTCCGCGTCGCTGCACGGTTCACGTCGTACTCGCCGTCGAACATCTTGCTGATCGCTGCGCAGCGGCCCGACGCGACTCGAGTCGCCGGCATCCGAACTTGGAACGCCCTGGGAAGGCGCGTCGTCAAGGGTGAGCACGGCATCGCGATCCTGGCGCCGTGCACCTATCGGCAGCGCGATGAGGGTGTCCAACCGGTGGCCTCCTCGTCGCCGTCGTCCGACGCTGACGAACCGTCGACGGTCCTGCGTGGGTTCAAGGTCGTCCACGTCTTCGACGTCGCACAGACCACCGGCGATGACTTGCCCGATGTAGGGCCGACCCTGCTGCGCGGAGACGCGCCGGCAGGGCTCTGGGACCACCTCGCGCGGCTCGCTGCGGACGACGGCTACGCGCTCGAGCGCGGTCCCTGTCCGCTCGGGGTCAACGGGTTCACAGACCCAGCAGGACACCGCGTCCGGGTGCGCGTCGACCTCGACCCGGCGCACGCCGCGAAGACACTCGCTCATGAGCTCGGCCACATTCGAGCCGACCACCCCACTCGGTTCCCGGGATACCCCACCGACTTCGCCTGCAGAGGCCAGGCTGAGGTCGAGGCCGAGTCCGTCGCTTACATCGTCATGACTCACGCGGGCGTCGCCGCCGAGGCGTACTCCACGGCGTACATCGCTGGGTGGTCCTTCGGAGACCCCGACGCGGCGAAGGCCTCCGTCGCCATCGTCGTGACCACGGCCCGGAGCCTGCTGCTCGGCGGAGCAATGGATCAGCGGCCGTCACGCCGTAGCGGGCCCGAGGAACGTGTGGAAGCCGCAATCAGCGGCAACCGCACAGCGAGCGCGGAACCGCGATGCCTCGGCCAATCATGAGCTGAGGGAGGCAGCCGCTCGCTGGCCTCTCCGACGAAGCACCGAACAGCAGCGGGCGACTGACCACCAGAAACCGTCCTCCAAGGGTCATCGGTGCGTTGGGTTTCGGTTCTGAGTTTCGGTGGGCCCTCCGAGGCTCATCCGCGAGACTGTGGCTTTCAGCGCTGGGTGGCGGGAATCTGTCGCCGCAATGTGGCGGTTGAGCTGGGCCCATGACATCGACGGGGGGCTACGGCCCAGAGGCAGCCATCGGCGGCGCCGTGATCATGTGTGCACCTTGCGGCTGACTGCGCTGCGGCGTTCGCGCGCAGGTACGGCGGATGCTTCAGGCGGTGGGGATGAGGTGACAGACCTGGGCGGGGGTGCACTGGTCAGGGTGCAGAGTCTTTGCCCGCGCGCTGAGCTGGCGCACCTGGGTTAACAGAGTCGTGAGCTCGGCGATCCGCCGCTCAAGATCGTGGGCGTGCTGTTCGAGCACTGCCGTGACGTGTGCGCACGGTGCGCCGGCGCTTTCGCGGGCAGAGACGACGTCGACGATCTCCGCCAGGGTCAGCCCGGCCGCCTGCGCGGCCTTCACGAACGCCAGCCGGTCGACCGCCCGGTGGTCGTACTCCCGGTAGCCCGACGCTTGGCGAGCCGGCGCTGGCAGCACGCCGGCGCTCTCGTAGTAGCGGATCGTCTTGGTCGTCACGCCGGCCGTGGCGGCCAGCTCTCCGATGCGCATGGTCAACCGTAGACCTTGACCTTCCCCCGCACTGGAACGTCTACCGTCCGATGACCTGTCCGCGCGCGCGAGGAGAATGCCATGGACGAGTACGACCTGATCGTCATCGGGACCGGCGGCGCTGCGATGGCCGCGGGCATCGAGGCACGGTCCCGCGGCAACAGCGTCTTGCTCGTCGAGCACGGGCCGCTAGGCGGGACCTGCCTGAACATCGGTTGCGTGCCCAGCAAGAACCTCCTCGCCGCCGCCGGGCAGCGCCACCGTGCGGCCACGCACCCCTTTGAAGGCATCTCCACCAGCGCGGGCCCGGTCGCCTTGGGCGCCCTGATGGAGCAGAAGCAGGCCTTGATCGACCGCCTGCGCCAAGCGAAGTACGCCGACGTCGCCGACGCCCACGGCTTCCCGATCCTGCAGGGCCACGCACGCTTCATCGACCAAGAGACACTGCAGGTCGACGGCCAGGCCCTGCGAGCACGGCACGGGTACGTCGTGGCCACCGGCGTGGCACCACACATCCCGGACCTCCCGGGGTTGGGTGACGTGGCGTACCTGACCTCCACCACCGCGATGGAGCAGCAGGACCTACCCGCATCCATGGTGGTGCTCGGCGCCGGGTATGTCGGGCTCGAGCAGGCCCAGCTGTGGGCGCACCTCGGTGTCGCCGTCACCATCGTCGGACGCTTCGCGCCCCACGCGGAGCCGGAGGTTGCAGACGTGTTGCTCGGCGTGTTTCAGGACGAGGGCATCACCGTGGTGCAGGAGCGCGCGACGGAGGTGCGGGCGACTCACGACGGCGTTGAGGTCCGGACCGGGAGCGAGAGGCGGCTGACGGGCCAGCGGTTGCTCGTGGCGACCGGGCGCTTCGCCGACACGTCCGACCTGGCTCTCAATGCAGCAGGTGTTGCTACTGACAGGCGCGGCTTCGTCGTCGTCGACGAGAACCAGCGGACCACCAACCCACGGGTCTTCGCGGCCGGGGACGTGTCCGGCGTCCCGCAGTACGTCTACGTCGCAGCCCAGACAGGACACGTCGCCGCAGCCGGCGCGCTCGGCCAGCCCTCAGCAGTGGACTATCGAGGGCTGCCCGGCGTCACCTTCACCACGCCCCAGATCGCCAGCGCGGGACTGACGGAGGACCAAGCTCTCGCCGCTGGGCACGCCTGCGAATGCCGCGTCCTAGTAGCGCAAGACATCCCGCGCGCCCTGGTCAACCAGGACACCCGCGGTGTCCTCAAGCTCGTCATCGACGCCGAGAGCCGCAAGATCCTCGGGGTGCACGCTGCCCTGGACGGCGCAGGCGAACTGATGCTCGCAGCGACCTACGCGATCAAGTTCGGCCTCACCGTGGACGACCTCGCCGACACTTGGGCCCCCTACCTAACGATGAGCGAAGCCCTGCGCATCGCCGCCGGCTTGTTCCGCTCAGCGCTGCCCACGAGCTGCTGCGCATAGGCACCCGAGCCGGCGCGTCACGGCTCGTGCGAGCCCGCGCCGACAGTGTCGCCCTTCAGCCTCAGGGCCACCCATAGGCCGCAAGGCCGACAGATGTACGACGCCCCGCCGTCCAACGCATGAAGAGCGCGGCGCGGCTTGCTGCGCCCGCAGCACGAGCACTCCCTCGAGTCCTGGCTCATCACGCGATGCTCCCACTCCCGCACCAGAAGACACAGGGCCAGGCTGGGTCAACGCGTCAGACAGAGTTGAGCCTGTCCCACTTCCTTGGAAGTGGGACGAGCGGTCCAAGACTTGTTCGAGCCGAGGCGGCACGGCTGACGCGCCGTGCCAGAAGTAGGTCCGGGTCTGCTGCACGAGTAGGTGACAGCGTGACCTGCCCCACGGCCTGGTTACCAGTTCGGGTCTGGTGGTTCGGCTTCTCACGAGAGAAGGTCTGAACCATGCCGAAGCCGTATCCGGCCGAGTTTCGCACCCGAGCGGTCGCGCTCGTGCGGGCCGGCAAACCCGCCGCCGTCGTCGCTGGGGATCTGGGTATCAGCGGCAGCTGCCTGCAGAACTGGCTGCGCCAGGACCGCGTCGACCGCGGCGAGATCGAGGGTGTCCCGCGCATGGAGAGCGCCGACCTGCGACGGGCGCGGGCGCGGATCCGCGAGCTCGAGCGGGAGGTGGAGATCTTGCGGGTCGCCTCCAAGCTGCTCGGGACGGAGGCCCTGCACCCAAAAGGGTCCACCCGGTGATCGACACCCTCGTCGCCGCCGGGCATCCCGTCCTGACCTGCTGCCGCATTCTGGGCGTCAGCAAGCCGGGCTACTACCGATACCGCAATCGACCGACGTCCCAGACCCAGCTGCGCCGACAGTGGCTGACCGGCCTGATCCGCGAGGTCCACATCGCCTCACGCGGGACCTACGGCTATCGGCGGGTGCACGCCGAGCTGACCCTGGCGATGGACGTGACCGTCAGCTCCCGGCTGGTGTTCACGCTCATGCACGACGCCGGGGTCTACGGATTGCCCGGACCTGCTCGCGTCAAACGCCTGCGCGGTGTCGTGACTGCCGGCGACCTGGTCAACCGCAAGTTCCACCGGGTGCGGCCCAACGAGCTGTGGGTCACGGATATCACCGAGCACCCAACCCGGGAGGGCAAGCTCTACTGCTGCTGCGTGCTGGACGCTTACAGCCGCAAGATCATCGGCTGGTCGATCGACTCGACCCAGGACACCCGACTGGTGATCAACGCGCTCGACATGGCGATCAGCAACCGCGACCCGGCGCCGGGCGGGATCGTGCACGCAGATCACGGAGCCCAGTTCACCTCGTGGGCATTCGGTGACGGGATCCGGCGAGCAGGGCTCATGCCCTCGTTCGGATCCGTCGGCGACGGTCTGGACAACGCGATGATGGAGTCGTTCTGGTCCTCGATGCAGATCGAGCTGCTGAATCGGAAACGCTGGAACACCCGGGTCGAGCTCGCGAACGCGATCTTCGAGTACATCGAGATCTTCCACAACCGCCGCCGTCGGCACTCCAGCCTCGGCTATCTCAGCCCAATCGAGTTCGAGCTACGCTCGAAACTTCCATCCATCCCCGCCTGACCACCACACCGTCAGTGGTAACCAGGCCGTGGGGCAGGTCAAGGTGTCACCTATCCGTGCAGCAGACCCGAAAGCGCGGTCGTCGAACTGGAACGACATGGTGGCTCCTCAGTGGGTGGGGTCGGGCCTCACGGACATCTCGAACATGCATTCGAGTATGGGCGGGAGGTCTGACACCCGGCGCCGACACGCCGCGACCCCCGGGTAGGCAGGCCGGTCGAGCGAGAGGAGGGGTACGCGCGGCTAACCAGTGCGCCCGCTCGGCGCACGTGCGGTGGCGAGGCAGTGCCGTGCGGGCCACGATGACGGGCGTCCACGACGTGGGGAGGAACTGATGGCAGGGAACGGCGTGCACACCGTGCCGGCGGGCGACTCCGGGTGGGTCAACGAGGTCGACGGCACCAAGGTTGGGGCGGCCCATGCGACCAAGGATGAGGCGGTGAAGGCCGGGCGTGACGAAGCCAAGCGGCGCCAGACCGAGCACCACATCCACAACGTCGACGGGACCATCGGCGAGAAGCGCTCCTACGGCAACGACCCGCGCAAGATCCCCGGCTAGCGGGCGGCGCGATGTGCGGCAGGCACGCCCAGACCCGGGCGGCCGACAAGATCGCCCGGGACCTCGACGTCCAGCAGATGCTCGTCGACGCCGGCGGGCCGTCATGGAACGTCGCCCCGACCAACGTCGTCCCGGTGGTGCTCGAGCGCGTCGAGGACGACGAGATCGTGCGCCAGCTGCGCGCGGTGCGCTGGGGCCTGGTGCCGTCCTGGGCGAAGGACCCCGCGATCGGCAGCCGGCTCATCAACGCGCGCGCCGCGACGATCACCGACAAGCCCAGCTTCCGCCGCGCCGCCCTCGCCCGTCGGGCGGTGGTGCCGATGGACGGCCACTACGAGTGGGGCGCCCCGCAGGGCGGCTCCAAGCGCAAGACGCCGTACTACCTGCACTCCCCCGACGAGGCGCCGCTGGCGGCCGCCGGGCTGTACGAGCTGTGGCCCGACCCAGCCAAGGACAAGGACGACCCCGAGCGGTGGCTGTGGAGCTTCACCGTCATCACCACCACCGCGACCGACTCCACCGGGCACATCCACGACCGCTCACCGCTAGTGCTGCCGGCGAACGTGGTCGACGCATGGCTGAACCCCGCGGTGACCGACCTCGACGACGTGCGCGACCTGCTCGCCGCCGTCCCGGAGCCACACCTGGTTCCACGGCAGGTGGGATACGACGTCGGCAACGTCCGCAACAACGGCCCCCACCTGGTCGACCCGGTGGCATAGAACGGCGGGCCTCGACGCTTCTTCGGCCCGGCCGACAGGTGGCGTCGGTGCGATGCTCACCCTCACGGCGACGTCAGCGAACTTGACCTGCCCGGTCGGAGGAGCGTCTCCTTCGACCGGGCGTGGGCTGGATCCTGCACGTGAAGCGGTGCCCGCGCACGTCGTGCCAATGTAGGCGCAGGCGGTACGTCGACCGCCGGACGGTCGGGAACGAGCGACCAGACCGCCCCCGGCGTGAGCAGCGGCGGTGATCGGGACGGGTGCCGGCGCGCGAACAGCCAAGGTCACTCGAGTGCTCATCGTCGCCGTCGACGGGCGGGGCAGCCAGGTCCTCGACCCCCCGCAGTACGTCCCCACGCCGTGCGCTCCTGAAAGAACGCCCGCGGCGGCGGAACATCAGCCCCGAGTCCGGTGCTCAGCCGGGCGGCAACCGCTGCGTGCCACGCAGTCGGACAGCCTCGTGCGCGCCGCGGCGAACTGCTCGAGCCACCTGAGCGGGGCGTCGGCGTTGGCGGTGGTGGCGTAAGCCCCTTGCCATGCGAGGTGGAGTGCTGACAGCTCTTCGATGAGCTCGGTGTGGTCGTGCCAGCATGCCGGGACGACGCGGCGGTCGAGCTGGAAGCGTTCGACGAGCCAGCCGATCCAGAGATCGAGCTCCTCGAGCAGGAGTTCCTGGTCCTCCGGTGCGTGGGCAGACCACACGATCGGCACGGGTAGTGCTGTCGGTTGCGTCATCTGTCGCGGCGGGTAGAAGAGATCGCCTCGGCTGTCATCGCGGTTCACGAGAGTCACCTCCCTATGGCGTTCGACCGCGCAACGGCGGGACGGCGCACAGCCTTGGCTGGCGACGCGGCGTTGATGTGGAGCTCGAGGGTCGTACTCCAACCTTCGTCGGGCGTGCCCGATTCGGCTGCTTCGGCGCACAGGCCTCGCCAAGACTCGTCGTTCACCCCGTCTGCGGTTCTCCGGGTCGCGTCGTGCTCCGCCATGAGGCCCTCGACCCGTTCGAGAATCTCGATGCCGTCTGCATCGAGACCGACGCGGAAACGGGGAGCCGGCGTCGCGTCCTGCTCTTCAACGACTCGCTCGATCCATGCCCGGGCTCTTGCAAGCAGGCGCATGGACGCGTCAGGTCCGTGGATCCCGTTCACCAGTCCTCGGACGACGCCCGTCGGGCGCGATGTCAGAGCCGTGATGCGGTCGAGAGCGATGAAGATCCCGCCGCTCTCGGGCGACGCCGCGATGTCCCGAACGGATGTGGCATTGAGGCCGCAGGCGTGCAGCCGTTCCGTCCACCTGGCGCGCGCGGCGTCGGCGTAGATGGTGCGGATGATCGGTTCGAGTCGTCGCACCGACGTCGACTCTGCCTCGCGAAGGGCGATCGTGGCCGTCGCCGACCGTTCCGCGCCACTGGTCGCGAGGATGCACTCGAGAATCTCGTGCGCGTCGCCAGCGGCATGGGGATCCGGCAGCTCGTCGCACTCGGGGTTCACGGGATCGACCGAGATGTAGAGGCGATTGCTGCGCCTTCCCCGCGTCATTGCGACGTACAGGTTCTCTCGCGTCATGCCGGGGTGGACCAGGACGTGGGCGAGGTCGACGGTGATCCCCTGCGCGCGATGTGTCGTCGTCGCGTAGGCGAGGTCGACGTTGTCCGTCGCGTATTCGGCCGGCAGCGTCACTGACCGTGCCTCGTCAGAGCCCGCAGTCCCGACGACGCCTCGCCTCGCCAGCGCAGTCCTCGCCGCCACGACGACGAGGTGGCCGTCGGCCCCCACGGCCTTCACGTCCCACAGGTCGCCGTTCCTGACGTGGCCGTGCGCGGCGCGCAACCCGCGGTCGTTGAGGCGGGTCACCACGCGGTCTCCGACGCAGATCATCGTGCCGCTCTTGGTGGTCACACCGTCCCGCGCGACGAGGCCCTCCTGCACCCGGTCGTTGTGGGCGCGTGTGTTCAGCGCCGCGACCGTCGCCGCGTCGGGCGCCAGCAGGATCGTCGTCGCACCCGACGCCACGTCCGCCGACCACGCGGCATACGCCTCTTCGAGCATCGACTCGGCCGGTCCGGCGCGCAGCCGCCCTGCGTCCTCGTACTCGTCCAGCACGCGCGCGTCGCCGGCTCGCAGCCGGATGGTCGCCCGCGCCTCCCACTCCTCCGCGAACCGCCACAGCGTGCGCAGCTGCGCTCCCCCGGTCGTGTCGACGATCAGTCCGAAGGCACCACCGGCGTCGACAGCGGAGAGCTGCTGGTGATCGCCGACAAGCAGCACCTTGCCGCGGGCCCGGGCGACCTGGTCGACGAGCTCCCGCAGCATGAGCGTCCCGGCGAGCGACGCCTCGTCGACGATGACCAGCTGACCATCGCTGATCTGCCACCGTCGCGCCTCGCGAGTCAGGCTCATCAGCGCTGTGTCGACCAGCCGCAGCCGTCGTATGTCGCCGCCAATCGCCGACCTCCCGTCGATCAGTCGCTGGATGACGGCGCGGCGCTGCTCGCCGCCCAAACCCGTCGTCTCATGACGCCATTTGGCGGTGTTCTCGCACGCGATGCCCAGCGCTCCCGCGAGGTTTGCTGCCGCAGAGGCGGAGGGCGCCAGGCCGATCACCGATCCGTGCCCGTGCTGCCGTTCCCACACGTGGCGAAGGGCGGCGAGGGCGGTCGTCTTGCCCGACCCCGCCGGTCCCACCAGGACGTCCACCAACCTCCCCGAGGAGGAGATCGAGGCGACTGCGGCGAGCTGGTCTGACGCCAGCTCGAGCGCGTCGTCAACGCGCATCATGCGTGACGTCGGCGCCGACGTGTCGGCGGCTGCGGCGAGGAGCGCGTGCTCAGCATCGAGGATGACCATGTCGGTGTAGGTGTGCTCACCAGGGCGCTCGAACACGCTCGAGCCGTCCTGGCGCGCGTAGCGTCCGGATGACGGGAACGCTGGCGCGGCCTCGAGGCTGACGCACCGCCGCAGGGCGGCGTCGCACACGTCGTCGACGATCCGCAACCGGTCTTCCACACTCGCGGAGATGAGCGGCTTGGTGACGCGGAGCGCCTCGGCCATCACGTTCCACCGGGTCCACGTCGCGCGCCGCTCGCGCACGCCGTTCAGCACGTGCGTCGCAAGGACGTCCACCACAGGCGGAGCGAGGTCGGACCGGCGGACGGGTCGCGCCGATGACGCGCCGATGACGCGGGAGGTCAGCTGCTCAGGCGTCTCCCCCGTCACCTCGCTCGCCCGGCGCCTCCATCGCTCGACGAGCCGTCCCAGCGCGCGCACCTTTTTCGCTGGCCGGGTCGCCCGAGCGACCTGCTGACGCAGCCGGAGGATCTCGATCCGGTTCGGCGCGCGTCCGTGCGTCGCCGCGAAGTCCGCGACCTCGGTCGTCATCGCCGCGTCGATCTGAGTCGACCGCTGCGAGAACGCCGCCATGAGCTCGTCTGTGACGCCGTCGAGCTCGAACGCGGGCGTCCGCCTCGGCCCGCGGGAGCGCCAGTTCCACCGCACGGGCAGGCTTCTCGCCAGCTCGTCGACCAGAAGGGCCTCGTACAGCTCGCTGATCGTGACGACCGCGTGGTGCAGTGCCCGCGAGTCGAGCGAGCGCCACGCACCGTCGAGCCCTTGGACTTTGTTGGCCACCACCAGGTGGGTGTGGAGGTTCGGGTCGCCGGCCCGTGAGTCCCAGTGGTCGAACGCCGCGGCGACGGCACCTCCGATCGGCTCCTGCCGGCATCCTGCGGCACCGGTCCTCGTGAAGAGCGCACGGTCCTCGAGGAATTGCAGCGACACGCCCACGGCTCGCCGGTGGGCCGCGTAGACCGCGGCCTGAGTCGTCCCGTCGGCGACTGCCCAGAGGGTGGAGACCGACTTCATGACCGTGAACGTGAGGTCGAAGCCGGCGATGCAGGGCGACGTCTCCTTCGCGAGCTCCACCTTCGTGATCGCGTCCACCGCCCGCTGCCTCGCCTCCGCGGTGAGATCGCCGGGAAGCGCGCGCACCTGGGCGGCGACGCGGTCGGCCGGCGAGGTCGCTGGGGTGTAGCGGCGGCCGAGCGGTGCGCCCGTCGACGGGTCAAGACCACGGCTGTAGAGCCGCGCCATGGCCACCTCTGTCACCACTGTCCCAGGTCGTACTGCGGCATCCTGCGGGGTGCTGGGTGCGGGGCCGCCACCCAGCGCGGCGAGCCCACGCCCCAGCCAGCGGCCGGGTGGGTTTCCGGAGGCGGCGTAGTAGGCAGCCATCGGCGACGGTCCGTGCCGCTCGCAGTCCCCGGTGGCGATGTGCCGGAGCAGGTAGCGGTAGCCCGCGCCTGCGGTGAGCCGGTGCAGCGTCATGACCACGACAGCGCCGCCGTGCTCACGGTCCGGTTCCGATCGCCCACACTTCCGGGAGTGCGGGTTGGCGGCCAAACACCCGACGTGACTCACGCGGCCAGCCCTAGTGCCAGACGAGTCAGGGCCTAGTAGACCCGTTGGCCGGCTGGCGGGCTGGCATCCGGCGACGCCGCGGGCGGGCGGATCACTCGGCCGGCGGAATCTCCGGCTGCGATCGGTCGATCTGAAGCGGCCGCAGCGCCGCAGGCTGCTCGGCGACGCCCGGGCCACCCTTCTCGAGCCACCGCTCGAGCTCATGGGTGAGTTCGTCTCCTGCGAGACGTTCGAACCACACCGGTCGGCCCGAAGCGCGTCGGCCCACGGCGCTCGGTCGCGCGACGACGACGTCGCCGCGCTCACACTCGTCGAGGCACTCCGACAACGTGAGGTCGGCAAGCCCGCGACTGCGCAGCGCCTCGAGCCGCGCGAGCTGCCCGCCTTCCAGCGGGTCGTGGACACCCAGGGTCTCGCCGGCGCACAGGCTGCAGGCGGTCAGCCCTGGACGCGATGCAGGGCGCGGAGGGGTGGTCGAGCGATCGGGCACTTGATCAACGGTACCGACGTTCTGCAGGGCCTCGATCGATGAGCGGTCCGATCCGCATGAAGGTTCGATCAAGGTCCACGGGCGATCCCCTTGAGCCGGGCCGATCCGGGACCTTCGGTGCGGTTCGTGGCAGGACCGGTCCTCGTACGGTCGTCGCGCCCTGGACCGACCTCGATCTGGAGGGCAGGCGGGTCGAGCAGGTCGCGACCGCGCGAGTGGTGACCGAGAGGAGCAGCAGGTGCAGATCGTGGTGTGCGTCAAGCACGTCCCCGACGTCCAGTCGGACAGGAGGTTCACGGAGGACGGCCGCGTCGACCGGGACCAGGACGCCGGCACGCTGAACGAGTTGGACGAGTACGCGCTCGAGGCAGCGCTCGTCCTCGTCGAGGCGCACGGCGGAGAGGTCACCGTCCTGACGATGGGACCAGCTCGGGCCGAGGACGCGGTTCGTCGGGGGCTGCAGGTCGGTGCCGACCACGGCGTCCATGTTCGCGACGAGACACTCGAGGGATCCGACGTCTTCGCGACCGCACGCGTGCTCGCGTCGGCTGTCCGCCGCGTCGGTGAACGAGCGCCTGTCGACCTCGTACTCACGGGAACGTCGTCGTTGGACGGTCAGATGGCCGTGCTGCCGGCGCTGCTCGGCGCCGAGCTCGGCTGGCCGACGGCGCCCCTCGCGGCGCGGATCGACGTCGCAGGCGCGAGCCTCGAGGTTCATCGTCACCTCGAGGACGCCGAGGAGACGCTGGTGGCACCGCTTCCCGCCGTCGTCAGCATCACGGACCGGGCGAACGAGCCGAGGTACCCGAACTTCAAGGGAATCCAGGCCGCGCGGAAGAAGTCCGTCGAGCTCTGGACGCTCGCCGACCTCGCGATCGCTCCGAACGAGGTCGGGCGGTCCGGCGCCCGGACGCGCGTTGCGACCAGCACGCTCCGCCCGCCGCGGGACGGCCGCGTGCTGCTGACCGACACGGGCGATGCCGGGGTGCGCATTGCCGACTTCCTCGCCGCCCACCAACTCATCTGATGGGGACAACCATGACCACGCAGCCTGACCCGGTGCTCGTTCTCGTCGACCACGACCACGGAGGGGTCGCGCCGTCGGCCTGGGAGATCCTGGCCGTGGCTCGTCACCTCGGGCCGGTCCACGCTGTTCTTGTCGGTGCCGGCCCTGAAGGGGCGCTCGAGGAGCTCGCCGCCTACGGCGTCGCGGCCGCGCACCTCGTCGAGGCGCCAGCTGACGTGGCGCTTCTCGCACCGACCGTCGCGCGCTCGCTGACCAGGGTTGCCGCGTCCGCGGACGCGACGACCGTCGTACTGGCGGCGAGTCCGCGGAACGCCGAGATCGCCGCGCTCGCCGCCCGCGAGCTCGGTGCCGGACTCCTCCTCGACGCGCGGTCCCTTGGCCGTGGCGCCGACGGTCGCCTGGTGACCGAACAGCTCGCGTTCGCGTCCATGTGGTCCGTCGTCGCGGAGTCGCTCGCTGAGCGCTGTGTCGTCACGCTGCGCCCGGAGCCGTCACATGTGCTTGCGCACGACGCTCGTACAGAGCCCTCGATTCGTCGGCATCGGTTGCCCGAGGGCGATGAACTGCGTGGGCTGCGCCTGAGCTCTCGGACCTCGAGCATAGCGGCGGAGGGTCCGAAGCTCTCCAGCGCCCGGGTCGTCGTCGCGGGCGGCCGTGGTACCGGCGGCGACTTCGGGCCGCTGCGGGAGCTCGCCGCCGCACTCGGAGGCGCGGTGGGCTCGACGCGTGTCGCCACGGATGAAGGGTGGATCGCCGCCGACACCCAGATCGGGCAGACCGGTGCAACCGTGAGCCCGGCGCTCTACGTCGGAGCTGGCGTCTCGGGAGCCGTCCACCACCGCGGTGGCATGCAGTCGGCGGGCGTCGTGGTCGCCATCAACAACGATCCCGACGCACCGATCTTCGAGATCGCCGACTTCGGGGTCGTGGGCGACCTGTTCGAGGTCGTCCCGCAGCTGACGGCGGAGGTGCTGCGCCGTCGATCGTGAGAGGCAGGCAGCCTTGACCCGACCTCAGGAGCACCGTGATCCCTCCTCAACCCGACAAGAGCAGGATCGAGCCGGGACGGATCGACGGAGGAGGCCACATGGACGTCGAAGTCCTCGTGCGCGCGCTCGCCGAACGACGCCGGCTCGCGCACCGGGATCGGTGGTCGCGTGAACAGGTCCACGTCTACCGCCAAGCGCGGTTGGCGGAGCTGCGCCGGTGGGCAGTGACCCGGTCGACGTTCTACGAGCGCCACCATGCAGGGCTCGTCGACGCACCGCTGTCGGAGTTGCCTCCCGTCACGAAGCCCATGCTGATGGACGCGTTCGACGACGTCCTCACCACGCGGGACATGACGCTCGCAGCCATCGAGGAGCACCTCCGGCAGCTGAGTGACTCGAGCGGCGACCCCGGCGCGCGCTGGCGCCGCCGCTGGCGCACAGCCGCTACCGCGGGGACGACAGGTGTGCGCGCAGTCCTCGTCTGGGACGACCAGGAGTGGGCGACTGTGCTCGCGTCCTACGCACGGGCGACCGTCTGGGCGGGTACCCCCACAGGCATGCGGCCGGTTCGCATGGCGGTGGTGAGCTCGCGCAACCCCACCCACCAGAGCGCGGTGGTCGCAGCGTCGGCCCGCTCGCCCTTGATCCGCTCGCTGCGGCTTGACGCGACGGCACCGTTGAGCGAGACCGTCAGCGCTCTCAACGCCTTCGCACCCGAGGTGCTGGTCGGCTATTCCTCAGCGCTGCGGCCGCTCGCACTCGCGCAGATCGACGGGTCCTTGCGCATCCGGCCTCGGGCGGTCATGTCTGCCTCCGAGGTCCTGAGCGAGAGCGCGGCGCGGGTCATGACGACCGCGTGGGACAGGGCACCGTTCGACGTCTACGCCGCCACGGAGACGGCCGGCATCGCCTCGACATGCGAGCTCGGCCGGCGCCACCTGTACGACGACCTCGTCATCGTCGAACCGGTCGACGCCGCTGGGGCGCCGGTTCCCATGGGAACTACCGGAGCGAGACTTCTGGTGACGGTGCTCTTCTCTCGCACCGTGCCGCTGATCAGGTACGAGCTGTCCGACCGCGTAGCGATCGGCTCCGGTGACTGCCCGTGCGGGCGGCCGTACCGGCTGCTCGAGACCCTCGAGGGCCGCGCCGAGGACACGTTGAGCACGGCCGGACGAACCCACGCCGGCGACCTCACGGTGCTGAGGAACGTGGTGGAGCAGTTCCCCGTGGACATGTGGCAGCTCGCGGAGACGGCATCGGACGAGATCCGAGTCCTCGTCGTGCCCCATGACGGGGACGCGGTTCCCGCCGACGAGATCCGACGTCGCCTCGAGGCTCGCCCGGAGCTGCACGGCCATCGGGTCCGGGTCGACGAGGTGGCGACACTACCGCGAACACCCCTCGGGAAGGCGCCGCTGCGCCGCTCGCCTCCGGAGAGGTGATCGCCTGGCGAGCGTCTGCTCAGCCGTGGTGGTCGCCCTCGCCGTGTCCGTGCCCCGCGTCGTCACCCTCATCGCCCGCCGCGTCGGCCGAGTAGTCCGGCACGTCTACCGCCGTCTCGGCAAGGCCCCCCGTGGCCGTCACCGGGGAGAACGAGATCCCGTTCGGCATGTCCCCGACCGTGATCGTTGCCGTCACGGCGAGGTCTGTGAGGTCGAGCACCGAGACCGTGTCGGCGTAGAGGTTGGTCACCCAGGCGAGACGCCCGCTCGGGTCGACGACGACGCCGTGCGGCCCCGCTCCTGTGGTCACCGTCCCGGTCACGGTCATGGTCGCCACGTCGATGATCGACACCGTGTCGCCGGGCGCGTCGGCGGTGCCCTGGTCGGCGGAGAGCAGCCGGGCACCGTCCGGGGTGAGGTAGAGCTGCACGGGAGGCGTGGGGACGGTGACCTTCTGGACGACCTCGTGGCGGGCGAGGTCGACCTTCGCCACGGCGCTCTCCCCGGCGAGGCTCACGTACGCGAAGGCGCCGTCGTCGGAGACGGCGACCTGCACGGGCGAGCTGCCCACCGCGATGCTCGTCGTTCGTGTCAGGTTCCGCGGGTCGACGACGTCGATCGCGCCCGCCGTCGTTCCGGCGACGACGAGCGATGCCCCGTCACGGCTCGGCCGCAGACCGTGTGGGCCCGCGCTGAGGGAGACCGTGCCGGTCGAGCTCGCGGTGGTTGCGTCGTACCGAGCGAGAGTGTCCTCGTCCGAGTTGGTCACGTAGACCGACGATCCGTCCGGACCTACGACCACGTGAGCAGGGCTCGCGCCTGTGGCGGCGGTCATCAGGAGCCGCGAGGTCACACCGTCGAGTGCGACGAGCGCACTGTTGTGACCGCTGACCGCCCACACGGTCGCCCCGTCGGGGCTGGCCTGGACGTTGTGCGGGCTCGGGATTCCGGTGACCGTGGTCAGAACCTCCCCGGTCGCAGCGTCGATCGCCGAGAGGCTGCCGGCACCCTCGTTCGCGACCCAGACCGTGCCCGACACCCCGGGGTCCGCTGTCCGCGAGAGGGTAGGCACGGGTGAGTCCAGGCCGGCAGGGATCGCGGTCGCCGCGCCGCACGCCGCCAAGAGCAGAGGACTCACGGCGAGCAGCGCGGTCTTGCGTCGACGGGTCCAGGTCCACATGAGTGCTCTCCCACGGTCGGGGTCGGGTTCCGCACCACTGTTGGCGACCGACCCCGCACGCGCCCCGGTTATCCCATGAAGAATCCGTGGATATCCGCTCGACGGCTCATCCGTCGCCGAGCGGCGCGAACCCCGCGGCGAGGTCGCGCGACTCGAAGGCGCCACCCTGCGTGATCGCGATGACGCGGAGCGAGCCGTCCGACCCTCGCACCGCAGCGAGAGCTTGGGGCAGAGCTTCGAGCTCCGCCTTCTGCTCCCACGTGGCCCCGCGGTCCTCGCTCACCGCGACGACCCCGTCCGGGGTCACCCCGACCACCGTGTCGTCATCGGCCCACGCGACCACCTGCAGCAGCGGCGCGTCGGCGATCTTCTCCCATTGCGCCCCGCCGTCCGTGGACCGCACTGGGCCGGACTCGCTGGTGACTACGAGAGTTGCGCCGTCGGGCGAGACGTCCACCGCGAAGGGCGGGACCGGGACGGGGAGCGGACGCCACGTCGTGCCGTCGCTCGTGCTCTCCAGGCGTGAGCCGTCGAACGCGACGACGCCCTCTTGCGACGCGGTCATCGCGTGGAAGTCGGACACCCCCTGACGTGAGAGCGGCTGCCATGTCTCCCCGGCGTCGGTCGACTCGATGAGCCCCACCGGGTTCGGGAGGTCCACTCCCGCGCCCGGGTGGCCGGAGGCGTAGAAGTGCCCAGGACCGGCCGCGGTGAAGCCCATGAGGTCGATGACCGGGCCGACGCGGGTCCACTCCGAGCCGTCGCGCAGGAACAGTCCTTCGTGTGTCGCGAGGTAGACGCGACCGTCGGCCGCGTCGATCGCGACACCGTGCACATGCTCACCGGGCAGTGCCGAGCCCGAGCTTTGGTCGTCGTCGTGTGAATGGGCGTGCCCGTCGCTCGCAGTGGCGACCGGCGCCGCCGGCGTCTGTCGACCGTCGGCGTCGGAGCAGGCGGTCACGAGGGTGGCGGCGACGAGCGCAGTCAGAGCCGCCACGGCGCGGCGGGGCATGCGGTTCATGAGGTCGTCCTGATCGATGGCGGGAGGAGGTGCGCTGGCGAGGTCGCGGCCCGCGCATGACCAGCCTCACCCGAGCCGTGCCGAGCGGCGTCGCGATTTGCTCAAGGTTTGATGAAGTCACCCCCCCAGCGGGCGCAGCGAACGCCGTCTGGGCCCTTGGTCTCCTTCTATGAAGATCCCGTTGAGTTTCGTGTCGGCGGGGTCGGCGAAGGCGGACGCTCGTCTAGCCTCGACTTGCCGGTGCACCGCCGGCACGTCCTCGGTGGGCGCCGAACCCTGCCGACCCCGAGGCCGCACATCGAGCACGAGAGGCAGGGACGGGGGACCCAGGAGTGCGGGCACCACGGTGCCCTCGGGGTGAAGCCACGATGTGGCCGGGAGACTTCCGCCCGAACCCGACAGCTAACCTCGCAGGCGTTCGGGAGGTTCTTCCATGCCCGCTCGCTCCGCGAGTTCCCGCCACCGTGCGGCCCGTCGTCCACGCACGGCCCTTGACGACCTGGTGGTCCGTTCCACCGACAGCGTGAACGAAGCCGGCCGACGCTCCGTCGCCGTCGCAGCTGCCTCCGGACTTGCCTTCGGGCTCGCTGCCGCACCGACGTACGCCGACCACCCGCGCGAGTCTGCCCAGTCGATCGGCGGAGTTGACACGGACGCCGCCACGGCGGCCGCGCGTGCCCTCATCGGTGCGCGGGTGGTCACGGCGCCGGCCGAGGCGACGTGGACGTTCGACGCTCCCGTCATCACCGCGGTCGCCCCGCCTCCGCCTCCGGCCCCGGCTCCGGCCGAGACCCGGGCGACGGCGTCGAGCCGTTCCCAGGAGCGCCGCGCCACCACCCCCGCGGCCGCGCCGGCAGCCGCGGCCCCTTCCGTGGAGGTGCCGGCGAGCGCGTCCGGAAGTGCGGTGGTCGAGATCGCGATGCGGTACATCGGCGTGCCGTACGTGTCGGGCGGGACGACTCCTTCCGGTTTCGACTGCTCGGGCTTCACGTCGTACGTGTACGCGCAGGTCGGCATCAACCTCCCCCGGACCTCGAGCCAGCAGCGCTACGCCGGGACGGTCGTGTCCCGTGCCGACGCGCAGCCGGGCGACCTGATCTGGTCCCCGGGGCACGTCGCGATCTACGCGGGCGGCGACATGCAGGTGGACTCCCCGCGTCCCGGAAAGACCATCCAGCTGCGCGAGATCTGGCAGTCGAGCCCGACCTTTATCCGCCTGGGCTGACGACCACCCGGCGACGACCAGCGGCACCGACGGGCTGGACCGTCTGCCAGGACGGCTGAGACGACGAGGGCCGGCCATCGCACCCGCGGTGGCCGGCCCTGCTCGTGCGCTGACTACATGTCGCTCAGCAGGTTCGTCATCTCCGTGATCTCGGCCGTCTGTGCGTCGATGATCGTGCGTGCGAGCGCGAGCGCGTCGGCGTTCTCGCCGTCCTCGAGCTGCTGCTCGGACATCACGATGGCGCCCTTGTGGTGCTCGATCATGAGCTCGAGGAAGCGCCGGTCGAAGTCCGCTCCGGACAGGCCGTCGAGGTCCGCCATCGCGCCCTCCTGGTCCATGCCGTCCATGTCCATCCCGCCATGGTCCATGCCGCCGTGCCCCATCTCGTCCGGGCCGGGCTCACCCCATGCCTCGAGCCACCCGGTCATCTGCTCGATCTCGGGGCCCTGGGCGGCGGAGATCCGCTCCCCGAGGGCGACCACCTCAGGTCGTTCGCCGCGCTCGACGGCGAGCTCCGCCATCTCGATCGCGCCCTCGTGGTGGACGATCATCATCTGAGCGAACTGGGCGTCGGCGTCGTTGTGTGCCTCGGTCTGGGAGGTCTCGGCGGTGGTCGGCGACTCGCCAGCGCCGGTGCCCTCAGAGGCGTCGCCCCCGGAGCATGCGGCGAGCGTGAGGGCGAGGGTCGTGGCGGCCGCTGCGGCTACCAGGCGGCGGCGTGCGGTCGTGGTCATGGGGATCTCCTGAACGTCGGGACGGTGCGGTCGGTGCGGACCTAGGCGGCAGGCGTCTGCGAACAGCATCCGCCCGCGGCGGGTTCGGACGAGCTGCAGCACTGCTGAGGCTCGGTGCTGGTGCTCTCCGGTTCGGTGACGTCGTTCTGCTGGCAGCAGGACATGCGCTTCTCCTTCGTGTGGTGGATCGGAACGCGGGTCAGAGGTGCCGTCGGACCTCGGAGAGCAGGTCGTCGGGCGCGAGCCACATCGAGGGGTAGTCGCCCTGCCAGACCTGCTGGCCCTCGGCGTCGACGAGGACGAAGCCGTGCCCCGGAAGGCCCTCGTGCATGCCGGTGCCGAGCGTGCCGTACGCCTCGGAGACGGTGCCGTCGTCGAGGAGGAACGGTGACTCCACCCCCAGACGCTCGCGATCTGCGTTGATCTGGTCGGCCGTGTTCATGACGATCGGCAGGACGGTGATCCCGGCCTCGACGAAGTCGGGGTCCTTCTCGATCTCGGCCATCTGCTGCAGGCACGAGTCACAGCCGGCCCCCTCGTTGAAGTAGAGGACCACGGGCTCGCCGCGGTAGTCGGCCAGCGACACCTCGGAGCCGTCGGATGTGGGCAGTGTGAACGGCGGGGCTTCACGGACCTCGCTCGAGGCCGTCGGTCGGGACGACAGCAGCCCGGCGGTGACCAGGACGCCGACAACGACGGCGCCCACGCCCCACAGGACCCAGGTCCGCAGCCTTGCGCGTCGCTCGGCCCGCTGCTCTGCCGCACGGGCTCGCGCTGCTGCGGCCTCGCGCTCCTCACGCCGTCGTGAAGCGGTCCCGGACGTCATCGTGTGGTCCCTTCCGTGGTAGCTGTCGCCGACTCATGGCAGGTCGGCTCGTGCGGCACGATGTCCGCGTCGTGAGCCGTCGACGGCTCGCTCTCCAGGGGCTCGACGCCCGCGCTCGACGTCCGGGCGCGGCGGCCCACCAAAGCGCCCCAGACGAACGCCCCGGCGAGGGCGAGGAGCCCGATGCCCAGGACGACCTCGGGGACGGGGGCGAGCCAGCTCTGCACGGCGCCGAACGTACGCGTCAGGACGCGGCTGGCGGCGTCCTGTGCCGACGTCCCACCGGTCATGTCCTCGCTCGCGGCGAGCGCGATGACGAGGAGCCCCATGATCGCGAAGGCGATCGCCACGGCGACGTTGATCGTGTTGGTCACGAGCGAGAATCGACCGGCGTGCAGCCGGACGAGCCGCGCGCGCATCAGGCGCCGCTCCCCCAGCCGAGCGCGGTCCCACAGGAGCGCCATGACGAAGAGCGGGAACACCATCCCGAAGACGTACGCGAGGCCGAGCGCGAACCCACCGGCCAACGACCCGGAGAGGGCGGACAGCGTCATGACGCCCGCGAGGACCGGCGCGCAGCAGGAGGAGGCGATGCCCGAGAAGATGCCCAGGGCGAAGAAGCTGGCCGTGTCCCCCCGCGCGGTGTCGGGTGCCCGGACGAACGACGGCAACGACCACATGCGCCCGGACAAGGCGAGCGCCGCCAGCGCCAGCATGAGCACTCCCCCGGCCCAGTACAACGGCGCGTGGTAGCGCGCGATCGCACCGGCGAGCGCGCTCACGCCCAGCGTGATCGGCACGAGCACCGCAGCGAGCCCGGCGGCGAAGACGAACGTCAGCGGCAGCAGGCGCCAGCGAGCGTTCTTGACCGCCCCCGCGAGGTAGGACGGTGCGAGGAAGACGATGCAGCACGGCGCGAAGAGCGCGACGCCGCCGGCGAAGAACGCGGCCAGGATGCTGCCGGTCGCGAGGAGCTCGGTACCCATCAGGCCTGTGCCCTTTGCAGCGGGTGGGGGCGTGCGGTGAGCGTGCGCTCCAGCTTGCGGCGGGGCAGCCGCCCGGCGGAGAAGTACACCCCGTCGACCAGGACGAGAGGCGCGAGCGGCGGCCGGTGCCGTGCCACGAGCTCGCGGCCCGCGTCGGACTCGGCCTCGACGGTGTCGACGACGATCGGATGATCCTTCGCCAGCTCGGCGAGCACAGCCTTCGCGTCGTCGCACAGGTGGCACGCATGCGCCTGGACGACAGTGATCCGCACGGGTGGACGGGCGTGGACCGGCACAGAGGGCTCCTCGGGTCGTTCTGACGGACCCCAGCCTCGCCCGGGCGCCTCGAAGGACCGCTCGCCGTTCGATCAAGGTTTCGTGAAGTCCCGGGACACCGGTCGTCGGTCCCCGAAGATGGAGCAATGACGTCCACACCCGCACCCGTCGCCGCGCGACGCGCCGTCGTCGTCGACGACGAGGTCGCCCTCGCCACGCTCGTCGGTGGATACCTCGAGCGCGACGGGTTCGCGGTGACCTTCTGCCACGACGGCGCGCAGGCCGTGGAGGTCGTCCGGCAGGTCGATCCGGACGTCGTGGTGCTCGACCTCGGGCTGCCGGGCGTCGACGGCATCGAGGTGTGCCGCCAGCTCCGGACCTTCACCGACTGCTACGTCGTCATGCTCACCGCGCGAGCGGAAGAGGTGGACACCCTGATCGGGCTCTCCGTCGGTGCCGACGACTACGTCACGAAGCCGTTCAGCCCGCGTGAGCTGATGGCGCGCGTGAACGTGCTCCTGCGGCGCCCGCGGCAGTCGACGTCGACCCCCGCGCCTGCCTCCCCCGCCTTGCAGATCGGCCCGCTCCGCGTCGACGTCGACGCCCGCGAGACGCACCTCGACGGCCGCCGCATCGAGCTGACACGGACCGAGTTCGACATCCTGACTGCGCTCGCGTCGCGGCCCGGCATCGTCCTCTCGCGCCGAGCGCTGATCGACGTGGTGTGGGGTCCGGGGTGGGTCGGCGACGATCACCTCGTCGACGTGCACGTCCTCCATGTCCGGCAGAAGCTCGGCGACACCGCGAAGGAACAGCGGTTCGTCCGCACTGTCCGCGGCGTCGGCTACCGGATCGGCACCGGCGAGTGACGAGCTCGGCGCGGCGGTTCGGCCTGGCGTCGCGGCTCCTGGTGGCGATCGGGATCGTGCTGGCGACGGCAGCCGCCACGGCATGGATCGTCGTCGCGGCCGTGGGTCCCACGGTGTTCCACGAGCACCTGATGCGCGCGGGCATCTCCGACCATGCGATGGCGGACATGCACGTCGAGGAGGCCTTCACGTCTGCCACGACGGTCGCGTCCGCCATCGCCCTCGTGGCGGCGGCAGCAGCGGCGGCCGCCGTGAGCCTCGTCCTCACGAGGCGGATCGGTGGGTCGCTGGCGGCGGTGTCGACGGCTGCCACCTCGCTCGGTGCCGGCCACTACGACGTCCGCGTCCCCTCGCCCGGCCTCGGAGCGGAGTTCGACGACCTCTCCGAGTCCTTCAACCGGCTGGCGGACCGGCTGGAGGAGGCGCAACGGCTGCGCGGGCGGTTGCTCGCCGACCTCGCGCACGAGGTCCGGACGCCGGTCGCCACGATCAAGGGCTACCTCGAAGCGGTCGAGGACGGTGTGCAGCCGCTCGACGCGACCACCATCGCCGTCCTGCACGAGCAGGCCGACCGGTTGGCCCGGCTCGCTGCCGACCTCGCCGCCGTGACGCACGCGGAGGCGGGTGACGTCGTTCTCGACGCCGAGCTGACGCCGCCACGGGAGCTGGTCGACGCCGCCGTGAACGCCGCACAAGAACGGGCAGCGGCTCGGGGCGTCACGCTCACAGGCACTGCGACGCCTGGGCTGCCGGCCGTGCTCGCCGACCGTCACCGCATGTCCCAGGTCATGGACAACCTCGTCACGAACGCGCTGCGCCACACGCCGAGCGGCGGTGAGATCGTCGTCCGCGCCGAACGCGAAGGCGACGGTGTCAGCGTCGTCGTCACGGACACCGGCGAGGGGATCCCGCCAGAGCACCTCACGCACGTCTTCGACCGCTTCTACCGCGTCGGGACCGCACGGGACCGTGCGAGCGGAGGTTCGGGCATCGGCCTGGCCATCAGCAAGGCGCTCGTCGAGGCCCACGGCGGCTCGATCCGCGCGGCGAGCGCGGGGCCCGGTCGCGGCGCCACCTTCACCGTGAGGCTGCCGGCGGCCTGACGGACGTCAGCGGCGGTGTGCCGACCACGGGCGCTCGGAGACCCCACGCGGCCGCGACGGGAAGAGCCGGGCGATCGCCCACACCGCGACTGCGACCGCTACGAGGACGACCGGCACGACCACCCACACACCGAGTGACGAGACGACGTCGGGCATGGCGGGCACCTCCAGAGCCGCGACCGGTCGGTCGCACTCCTCGATGCTGACGCGCCGACATCAAGGCACGGGCGACGGCAGATGAAGACTCGCTCAAGGCGGGCGGATCGCG